>JBDKRJ010000034.1:0-6856 GCA_039683455.1 Rikenellaceae bacterium | reverse complement strand
GAAAGGGTGAGTCAGCTTTTGCTTTTAAAAATTAAGATTGGCAACACTCTTTTCGAAATAGCCTGGTGCAATCACTTTGGGTGGAATTAAATGAAAAGAAGCTGCCTAATACTTTTTAGACAGCCTCGTTCAATAAAATTTTATACTTGAAATCAATAACAGATCACATTTTATCATTACTACCTAAAACACTAATAATCTTATGTATGTAAAGAGCTTTAAGTGCATCACGTGCAGGTCCAAGATATTTACGAGGATCAAACTCTTCTGGTTTCTCCGCAAATACTTTTCTTATTGCTCCTGTCATCGCAAGACGGCCATCTGAGTCGATGTTAATCTTACATACTGCGCTTGCAGCAGCCTTACGAAGCTGGTCTTCAGGAATCCCGATTGAATCTTTCAACTTGCCACCATACTTGTTAATTTCTGCAACGATCTCCTGCGGAACGCTCGATGAGCCATGCAGTACAATTGGAAATCCAGGTATTCTTACTTCGATCTCTTTTAGAATATCAAGTCGGATCTCCGGTTTTTGTCCAGGTTTAAATTTGAAGGCACCATGAGAAGTTCCAATCGAAATTGCAAGTGAATCTACACCTGTCTTCTTTACAAATTCTTCAACCTCTTCCGGTTGTGTGTATGTATGATGTTCTGCAGAAACCTCATCCTCAACACCAGCAAGCACTCCCAGTTCACCTTCAACGGTAACATCATGCTTATGAGCGTATTCAACTACTTGTTTTGTAAGTTCTATATTCTTTTCAAAAGGAAGATGAGATCCGTCTATCATTACTGAAGAGAAGCCCATATCTATACAGGATTTACAGAGTTCAAATGTATCACCATGATCAAGGTGAAGTACTATTGGAATATTTGCACCAAGTTCTTTTGCATATTCTACAGCTCCTTGCGCCATATAACGCAACAGGGTCTGATTGGCATATTTTCTCGCTCCACTTGAAACCTGAAGAATAACCGGAGATTTCGTTTCTACACATGCAGATATGATAGCCTGCATCTGCTCCATATTGTTAAAGTTAAAAGCAGGTATTGCGTATCCGCCTTTTACTGCTTTGGCAAATAGCTCTTTTGAATTTACCAAGCCTAATTCTTTGTATGAAATCATAATATCTTAAATTTATTATTAAACCTTTTTGCGGCAAAGTTAACATAAAAATCTAACTTTGTTGTCAAATTTGGAATTATGAAACCACATGTACTACAGAAGACTAACTGGAAAAGAGTTAAAGATGAGGAGTTTAATATAGCGATATTACCATGGGGAGCTACAGAAGCCCACAATTATCATCTCCCATACGGAACGGATACAATTTTATCAGAAAAAGTTGCTGCAGATGCAGCAGAGATTGCCAATGAAAACAGGGCCGGATGTATAGTTTTACCGGCAATAGCATACGGCGTAAACACTGGACAGATGGACGTTAAACTCTGTATGAATATGAGACCATCCACACAAATGGCTATAGTGCAAGATATTCTTGAGGTTCTGGACAAGCATGGCATCAAGAAGCTGGTTATTCTTAATGCTCACGGAGGGAATGCATTCGTTCCCATAATAAGGGAGCTTTCTCTTGAATACCCTCATATTCTGATGAGTGCAATCAACTGGTGGGTTGCCTGTAAACCTGAGGGCTTTTTTCAAGAGGCAGGTGATCATGCTGGTGAGCTTGAGACATCTTGTATGCAATTTATTGCCCCTGATCTGGTCCTTCCACTTGAGGAGGCAGGTGATGGCAAAGAGAAAGAATTTGCAATAGATGGTTTCAGAGAAAAGTGGGCATGGACTCCTCGCAGATGGATTTATATTACTGAGGATACGGGCGTCGGAAATCCCAAGGCAGCAACTCCGGAAAATGGAGAACGCTTTTTGAAATGCTGTACAGAAAAAATTGCCAGCTTTCTAATTGACTTGTCAAAAGTAAACAGTGAAAGAGATCAATATGAGAAGTAACAGTCCAAATAAAGCAAAGGAGAACAAAGTTCTTATCTTTTCAGCACCTTCAGGAGCCGGAAAGACAACTGTAGTCCGCCATCTGTTGAAAAAATATTCGTTTCTGGATTTTTCAATTTCCGCCACTTCCCGTTTGCCCAGAGGAGAAGAGGTAAATGGCCGTGAGTACTTTTTCCTGAGCAAGGAAGATTTCAAAAAGAGGATTGAAGCAGATGAATTTATTGAATACGAAGAGGTTTACACAGGATTTTTCTACGGGACCCTTAAAAGTGAAGTTGACCGCATATGGTCAGAAGGCAAAATAATTGTTTTTGACATTGATGTTAAAGGTGGAGTTAACCTTAAAAAATTGTACGGAAAAAATGCACTGGCTGTTTTCGTTCAGCCTCCATCAACACAGATTCTTCGGGAGAGATTGATAACACGGGGAACCGAAACATCTGAAGTCATAGAAAACAGGGTAGCAAAAGCAAAAGAGGAGCTCTCTTATGCAAAATATTTTGACAAGGTTTTGATAAACGAAAATCTCGACAACTGTCTTCTTGAAGCTGAACAGCTTGTAGAGAGATTTTATTCGGAAAAATTATAAATTATTATAACCAAAGAAAATGCGCGTTGCTCTCTTTTTCGGATCTTTTAACCCATTGCATACAGGTCATATAGCCATATGTAAGTACCTCTTAGAGAGAGATGAGATAGATCAGGTAAGACTGGTAGTGAGCCCTCAGAATCCTCTAAAAAATTCATCTCAAAACCAGAACTGTTATGAAAGGCTCGAGCATGTAAGAATGTCTGCTTCGTTACTGGGAGTTAAAGTTATTGTCTCTGACATTGAATTCTCTCTTGCGCCGCCGTTATACACAATCACCACATTAAGAAGTTTCAGCACTCTGGAACCACAGAATCAATTCGTACTAATAATTGGTGCAGACAATCTGGCAATAATAGAGCAGTGGAGGCAATGGGAGAATATTCTCAAAGAGTATGAAGTATGGGTTTACCCACGAAGCGGATTCGATGGTGCAGACTTGTGTAAGAGATACGGAACCCGACTTATTGATGCTCCATATATTGATGTCTCCTCCACTCAGATTCGCGAAGGTGAAGCCGACGGTAAAGACTTTTCTTTCCTTAAGGCATAATTTCCTGTATTCATTTTTGATAGATAGTCCGTCTAATCATCCAACCCTCATGTGGTATCAGAGAATTTTAATAAAAGAATTCCACAATGGATCCTCAGGAGGAGGAGCCAATATTAAAATCTCTGTTTTTTTTACAGGGTGTAAAAACTTGATACTTCTGGCATGGAGAGAGATGCTACCATCCGGATTTGACCTTGGGGCGCCGTATTTAAGATCGCCTTTAATCGGACAACCTATCTCAGAAAGCTGACATCTGATCTGATGGTGTCTTCCCGTCAGCAGTTCAACCTCCAGAAGGTGGTAACGATCACTGCTTGCCAAAAGTTTATAGCGTAATCTTGCCTCTTTTGCATCTTTTTTTGGAAGCAAGTTAGCATAGGATTTATTTTGTTTTTCGTTTTTTACTAAATAATGTTTAAGTTCCGCAACAGGGTGTTCCGGCTTATTGGCAACAATTGCCCAATACTTTTTTTCTATATCACCGTTTCTGAACATCTCATTCATTCTTTCAAGTGCTTTGGATGTTTTTGCAAAAACAGCAATGCCACTTACAGGCCTGTCAAGCCTGTGTGGCACTCCAATGAATGCAACACCCTGCTTGTTATCTCTTTCTGCTATATATAGGGAGATCTTTTCACTAAGAGGTTCATCACCTGTTTTGTCGCCCTGAACAATTTCGCCTGCTCTCTTATTAACAACAACCAGATGATTATCTTCATAGAGTATCTCCATATTAATATTGTTCCTGATCATTGGGGAATTTACAGTTTCTTATGTCGCTGATGTAGTTTTTGACAGCTTTAAGCATCTCATCATGAAGATTATGATAACGTCTCAGAAATCTTGGAGAAAACTCCTGCGTTAGCCCAAGCATATCGTGCATAACCAAAACCTGGCCATCTACTCCATTGCCGGCACCAATTCCTATTACAGGAATTTTTAATATTTCTGCTACCTTAGTACCTAGTGATGCCGGAATTTTTTCAAGAACAATGGCAAAACAACCCGCTTCTTCCAAAGCAAGAGCATCCTCTATTAGCTTGTTAGCCTCCGCCTCTTCATTTGCTCTTACACTGTATGTTCCAAACTTATGAATTGATTGAGGAGTTAAACCAAGATGTCCCATTACAGGGATACCTGTCGATAGAATCCGGCTGACAGATTCAATTATCTCCAGCCCTCCCTCCACTTTTACAGCATCTGCCTCTGACTCCTTCATAATACGAATGGCACTAAAAACAGCTTGTTTAGAGTTGCCCTGATATGCTCCAAAAGGCATATCCACAACAACCATAGGATTCTTTACAGCTTTTACAACACTTTGAGCGTGATAGATCATCTGATCAAGGGTTATTGGAAGAGTAGTTTCATGTCCTGCCATTACATTTGCGGCAGAATCTCCAACCAGTATAATATCTATCCCAGCTTCATCTATGATTTTGGCTGATGTATAATCGTATGCGGTCAACATGGCGATTTTCTCGCCTCTTTGCTTCATCTCAAGTAATCTTTGAGTTGTGATGATACGTTTTTTCCCCTCTATAGACATTTCTGAAAACATTAAATAATTCTAATCTTTTGGAGTCACAAAGCTAACTAAATAATTCAAACGACACATCTGCCACCTTGTCAGTTTTTCCATTTGGCACAATGTTAGTTGTATCTAAGAACAAAATAAAAGAAAACAATTAAAATTTTATCAATATTATGGGAAAAATTATTGGAATTGACCTTGGAACTACTAACTCCTGTGTTGCTGTGATGGAGGGAAACGAACCTGCTGTCATCATAAACAGCGAGGGCAAGAGGACAACACCTTCTGTTGTTGCTTTTGCAGACAACGGAGAAAGAAAAATCGGAGATCCTGCAAAGAGACAGGCGATCACTAATCCAACAAGAACAATCTACTCTATAAAGAGATTTATGGGAGAATCTTTCGACCGTGTACAAATGGAGGTTAAACGTGTACCTTATAAAGTTGAAAAAGGAGAAAACAACACATCAAGAGTAAGCATAGACGGCCGTCAGTATACTCCCCAGGAGATATCTGCAATGATTCTTCAGAAGATGAAAAAGACAGCCGAGGATTATCTTGGACAAGAGGTTACTGAGGCAGTTATTACCGTTCCCGCTTACTTTAGCGATTCTCAAAGACAAGCCACCAAAGAGGCCGGTGAAATTGCCGGACTTAATGTTAAAAGAATTATCAATGAGCCTACAGCTGCCGCATTAGCTTATGGTCTGGACAAGCAGCACAAAGATATGAAAGTTGCTGTATTCGACCTTGGAGGCGGTACGTTCGATATATCAATTCTTGAACTTGGAGAAGGAGTATTTGAAGTTAAATCTACTAATGGTGATACTCACCTTGGCGGTGACGACTTTGACCAGAAAATTATTGACTGGCTGGCAGAGGAGTTCAAAAACGAAAACAGCGGTCTTGACTTAAGAAAAGACCCTATGGCTCTTCAAAGATTGAAAGAGGCAGGGGAAAAAGCAAAAATTGAGCTTTCAAATCAGACATCAACAGAGATTAATCTGCCTTATATAATGCCAGTTGACGGAGTTCCAAAACATCTGGTAAAAACTCTTACCCGTGCAAAGTTTGAGCAAATCTGTGACTCATTGATTCAGAAAACCGTTGAGCCATGCCGCAAAGCTTTGAGCGATGCAAATTACAAAGCCAGCGATATAGACGAAGTACTTTTGGTAGGTGGTTCAACCCGTATTCCTGCAATCCAACAGATTGTTGAGAGGTTCTTTGGCAGAACCCCGAGTAAAGGCGTAAATCCCGACGAGGTTGTTGCAGTAGGAGCAGCTATTCAGGGTGGTGTGCTTGCTGGTGATGTAAAGGATGTGCTTCTTTTGGATGTTACTCCACTTTCACTTGGTATCGAAACATTTGGTTCTGTAATGACAAAACTGATTGAGTCAAATACTACAATACCTACACGTAAATCAGAAGTATTCAGTACTGCGAGCGATAATCAGCCATCTGTAGAAATCCATATTTTACAAGGAGAGAGACCTATGGCCAAAGATAATAAGACCATAGGCAGATTCCATCTGGATGGAATTGTCCCTGCACCAAGAGGCATTCCTCAAATTGAGGTAACATTTGATATTGATGCAAACGGTATTCTCCACGTATCAGCAAAAGACAAAGGAACAGGCAAGGAGCAAAAGATCAGAATTGAAGCATCAAGCGGGTTAACCGAAGCCGAAATCAAGAGGATGCGTGACGAAGCCAAGGTTAACGAAGCTGCCGATAAAGCAGAAAGAGAGCGAGTGGATAAAATTAATGCTGCAGATGGAATGATATTCCAGAGTGAGAAAAACCTTAAAGAGTACGGAGACAAGATTCCTGCCGATAAGAAAAGTGCAATCGAAAGTGCACTCTCTGCTCTTAAAGAGGCTCACAAATCCAATGATGTTTCTGCTATAGACAAAGCAATGGAGAAAATGAATGCTGCATGGCACGCTGCTTCTGAAGATATGGCCAAAGCTGCTCAAAGTGGCCCTTCTGCCGGAACAGAGGCTGGATCATCTTCGGACAACGGCTCAGGTAACGGATCCGGAAACAACGGTTCAGATAAAGAGGTGACCGATGTAGACTTCGAGGAAGTAAAATAAATAACCCAATTTATATCAAAAAAAGCACATATCGTACTGTAAGATGTACTTTATGTGTTTTTTTTTATTTACACTATTGATTTTTTTATTCTAATTTTGTAAAAACCCT
>JBDKRJ010000033.1:0-4841 GCA_039683455.1 Rikenellaceae bacterium | reverse complement strand
CTCAATGGGCATTAAGTAAGCATATATGTCTGGATTGGTGGATCTTAGGCCCGCATTTCGGGGTAAGTTCCGGTGACCTTACCGGTATTCCGGATCCGGCTCTTACCGAGCTGGAACAGATTGAACTCCGGAATAAAATGGAGGATGTTGATATTCCAATGATAGACAAAAAAGTGGAGGTTAGTTCAAACAGGGCTGCAATGATATTTGACGGTTCTTGGGCTGGGCTAAGAGCCGGTATATCTATAGGTTTTAAATTCTAACGATCATGGAAGCAGATACTATAATTCAAATTATTACGGCATCAATTGCTGTTATTTCCCTTGTACTTAACTTTTGTCTTGTAAAAAAGACTACTTCAAGTCAGATGTTACATTCCGCAAACAAGGACTGGTTTAACACATTTATAAATCTTATCGGAGAGCTATCCTCTCTTCACAGCAGGATATGCTCTTTAAGAAAACCTGCTCCGGATGAGTTTTGCGATGCTAAAACCGAGATAAAATTATTAATCCGGTCAAAACTTTCTATAATGAGAATTCTGTTGGATAAGGATAATACTAAAAAAGACCTCGACGGAGAGTTGATAAAAATGATCGATAAATATTTTATCAATATCGACTCAGTAGCAGCATTTGATTGTGTGCCGCTGATAATCAAGGATCTCGACAAAATTATCCGCAAAGCCACAGAGATTGGAGAAGTTGCTAAAACGAAGCTATACAACATCAGATGAAACAATTACATTTGAAATCGCTTAATTTAACGTGAGTTCGATATAAGATTAGAACAGGCATAGTTGTTTACCTGGTTGATTTTCTACTTGCAAAGCTGGTTTTAGTGAATTTTTCATGTTGTTTTTTCATTTGGAAGTTGTTGTGATTCGCTTTCATTATGTATCTTTGAAGTAGACGTTTACAGCTGTAGTAATGAGAGTTAGGGCTAATTATGACAACAGAAGAATTGACGTAGAAGTTAATAGCGTAAAGAGCGTATATCCGAAAAATAATAAAGATGGGGTATTGGACTGAATTAATAGTGAGGATAATCTATTGCGATGGATTAACAAAGAAAAAGCTCTGGACTTTATCTCAACCCAATGGCCCAATTACATTGGAGGCGGAAACGAAGCACAGAGCAAATCTTGTAGCAAATATAAATAATTTTATTGAATCTGCAATAAGGAAAGTAAAGCGAGGATAAGCAAGTACACCATTGCAAAGTCCCAGCTCCATAAGACGTTTTATGGTAGATACCACTTTGGAACATCCCGGATAAGTGTGGGTCAGATGGCCATAACCGGGCTGATTATTAATCTGGTGGGAGCAGTTATCATTACTTTAATGTTGTATTTTTGGGGTAGCATAGTTAAAAAGTTAAGTCTGGTAACAAAAATCGCAAATAGAAATTGATTGTTATCTTTGTACGAAGCGTTGGCTATTAAAGGAATTTTAATAATCTGACAGATGCTTGAAAATAAAGTTACTGAAAATTTCTTGAATAATGAGGAATTGCTTAACGCTCTAAAAGCGGGGAGAGAGGAGGCGTTTTCGTTTATTTTTATTAGGTATTAATGCGAATTAAGGGTTAGAAAATTGGATTAATATATGCTGCAGCAAGTTTAAAGTCCTTTATTGGCATTGTCTACTATTTCTTTGAATCGTTTTAATATTCTGTCTCCATAATCTACATTTACAACATTCTTTAATAATTCTTGAACATCTAATCCTTCAGCACTTAACTCATTGTATTTTTCTTGAATATATAATTTTGTGATGTTTGCATCAAATTCTGGATGGAACTGAACTCCCCATGTATTAGCATTGAACTTAATAGCATCAATTATTCCAGAGTTATTAGTAGCAAGAATTTCTACAGATTCAGGCAGTGTGGACACACTTTGTTTATGAGTTTTATATACTTCAAAAACAAGAGGTAATGCCCCGAGAAGCTTATCTTGCTGACCGGCCATTGTTAAATATGTTTTTGTAGATCCAATTTTAGTTCCAGAAAAGTTGTATTCAACTGATCCGCCATTGAGAATGCTTAGTAATTGATGACCAAAACAGATTCCCAAAATTGGTGTTCCACTTCTCTGTTTATCAAGCAGCCAATTACACATATTATTATCTTCCAATTTAATGTCAGTAACCATTAAAGGTGAGCCTGTAATAATAATTCCTGAATAATGTTGCTCTGGTGGAAGAGTTTTATAATTTTCCACTGAATGAACATGATATTCAAATTCATTTAGTTGCATTTTCTCTTTAATCCAGTCCTCAAAGTCTCCCTTAGTAGCTCTTATATTTGCTAAGGTACTTCCTGTTTTTAATATTAGTATCATTCTTTAGTGTAATCGGTAAATAAGTATGCTCCAGTTGTTCATAGCAAAAGTAATAAATTATAAGTTTTCCTGGTTAAAAATTGATTTTCTGTTAATAAGTCTATAGCTTTTACCTCAAGAGATATTACCTGACATTTAAAGAGCAACCTATCCAATAAAGCCGTTGCCTTTTGTAAAGTTGTATGCTAATAAACGAATGAGCCCAGTTGGGCTTGAACCAACGACCCCCTGAGATGGAATCACGGTGCTGACGATTTTAGACACTCGCAGGCCCAAAATCAATGGTTTGTATCCGGTGAAGGTCTAGGTAATTCATAAACGCGTACAGAAATATTATTCAACTGGCAAGGAGCTTACAGAAAAGGACTGGAAGAAATTACCAGAAACACGTGCAGTCGAACTACTATGTGGATCAGAAAAATTATACTTTCAATACTTTAATAATATGAATTGGTCAGAATTATCTCAATAAGATAGATTAAAAATATTAGAGCAACTTACAGACTCAATTAAGTTGGATAAAGCTTCCATCGAGAAAGACTGGTGGGTGACTATGGTTCTTAGGGCGTTGTTTGCCTCTGAATTTGCACCACACCTCTCATAAAAAGGAGGGACCTCACTGAGTAAGTGCTTCCACTTGGTTAACAGATTTTCTTATCCAAAGTAAAAGATTATCCAAAGTAAAAGATTATCCAAAGTTAACTCCTATATTCTATCATAAATATCTAGATTTCAATACTTCTTTTGATAATATTCTTTTGATAATATTCATTACCTTGACATGATAACCAATTATCAGTTAAAGTAATATGAATAACAAATCAAAAGATGTAATTACCCTTGTTGAAGAATGCTCAGAGCAACTTCACAATATGGGTTATTTGGATGCCTGCATCAGAAGTCATCAACAACGGTGGCGTGATGGGATAATCCAATTTATGCAAGAAAAAGGCTTGACGGATTATTCTGCAGCCATTGGTGAGGAGTATCTGAAATATGCCGCAAAGGACTCAGCGCCATCTACAAAACGAGGAAGGTTACGCAGCATCCATATCCTTTCCGAATATTTAGAAACAGGAACTATCAGGAAAAGGATCGTATCTCTTGTTGAACATCCCCTTCCTGGTAAGATAGGAGTCGTGGCCACAGAATATCTTGAGAACATGCGTGTTTTGCGCAGAAATGAGCTGACAATCCTTAATCATCGCAGGATGCTCAGCTATTTCATTGCAGGATTGGCGCTCAAGAACAAACATAAGGTAAGCGACATATCGGAACGGGACATATTGGACTTCGTGGATTCTACTCCTGTTGCCAAGGACCATCACTACTACACAATTAAACTGTTTACCCGTTTTCTATATGAGAAAGGCTATACAATGGATAATCTCAGCTATGTCGTTGAGCGGAACAATTTTCCGAGCCATGAAAAGCTACCCTCAGTATACGATGCAGAGGAAATCCATAAAATTGAGCAATCTATAGAACAATCAAGCAAAGTCGGAAAGCGTGATTATGCAATCCTGGTTCTTGCATCAAGATTGGGACTAAGGGTGTCTGATATCGCAAACCTTTCATTTGACAATATTGATTGGGACACAAATAGGATAATATTGAGACAGGCTAAAACGGGCAATCCTGTCGAACTTCCCCTCTTAAGGGAAGTCGGAGAAGCTATCGTCAACTACTTAAGATATGCAAGGCCGACATCAGACCTTTCAAATATTTTCCTTACGGCATGTGCACCATACCGCCCAATGAATAGAATCGGCTTGAATGGTGTCATATCCAGGATAATGCATGAATCTGGCATAGATCTGACAGGCAGAAAGTTCGGACCTCATTCGATGCGTCATTCCCTTGCCAGCAATCTCTTAAGGAACGGTGTGTCCTTACCTATAATCTCAAGTGCATTAGGACATGAAAGCATTGACACCACAATGGAATATCTAAGGATAGATACGACTAATCTTAGGAAGTGTGCATTGGAAGTGCCCATGGTCGCTTCGTCATTCTATGAACAAAAGGAAGGTGTGTTCTATGAGTAATTATACATATTCCAGTGTATTTGCCCCCCACTTTGAAGACTTCCAAAGGATGAAGGACGCAATGGGATACAAGGCATCAAACATGCATTATGTTTTAAAAGAGTTCGACCTGTTTTTTCAAAAAGAAGAAGTTACAGAGCCAATGATAACGAAAGACTTGGTCTTGAAATGGAGAAAAGGAAAGGTGAATGAAACGGAACGCACCCTATATGACAAGTGGTCGATCCTCTCGCAGTTTGCCAGATATATGTGCCATGTTGGCTTTGTATGCTACGTCCCCCGTACAATGTGTTGTGACTGTATTGCTGAATGTAAGTATTCTGCCCTGTCCGTAAATGGCAACAAACGGCTTCATTGGATACTGCCAATTGTTGTTGTGCTCCTGTTCTTCATAGGAATTGTAATTGGTAGTAAGTGGGAAGTTCCAATGGTAAATCTCAAGTGGGGCA
>JBDKRJ010000032.1:0-82212 GCA_039683455.1 Rikenellaceae bacterium | reverse complement strand
TACTCCAGTCTGTACTTTCAATTTCAAAAGAGGTTTGCCATCTTCTGTGTGGGCTGACAGTTCGAAATCAGGAATGGGATCGAGCCTGACTTTAATCTGTTCGCTGATATATTCAGCGTCGGATTGAATGTTATCCAACCCTGTTAAATGCCCGTTATTGTCTATTCCGAAAAATAACGCACCGCCAGAACTGTTGGCAAAGGCACTTACGCTCTTAAGCCAACTTTTAGGTTTGCTGCGTTCTACCACTTGCTTGAATTCATATATGGTGGTTTCTGCCAATATATCGGATATCCTACTCATTATTTCTTGTCATTTTTCAACCGCCACACCATTTTATTGACCACTCCTGTTTATTGGCGGCACTTGTTGATAACCGCAGAGAGACGTATAATCTCCGGTCTGGTACCCACAATGATCAACAGCTTCAACTTGCCATCATTTCTGAACCCAATATCTGAATAATCAATCTTCATGTTATATTTATTGAAAATACTATTTACTTTTCACTATTCACTTTTAGTTGTTCACTTTTCACTCTTTCAGTTAATTTTTCACCGACCGGTCGGACACGTACTTAATACATCATTCCGAATAGCCAAAGCGGAATTTTGTTTTTGTGCCCAACTTCGAGATCATCGGAAACCACAAAACTGTTTGGAACATCTTTTATCTGGTCAAAAGTTTTTCGTTTTCCTCCCACTTCAAAAGTATATTTATCCACAACAAAATCGCCCTGATTTGCTAACGAAACTTTAGAGACAGCATTCAACTGATTGACAAAAAAGGTTTCTCTTGCACTTCCGATATTTGCGTTTTCACCAAAAATATACGACAAATTTGTATTGTCGAGCAACACTTTATCGGGCTTTGTCAAATCTCCTATAGTTTTGTTCTTAAAAGATACGAGATTTAGCAATTTTGCATTAGCAAGTAACGATAAATATTTGACAGTAAGATTTCTATTCGTATCAATCGCATCACTCAACTCTTTAATGTTTGGCGTGTAGGGGACTAATGTGGAAAGTACCGCCAACAACTTTTTCAATTTATGCCGTGAAGCAAATTCAATATTCTCGACAGCCGGAATATCAACGTCAATTACATTATTTATCGCTTCTTGCAATTTGGTTTCGTATTTCTTCACTCCTTCTTTGTAAAACAAATAATAGCCGTTTCTCAGATATTTTTTGAACAACGGCATTATTTTTATGTCATTTGTAATCTGCATTGCTATATTCTGATGATTTTCGACAATTTCTTCTAACGGAAAAACAGGAAAATCACCGATATTTTCAAACTTTAAAAATTCTCTAAACGACAGTCCTTCCAGCGTTTCATAAACAACCCTTCGCGATAAATCTGCCGTTGATTTATAAATTTGCAAAAGCGACGAGCCTGTAAATACGATTTTTAGTTTTGGAAAGCTGTCGTAAATGTTTTTGATTTCTATTGCCCAATTGGGGTAGTGGTGAATTTCGTCTAAAAATAAGTGCGTTCCACCATTCATATAGAACTCATCGGCCAAATCAAAAATAGTATGATTGGCAAACCATGTATTGTCCAAACTCGCAAAAAGTGCCTCGTCTTTATTGGCGAATGTTGTTTTAATATGTTGAAGCAACATCGTGGTTTTTCCAACACCCTTCGCCCCAATAATGGCAATGCAATGCTCATCCCAATCAATGTTCCTATAGAGGTATCGAAACATTTTTGCATCCGTTTCCTGCAACAATCGCAGGTAAATTTTTACCAAACCTTCCATAAAAGTTCTTTTCCTGCAAAGATGCAAAAATGTTTTTTATAAATAGCATTTTTCATAAGAAAATGTTTCTCTTAAGTAGCACTATTTCATGGTTCCGCCTTTGGTTGGGCCGAACGTCACCAACAAAATGATCATTCGGGATTCGAGTATTTTATCTATTATACCATTCATATGTGGTGAATATAATAATTTTATATATTATAATAGAAAGAAGTTCACTTTTCACTATTCCCTTTTCCCTTTTCACTAATCTCCCAGTGCCCGCCTTTTGCTGGACCTATACGCTTAATCAAACCTTTCGCCTTGAGTTTTGAGATGTTTTCTTTAATCTTACTCGTTGCGATACCAACGGTGCTCGATAATTCATCAATGGTTATACGGGAGTTCAATGCGACATTTTTCAATATAGCCTGTTGATTTTCTGAGAGCTTTTCTGTCCCCTTTTCTGTCCCCTTTTCTGTCCCCTTTAGGGTGTTTTCTACGACAGTTACAGATATCCGCTCAAAAACTACCTTTGACATGTCTTGTTTGTCATCAAAGAAGTGCACTTTCAGTCCTCCTTTTTTCTGCCAGAGTAACATTTTGTCAAAGCCATAACCTGCTGTCTCACTCAGCCTTGCACAACGGAATAGTTTGGCAATGACAGGATTACGTGGTATAGTTATGTCAGCGTTGAGCAATTCTTGAATGGTGCGGGGAAAGCCTCCTGCATTTTCAAACTCTATCCGGTCATCAAACACCCGGATACGTGACTTCATCGGACTGAAGTAATCGGCGTGCATCAACATGTTGACCAATGCTTCGCGCAAGGCATCCAGTTGGGAGGTGTCATCTATGGCTGCTCCAAGGCTGTTAATAGAACGCAGCTCATTATCGGCATACAAGCGAAGACGTTGAATCAAGGCCAAATAGTATTCCCAAATATTCTCCAGTTCAGGAATACGGAAGGTGTAGCGTGCCTTAGCATTGGCGTAAGAAGTCCCCGGTATTTCCAAAAAATCGATTCTGAAATCGGAAAAATGTTTTGCTATGGCCACTTCCCCGCCAAACATCAGCAAACCGCCGTTAGTAAGCTCTTTTCCATTGGTTATGCGTAATCTTTTGCAGAACTCGGCATCGTTCATCTCGTTGTATTTGAGAGTCGGATTGTAGTCTCTAAGAAACCGTCGATAGCTATTGAATGAATCTTTGTTTAGATCCTCGAAAGAGGTATCCGGCACGACTTTATCGGACATCAAGCCATAACTCTTATTCCGGAACATGGCATTCCGCTCATACTCGCTTGCCCGCTGATCTCCGCTTCCTGTCCGAATGAAGGTGTTTTGCGGAGTGTTGAAATAGACCGGCTTTTGTTCCGATGCCGGTATATGAACGGCAAACACACATTTTCCTTCAATATCAAACTTTTCTATCTGAGCATCAACGGAGACATTAAACTTTTGTCTTCCCCGAATGACGGCATAGAAATCCTGCTCTATCTTTTCGGCATTCTTCATACCGGTAACCTCAAAGATTTGACCGGTCTGGCGTACCCCAAGTACAATCCAGCCACCAACCGTATTGGCAAAAGCACTGACCGTCTCCCAGATTGTCTTGGGCAACTCTCTTTGAGTCTCTTTAACCTCAAAGTCATCCCATTCGATATTAGTCAATTTAGCAAGTAGTTCTTCTTTTGTCATTTATTCGATTTTTCTGACTTGACAGGTTTGGTTTCTCCGATTTAGCCGGTGATTTTCCAGTGACCGCCTTTGGCAAGGCCGAACGTCACCAACAAGATGATCATTCGGGATTCGAGTATTTTATCTATTATACCATTCATTTGTGGTGAATATAATAATTTTATATATTATAATAGAAAGCAGTTCACTCTCCACTAATTTCCCAGTGGCCGCCTTTGGGGGAGCCGATACGACGGATAAGCCCTTTTTGTTTTAGCTCTTTGATATTTTTTTCTATGCCGCTTACACTTAATCCTGTTTTTTCGGCTAATTCATTTGTTGAGATATTCGGATTCAAGTTTATTTCCCTAAGAATTTTCTCCTTACTTTTCTCCTTACTTTTCTCCTTACTTTTCTCAGAAGTCAAATATTCAACGACATCGTTAACCTTATTTACAGCCTCATCAAATACTGTTACCTGAAACCCGTCTGAAATATTGCGAAAATCGGGATCTGGTAAACCTTCCTCTTTAAAATAACCGCGTATTCTGCCAATGCCGGAACCGTACTTTTCAATCAGATGCATGTCTTTACACACATCGGCTATCAGTTTATTACGCGGATTAGACTTATAATCTCCTGAAAGTAAATTGTTTATCGTAATATCTTCGGGCAAATGCCCCGGATTGTAAAATTCAATTTTGTTGTCAAATATTTTCACAATAGAATCGGATGAAGAACGGTAATCACGGTGAATAATCATGTTGATCACTATTTCGCGAATTGCCTCCATCGGATATTGCCATTTCTGCGTGTTTCGCGCTTCACCCGTGATTATCACTCGTTTATTTGTGTGTTTGCGAACAAAATCAAGCACCTGTTCAACCTGCGTGAGAACATCTGCTTTTGTCCTTGCGGTATCTTTTATGGTAATCGGATCTTGAAAACGTCCCAACTCGATGGTTGTAATATATGAATCATTTTTCTTAAACAACAGATAGGCGGCATTTGTCAGTTTACCCTCGCGAAGCAAATCATATTTTTGTAAAAAAGCGATGGGTGTTTCGTTGATTGTCAGCCCGTTTTCTTTCATTATTTCAATGACTGACTGTACTTTTTCCAACGAAATATCGTCCAATGTATGTACTGCATCGTAATAGGCATCCCAACTTGTATTGAGTGTTTGCAAATGCAAATTTACTACTTCGGTTGTAGTGAGCAACTGATTGGCATTTTCGACCCGTTTGTAATATCGCCCTTTAAAGGATACAGGCTTTATCGGATATTCCGAAACGCTTAATACCGCTATAGTTTTCGTTTCAACCACAACTGTTTCCACATCGGGAATAAGCACAGGTGCTGTTTTGTTTTTCACATCATTAATCCACTGTGCAACGGTTTCTTTACCCAATAAAACACCTTTTGCCGTTCCGTCATCTGTTACGCCAATATACACAGCACCACCTTTGGCATTGGAAAATGCAACTAAGGAGATAATAACCTCGTCATTAAACGAGGTTTTAAATTCCACATGCTGGTTTTCACCTTTCTGCAATAGATGAGTTATGTCCATCTATCTACGAATTAGATTAATCAATGTTTTTGCTTAGTCGGTTTTGACGGTAAATTCCCAGTGACCGCCTTTGGCTGGGCCGATACGACTAATTTCTGTGACGTTACAGAAACTAACCACATTCAGACAGAAGCCATTTCCAAACAGAGATGATCTCTATGCCTTCGTGCTCAGGAAAAACGGATACTTCTGTGCTGTTGGTTATCAGTATTCCCTGTGGTATCCGGTAGGTTTGCATGGCTTCCTGTAAACCCCGGTATTCGCGTTCGTAATTGGTTTTGTCTAACTGATCGACCACTTGTATGGCTTTAACGATATTCAGACCTTTTTTAATCAGAAAATCACATTCGTTATTCCCTGAATAGTAATAGACTTCACAACCACGCCTCAGTAACTCTATGTAAACTATATTTTCCAATATGCGGCCTTTGTTTTCAGAAAAGTTGAATCCCAACCGGGTGGCGAACGCATGATCGGCGGTATAGACCTTCTTCGAATTCATAATTTGTTTCTTGACCGAATAATCGAACTTTTTCAAATAAGAAAAGAGGTAAGAGTGCTCGTAGTAAGACAAATAATCCTTGATGGAGCTTAAACTTTTTACGCCCGATATGCTTTGGAGTGTCGAGTACGAAAACAATTTTCCAATGTTTGATGCGAAGTAGAGACCGATTTGTTTGATCTCGTTTACCTGTGTCAACCGATAACGGGAAATGATATCCCGATATAGAATGTCCTGAAAATAGCCATTTACCAGCTCTGTGTCGTTTTCTTTCACCACGAGCGGGAATCCCCCCGTTTGCATATAGGTATTGAAATCTTTTTGCAACAACGCTTTTGATTTCGAGGTCAGGCGATCAAGATCATACTTTTTTTCCTTAAAAAGGAGGTATTCTGAAAACGAAAAGGGAAACAGTTCGATCAGTTTGTTCCGTCCGGTCAGGCTGGTGGATATCTCTGAACTAAGTAGTTTTGCATTAGATCCGGTTACAAAGATCTTCACTCCCTGTTCATACTTCCGGTTGATGAACTTTTCCCAATTGCCAACATTTTGAATTTCATCAAAAAAAAGTATCGGCTCTTTGCCGTATAGTTCCAAATGCAGGTTATAGAGTTCTTCAAGAATGGAAACTTCTGCAAGGATGCGTTCATCGTCGAAGTTGAAGTAGCAAAAATCGGATGCTTCCAGCTTCATCTCTTCCTTGATAAGGCGCAACAAAGAAGATTTTCCACATCGGCGGATACCGGAAATAATGACTACCTGGTTGGTTTTTGTGTATTTCTCCAACGGGATATTTCGGCGAATCAGGTGCTTTGTGCTATTGAAAGCGTCCTTCTGATCGAGCATTATTTCTTTAAGACGATCTTTGTTCATAGGGATCTTTTATATCATTCGTTTCAAACGAACAAATATATGAATAATTGTTTATTTGGAACGAACGATATTGCTTTTATTCAATTATTAAGTTTCCCTTCCAATACTTATCAGGCTTTTTCCTTTGGCACCACCACCTCTTTTACCTGCCATGGGGTTATATGTTCGATGCCTTCGTTGGTGGGAAGGTGGAAATCATCCATGCTTACTACAAATTTTGGGAAGTTATCATCAATATTTTTCAGTGATGCATATTCCCGTTCAATGGTTTGCTGATCGGTAAGTTGGTAGCATATTTGAAAATAAACGCGCTTTTCTCCCTGTATGGCGACGAAATCAACCTCTTTGTCTTTTATTGTACCAACATAAATCTGATAGCCGGCACGAATCAGATCTAAATAGATGGCATTCTCCAATAAATAGCCGATGCCGTATCCAAAACCGGCATACAGGTAGTTATGAAAGCCCAAATCGTTGATATAAAACTTACAATTACCCGATATTGTTTCTTTCCCCTTTATATTATACCGTTCCGCACGGTGTATCAGAAATGAATTTTCGAGATATCCGATGTAAGAAGAAAGTGTCTCGTAGTTCGTTTTGCGCTTTTGGGATGCAAAGTAATTGATAATATTCGTTACGGAGATGATATTTCCGGCGTTGCTCACCATATAGACAAATAAATCGTCCAACAGTTTTACATCTTTGACTTTATAGCGTTTTACGATGTCGCGCAACATAACCGTATCTTTAATCGCGGAGACGTAATTACGCCGCATCTCGGCACTTGGCAAATTGAGCAGTTCGGGCAATGCGCTACTTTGCAGAAACGTCATATAGGTATCCCGATCTTGTTTGTTACTTGTAATGCCGCAATACTCAGAGAAGCTGTATGGCAATATCTCGAATTCAATGTACCGGCCGGACAATAGTGAAGCGAGTTCTCCGGATAGCAAATCAGAGTTCGAACCGCTTATAAATAGTTCACAAGGTTCGGCAAAATCTTGTGAATGTGAATTGACAAACCGCTCCCACTGGTTGATGTATTGAATTTCATCAATGAACAAATAGACCTTCCCGTTCGGTTTCAATGCCTTACGATACTCCAAATACAGTGTCTGCAAATCATCTGCCGATTGTAACATATTGAATTCCATATACTCTTTGTTGATATAAAGAATATTTTCGGCTGGAATCTCTTGTTGCAGCAGTCTGGCGGCAAGTTGGCGAAGAATATAACTCTTCCCCGCACGGCGTTGCCCAACCAATACTTTTACCAGTTTGTTGCCTGTGTATTGAATAATCTTATTCGTGTAAGCGGTCCGTTCAAAACCCGTCTCAACAACATTACCGCTCCAGAAGTTGTATTTTCTTATTGAATCGAATGTTTCAATCATGCTTTAATATTTCCTGTAAAGGTAATAATATTTCAAATACACTTGAATATTTCAACGGAAACCAAACAATATGTGCGTTTTTCGCCTTGACTGATCAATTGTGCTATTCTGTCAACGTTCATATTTTATTTTGCTTTTACCGGAAAGGTCGTAGGTCATAAATCAATCTTTAGTCCTTAGACTTTAGACCCTCTCAGGGTAAGTATCCGGCCTCTCTGGCTTAAACACCTCATTAGCCCACATGAAGGTAACCATATCGGTCTCTCCGAGATTTTCTATATTATGAGTGTAACCTGCCGGTATATCCGCCACCTCGATTTTGTCACCACAGACGTAGTATTCTATAATTTTAGCATCTGGATCGCCTATCTTTCTGAAACGTATTACTCCTTTACCGCTCACCACAACGAACTTCTCGTTCTTGGTATGGTGCCAGTGGTTGCCTTTGGTGATATGTGGCTTGCTGATATTTACTGAGAATTGTCCGCGGTCGGGAGTGCGGATAATCTCTGTGAAACTTCCTCTTTCATCCACGTTCATCTTAAGAGGGTAGGAGAACTGATCTTCCGGCAGGTAGGAGAGGTAGGTAGAGTATAGCTTCTTAGCAAACTCATCACTCATATCCGGCACCTCTAATGTTTTGCGGCTCTCTTTGAATGAATAGAGCAAGTCAACAATTTGCCCAAGGGTGGTGACATGCAGAGTAGGTACGTAGCAGTAGTTTTCATTACAGTGTTCCTCTCCTTGCAGGGCGCAAATCATCTCGGTAACAAGATCATCAATATATACAAGGCTCAACTGAGCCTCACGGTTGCTTATGGTAATAGGTAGGTCATGGGCTATGTTATGGCAGAAAGTGGCTACAGCACTGTTGTAGTTGGGGCGGCACCACTTGCCGAAAAGGTTTGGAAAGCGGTAAACAAGTACTTTGGCTCCGGTCTCCTTTGAATACCGGAACATGAGCTCTTCGGCGGCTTTCTTGGATTGTCCGTAGGGATTATCAAGGGCTGTTTGAGTGGAGGAGCTAATCATTACTGGACAACTGTTTTTGTGCTTTTTCAAGGTATCAAGCAGCGAACTGGCAAAACCGAAATTGCCGGTCATGAACTCTTTTTGCTCATTCGGGCGGTTGACACCTGCCAGGTTGAATACAAAGTGTGCCTTTCTGCAGTATTCATCGAGCAATGAGGGATCGGTATCGATATCAAACTCGAAGATTTTATCCACCTTAAGCTCTCCGAACGATTTGTCTTTGCCCTCTTTTATGTTTTTTAGCTCAGAGCAGAGATTTTTTCCCACAAAACCTTTGGCTCCGGTAACGAGTATATTCATTAGTCTATTTGCTTCTTATTTCTATTCGCTTCTGATTTCCTTTGTTTGTGACTTTTTCTGCAAACCAAGGTCTTCGCGGACGAAGCGAAGTTTTAAAAGCAGTTCCTTCATTCCTTCGACATCGAGACGGGTAGTGTTATGGGAATGATAGTCTTCAATCTTGGAGACCTCTTCATCACCTTCCACAAAGAACTTGTCATAGTTCAAATCGCGTGTATCGCAGGGGATACGGTAATAATTACCCAGATCTACTGCCTTTGCCATCTCCTCGCGGGTAACAAGGGTCTCGTAGAGTTTCTCGCCGTGGCGTGTTCCAATAACTTTAATTTCTGTATTGGAGTGATATAGCTCTTTAAGGGCGGTAGCCAATATATCGAGTGTGGCTGCAGGGGCTTTCTGAATGAATAGGTCTCCATTTTTGCCATGTTCAAAGGCGTACATCACAAGGTCAACTGCATCGTCAAGGGTCATCATGAAACGGGTCATGTTGGGATCGGTGATAGTGATTGGCTTACCGCTCCTTATTTGATCTACCCAGAGAGGGATAACAGAACCTCGGGATGCCATCACATTGCCGTAACGTGTACAGCAGATGGTGGTTGCAGCTCCTTGCCCTAATTGCCGGCCTTTGGCGATAACCACCTTTTCCATCATGGCCTTGCTGATGCCCATGGCGTTGATGGGGTAGGCTGCCTTGTCTGTGGAGAGGACTACAACATTCTTAACTCCATAGGTAATGGCCGATTCAAGCACATTGTTGGTGCCTTCCACATTGGTATGTACAGCTTCCATCGGGAAGAACTCGCAGCTCGGAACCTGTTTGAGGGCTGCAGCGGAGAAGATGTAATCAACACCATGCATGGCGTTGTCCACCGATTGACGACTGCGTACATCTCCTATATAGAACTTGACTTTAGGATTCTGCAGACGGTGCCGCATGTCATCCTGCTTTTTCTCATCACGGCTGAAGATCCTGATCTCCTTGATGTCGGAATCAAGAAAACGGCGCAATACGGCATTTCCGAAAGAACCGGTTCCGCCGGTAATGAGTAATGTCTTTTCTTTAAAAATGGACATATAAATTATAATGAAGATTTGCCACATCGGCGGATTCCGAAAATAATGACGACCTGGCTGGTTTCGATGTATTTTTCCAACGGGATGTCACGGCGAATCAGGTGCGTTCTGCTATTGAAAACAGCTTTCGTTTTACTGGATTAGATTTATAAAAAATCCCGGTCACTCCCATTCGGCGTGACTTCAAAAATAATCGCAGGATCTCTGCGAATTTAAAAATTATCCCCGGCAGACCATACCAGAAGGGTTTTGGTCTTGTCGGGGATATATTGTGCAGCTTCGTCGGGTGTTACAGCTATGTACCGTATCTTGAACGAAACGCTCTCTTCTGCTTTTCTCACAAGTGTGTTAAGGTAGTTGTAGTCAAAATTATTCCCAACAAAAAGGAGATCTAAAACATTGCCCGGGTTTCCCTGAGCAAAGTCGTTGATTATGTACCCTTTCTCCAACTCTCCTATCTGCCTTACAACACTGTCCACGATCTCTTCTATGCCCACATATTTAAGAAGCAAGTGGTGCATATCTTTGAAATAGGGGTGTTTTGTATTTGCCTGATAAACCTTCTTGTTCTGTTCAATCTTTGATTCCAGTAACTTTGCCTTTTCAAAACGGTTAAGCTCCTGTCTTATAGCATTGGTACTCTCCCCAAACTCTGTGGATAGGTTGCGAAGGTATGCAGTAGTATTGCTGTTAATAAAGAATTTTACCATCAGCTTTATTCTTGTTTTGGAGGTTATCAGACTTTCCAACATAACTTCGGGTACTTTTATTACTCGTTATTAGAACAAATTTATATAATAAATTTCTGATATCAATTTATTTTTGGAATAAATCTGTAATCTTTTATGTTTGGTAAAAAGTTGTCCTCTAAATATGGTACAAAAAATACTATACCTGCTCCGATAACCAATCCCAAAAAAATATAGATCAATAAAATCAGACTTCTTTTAGGTTTTGTTTTTTCTGTAGGTACAACAACCGGTGAAATTATTGTGAGTATTGGTGTAGTCTCTGTTACCGCAATCTTTGCCTGCTCTTTCTGCTTTGCCAGTTCTGTATATACCTGTAAAAGAAGGTCATACTCAGATGTCAACTTCTCTTCCTGAGTCCTTGCCATAGCAGATGAAAGACTTTTATTGGCGTCTCTGAACCTTGCCAACTCCTCCTGTTTCGTCTCAAAGTTTCTCTTGGCCTCGTCGTAGCTTCTCTCTACAAACTCCAGATTGCTTGCAACCTTTTCAACTTTAAACTCTGTGATATACTTTTGAAGTAACTCTTGACCTTTTTGTGCTAACTCTGCTACTGCAAGAGGTTCCGACATATTTGTTGTTAATGTTATAAAACCCTGTTTGTCATTGACTTCAAGTGTAAGGCTCTCATTAAGAGCCTTAATCACTTCCTGCTCTTCCTTTGTAAGAAATTGAACAGTAGAGGTATCGGAATTTGTGACAGCATCTTTATTCCCTTTGATTGCCTTAATAATAACTCCTGGTAAACCGATTGTATATTTTTTGATTGTACCTAATAAGTTAAATTTTTGATACTGTTTATCTGTATAAAAATCATATAGGGTAATTGGCTCTTTTATCTCTTTAAAGTGAAATTTAGAATAGATTAACTCTTTCTGAAAATTGATGTTTGTCATGATTTTCGGATAAACGGTAGGGGATAGCACCTCTCCGGAACTCAGGCTCCCGATATTAATTCCAGCCATTGCTGCCAACCCGCTTAAATTGCCACCTGCCTTTTTCTCTCCTGTCTGGGGAACCATTGTGCAGGATGCTGTGTAAATATTGGAAGAGAATATTGCGACCAAAAGGCCTAATACTGCAAAAGCAGCAGTTACCTTTAAAATAAACTTACGGTTTTTCCAGAGCTTCTGAATTATCTCTACAAGATCTATCTCTTGCTCTTCTTTTTTATAATTTTTCTGTTCCATACCACCACCTACTTCAAAAAAAGATTTACAACAAGAGCTACCACAGTTGCCAACGATGAAGATATTCCAAGAACTTCACCTGTGGTCATACCTCCTTTCCGTTCCGGTTTCATCGGTACGATTATTTCACAACCTGGTTCGACTGGAGAACGGAGTCCCTTCGAGACAGTGTTGTTCATATAAACCACATAGGCTTTGCTCTTCTTTGCACGGAATGAATAACCGCCTGCATTGTTTATATAGTCTTCGATTTTCATTCCTTTCTCGTAAGTCACGGCATTCGGGTACATTACAGCACCGGAAATTTTAACTACGCTGTTCGTTGTTGGAATATTAATAATATCACCCTCTCTAAGAACTATATCATTGTCGCTTCCGGGGTTGGAAATTGCTTTGACAAGGTCTATCCCGACGTTATATGTTGGGCTGATGGCCAGACTCTCCACAGAAATTGAGTCTTTTTCTGAGTACCTGGCTAGCTTTAAAGAAGCCTCTGCCATTGCCCTTTCGTCTGCATTCATCGTTCTGGTTAGCCTTGCCCCCTCTGCATATGCCGATGATGTTAGGCCGCCGGCTCTCTGAATAAATGAAGAGAGCCTTTCATCTCTCTGAATTTTTGGGTAAGCACCTCCGAATACAACCTCACCGTTAATGTATATACTCTGTTGGATTTCGTACCCGGGGGATTTTCTTACATTCACTATGTCAAAAGGTTCCAGAACAAAACTCTTATCTCCACTAATTATCAGCCCGTTTTCAATTGAAAAGGTGAAAACTTCACTCTGTGTCGCTGTTTGAGTAACGCTCATAGGATTCTTTATCCTTCTGGAGACATCTACCTTTGCCAATGAGGCCGATTCCAGCAGGCCCCCACCGCGCAGAATGAGATCTTCTATACTCATATTCTTTGCATAAGGATAGTTGTTTGGTCTCTTTACCTCACCCTGAAGGGTTACAATAAGATTATCTCTTAACTCTGCAAGTGAGAGAATATACAACCTGTCATTCTTTTTAAGGTTAATGTCGGGAACCTCTCCGGCGAACAGTTTTGAAAGATCTATGGATTCAACAGTTATGGATAGATCCGGATTCTCTCTGTAGAGAACGGCTCTGGATAGAAAAGCGTCTTTTGTAGTGCCCTCTGCTATGTCTATCAGATCTTTTAGCGTTTTCATTTTCGAGTCAAGAGCATATGTCCCGGGACGATATACAGCTCCGCTTATATGAGCTCTGTTTTCATAACGGTCAAGGATATTGCCCACCTGAACTACATCTCCGTCACTTAATTCAAAACTGCCGAAATCGCTCGATTCTACTGTAAATATCTTCATTTCTGAATCACCTTTTCTTAGCAGTTGCAAATTCTTTTTATATGCACTGCTCTCAAATCCTCCGGCATATTCGATAAGTGTAGAAAGTGGTTCGTTCTCCTTCATCTCGTAAATCATTGGCCTCTTTACCACTCCTGTTATCTGCACCCTTTTTTTAAATGGTTCTACTTTTACAATGTCTCCCTCTTTCAGGGTAATGTCGCCGCTGTTATTGCCCTTAAGCAGATATTCATATATATCTATATTTGAAACAACTTTGCCGTTCCTGTAAACTTTAATATCCCGCAGACTTCCTATGTTATTTACTCCTCCGGCAGAGTAGAGTGCATGAAACACTGAGGCGAATGAAGACAGGGTAAATGTGCCTGGCAGTACAACTTCGCCCATTATATTTACCTGAATGCTTCTGATGTTTCCGAGTGAAACCTTAATGAATGTTCCCGGGCTTGGGGAGGAGAGGTCGGAGTATATCCGGCTGAATGCTCTTTTTATCTTTACAGAGGCTTCCTTTATCTGCATTCCGTTCAGGAAGATTGGCCCGATATTGGGCACTATTATGTTTCCCTCCGGAGAGATGAACTGCCTGAATGTCAATTCGCTGTTCCCCCAGATATCTGCGATTATCTCGTCGCCTGCACCAAGCTGATAATTTTCCGGAGTGGGGAGGTTTATATTCGGCTGAAAAGTGAGATTCTTAGAGGAAAAAAGATTTTTGCCGAATATGTCATTGGAATTGGTTCCGGCTGTCTCTTTTACAACTACAACCTTGTCGAAACCCTCTGTTGTCTGCTCTCTTGTTCTGTTTTCTGGTGTAACCACTGTACCTGTTTGTGCTGCTGTGGATGCATCGTATTGTGCTTTAATCCTCTCCAACTGCTCTTTTGTTACCCCTTTGCCGGCAAGTTCGGCTAATACCTGCTCCTGGGTCATACCTGAGGTGCTATACCTTTTTAGCTCCTGAATAAGCTGCTGGTCGCTCATTTGTGCAAAAACGGCTGAAACAATTAATATCGCAGCCGTCAAAGTGAATAATCTTTTTAAAAACATATCTAAATAGTTATTTATTTTCAAACTCTACATCAAGTTCGACATATTTTGAATTCTGGCTTTTGAATTCTGGTACCAGCAATTTAAGCTTTGCAACAACCTCTGTAGGACGTGAATATTCGTGAGCCAACTCTATAAGATCCTCAATTTCAGGCAGCATTTTTTTGAACGAATATTGTCTTACCATGGCTATCATGAGTTTCTTATTGTATGTAGGCAGAGCATTTTCTGAATTTGCCAGAAGCTCTTCGTAAAGCTTTTCTCCTGGTCTCAAGCCGATTTCTACAATTTTAATATCTTTTCCGGGCACCTTTCCGCTTAACCTTATCATCTTCTCTGCAAGGTCATATATCTTAATAGCCTGGCCCATGTCAAAGATATAAATTTCTCCGCCATTCCCGATGCATCCTGCCTCCAGAACAAGGTTGCATGCTTCTGGTATGGTCATAAAATAACGGACGATATCTCTGTGAGTGACTGTAATAGGCCCGCCTGCTTCAATTTGTCTTTTGAAAAGGGGAACAACTGAGCCATTGGATCCTAAAACATTACCAAACCGGGTTGTCACGAATCTTGTTAGACGTCTTCGATCTTCTTCCAGTTGCTTGAAATAGAGAGATTGAACGTAAATTTCTGCTACCCTTTTTGTAGCGCCCATTACACTTGTCGGGTTAACTGCCTTATCGGTTGATATCATTATGAACCTTTTAACGCCGAATTCCAATGAGAGATCTGCTACCACCTTTGTACCTAATACATTTGCAATAACGGCAGTTGATGGATAAAACTCCATCATTGGTACATGCTTGTATGCCGCTGCGTGGAATACGAGGTCTGGTTTGGCGCAATCGAATATCAGTCTCATCCGTTTCTCATTGCTCACGTTGGCAACTATAGGTTTTATCTCTACGTTTGTATCCTTGGCTTTAAGTTCTAACCAGAGGTCGTTCAGAGGACTCTCTGCCTGATCTACCAACACTATTTGTTTACAATTGAATTGTAAGACTTGTCTTGCAATTTCGCTGCCAATAGATCCTGCTGCTCCTGTAATGAGAACGCATTGATCAATAAATTGATTTTCAATTGCATCCTTGTTCATTTCAATGGGGTTGCGTCCCAGAAGATCTTCAATCTTTATTTTTTTTATCTCCGGAGTGGTGTCTTCATCGGCTTTGTTGTTAACTTTACTGAAAGAGTTTACCAAAAGCAGTTCGAGACCTTCAACTATGCATCTGTCGTATAACTCCTTTGGAACTAATTCAAGTTCAGATTCATAAATAAGCATTGTGTTTACCTTGTAATCTGTCATGTAATCTGTGAGACCTCCGTTGACAGGTAGGATTGGCAGGTCACATACCGATTTGCCTGCAAGATTATGATCCAGTGAAATAAATGCTACGGGTTTATAAGGATTGTTTTTCTCTCCGATTATGAAGTTGGCAAGCCTGATTGAGTCGGAATCTGCTCCAAGAATAAAAACCCGGATCTTTTTAGAACTGTATATTCCCTCAATAAGGTCGAACATAGTTTTTACAACAAAACGAAAGAGAAACTGGCCGGAAACGACCATGAAAAAAAGAAGAAACGGAAACCAGATATTAAAATTGGGTAAGATATTATCCCAATAATTAGTGTAATTGAAAAAGATACATACTCCTGCGTAGAGCAGAGTGGCAACAAAGGCAGAGGCAAATATTCGTTTTAAGTCATGTGCGGCTGAATATCTTATAATCCCCCGGTGAGTGTTAAAGATTAATGCTGTGGTAGCATAAAGTGCAACTGTCAATAAAAGTTTATATTCGAATAACACTCCTTTTTCTGCCGCAATATCCTCTTTGAAAAGCCACAGGGAGACGAAGGCCAGCGCAACTATTACAAGGTCGATAGTAAAAATTATCCATCTTGGCGTATAATTTTGCATCAAACGTTTCAAAATGGAGTTACAATGTAACTGTATAAGAAGTTTTTTTGCACCCATAGCGATAAACTGCTTAGTTAAACGAAAACTTCCGGTGAGTCACATTTTTTAAAAAGCGATCACCGTTTAAGTATAGGTTTAAGTTTAGCAAATATAATCTAAAAATGTTTTTTTAACAACAATTTTTCTGACATTTATTTAGCTTATTCTAAGATTGATAATGAAATAAAATATTTTAAATATTTTTGCAACAAAAACTTAATTTTTATATAATGAAATGAACAGTTACAAAAATTTTCTTTTGTTTATTGCAACACTTTCTCTGACAGCACTTTCTTATGCCGGCGGTGCAAAAGACGTTATTGCCGGCGGTGCAAAAGATAGTGTTTTGCGATTTGCCTATCTGGCTGACCTTCACATTTCTGATGCCGCAGCTCCTGCTGAAGATCTGGAAAACTCCGTTAAGGATATTAACACTTTGAAGGGCCTCGATTTTGTAATATTGGCCGGGGATATCACCGAGTTTGGTTCGGACTCGGAGATACTGCGCGCAAAATTGATTCTCGACAAGCTTACCTTGCCTTACTATATAATTGCCGGTAACCACGATTCCAAATGGAGTGAGAGCGGTTGCAACACTTTTGCAAAGGTTTTTGGTTATGAGCACTTCAACTTTGAGATGGACGGGGTGCAGTTTATAGGCTGCAACTCGGGGCCGAATATGCGCATGGCTCCTGCGCTTGTTCCACGCGAGAGTATCGTCTGGCTGGATTCTATCACCAGGGTGCTTCCTAAGGATAAGCCTGTGATTTTTATTAATCATTATCCTCTTGATGATCAAATGCTTAATTATCAGAATGTACTCGATTTACTTAGCCGGACCAACATTCAGGTTGCCTTGTGCGGTCACGGTCACAACAACATGATTCTGAACTATCCTGGTAAATCTGGCGTTAATTCTGCTGGTGTTAAGGTTCTTAATCGTGCTGATATCCCGGGTGTTATGGGGCGTTCCAACCTCCGTACAGGCAGGGCCGGTGCCGGTTACAACATAATCACAGTAACAATAGACGGTGGCGCTGTGGGAGTGATTACGTTTCAGGAGCGTGTGAACGGTCAGACTAAAGAGCCCTGGCACAGTTTGCCGCTAAAGAGCGTTCCGGAAAAAGTTGCGGGGGAATCTGATATAAATGCTACTACTGCAAATTCCTGCTGTACAGATGCGGGTAAAAACACAGATGCCGGCTTACCGGTTAAGACCGTTTGGAAAGTTCAGGACAATTCTGACATTGGCTCTGCGGCTGTATTTGCTAAAGGCGTTGGTAAAGCAAATGCTTCTGGAATTGTTTACTACGCGAACACTGCCGGTGTGGTTAAAGCCTTGGATGCCGCCTCCGGTGAGTTGCTCTGGTCATATGTCACCATGGGTAAGATTTTTTCTACTCCTGCAATTTCTGACGGCCGTCTGGTTGTTGGCAGCAGCGATAGCTATATTTATTGTCTGGATGCCGGCTCTGGCAAGCTTTTGTGGAAAGTTAAGGCAAACAAATCTGTACTTGCCTCACCTGCTATACATAAAGGTATAGTTTACATAGGTTCTTCCGACGGTATTTTCCGCGCGATTGAACTCAAGAGTGGTAAGGTTGTATGGAGTTTCGACAAGATTAAGGGTTTTATTGAGGCAAAGGCATTTGTTGACAATGAGGGTGTCTATATCGGCGACTGGGCTTCTACTCTCTACGCATTCAACCCAAAGAGCGGCAACCTTTTGTGGTGCTGGACAAACGGCAATGGTAGGGGACTCTCTCCTGCTGCTGTTTGGCCCGTAAAAGCTAACGGTAAGATTTTCATTGTTACTCCGGAGCGGATGACTCACGCTATTGATGCTGCCACCGGTAAGGAGGTCTGGAGAGCTAAAGGCGGACGCGAAGCTATCGGCTTGTCTGCCGACGGGTCTGCTGTTTACGTAAAAACCATGCAGGACACCGTTATTGCATTTTCAACCACTGCTGGCGAAGCCAAATCTCTGTGGCGTTCCTTCACCGGATACGGCTACGAAATAGCACCATCGCCAATCACCACCGCCGATGGCCTGGTCTTTATTCCGACTGACAAAGGAAACATCTTTGCCCTGAATGCAAAAGACGGCACCGTTGTCTGGAAGTACAATTTTTCGATAGCCCTTATCAACTACATCCAGCCGATAGGCAAGCACGAGCTGCTCGTCAGCTCCATGGATGGCAAAGTCGCCATTTTGAAGTACTAGGCAGGTGGTAGCGTCAGGCAGCGCAGCACACTTTGTAAGCTAAGTTTATTACCAAATATCAGTTGCTGCGTCAGTAAGAAAATTTTTGAGTTCATCTTCGGCAACTGCCTGTACAAGGTATTCGACTGGTTCTGAGTAGTCTATATCTTTATGAAACGCCAATTGTTCGCGAAATAATTTTTCTGAGAATTGCTGACCGAAAATTTTCTGAGCCTCTGTGCATATTTCTGCAATGGAGTAATAGTCGCGCAAAATGAAATATAAATCTACATAGTCTTTCCATTTTGCCCTTCGCCCGAGAGCAAATGCCTTCATGGCTGCCAATGATAGTAATGTGGGGATTGTGATGTGTGAATCAACTTTTACAGGGTGTTCCACCAGATATTGAAAACAGAAAAATGTGACTTTTACCTGATTGATAAGCAGGTGTAGCTGGTCGTAATCTTCAAAAATTGGTAACTGATCAAAAGAACCCTGATTCAGCATTGATTTTATCCGGGACTTGTTTAGCTTTGAAAAAGTAAAAAGATCGAAATCGATTGACCGCCTATGTCCAATATGCAAGGCAATTGCAGTGCCTCCAACCATATAGAACGATCGTTTAAATTTTGTTACAAGGGGCAATAGTTCCACTTGTTTGCCTGTTAAGATCTCTTTGTGCATGCTTTTTGAATCAATTTGCATACTTTTTAAATACTTGAGAGAAGTAGTTTATAGTGATTTCGTGGTAGTTACCTTTTCTTCTTTCACTTAAATTAATTGAGTTGAAAAATATTTCAGCAACTTTATTAATTCCCAGTAAATGAAATAGTTGAATAACCGAATCCATATCACCATAGTTCAAAATGGTTTCCACCAGAAACTCATGGCTTATCTCTGCTTTTTTGTCTTCCGGAATGTACCAAAAGAGATTACTATTCCGAGAGATAAATTCTTTTATTTCAGGAGAGTTCTTCATACTTTAAGGGATTAACTTACCAAAGTTAATAAAAACTTCTCAAATTAATTCTTTGACAACAAAAACTTTCTTGAGTTACTTTGCAGTAGTTTTCCAACGGTAGTTGGAGGGCAGTTGTGCTACGCCGGCCAGATCGAGGATGCGGCTTACAAAATTGTCGGCCAACTGTTCCAGGTTGGCTGGGTGCGTATAGAAGGATGGTGAGGCGGGGGCGATTATGGCGCCGGCCTCGGTGAGGGTGGTGAGATTGCGAAGGTGGATGAGGGAGTAGGGAGTCTCGCGGGGGACGATTATGAGTGTTTTTCTCTCTTTGAGTTGGACTTCTGCTATGCGGGAGATGAGATCGGTTGTGGCTCCGCTTGCTATGCGTCCGATCGTACCCATTGTGCAGGGGATGATTATCATGACGTCGGCAGCGTTGGAACCGGAGGCGTTGCGGTTGTAATAGTTGTTATTGTTTACCAAGGGTTGTGGGGGTTGTTCGCCGAGTTCGTCGTGGTAAACGCTTTTTGCTGTGTCTGTGAAAATGACTTCTGTCTGAACGTTGCCGGTGACTTCTATCTGAATGCTACTGGTATTATCTGATCCGTCGCCGCCCACCGAGCGGAGTCGTTCGATTATCTTTCTGGCATATATCTGGCCGCTGGCGCCGGTTACGGCGATCACTACTCGTTTCATCTTTTGTTAATTAGTTGCTCCAGTAAACTCGTTTGAGCCAAATTTTGAAGAGAGGATCGAGGAAAATCCATTTGTCGCCGTCTTGTTCGAGGATCTCCTTTTTTTGGACGGCCTCTTTTAAGCGGACAACATTGGCGGAGGAGTTGAACTGGTATTTGGTGAGAACTTCGTGTGAACTGAACTTGACAACTCCGTCGAGAATTGCTTTTAGGAAGTTCATCTGATAGAGACTGAGTCTGCTGGTGGTCTGGCGGAAAAGGTATGAGTTGAGTTCTATAAGTTCTTCAAAGGCTTCCAGCAGGATTACTTCTGTGAGGAAACCTCGTGTGTGGTTGTAGGCGATCTCTGCCAGTTGCTGGGTGTAACAAGGGTGTCCTTCTGTAAGGTTGTAGAGTTGGCTGGACAACTCTTTTGAAACTACGCGGCCGGCCTTAAGAAAGTTCTTAATAATAAACTCGGAAAACAGGCGCTCCTCGATAGGTTGGAGCTTTACCCTCTCAGCAAACTTGTAGAAGCTTTTCTTGTTCACAAAGATCTCCTTCATTGCGTTTACGCAGGAGCCGGTGATCAGGTAGGTTGTATGTGTGTGGGTACACCATACCCGCTCGAGCAGTGCAATTGTTTCATCGGAATCCGGAAAGTTGAGCAGCTCCTGAAACTCTTCGAAATAGACTATTATGTTTGTGTCAAACTTGGCGGAGAGTGCTTCTGTAAGGTTAAGTACAAGGTCTCTGTACTCACTCATTTCTCTTATGTGGTTGAGCATAAGATCTTCTTCGAGCATCTCTCTCTCGATTGCTGTGTTTGCAAAGCTGTTTACAAGTGAGGTTCTTATGCTCAACAGCAGAGCTTCCTCTGTGCGGATGTTAAACAGGTCTACTATGCAGAGTCTGAATTTGTATGAATCCTGACGGAGTTTGACGAAAACTTGTTGTATTAGTGAACGCTTTCCACTTTTGGGTGGTTCATATACAAGAGAATGCTCCTTTTTCTTGATGCGCTCTACCAGAGTGTTGAGCTCATTTGCCCTTGGGATAAAGTTGCTGCCGGTAACGTATTTATTGAATATAAATGGTGAATCCATAGAGCATTAATCGAATATTAAAAGAGTGATATATGAGAAACTGAGTAATACAAATTTAAAATTTTTTTGTATAATAAAGAATTAATTATATATTTGCCTTCCCAAATTGAAAAGAAGAAGATTGTTAAGCTATTGATAAAGAGTTACTTGATTTGTAACCGCTTACAGTCAAAAATATAAGTTATATTTATTTATGTACGCAATTGTAGATATTGCAGGACAGCAATTCAAAGTAGAGAAGGATAGGAAAATTTTTGTAAACCGCCTAAAAGCAGAGGAGGGTGCTTCTCTAAGTTTTGACAAAGTTTTACTTATTGACGAAGACGGATCTATTAAGATCGGCGCTCCTTATATTGCAGGTGCAACTGTTAAAGCCACAGTGCTTCAACATCTTAAAGGAGATAAGGTAATCGTTTTCAAAAAGATTCGCCGTAAGGGTTTTGACAAGAAAAACGGTCACCGTCAATATTTGACACAAATCAAGATTGAAGAGATTGCTTAATTATTAAAAGAAAATTTTTTAGATTATGGCTCATAAAAAAGGTGTCGGTAGTTCAAAGAACGGCCGCGAATCACACAGTAAAAGATTAGGCGTTAAATTGTTCGGTGGACAAGTCGCTAAAGCTGGAAATATTCTTATTCGTCAAAGGGGAACAGTTCACTGTCCTGGTGATAACGTTGGAATTGGTAAGGACCATACACTTTACGCATTGATAGACGGTGTTGTATTTTTCCGCAAGAAAGCTAACAATAAGTCATATGTTTCTATATTGCCAAAACCGGTGATTGAAGTACCAAAACCAGTAGAAAAATTGCCTGAAGTTGCAGTAAAAGCAACAAAAGTGGCAGTAAAGTCACCAAAGGCAGCTGCGCCCAAAGCCACAAAAGCAGCTAAGGTGGTAGCAGAGGCATAAACAAGTTAGAAAAAGCTACAAATTAGGGAGATCTGTTAAGATCTCTTTTTTTATTCGCCCATTATGGGCGGAAAGTGCTCTTGCAAGAGTTTTAGAGCCACCCTATGCCTGTGTAAATGGCTGATTTCTTTGCATGGTGAAGTTTTTTATATATCTTTACATACTAAAAACTTTGTCAAAGTGTCACTTTCTCTTCTCTCGATTGTTGGTGCCCGTCCGCAAATAATAAAGGCGGCGGCAATATCGCGCGCTATCAGAAATCGCTACCCGGATCCTGTGAGGGAAATCATTCTCCATACCGGTCAGCATTACGACTCTAATATGTCTGAGGTTTTCTTTGATCAGCTTGAAGTTCCCAAACCTGACTATAATCTTAATGTGGGTTCTGCTTCACATGGAGCTCAAACTGCTTTGATGATCAGCGGTATAGAGGAGGTTTTGATTAAGGAGTGGCCGGATGCTGTTCTCCTTTATGGTGACACTAACTCCACTCTGGCAGGGGCTGTGGCTGCTTCCAAGTTGCATATTCCTGTTGCGCATATTGAGGCGGGTCTGCGCTCGTTCAACAAATCTATGCCTGAGGAGATTAATCGTATTATGTGCGACCACTGTTCTTCGTTTCTTTTTTCTCCCACTGTTGCGGGGATAAACAATCTTGCGCGTGAGGGATTCTGTCTCGAGGCCAGAGCGCCTTACACCATAGATAACCCAGGGGTCTTCCATACAGGTGATGTTATGTTCGACAACTCTCTTTTTTTTGCAGAGATGGCAGAGAAGGTTGCGCCACTTGAAAAAATTATTGGTCCTTCTGACAAAGTTGGTCCTTGTGACAAAGTTTTTGGGTCTGTGGGCAAGTCTGACGGACATACCCTGACACCTGGCAACTATATACTGGCGACTATTCACAGAGATAGTAATACTGACGACAGTATCCGCTTGAACAGTATCTTCAGGGCCTTGCTCTATATTGCAGAAAACAGGGGTGTCGATGTGGTTATTCCACTTCATCCCAGAACTTCTAAAATGCTTAAACAGAGTTTGGAGACTGGTCTCTATAAAAGAGTAATAGATTCGTCAAGAATTGGTCTAACCTCCCCTCTCTCTTTTTTTGAAATGATATCGCTCGAAAGGGGCGCCAAGATAGTTATTACAGATTCTGGTGGTGTGCAGAAGGAGGCCTTTTTCTTCCGCAAGCCTTCTCTGATTCTCCGTCCGCAGACTGAGTGGGTGGAGATTGTTGATTGTGGTTCTGCTCTGCTTGTGGATGCTGATTATGAGAAAATTGTTTCCGGCTACGACACTTTGCTGGGTCGTGAACTGCAGTTCCCGTCTATCTTTGGCGATGGCAATGCTTCTGAGGCGATACTGGATATTTTGTTGAATTTGTAGTGTCTGTTTGATTTTTTACTGTCCTGTAAGTGTTTCTGAATGTCAAATTAATATTATTGAAGTTATGAATCGTTTAAGTGCGGTTTTACGGATTGCTGTAATTGCAGTCATAGCTTTGTTTGCGGGGGGTGTCGGCCTTTCCGGTTGCGCGTCTCTCTCGAAGAGCCAGATGAGCACTATTCAAAGTTTCTCCAATTCTTGTGACAGCTTTACCAAATATCCGAGTACCCTGTTTGTAGAGATGGCGAAAATCAGGGCAGACAGGGGTTGCTTTTATGCTGCTTCTCTGAGCAATCCTCTCTTGAGAATCAAAGAGTTAAACTCTGTGAACAAGGCTCTTTCTGCAGACTTGGCTTTGGCTAAAAAGATGGACATCTCTTTTGAAATTCTTGACACATACCAGCGGGCGTTAAAATCGCTCTCTCATTCCAATCGCTACAACAATACGGGCAGGGAGTTCCGGTCGCTTGGCAGAAATCTGGATTCTCTTATTAACAGGTATAATCTGATGGGTGTTTCTGATCCTGTTCCTTTGGGAATTGGCAAGGCTGTGGGGAAAATTGTAGGCTACGGGGCTGAGCTTTATGTGCGCAATGTGCAGACAAGGGCTGTAAGAGAGTTCGTGATTGCGGGGGACTCTCTGGTTGGAACTGTTACAGGAAATATTGTCGGCATTCTTTCGTCTAAGTCTGTTGGTGAACTTATTGAAAATGAGGCTAAGGGGCTGGAGAATAATTATCTCTCATATCTTCAATCTGGAGTGGGGAGAGATTTTAATGGCGACAAGGAGTACCTTTTGCTTTTGAGCAGGGTAAACAACTTGTCTAAATTGCGTTCCGGAAGTATGACTGCTGCAAAGGCTTTGGCCAGGGCGCACAACAAAATTGCTGTAGGGGTTGTCAAACGTAAGAATTTTAAGGAGTTGTACCCGGAGATCGAGGAGTTGAATGATGAATTGTCTGCGCTGAGAACGAGCGTTCAAAAGTTGGAACTGTAAACAAAGTGATGAAAAAGAAAAAAGAGATTACGGAAGCGGGGGAGCTTGGTGAGCTTCGCCGTGCGCTTTTAGAGGTTGAAAAGTTACGTTTTGCCATGGGTGTTACCGCTGAGGAATCAGGACGTCTCGAATCTGCTTCTGTAGATCTGAGGATAAGGGAGCGTGAAATTATTGCCTCTATGGGTGAGGAGTTTGCGGCTCAGATAAGGGCTTCGGCCATATCTTTGACAGAGTTGTCTAAAAGGATAAAGGCTCGTACTGCCAAGCTCTCCAAACTCCCCAAAAATCTGGACAAAACCTCCGGTGTGATTTTGGAAATTATCGATATTGCAAGACGTATAGAGAGGGAATTTTAAATGAACTCTTTGTATATTTGTTCTATGTTTACATGTGTTTATTATGAGTTGGTATGTGCTTTATACATCTGCCAGGGCAGAAAAGAGAGTTGAAGAGCGTTTAAAAGATATGGGGGTTAAGGTCTATTTGCCGCTGCACAAGTCTAAGCGCAAATGGAGCGACAGGGTTAAGGAGGTTGAGGTGCCTCTTTTTAATTCGTATGTTTTTGTGTGCCTTCCGGAGCATAAGCTCAGAGATCTGTTGCAGGTATATGGTGTGTCGAGAATCCTCTTCTACCTTGGAAGGCCGGCTGTTGTTAAGGATCATGAAATTGATGCGATTAAGGAGTTTCTGAGGATTGCGGAGGACAAAGAGATTATTACTGCGGGTGATAAGGTAGAAATTTTGGGCGGGATTTTTGAGAGTAAAAAGTGTGAGGTTCTCAAAGTGGAGGATAAACTGGTTACACTTTATTTAGAAGAGCTGGGTGCCAAAATTTATGTATCTTTGTCTCATGTTAATAAAATTTAACAAATATTTATAATGGATTACAATACTCAAAGAAGTAAACTCATTATGCCTGAGTACGGTAGGCATGTACAGAAGATGATAAAGTATGTGATGGATATTCCGGACAGGGATAAGCGTAATGAGCAGATCCGTGCGGTTGTTGGTACTATGGGTATTCTGAATCCGGCTCTCAGAGATATCAGTGATTTCAGGCACAAGCTTTGGGATCACGTTCAGATTATTTCGGATTTTGATATTGACATTGACTCTCCGTATCCTACGCCTACTCCGGCTACCTTTGCTACAAGACCAGATCCGATTCCTTTGGAAAAGACTCCTCTCAAGGCTGCTCACTATGGTCGTAACATTCAGAATATGATTAATATGGTAGCTAATAAACCGGATGATGAAGTTCGCAAAAATATGATTCTTATTCTGGCAAATTATATGCGTCAGCAATACCTTATATGGAATAAGGACTCTGTTTCTGAAGAAACCATCTTTAAGGATATAAATATTCTGTCCGAAGATAGAATTACTGTTCCGGAAGATCTTCATCTCTCTGCTTATATCCCTTCTGTTGGCAACTCATCTTCTGGTTACAATGGTTATGGTGGTCATACCGGTCACAGTAAGAACAATAGCTTTCGCCCCGGCAAGAAAAAGATTACTAAGAGAAAATAATTAATTGAGATAATAATGGCTGTTTTTAAGGTTGAGGGTGGGTACCGTCTTAAAGGCGAGCTTATTCCGCAAGGGGCCAAAAATGAGGCTCTTCAGATTCTGTCTTCTGTATTGTTGACGGAAGAAAAGGTGGTCGTTCACAATCTTCCTGATATTCTTGACGTCAACAAGCTCATCGAGCTTCTGACGGATCTGGGAGTAGAGGTGGAAAGAGTAAAAGAGGTGAATGGGGTAAATGGGGTAAATGGGTGGGCACACAATCTACCTCCCCATGTAGCCACTCATGTACCATCCGGCGCACTCTCGTACTCTTTTTGTGCCAAGAGGGTGAATCTGGATTTTGTGCGATCCGCCGAATTCTGCAGAAAGTCGGCCGCACTGCGAGGTTCGGTAATGCTGGCCGGGCCACTGTTGGCTCGTTTTGGCTTTGCCTATATGCCAAAACCGGGCGGCGACAAGATTGGGAGAAGGCGTTTGGATACGCACCTGATCGGTCTTGAAAAACTTGGTGCTGTTCTCAATGTTGAACAGGCCGGCTCCTTCTTCGAATTGCGGACCGATGGTCTTAAGGGTTGTTATATGCTTCTCGATGAGGCTTCTGTTACTGGTACTGCCAATATTATGATGGCGGCAGTTCTGGCTGAAGGTGTTACTACTATTTATAATGCTGCTTGTGAGCCTTACCTTCAGCAGTTGTGCAAAATGCTCAACCGTATGGGTGCCAGAATCTCAGGTATTGGTTCTAACTTACTTACTATTGAGGGTGTCGCCTCTTTGAAGGGCTGTGAACACACCATTTTACCGGATATGATCGAGGTTGGTAGTTTTATCGGTCTTGCCGCCATGACTGCCAGCGAGGTTACTATAAAGGATGTGGCTTATGATGAGCTTGGTATTATTCCGGCACAGTTCCGCAGGCTTGGCATTACAGTTGAGCGCCGGGGTGACGATATCTTTATTCCTGCTCATGACCATTACGAAATTGAGAGCTTTCTGGATGGTTCTATTATGACTATTGCCGACGCTCCCTGGCCGGGACTCACGCCCGATCTTTTGAGTGTTTTTCTTGTTACTGCTATTCAGGCTAAGGGTTCTGTACTGATTCATCAGAAGATGTTTGAGAGCAGACTCTTCTTTGTGGATAAACTGATTGATATGGGTGCTCAGATTATTTTGTGCGATCCTCACAGGGCTACAATTATCGGTCACGACCGTGCGTTTTGCCTGAAGGGTACCCGCATGGCTTCTCCGGACATCAGGGCTGGTATCGCTTTGCTGATTGCGGCTATGAGTGCAAAGGGTACCAGTATTATTGAAAACATCGAACAGATTGACCGTGGTTACCAGAATATTGACGGACGTTTGAACGCTATTGGTGCCAGAATTGAGAGGATATAAATGAGTTTAAGTGTTAAAAGTAAAAGTGGAAATTTAATTTATGGCTAAGAAAAAGAGTTCTACCAATGGTGAAATTGCTCCCCCTCCTAAAGGGAGAGATGCCTTTCATCTTATTACCGGTCTGTTTTTTGGCGCTTTGGCTATTTATACTTTTGTTGCGCTAACGTCTTACCTTTTTACCTGGGCAGAGGATCAGTCGCTCTTGTCCCGCACCGATGTATGGAGCAACCTGGTCCCTGTCGAGAACGGAGGTGGCAAAGTTGGTTTCTTTTGGGCCAATTTGCTTCTCTCAGAATTGTTTGGGCTTGGTGCATTCATTATTCCGTTTTTCTTTTTGGGTGTTGCAATTTATTCGCTCAATATAAAAAAAATTAAGCTTCTGAGAATATTCTTTTTATCGGCTTTCGGTGCCATTATTTTATCGGTATTTTTCTCCTATGTTTTTAGCTTCACAAAGTTTGACACCTGGTTTGGTAATGGTGTCGGGGGCTCATACGGATACTATGTAAACGAGTGGCTCATATCAATGCTGGGGCCGATGGGTGCAGGCGGCGTGGTTATAATTCTGCTCGTGCTTTGGCTGGTAATCCTTAACTACAAGGTTGTTCTTTGGTTTAACCGGCTTATTAATAGTATTTTTCACAGGAAACATAGAGAGAGTAAGGCAGAAAAAGCTGCTGCTAAAATTTCAGGCTTAAATTCCAATTCCAATCCCAATTCCAGTTCCAGTTCAAATACCGGTGAGGTAATTTTTGAGATAGAGGATGAGAGAGATGACAGCGACAAAAAAGATGATGGTGACAAAAGGGGCGGTTACATGTCTGTTAATGACGCGGGGGCAGCGGCGGGAACATCAAACAGAAATACTCAGCCGGAAGAAACAGGCACTGGAGAAATCGAACTTGATGAGGATGGGGATAATGACGAAGGGGACTTTTTAAAGGACTTGCCAAAGGGCTCTCTTGATACGCTTTTCGACCCAAGATTGGATTTGTCAGATTATCAGTTACCTCCTTTGAGCCTGCTCGATGATTATAAGGATAAGATTTACAAGGTCCCTCACGATGAGCTGGAAAAAAATAACAGAAAGATTGTAAAGACTCTGGGCGATTATAAGATTGCCATTGAGCGGATTTTTGCGCGTACTGGTCCTACGGTTACTCTTTATGAGATTGTTCCGGCAGCCGGCGTAAGAATTTCACAGATCAAGAGGCTCGAAGATGATATAGCACTTTCTCTGGCTGCCCGTGGTGTCAGAATTATAGCTCCTATTCCGGGAACTAATGCTGTAGGTATTGAGGTGGCTAATGACAAACCGAGTATTGTACCGATGCGTTCCGTTCTTGAGGATCCTAAATTTAAGGGTGCCAACTATGATCTGCCGATTGTACTTGGCAGGACAATCTCCAATGAGGCTCTCACTTTTGACCTTGCAAAGATGCCCCACCTTCTGGTTGCCGGGGCTACCGGCCAGGGCAAGTCTGTAGGCCTGAATGCTATTATCACATCTTTGCTCTATACAAAACATCCGTCGGAATTGAAATTTGTACTGGTTGACCCTAAAAAGGTCGAACTCTCTCTTTACTCTAAACTTGAGCGCCATTTTCTGGCTAAGCTCCCGGATTCTGACGATGCTATTATTACTGATACTCAAAAGGTTGTCTATACTTTGAGGTCGTTGACCATAGAGATGGATGCTCGTTATGATCTTTTGAAGATTGCGCATGTGAGAAATATCAAGGAGTACAATGAAAAGTTTTTATCGCGCAGACTCAATCCTAACAAGGGACACAGATACATGCCGTTTATTGTGGTCATAATTGATGAATTTGCAGATCTTCTGATGACTGCCGGCCGTGAAATTGAAGAGCCGATTGCTCGTCTTGCTCAACTGGCCCGTGCCATTGGTATTCACCTGGTGATCGCTACTCAAAGGCCTACCACAAACATCATTACCGGTCTTATCAAGGCTAACTTCCCTGCTCGTATTGCGTTCAGGGTTATTTCAAATATAGACTCAAGAACCATTCTCGACACTACCGGTGCCAATCAGCTGATTGGTCGTGGAGACATGCTCTTCTCTACCAGCGGCGAACTTACCCGTGTACAGTGCGCCTTCATTGATACTCCTGAGGTTGAGAGAATCTGTGAGTTTATTGGCTCTCAGCGCGGTTATTCAACGGCACATTTTTTGCCTGAATATGTAGGTGAGGAGGGGGATATCTCGAGTGTCGGTGAGGTTGATCTTGGCAAAAGAGACAAGTTGTTTGATGAGGCTGCAAAGTTGGTCGTTCAGTATCAACAGGGTTCTACTTCCCTCATCCAACGCAGGATGAATCTCGGATACAACCGGGCCGGCCGCATAATGGATCAACTGGAAGCTGCCGGAATCGTCGGCCCATTTGAAGGGAGCAAAGCTCGACAGGTTCTGATAACCGACTTCAACTCCCTCGATCGAATCCTATCCTCGCTTGAATAAAAAAGGAGATTCTAATAATGATTATTACTAAAAAAAATAAAAAGGCTGACTCAAACCTGCCTAACGCTCTGCTCCCTGTGCTGGCTCTGTTTTTCTTGCTCTTGATTGCAAGTAACACTCTTATCGCCGCAGACGAGTCCACCCAGTCTGCCGACATTCTTCGCCAATTTACCGCACAAATTAAATCTTATCCGGCATTTGAAATGAAGTTTTCTATGGTGGTAGAAGATTCAGATTTTGAAGGAGTTGTACAATCGCAAGGTGATGCTTTCCGTTTGACAAATTCACAATTGGAACTGTATTGCAATGGCACTACAAAATGGGTATATAATATTGATAACAACGAGCTTACAATTATGGATAACGATCCTTCACAGACAGATCTTACTGAAAACCCTCTGGCATTCCTCACATCTTTGGAAAAGGGTTACACTTATAACGAGAAAGCCCACTCTGCAACAGTTGGCGGTAAGTCGGTATGGAAGATTGAACTAAAGCCAATTAACAAAAGGTTGGCCTACACATCAATCACTTTGGTTATCGAGAAGAGTACGCTAAAACCAATTACTGTTGAATATCTGGCTAAAAATGGTGCCAAACATATTGCCAGAATGACCTCTTTAGTAGAAAAATCCCTCTGGCCAGCCGGCTATTTCACCTTCCCCGCCTCCCGTATGAGCGGCTTGAACATAACCGACCTGAGATAAAGGGACTCTTAAACGCGCGGTCAGAAGTTTCATTTTCTCAATTATACCACTGTTCTCCTTCCACATTGTTAATACCATACACCTTGAAAACCTCCACTATGGATGGGTAGGTGTGAGCCAGATACTTTGGAAGTTCGGCTTTTTTCACCCAAATTGCCCGTTCGATGCTCTCTTCCATTTGAGGGGTTGTATCGTTACAGTTGCCCAGGTAATTCATTTTGTACCAATGTGTACATTTGAGCATGAACTTGCCGTTAAGCTCGTATGTATGATATGTGTCGCAAAGGTGCTCTTTTATCTCAAGATCGTGAACTCCGCACTCCTCTTTCACTTCGCGGAGGGCGGCATGACGGATGTCTTCGTTTGGTTCTTGCTTTCCCTTTGGCAGATCCCATACGCCGTGCCTGTATATGAGTAAGTATTCACCCTTGCTGTTGGTCACCAGCCCTCCGCCCGCCTGAATGGATGTGAGATTTGTGCACAGGCGTTTAAAGGTGACTGTCTCTTGATCGCTTGGAACGTATAATTTTGTGATATGTGGGGAATTTTGGAAAAACGCAGGAAGGTCAGACAAATCCATTTGACTCAGTTGTTCCGACGAATTTATAAGGCTTGATTTGTCCAAATTATTCGAAGGACAAAATATTACTGCATCGGGGTCGTTGAGGGATTGCTCATAATTTGAACAAACCGCAAGACAGCGATTGTTGAAATAGATACTGTACATTAATTTGAGGATTGTTTTTACTATCTTTGTACAAAGATACTTTTTTATGGAATCTATAGAAAAAATAATTGCGAAACAACTTTTGGATTTGAAGGCTGTCCAGTTAAGTGTAGATAAACCTTTTATCTGGGCATCTGGTTGGAAATCACCTATATATTGTGATAATCGTAAGATATTGTCATACCCAAAATCAAGGTCAATAGTAAGTAAAAATTTAGCACGGATTATTGAGCATAATTATGAGAAAGTAGAGATTATTGCCGGTGTTGCAACAGGTGCAATAGCATGGGGAGTACTGGTCGCTCAAGAATTGAACAAACCGTTTATATATGTACGCCCTCAGCCTAAGGATCATGGGACAGGAGCACAGATCGAGGGAGAACTGCCGTCCGGTGCAAATGTTGTCGTTGTGGAGGATCTTATTTCTACAGGGGCAAGTTCGCTATCTGCAGTTGATTGCCTCTCAAAAGCAGGTGCAAACGTTCTGGGAATGGTCGCGATTTTCTCGTATAACTTTGATAAATCCCGCAGGGCCTTTGAGTATTCCAATTGTGAGTTAAGAACTCTTACAAACTATGATGCACTTTTAGATCAAGCACTTGCATGTAACTATATTGCACAGAGTGAAATGGACACTTTGAGAGAGTGGAGGTATCGCCCTGAAGTGTGGGGATGGGAGGATTAATGAATATGAGCAGTACTCAGGTTAATGGAAGAAAAGTAGTTGTAAAGCATCCGGCAAGTGTGCTTTTTTCTCTTTTTTCTGATTTAAACAATTTTACACGGAACTTACCGTCTGATTTTCAGAATAAAACTGACATTAAATCTACTTCGGATACGCTTTTGGCCAATGTAAATGGTTTTGAAATAGGTCTTAAAGTAGAAGAACAAACCCCTTTCAGTTCGATTAAATATGTCCAATATGGCAAGAGCCCCATTTCATTTACTTTTTGGCTTTTTTTAAATTCAATTAACGATGAGGAGACTGAATTTCACCTTGAATTGGACGCAGAATTGTCCGGCATTTATAAAATGATGCTGGGAGGGAAGTTGCAGGAGATGATTGATAAAGTTACCGAAGAACTTGAGAAGAGTCTTAGTGGGATGATGCTGTAAGATTGTTATTATTAATTTATTAGTGCCTTGAAACAATGAAAAATCTATTAATTATTTTTTCCTTTTTTTTTCTGTTTTTATCCAATAATTCTTTAGCAATGTCATCAAACAGTAAATTTTTGAAAATCTCAATCATTCCTGAGCCGGTTAGGGTTATTCCGGGAGAGGGTTCCTATGAGATAAATGATAATACTCTGATTGTGGCTTCCGGAGTTGATCAGCTAAGATCTGCCGCTTTTCTTAATAACTATCTATCAAAATATTATGGCTTTAGCCTTAAGATTATTGCCGATAAACCTAAAGAGAAATCGAAGAAACAAACGACTGTGCAGTTTATAAATCTGTCAGTAACCACTATTGCCTATTCTTATGCAGGTTACAGTCCAACAGATTTAAAAAGAGAAGGTGCATACTCACTTTCTATCAAAAATGGAATTGCAAATCTGTCCGGAGCTAACCCTCCGGGTCTCTTTTATGCTGTTCAGAGTCTTATTCAGTTGCTCCCGACTATAAAACCGGTCACGGTTTTAAACTCAAAATCTTTTTCTCTTCCTGTTCAGGCAATTGAAATTGTTGACTATCCGCGTTTTATATACAGGGGAATGCATCTGGATGTTGTAAGGCACATATATTCAGTAGAGTATGTTAAACAGTATATCGATTATCTTGCCTTGCATAAGATGAACTACTTTCACTGGCACCTCACCGATGATCAGGCCTGGAGAATGGAGAGTAAAAAGTATCCAAAGTTGAATGAAATTGGCTCGTGGAGGGCAGGAACCATTATCGGCATATTTCCGGGGACAGGCGTGGATAGTACTCGCTACGGAGGCTTTTACACTGTTGAACAGATGAAAGATATTGTCAATTATGCTGCTGACAGGTATATTACAGTCGTTCCTGAAATTGATGTACCTGGCCATTCAATGGCAATCATATCTTCTTATCCGCAATTCAGCACAACTCCGGATATTCCGAAACAGCCGGCAATAACCTGGGGAATTTTCGATCGTCAGAATAATGTGTTGGCTCCATCAGAAGAGGTCTTTACATTTTTGAAAGATGTCTTTAATGAATTGATGGATGTCTTTCCGGGGCAATATATTCACATTGGGGCTGACGAGTGTTCAAAGATTTGGTGGAGAGAATCTCTTGAAACGCAGAATTTTATGAAAAGGTATGGGCTAAAGAATGAAGACGAGCTGCAGAGTTACTTTGTGAAGAGGATTTCTGAAGTTATAACAGCACGTGGCAGACAGATGGTTGGTTGGGACGAGATTATGGATGGTGGTTTGGTTGAAGGTGCTGTTGTTATGAGCTGGCGCGATGCAGAGCACGGATGGAAAGCTGCAGGGATGGGGCACAAGGCCATTCTTACTCCAATGTTGTTCAGCTATTTCAATGTTGCACAGAAACAAAACGAAGAGGCACTGGGGCATAATGAGTGGTACCTTCCGATAGATTCGGTCTATATGTTTGAGCCGGTTCCAGAGGAGTTGTCACAAGCGGCAGCTGCAAATATTCTTGGTGGACAGGGTTGTATGTGGACAGAATATTTTCCTAATAAAGAGCGTCTTGAATATGGTGTTTTCCCAAGAATTTCTGCAATATCCGAAGTTTACTGGAGTCAACGCAAAAACAAAAACTGGCCCAAATTTCAATTAAAACTTATAGACCAGTTTAACAGATACGATCTTTGGGGAGCAAATTACTCAACTGAAGTGTTTGTGTCAGGTCATTACTCAAGATAATTCCTCATTATTTATGGTGAGAACTTTGTTTATGGTGAGAACTTTGACTTTACCGGAAAAACCGGCATTACCGGAAAAATTTAAGGAGTATCTTCTTGAGTCTGCCGGGGCTGAAATGACCCCCCGTATTCTCGAGGCTCTTGTGAGGGATAAACAACCTGTTTCAATAAGAATTAATCCATTAAAACTTAAAGGTAAAGGTGCTGCAGAAGTGATATTCGGAGATAATATTCTAGAACCAATTCCCTGGTGCCCTGATGGTTATTATCTGAAAGAGAGGCCTGTTTTTACTCTTGATCCTGCTCTTCATGCAGGAGCATACTATGTGCAGGAGCCCTCCTCTATGTTTCTGTCAGTACTGGAGCCTGTTTTTAACATCATAAATCCAACCGTCCTTTTAGATCTGTGTGCAGCTCCCGGAGGTAAAACCACTCATATGATTTCAATGATACCCCGTTCTTCTTCTGACCCTGATGAAATTATGGGAAATGGCCCTTTAATAATTGCAAATGAAGTTATTAAGAGCAGAGTTGCTACTTTAAAAGAGAATGTGTTAAAATGGGGAGACCACTCTGTTGTGGTTACGAACAGGGATGCCAGGGATTTTTCAATGGGTAAGATATCTCCAAACAAGTTTTCAACAGAAAATTACTCACCCAATGATTCAACATACTCTTTTGACTTCATTTTGGTTGACGCTCCTTGTTCCGGGGAGGGTTTGTTTCGCAAGGACCCTTCTGCCATTGCTGAGTGGTCCGAGGAGAGTGTGAAGATGTGTGCTGCCCGCCAGAAAAGGATTCTTGCAGATATTTGGGACTCGCTAAAGCCAGGAGGTCTGCTGGCCTACTCTACATGTACTTTTAACATTTATGAAAACGACGGTAATGTCGCTTGGCTAAAAAATGAGTATAAGGCGCAAACTTTTGACCTTTTTGGTTTTTATAAGTCCAATTTCATTGACAATAAGTTTAATCCTGAACTTGTAAAGGAGTGGGGAATTATGCCAACGAAAGAGGGTGGATTTCAGTTTTTCCCGGGTTTGGTTAAGGGAGAGGGTTTCTTTTTTGCGCTTCTGCAAAAACCCCTGAGCAATAAATCTCAAAATTTTATAACGGGCAATAATTATACTGGCATTGTCAATCCAGTCAATCCAGTTAAGCCAGTTAACTCGGTCAAACAAGTTAAATCAGTAAAACATGAATCAATTCAGCCCGAGCACGAGTACTCACTATCAATCCGTTATGCCGGAGAGTGGCCATCGGTAGAACTAAACAAGGAAGATGCTCTTCTCTATCTTTCTCGTAACAGTTTAAAACTGGAAGGTGCGCCATTGGGTTATCTACGTGTTACATACAATGGACTGGGTCTGGGGTTTGTCAAAAACCTTGGCACTCGTGCCAACAACCTCTATCCGATGAATTGGAGAATCCGGATGGACATATCTGCTGCTGCTGTGCTGTCTGCCCAAGGCATTCGTGGAATCCATTGATTATAAAGTAATTATCTGCCTCTTGTTTTGTTCCAAAACGCTGTGAATCTGCACATTCCCACGGATGCCTTGGGCAGCGATGTGGTCACCCACCTAGCCGCCGAAGTCGTCGAAGGCGATATTCTCGGGTGATACGCCCAGGTTGTCGAGCATGGTGATTACGGAACTGTTCATGATTGGCGGACCGCATAGGTAGTATTCGATATCTTCCGGATATTCATGTTTGCTCAGGTAATTGTCGTAGAGAACCTGGTGGATAAAGCCGGTGTAGCCGCTCCAATTGTCTTCTGGTTTTGGTTCGCTGAGTGCTATGTGAAATTGGAAGTTAGGGAATTCGGCGGCGATCTCTTCGAACTCTTTTTCGTAGAAGATTTCGCGTACCGAGCGGGCTCCGTACCAGAAACTTACTTTGCGGGTTGTCTTTTCTGTTTTGAACAGGTGGAATATGTGTGAACGCATAGGAGCCATTCCGGCGCCGCCGCCTACAAACACAATTTCGTTTTGGGTATCTTTGATAAAGAACTCACCATAAGGACCAGAAATAGTAACCTTGTCACCAGGTTTGCGCGAAAATATGTAAGATGAACATATCCCGGGATTTACATTCATAAATGTGCCTTTACTGCGGTCCCAGGGTGGTGTGGCAATACGGATATTCAGCATTATGATGTTGCCTTCTGCAGGATGGTTAGCCATTGAATAAGCGCGGAATGTAGGATCTGTATTTTTCATTTTGAGATTCCATATATTCATTTTATCCCAGTCTTCGTGATATTCCGGTTCTACATCGATATCGTTTTTATAGTCAACTTCGCATTTAGGAATATCAATCTGTATATATCCGCCCGATTTGAATTTAAGGTGCTCTCCTTCCGGAAGCTTGACTACAAACTCTTTGATGAAGGTTGCCACATTGTTGTTGCTGACAACTTCACATTCCCATTTTCTGATTCCAAGAACCTCTTCCGGAATCTCAATCTCTATGTTTTCCTTTACTTTAACCTGGCAACCGAGCCTCCACCGGGTCTGTTGTTGCTTGCGTGTAAAGAAATCGACCTCTGTAGGCAGAATCTCTCCGCCACCCTTTGTTACCCTGCATTTGCACATTCCACAGGTTCCGCCTCCTCCGCATGCAGATGGAAGAAAGATTTTTTGGTTAGATAATGTTGTTAATACAGATGATCCAGGGTCAACTATAAGTTCTTTTTCGTCATTGATAGTTAGTTTAACCTTGCCAGAAGGAGTCAATTTTGCTTTCGCATACATTAACATGACTACCAAAATGAGAGTCACTATAAGGAATGATACAACTGATACAATTATTACTGATGTTAAATTCATATTTTCTTTTCTTCTTATAGTTTAATACCCATAAAGCTCATAAAGGCGATGCCCATGAGTCCTACTACGATGAATGTGATACCTAAACCACGTAAAGGGGCCGGTATGTTTGAATATTTTAGTTTCTCGCGGATTGCGGCAAGTGACACAATCGCCAAAAACCAACCGACTCCAGAACCAAATGCATAGGTAGTTGCCTGAGCAAGTGTTTCATATCCTCTCTCCTGCATAAATAACGAGCCACCTAGAATTGCACAGTTTACGGCTATCAAAGGAAGAAAGATACCAAGAGATGAGTACAGGGCAGGAGTAAATTTTTCGATCACCATCTCTACGAGCTGGACAATTGAGGCAACAACTGCTATAAATATTATAAAACTCAAAAAGCTAAGATCCAGCTCTGCAAATTGAGGACTTAACCATGAAAGAGCTCCGGGTAACAACACGTATTTGTAAATAAGATAGTTAATCGGAATGGTAACAACCAGTACAAAAATTACCGCAATACCCAAACCCGTTGCTGTCTTAACACTTTTGGAGACGGCCAAGAATGAACACATCCCCAAAAAGTAGGCAAATACCATATTATCAACGAATATGGACTTTACGAATAAACTTACTAAATCTTGCATAATGGTATGTGTTTATTTTTTTTCAATCAATTCTTTAGAGTAACTTCTCTGTACCCAGATAATCAGCCCTACAAGGATGAGGGCCATTGGAGGTAAGATCATCAGTCCGTTGTTTTCGTAAAAGCCTCCATTTTTCAGATACCAGTTTAACGGAATAATCTGAATTCCAAACAAGGTTCCTGAACCGAAAAGTTCGCGTATAAAAGCGAGAACAACCAGAATCATTCCGTAGCCGAAACCATTTGCAAGTCCGTCAACAAGAGAAGGAATGGGCTTGTTGCCTAATGCAAAAGCTTCAATTCTGCCCATTATTATACAGTTTGTAATGATAAGGCCTACGAATACTGAGAGCTGTTTGCTCACTTCATAGGCATATGCTTTGAGTATCTGGTCGACCAAAATTACGAGCATTGCTACAACTACGAGCTGAACTATAATACGTATTCTGTTTGGGATTGTATTACGAATGAGAGATATGATAAAACTTGAGAATCCGGTAACGATGGTTACAGAAAGTGCCATAACTATGGCCGGTTCAAGTTTGGTTGTTACTGCCAGGGCAGAACAGATACCCAACACCAGGACAGTGATAGGGTTTTTATTGAAGATGGGTTCTATAAATATCTTTTTGTCCATTTCAGCTAGTTTTTAGTAGTGTCTTTCTGGTTATTTCTGACTTTCTGGCTATTTATAACTTTTAGAGGAGTTAGTTTAGTGCTGTCTGTAGAATTTAGCAGTGTGGAATCAGAGGCGGGAAGTGTTTGGGTGGCGCTGTTCAGATTGGCTTTGAAAAAATTCAGATAATCGCCTATGCTGCTTTTCAACATTGCCTCTACACCCTTACTCGTAATTGTACCGCCCGAAATTGCATCTACCTGATGAGGGTTGTCCTTTGCGGCGCCACCTTTCACAACCAGTATTGATACAAAGTCTCCATTTTCAAACATCTGTTTATCTGTAAATTGATTGGAGAATCCCGGAGTTGCTATCTCAGCTCCCAGTCCGGGAGTTTCACTTTTGTGGTCGAATATGGCACCATATACGGTGCTGAAGTCACTCTTGAGCGAAATGTATCCCCATATAGCACCCCAAAGGCCGGTGCCATGAAGTGGCACAATATAATACTTCTCAAGAGCTTCAGATGTGCAGATGTAAATCGGAAGGTTTTTTCCGCTTTCGGCTATTGATGAGTCTTTGATGTATTTTGCATACTCCTGTTCTATGTAGGTAGCTTTGTCAGCTACAGTTTCTGCTTCTCCACCAAGGTGAACAGATTTTAGAATCATCTGCTTGGTCTCAATTTCAACATTTCTTTGCTGTTTGTCTTTAAGCAGGTATGAAGCAAGAGCCAGAACCACTGCTACCACTACAACCAGAATAGTCGAGTATATTATTGTGTACAAGTTTTTATTTGTGTCCATAGTAGGTTCTCCTTATTTATTAATAACAGCTCTCCTAAGCCTTCGTTTGATATTTGCTTCAACTATGTAATGGTCAATAAGAGGTGCAAAGGTGTTAAGCAGAAGAATGGCGAGCATCATCCCCTCCGGATAGCCGGGATTGAATACTCTGATGAGTATTGCCATTGCACCTATAAGAAAACCGTAAATCCATTTTCCTTTTTCTGTTTGAGCTCCAGTTACAGGGTCGGTAGCCATGAAAACCGCTCCGAAAGCAAAACCGCCCATTACCATATGGCTCCATGCAGGTACAGACATGTATGAATCTGGGCCAGGCGAAAGTGCATTTAGCAGAAGGGCTACAAGAAATCCGCCAGCAAAAGTAGAGAAGATTATCTTCCAGCTTGCGATGCCTGTGTATATAAGAAGTGCCGCTCCTATCAGTATTGCCAGAGTAGAGGTCTCTCCGATGGATCCTGGGATGAATCCCAGAAACATATCTGAAAATGATGGTACAGATGCTCCGGCTGCAGCATTTGCAAGAGGTGTAGCACCTGAAAATCCGTCAATTACGCCTTCTCCATTGGTAAGGCCTGCAATCCAGATTTTACCTCCCGATATTTGGGAAGGATAGGAAAAGAATACAAAAGCACGGGCCAGCAGTGCAGGGTTCCATATATTCATCCCTGTTCCTCCGAACACCTCTTTTCCTACTATAACTGCAAAAGCCACTGCAAGCGCCAGTATCCATAAAGGGACATCAACAGGCATTATGAGGGGGATTAGTAAGCCGGAAACGAGGAACCCTTCATTAACCTCATGGCCGCGTATCTGAGCGGAGGCAAACTCTATTCCAAGACCTACTACATATGATACTATTATAAGGGGCAACACCTTCAAAAAGCCGAACCAGAACATTCCCCAAAACTGAAGTGAGCCTCCGACAGACAGGTTGTACTGATAACCGGTGTTCCACATTCCGAACAACATTGCAGGCATAAGAGCAATGATAACAATTGTCATTGTCCTCTTGAGATCTATTGAGTCTCTTACATGAACACCCTTTTTTGTAACGGTGTCGGGAACAAATATGAATGCCTCGAACGCATCAAAGGTCGAGTGCAGAAAACTTAGTTTTCCCCCTTTATCGAATGTTGGTTTTATATTATCTATTAAGTTTCTTAGCGCTTTCATCCGTAATCTTTTTATGACATTTCTTTAATCATCAAATCTATTCCTTTAGAGACTATCTCCTGAACTTCGGTCTTTGAAGGACATACAAATTCGCAAAGTGCTAAGTCCTCTTCAATTACTTCGTAGATTCCGAGAGCCTCCATTTTATCTATGTCTTCTGCCAGAATTGCTTTTAAAAGGTGCATTGGATAGATATCCATGGGAAGTACCTTTTCGTAAATACCTGTCATTACAAAGGCTCTCTCCCCACCATTAAGGTTTGTATCCATTGAATACTTTCTGGATGGAGTGAGCCATGAGAAGTAAGAGTGGGAAAAACTGAATTTCTTTAGTCTGAATGGTTTAATCCATCCGAACATTTCGTGGTAGTTACCTTCAGATAAAAGAGTAATCTGGTTATGGTAAAATCCCAGAAAACCTTCCGGTCCTACATTGTCTCCTGTAAGGATGTTTCCGCTCACATATCTGACTGGCAGTTGGTCACCTTTATTTTCTCCATTTGTGAGAATATACTCCTTAATGTCTGACATGCACATCCCGGGCAGACATTCAACATAACTTGGGTTTTTTACCCTTGGACCTGTTATTGCAATTATTTTTCTAACATCATAGATTCCTTTGGTAAACAGTTTACCGATGGCAGCTACAGAGTAAAGGTCAATAGTCCACACAACATCTCCTTTGTTTATAGGATCTATATTGTGAATCTGGACTCCTACATTGCCGGCAGGGTGGGGCCCGTCAAATGAGTGATTGATTACCTTTTCCAGTTTATGGAACGGACTGCTTGCATAGTTTTGGGCATGAAGGCTAACGTGAACTCCTCCTTTTGTGAGCATGTTGAGAATATCAACACCTATCTGAATTGGTTCAACTTCTGCTTTTAGTGCAAAATCAAGGTCAGGAGCAAGGGGAGATGAGTCGAATCCCGATATGAAAATAGATTTTGGCTCAACCTCAGGGTTGGGAATTATTCCGTAAGGCCTCTGTTTGATGGTTGGCCAGAGTCCGCTTGTGACAAGTGTATCAATGAGTTCTTTTTTTGAGGCAGATCTGAAATTTGGCGTTGTCATCTGAAGGTGCTCATTTTTCTTGTCCGACTGAATGCGAATTTCTAAAAGTCTGCGTTTTTCTCCTCGTACTATCTCTAATATTACACCGCTGGTTGGAGAACAAAAAACTATCGCCGGGTTCTTCTTGTCTGCCATTACCGGAGTGCCGGCTTTAACTGCATCACCCTCTTTTACAAGTAACTTTGGGTTCAACGACTTAAAATCTGCCGGTTTTACTGCAAGAATATCTGAAGAGATGTTTTTTGTTATTTGATTTAAAGCACTGCCTTTTAGTGGAATGTTTAAACCTCTGCGTAATCGAATATGATTTGACATTATTATGAAAAATTTTGCGGCAAAGATACACATTATTTGTAATTTTGTCGTCAATGAACACAGAATTTTCTTCTATATTTGAAGGGCTTAATCCTGCTCAAAGACAAGCAGTTGAACAATTTGAGGGCCCCTCTTTAATTGTTGCGGGGGCGGGGTCGGGGAAAACCAAGGTGCTTACCTGTAGAATAGCTAATATTTTGAGTAATGGTAATAGTGTCAACTCAATATTGGCTCTTACGTTTACTAATAAAGCCTCTAAGGAGATGAAACTCAGGATCGCCACCTTGGTCGGGCCAGATAGGGCGAGGTATCTTTGGATGGGTACTTTTCACTCTGTTTTTGTTAGATTTTTGAGGGAAGATGCTGATTTGTTGGGTTTTCCAAAGAGCTTTACTATCTATGATACTTCTGATTCCAAAAGTGCCATAAGGAGTTGCATAAAGGAACTTTCTCTCGATGAGAAGCTTTACAAGCCCAGTGAGGTACTTTCGCGGATCTCCATGGCAAAAAACAATCTGGTTACTGCTGCAAACTATCATGCTAATGTGAATCTTATACAGAATGATGTTGCATCCAAAAAACCTCGTATTTGCGACATTTATGCTCTTTATGAGAAAAAATGCAAACAGGCAGGGGCAATGGATTTTGATGATATTCTCATTAATACAAACATTCTTCTGAGGGATTTTCCTCAGGTTCTCGATAAGCTTAGTTCCAGATTCTCCTATATTCTGGTGGATGAGTACCAGGATACAAATTTTTCTCAGTACCTCATAGTGAAAAAATTGTCTGCCAATCACAGAAACATCTGTGTGGTGGGTGACGATGCACAGAGTATATACTCGTTCCGTGGGGCTCGTATAGAAAATATCCTTAACTTTAAGAAGGACTATCCTGAGGCAAAAGAATTTAAGCTTGAGCAAAACTACCGCTCCACCCAGACTATTGTAAATGCTGCAAACAGTCTGATCTTACGTAACTCACTGCGGCTCAAAAAAGAGTGTTTCTCTGCCGCCTCGGTGGGTGAGAAGATAGAGGTTGTGAAAGCATATACAGATCAGGAGGAGGCTTTCCTGGTCGCATCGTCAGTTTTGTCAAAACTATACTCTTTCAAAGCCTCTTATGGTGATTTTGCGGTTTTATACAGAACCAATGCTCAGTCTCGTGCGGTTGAGGAGGCTCTCAGAAAAAGGTCTTTGCCCTACAAGATTTATGGCGGGCACTCCTTTTATGAAAGGGCGGAGGTAAAGGATATCATGTCTTACTTAAGGCTTCTTACAAATAAAAAGGATGATGAGGCATTCAAGAGGGTTGTGAATGTACCTCCACGTGGAATTGGAGAAACTACTGTCGGACGTCTGGCGGCGGCGGCGAACTCTGCCGGCCTCTCAATATGGGAGGCTCTGCATAACGGAGACCTGGCCCTGATGGGCATCAAGTCAGCCGCCGCTGCCAAACTCTTCGAATTTACCTCACTTATCTCAGAGATGAGTCTAAAAGTCGATAGCTCAAATGCCTACGATATTGCACTGGAGGTGTTCATCAAATCTGGCTATATGGAATTTCTCCGTGCAGATACCTCCGTAGAGGGTCAGGCCCGTGTTGACAATGCCGAGGAGCTCCTAAACAGCATAAAAGCTTTTGTCGAAGATGGGGAAGTTGAAGGGGATGGGTATATTGAAGCCAACACTAATGTCGAGGCACAAATGATATTACTTCCCAACTACCTGGAAAACATATCTTTGATGAGTGCTGTTGATGAGAACAACGGAGAAGGAGACTCTAACAAAATAAGTCTTATGACTGTCCACTCTGCCAAGGGACTTGAATTTCCTTATGTATATGTAATAGGTATGGAGGAGAATCTTTTTCCATCTATGAATATGTCGAGCAGTGAAAATGAGCTTGAAGAGGAGCGAAGGTTGTTCTATGTGGCAATCACAAGGGCTAAAATATATGTTACGTTGTCTTACGCCCAATCTCGCTTCAGATGGGGCTCTCATGTGAATTATCCCCCAAGCCGTTTCCTTAGAGAGATTGATCCTAAGTTTCTGAACTGGCCTGCACTGGAGAGTGAAGGGTTACACACAAAATTTGCGAGACTGGAAAGGCCGTCTGCTCCTTCAAATCCCCATCCGGTAACATCACTTCATCATAAAGTGCCGGACCCGGACTTCCGTGCAGATCCAGTTTCTAAACTCAAAGCGGGACAGCGGGTAGAACACGACAGATTTGGCTATGGTTTATTGGTAAATTTAGAGGGTGACCAGCTAAATGCAAAGGCAATTGTAGATTTTGAGGGGAGTGGAAAGAAGACATTATTGCTGAAGTTTGCAAAATTACGAGTAGTGGAAGAGTAATTTAAAAATTATTTTATTGAAATTTTATTTTTTGGCACGTAGTTTGAGAGTATATAAGATGAAGTTTTTCATAGTTTAAGTTTAGGTTAAGTAATGGGGTCTTATCTCTTCGAGGTAAGGCCCCATGAAGTTTATAGGGGTGATACTTTTTATGGTGATACTTTGCAGAATTTATGGGGACATTTTGCTGGCCGGTATTACCAATAATATCCAACGAAGATGCCCTACTTAAAGGCTTGCTCGCTGAGGCCTTTGCCGGTGAGTTTGAGATCGTGGAAATATTCCGGTACCTCTCTGCCCAGAAGCGAATTTACATAAAGCTTTGCGATGTATTGTGAGAGCATGAAGCCGTGACCGCGTAATCCCACAAAGAGGCCAGCCTGGGGGTCAACAATGTATCTAGGTTCTGTGTAGTAACCGGACCAGACTGCCTGGAATCCGACTCCCGATAACTGAGGGATCCAGTCTGTAAACATTTCGGTAGCCACTTCAAGAAAATTCTGGGTTGTTACCTTTAGGTTTTTGTCGGTCTCTTTTGCGTCAATTGCAGGTGACGCACATCCGATTATCTGGCCAGTCTCATAAAGCTGCTGTCCATATACTGCAGAAAACCCTTTGTATTTTCTTCGGTCTATCAGCATATCGAGACTTGAGCCGTTCTTGCCGAGCATTGGAAGTCTCTTAGTGATAAGTGCTTGATGCTTAACTGAATATAGCCCTGTTTCTATTCCTAGTTTTTTAGCAAATTTTTCAGCCTCGCTGCCAAGTGCATTTATGAAGATCTCTGTCTGATATTCGAAATACTCATTGTTGGCATTCTGAAGTATTACACGGTACTCTTTTCCTATTCTGTAAACATCAACCAATTTTGTATTCTCGAGAATTGTTCCGCCGTGTTCTCTGCCAATGCTACGGATTGTATTTATTGTGAGTCCGGGGTTTGCCTGCCAACAGTCATTTGTAATGAGAGCATGTGAATAATTATTGAGTTTTGTGTTGAAATATGGTGATATCTCCTTTTGAAAATCCCTTTTTTCTACCATGTATGCATCTGACCAACCTTTTGAGGCCTCCAGCGAGAGGTATGTATCCTGATCATGTGCAAAACTGACATATCTTGTGAGTCTGAAATCGATATTTCGCCTTTCTTGCAACTCCTCGAATATCTCCAGATTGTGCTTTGCAATATCTGCAAGGGCAGGGAGAGAAAATGCAGGACGGCCTCCGGCGATATTTCTCCACGAACTTCCAAGACCGTCATTAATTAGGTAGGGTTTATACCCTGCTTCTGAAAGATAACGGAAAAGTGATGAGCCCGCCGCTCCACCTCCGGCGATAATTGCGTGAACTTTCTCTACCTGTTTGCTGTTATCTGGTAATAGGATCTCCTCTTTTTTGTCTGACCGTACAAGTTCTCCTATATTTACAAGATTTGACATTGGTCCGCGTGGGGTAGGCTCTCCTACAACCTCAATTCCGTAAGGTTTGAGAAGCATTTTTGCTCGGGGAACGCATCTGGTTCCTCTGCAGGCTCCCATTCCAATACGGGAAATATGCTTAAGTTCGTCGGAAGATATTACTTTTCTGTCTCCTATAACAGCAAGGAGTTTTTCTACACTAACATCTTCACAGTGACATATGTAGGTTTTTGAGTCGTGTGGCTCTCTGAGCGGAGTAAGGTTGAGCTTCTGAGGGTATTTGCTTTTAATAATAAAGCCTCTGACAGCCAGCAGTGCTTCACCATCCAGAGTTAGAGCTTTTACCCTTGCTATGTTGGTCTTATTTTCGTTTTTCAGTATTTTCTCAATTATTCCCTCTCCCAGAATCTCGCCGTTGTTATTTATGAGAAAAACCTCTGCACCTTCATTTGCTTTATATTCGATTGGAAGGAAAAGCCAGTTCTTATTAAACTGATATCCAAAAATTGCCAGGCCCGGGCACTGATTTACGCATTGCATACAACCAATGCATTTGTCAAAGTCTATCTGGGGGACAGTTGATGTGGACGATTTTGTGATTGCACCGTACTTGCAGGCAAATGCACAGGGATTGCAGGCAAAGCCGTAAAGACAGTCAATTTGCACAAAACCTTTTTCTTTCATGCGTTCCGGTGTCGGAAGATATGGCTTGTCGAGAATAAGTTCAGGATGCTGCTGCGAGTCTATATACTCTTTTGAAACTGACAGGTAGCTGTCGTAGTCAAATCTGTATCCAAGGTCCTGCATTATTTCGAAAGCACATTGCTTGCCTCTGAGCACTGCAGAGGTGCCCTCACCGATTTTTACTGAGTCGCCAACCCCGTAACACTTCCTTCCGAACACCTCAATTCCTTTGCGAAATAGTTGATTGTCAGGAATAAGGCCTGTACAGATATTGAGACAGTCAATTCCGTCAATTCTCATTTCTGTACCGGGAATTGGCTTGAAATTTTCGCATTTTGCTATAATAGCACCCACTACTCCGGTGCGATCTTCATTGGGAATTGCCTCCAGCAGCATATGCGAAGTGAGAACAGGAATTCCAAGTCTTCTTACTCTGTTTGCCTGTACCGGAAAACCACCTTCACAAGGCATCGCCTCGATTATCGCCTTTACATTTGCTCCGGCCTGCATTGCCTGGTAAGATGTAAGGTAGCCAATATTACCTGCTCCCACGGTCAGTATATTTTTACCGAGAAGAGTAAGTTCATTGTTCATCATACGCTGAACGACCGCAGCGGTATATACTCCCGGAAGATCATCATTTTTGAAAGCCGGCATGAAAGGCACAGCTCCTGTTGCCACAACTATATGATCTGCATCTACATAAAATATCTCTTGAGAGGCAATGTTCTTTACAACCAGCCTCTTACCTTCTAATATATCCCAGACAACTGAGTCCAGCAAAATTCCTGAATGATCGTCACCTGCCAAAGAGGCAGCAATATCAAAGCCTCTTAGTCCTCCGAATCTTTTCTCCTTCTCAAAAAAGAAAAACTGGTGAGTCTGCATTAAAAACTGACCACCAATCTTGCTGTTATTATCTATTACGAGGTTGTGAATGCCCACTTTGTTCAACTCTTCTCTCACAGCGAGCCCGGCAGGACCAGCTCCAACAATCGCAACGGTAGTTTTATATACCTTGATTGCAGGTTTCAGATTGCCATTAACAATTTTCTCCTGGTCAGGAAGATAAGACTCATCTATCCTTCTAACATTTTTGATATCGTCCACTTTGGTAATACAAATCCGGCGAATCTTGCCATCTACGAGCATCTCACATGCACCGCATTTACCAATTCCACACTCGAGTGTACGCTCTCTATGTTCCAGGCTGTGTTTGTGTACAACAAGTCCTGCCTGGTGAAGCGCTGCAGCAATTGTGAAACCCCTCTGACCAACTACTTTGTTTCCCTCAAAAATGAATTCTACTCTATCTTCCTGTGGAATGGGGAGAATAGGATGCTCGGTGATTCTGTACATAGTAAATTTAAATTTGGACAAAATTAATAAAAATCCGAAATCATAATTTTAAAATTAGATATATTTTGTCTTTTGGATGATTCTATTACATATTGAAAGAGGTTTGTTATAAATTTGAGAACTTTTAACCAATTAAATTTGTGAGATATGAAGGGATTTTTTTTATTTGGTAATAAGTTTAAACTATTCAGAGAATGGTCTAAGCTTATCGGGCTTACACGGGCAGTGAAACTCTTTTTGTCTGCCGGCACATTGTTATTTTGGGTTTTTGTTTTATCCGGAGTTGTATTTTGTGCAATTTTACCTGGATGTCAGGGACTCACGTTTGACGATGAAACTAAAGGGGAGCTAAAACTTATATTCACGCAGGAGAGTATGACAAAGGCTGTTGTGCGGGAGTTCCCTGACAGTAACTCCTTTATACTGTCTATCAAGAGTAGTAGTGGCGGAACTACCATATACAGTGGTAAGTATGGGGAGAGGCCAGCCAACCTGCAAATGGCGGCAGGAAGTTATGATATTAACATTTATTCAAGGCTGTTTATTACTCCGGAATTTGATGCTGTATGTTATTCGGACAGTAAGACAGTGGTAATACAATCGGGTAAGGTTTATCTTCTGTCTCTTATTTGCAGGCAATCAAATGTGGGACTGAGGCTCAGTTTTACACCCGAATTCATGAGTCGTTTTGTTAGTTATAAGCCGGAAATTCTGGACACTAAAGGCTCAATTTTGTATCCGTATGTTGAGACAAGATTTGCTTATCTTAATCCAGGCAATGTTTCTGTGAGGTTGAAAGAGGTTTTGCCGGAAGGGTCTTCGGGTACTCCTGAGGTAATTCCGATACTTGACAGGGTTGTTACGGCCAGGGATATGCTTACAATTAATCTGCATGCCAATCCTGATGATGCATCTGCATCAAAGTCTGGTATTGTAATTGACACTACTTCTAACTGGGTGTTTGAATATATTGTTATTGGAGGTGGCGGCGATGGCATGACTAAGGAGAGTGCATTTAAGGTAGATCAGCTTGTACAAAATGTGGGGGCTAAAGATGTGTGGATTACAGGGTATATTGTTGGTGGTGATCTGACTGCCTCCGGAATAAATTTTGAGGCTCCGTTTGGTTCTGCTACAAATATTGCCATCGCAGACTCACCGACTGTCCGTGACAGAGCCAAATGCGCATCTGTAGCTCTGCCTTCAGGTACTCTGAGAGATCTTTTGAACCTTAGTTCCACTCCTTCAAACCATGGAAAGAGGGTTTACCTTAAGGGCACAGTGGTAGCTGCTTATTTTGGTTTGACTGGTGTCAATCCTCTCACGGGTGCCCAGTTCTGATTTTATTATTTTTCATAGCTACATCTGTAGATTTTATCTAAATTTGTAGCTATGGAAAATTCAGAAAAAAACTTTTTTGCGCATGAAACGGCTGTAATTGACCCGGGATGTGCAATTGGAAAAGGTACCATAATATGGCACTTTTCCCATATTATGAGTGACTCTGTTATTGGTGACGATTGCAATATCGGACAGAATGTAGTTATCTCTCCGGGTGTTGTTCTGGGCAGTAATGTAAAGGTTCAAAACAACGTTTCTGTCTATACAGGCGTAACTTGTGATGACGATGTTTTTATAGGTCCTTCTTGTGTCTTCACAAATATTAAAAACCCACGCAGTGCAATAAACAGAAAGAGTGAGTACACAAAGACTCATATTGGAAAAGGGGCTACCATAGGGGCAAACTCAACCATTGTTTGTGGTCATGATATTGGAGAATTTGCGTTTATTGGAGCTGGAGCTGTTGTTACAAAAAGGGTTCTTCCTTATGCTCTTGTTGTAGGTAATCCAGCCAGACAAATTGGCTGGATGAGCGAATATGGGCACAAACTTGAATTCAATTCTCAAGGCATGGCAGTTTGCCCAGAAAGTAAAGAGTGCTATTTCTTGACTGATGGCAAGGTAAACAAGGGGCAGAAAGTTAATACCAGAAATTGATGGAGATAAAGAAAGATCTTCTGCACAGAATAATTTACTCAACCGATGCCTCTGCATACAGGGAGATTCCCTCAGGGGTTTTCTTTCCGAAGAATACACAGGACCTGGCAGATATTGTAAAATTTGCAGCAGAGAAAGGCATATCTTTGATTCCACGAGCAGCAGGAACCTCTCTTGCAGGTCAGGTGGTGGGAAATGGACTGGTAGTGGATGTGTCCAGACATTTGAACAGAATTCTCGAGATAAATCCCCAGGAGAGATGGGCGAGGGTAGAACCAGGAGTCGTACTTGATGAACTTAATATTTTTGCAAAGAGTTTCGGACTCTTCTTTGGCCCGGAGACATCCACATCAAACAGATGCTGTATTGCAGGAATGGTCGGCAATAACTCATGCGGTTCTCATTCTTTGATTTATGGCAGTACACGCGATCATCTACTTGAAGCTGAGGTTATTTTGTCCGATGGATCGAAAACCATATTTAAAGGATTATCCAAAGAGGAGTTTGATGCCAAACTAGCAGGAGATACTCTTGAATCAAAAATTTACAATTTTGTTGCCGGTCTATTGGCCAATAAAAAAGCACTTTCTGAGATTGAAGAAAATTTTCCTGACCCAGTTCTCCGTAGGAGAAATACGGGATATGCGCTGGATGAGTTAATTCATTCTTGCGGGAAAAACGGAGACTATATTAATTTATGTCCGCTTCTGGCCGGATCAGAAGGGACTCTGGCGATTGTATCAGAAATTAAACTCAACCTTGTTCCGCTCCCACCCAAGGAGAGGTGTGTGGTTTGCGCGCATTCTTCTTCGTTTGAAGATATTTTTAAGGCTAATCTTATTGCTCTCAAGCACTCGCCGGTTGCAGTTGAAATGATGGATTCCACGATACTGAAGCTGAGCAAAAGCAATATATCGCAGAGCAAAAACAGGTTTTTCATTAAGGGTGACCCTGCTGCAATTTTAATTATTGAGGTAGCTAAAGAGAGCAGGGAGGAACTTGACAGAAGTGTATCGGCAATTGAGTCTGACCTGTTATCTTCCGGGTTGAGCTATTATTGTTCAAAAGTTTATGATGATGATATCTCGCGCGTTTGGGAATTGCGAAAATCCGGGTTAGGACTTCTGACATCTATGGCCGGTGATGCAAAACCAGTATCTGTAACAGAAGATACTGCAGTCGCACCCGAAAGGTTGCCGGAATATATAAAGGAGTTTGCCTCTATGCTTGATAAATATGGTTTATCTTGTGTTTATCATGCACATATTGGTACTGGAGAACTTCATCTGCGTCCTATTCTCAACCTTAAACTCTCAGGTGATGTTGAACTTTTCAGAATTGTTGCCAGGGAGACTGCTATTCTGGTTAAGAAATACAGGGGATCTTTGTCTGGGGAGCATGGAGACGGGAGGTTGAGAGGGGAATTTATTCAATTTATGTATGGTGACTATCTGTATGGGTTGATGAGGAGTGTTAAAGAGGTTTTCGATCCTGGCCAACGGTTCAACAATCATAAAATTATTGATACTCCGCCAATGAACAGCTCGTTAAGGTATGAGCCCGATATTGCTGTGCCGGAGTATAAAACATATTTTGATTTTTCTGCACAGGGGGGGTGGATTCGGGCAATAGAACAGTGCAATGGGTCAGGAGATTGCAGAAAAGCAGCAAAATTTGGTGGTACTATGTGCCCAAGCTTCAGAACAACCGGCCAGGAGATGGATGTAACCCGCGGAAGGGCAAATGTTTTAAGAGAGCTGTTAACCAGACCTATTTCTGAAAAAATTTTTGATCAGAAGGAGATTCTTGATGCCCTCGATCTTTGTATTTCATGTAAAGCCTGCAAAAGCGAATGTCCTTCAAATGTAGATATGGCAAGATATAAAGCAGAGTTTCTACAACAAAACTACGATATTTCATCTCCTTCTTTCCGGTCATTTATGATTTCAAGAATGGCAGATATCCAGTATGTTGGTTCTTTCTTTCCATATCTGTATAATTTTTTTGCAAATAATAGTTTTACATCCGGGGTTATTAAGAGCATACTTAAATTTTCTACTAAACGTCAGATACCATCTATTTCGCGCGTTACATTTCGCAAGTGGGTGAAAGCAAATACCTGGGTAAGCAGGCAGGTACAGGGAGGTGCACGGGTACACATTTTTGCAGATGAGTTTACCAATTTTAACGATGCAGAAGTAGGAATTAAATTTGTGAAGCTTCTGAACAATTTAGGTTACGAAGTAGTGGTTCCTTTTCATTATGAAAGTGGAAGAGCTGCTATATCCAAGGGGATGCTTAAGAGAGCAAAGCAGCTGGCAATCAAAAATGTGCTGGCATTAAAGGACATTGTCACAGATGATTCTCCGTTGGTTGGAATTGAGCCTTCCTGCATACTCTCTTTTAGAGATGAGTATCCAGATCTGGTTGGTTCGGATCTTAAAGAGGAAGCGTTGAAGTTGGCTAAGAACTGCCTTCTTTATGACGAATTTATCATGAGAGAGGTGGCTGCCGGAAGAATATCATCAGCCTCATTCACAGATGAACATCTGAATATTAAACTACATGGCCACTGTCATCAGAAGTCGTTGGCATCGGTAGAATTGTCAAGTAAAATGCTTTCTTTACCTGTCAATTATACGGTTGTAGAGATGCCAACGGGTTGCTGCGGGATGGCTGGTTCTTTCGGGTATGAAAAAGAGCATTTCGATATTTCTATGAGTATTGGGGAACAGACTCTTTTTCCATTAGTTCGTTCTGCTTCCTCAGAAGTTGCCATTTCTGCTCCAGGCACATCTTGTCGTCAGCAGATAAAAGCGGGAACAGGCAGAGAGGCTAAACACCCTATTGAATTGCTTTATCGGGCACTAAAAAAAGAGATCCAAAATAGCTGAGCTAAATAGGATCTCACAGAGTATTATTTTAATCTCTTAGTTTGTTCTGTAAAGGTGCCTGCCAGTGGAATTGTAATTTTTGCCACTACCGGATCCATTATGTATTGCTCTGCCTGAACCATCACGCAGACCCTGTCCTTTCCCTGATCCGTCCATTAATCCTTTTCCATTACCTAGTGTACAGGTTTTGTCTTCATGTTTGTCGCATAATCCATTCTTGTTTGCGTCTACATAGCAACTCTTTTGGTTTTCTTTTGCTGCTTCTGTATTTCTATTCTTGGCAGATGACACTGCAGTTGTTGCAATAAGCGATAATGCAATAAGTATAATTTTTGTTTTCATTTTTTAATTATTAATTAGTTGGTTTTAAATTTATTATGTAAAATTCTAGAATTGTTGTCGATTTCCGTGTCTACGCCCGCTACCACCTTTACCCTCCATATTTTGATGGTCTCTCTCTTCAAAAAGTGGTGAAAACATGGTTTTTAAAGATTCCTTTTGATTTTGATTGCAGCATTCTTTAAGATTAAGATAAAAATCTACCGTTGCTTCTTTAAGATTTGAGTGTGCCATTCCTATACTGTCAGAGATCTCCTTTGTGCGAACTCTGTCTGGATGTGTCTTTTGCAGTTCATTAAATAGACTCACTTTTAATATGTTCATATTTACTATTATCTCATTTGCTCTGGATCTGAATTCTCTGCTATGTTCCCTGAACTTACTCATCTGGTTGTCATCAAAGTTTAGTTTTTCTCTGAACATCCGGCCATTTAATGGGGAGCTGTTTGTGTCAATCACAATGGATTCTTCGGGTACTGTTTTTTTATAATTATCGTAAAAAATTGTCGCGAGAGTGGTAATGTTCAATATTGCCAGCAGGATTACAGTCCAAAAGAGCGTCTTGTTAATTTTATCAGTTTTCATAATTAGCTGTTTTACTCCTCATTGTTTTCTAAAGCATCTGAAAATATCTGAAGATTTTCTATCTGATAATCATTTATATTCAGGGAAACTGAGTTTGAAGTCTCTTTGTTATAACTTGTCCCAAGTGAAATTCCCAATATGACTACTGCTGTTATGCTCGCTGCTACTAAAACCTTTTGTATGGAAGATAGTACATAGAATTTTCTTTGCTCCATTGACTCCAGTTTTGACATTATCTGAGTTGTAAGAAAGGGATTTGGTTCTATCTTCAGCTGTGAGTCTATATATTCATTTATAATTTCTTCTGCTTTCATCAGTATTTGTATTTGTAGAATATGTTCGTTTCTTATTATTTAGACATTTTATTATGAGAATCCCTACGGTTTATCTGATATTTTTTAATTTATTTGTGAGATTTATCCTTGCTCTCTGAAGCAATTGTTCAACTGCCCCTTCAGAAATCTCCATAATTTCAGAAATCTCCGATTGTGACAGTTCTTCATATCTTTTTAGGGTAAAAGCGGTTCTTTGCTGTTTAGGAAGTGAATTAATTGCCTCTTTTACAGCTTTTTCTTTTTCTCCTGCCACTATGCTTTCTTCAGGGTTTTTATCTTCGGACCTAATATTGAATATTCTGGCTGCTGTCTCTTCTGATTTTTGAAAAATGTTCAATCTTTGTTTTTTATTAATTGCATTTAAACAAGTATTTACTGTAATTCGGTATAACCAAGTAGAAAATTCTGATTTCCCTTTGAAACTTGACAGGGATTGATATGATTTGATAAATACTTCCTGTACAATATCTTCCGCTTCATCTTTTGTGTGCATATAACCGATTGCAATTCTGAATACACTATCTTTGTATAAGTTTACTATAGCACTGAATTTGTCTTTGTCTCCCGCCAGAATATTAGAAATTATTTGTATTATATTTTCATTATGAGTCATTAATTCTCTTTTGTTGGTAATTAGACAGGCAAATACTAAAAATCCTACGATTTTAAAATAAAAATCCAGAATGTTATTTTTTAAGCAGAACTTTCTCGATTGCATCTTTGAAAGATGCCTTGGGCATTGCTCCCTGCGCCATTTGTGGCACTCCTGTCATGGGAACAAACAATAATGAAGGGATGCTGCGAATTCCAAATGCTCCGGCAAGCTCTTGTTCTTCCTCTGTGTTTACTTTGTAGACATAGATTTTACCATCGTACTCAGCAGCGAGCTCTTCCAATACAGGGGCTATTGCCTTACATGGGCCACACCAGTCTGCATAAAAGTCAATGATGGCAGGTTTGTCTCCCAAATATTTCCATTCAGTCGGGTCAGTTTCATAGTTAGCAACCTTACTTAAAAAGTCATTTTTTGTTATGTGTATTGTCTTCATGATTGTAATTATTTTTTAATATTTATTGATTTTGTTTTTTGCGATCATGATAAATTGCTCATAATCTTTGTTGTTCTTTTTTATTGTATTAAACGGATATGTTGTAACGATATCTATTTCGCTTGATTTCATTTGTTTAGCCAGGATCTCAACATTAAATCCATTGTGGGGCACACTCTCGTCGCCGTGAAAGGAGCCGTCTTCTTCATATAAGTCTCCAATAACCAGAATACCCCCTGGCTTAAGAATTATGGAGATATGCTCAAACAATGCTTGTGTGTCTTCTATGTGGTGAAAGGCCATAAGTGAGAAAATTATGTCAAGATCTTTTGTGTTGTATTTTTCTATTGTCCCATGAATAATTTTCACGCTTTCATCAGAAGCTTCGCAATTTGCCTCTATCATGTCGAGCTTCTTTTTAATTTTGTCAATCATTGCTTTAGAACTATCCACCATAACCAGTGACTTTATCTTGTCAATAATATTTAACCCTACAAGACCGGTACCACAACCAAAATCCATAGCTTTGGCCGACTTGTTGAAATTGATGTTTTTAAGCATCTCCTCCACAAATTTTTCGGACATAGCAACTTTCATTGGGGAGTCCCACTCAGATGCCTTATTTTTAAAATAGTCTGTCATTATTACTTTTTTGTTTTTAGATTGTACTATTTGAAATATATTGCAAAGTTAAGTACATTTTCCTATAAAACAAATTTCCTATGGAAAATAATTTAGGTTATTGAGGGTACATGATCACTGCCAAACAATTTCGTCTAATATGTGTTTATAAAAAAAGTAAAGTATGTCGTATAATCTACTTAAAGGAAAAAGAGGTATCATATTTGGAGCCCTGAATGAAAATTCTATTGCATGGAAAACAGCGGAAAGGGCTTATGATGAGGGAGCTGTATTTGTATTGACCAATACTCCGGCCTCTATGAAAATGGGCTCTATTGAGAAACTTGCAGAAAAGTGTAACACTATAGTTATACCTGCTGATGCTACAAATATAGAGGATATAGAAAATCTGGTCCAAAAAGGGACAAAGTATCTTGGGGGCAAATTTGACTTTGTATTGCACTCTATCGGAATGTCCCCAAATGTTAGAAAAGGTCGTACATATGACGATCTTGACTATAAATATTTACATCAGACCATAGATATTTCTGCTCTCTCTTTTCACAAGATATTGCAGACCTGCCACAAATTTGATGCAATAAACGACTGGGGGTCTGTTGTCGCTCTCTCTTATATTGCCTCTCAGAGAACGCTTTACGGCTACAACGACATGGCAGATGCCAAGGCTTTATTGGAGTCTATTGCCAGAAGTTTTGGTTATATATACGGGAGAGAAAAAAACATAAGAATAAATACAGTTTCCCAATCTCCTACTATAACTACAGCCGGAGGAGGAATCATGGGTTTCGATAAGCTGCTGGACTTCGCAAACCGCATGTCGCCTTTGGGAAATGCCACAGCCGAAGAGTGTGCGGACTACCTTATCACACTATTTTCTGACCTTACCCGAAAAGTTACAATGCAGAACCTTTATCACGATGGTGGTTATTCGAGCATGGGAATGAGCAAAGCAGCCATGAGTGTTTATAATGAAGGGCTCGAGTATACTGACGTTACAATAGACAGAACAAAAAAATAGGGCACATTAATGTTGACCCTTATTTTTAACAACTTACCATTACTACAGTATTACATTTCTGGTTAGTGTTATTTTTGGAAATGAAAAAATTTAAGAAATAACGCTTAAAAAATTTGTGTTTACAAAACAATTCATATTTTTGTACGATAAAGCATTATTAGTTCAAAAATACTATATATGAGCATTGATGATACCAGAAATTCAATTTTAAGTGTTGCAAATAAGTTATTTAGCCGCTTTGGTTTTCATAAAACCTCAATGGACGAAATCGCTAAAATTGCAAGGAAAGCAAAAGGTTCTTTGTACTATCATTTTACAGGCAAAGAAGAGTTATTTAAGGAGGTAGTATCAATAGAGTTTACAAACCTAAAAAAACAGTTGGCATTAATTGTCAATAATTCTGATTTAAGTAACTCGGAAAAATTCAAAAAATATCTCATAAAAAGAATGGAGGTTTTAAATAGTGCAGTAAATTATCATGAAACTCTAAAAGCCGATTTTTTTGAACAGTTTAATTTCATTGATGATTTGCGCTCAGAGCTGGATGTGTGGGAGAGGAAAAATCTAAAAAGCATAATTATGGAAGGAGTGGAAAAGGGAGAATTCTCAAATATTAAAGACATGGATGTTTTATTAGATGTATTTATAATGGTATTTAAAGGCCTTGAATTTCCCTTTTTCCTTCAACACAAGTATGATAAGTATTCTCCTCATTTTGAAAGTTTAGTGGGAATAATAACAAAGGGACTGGCGTGATAATTCCAATACGTTGATAAAAAACTATAAATAAGTACAACTTAACCTATACAAAAGAGAATTATGATAAAAAGTATTCACGACAAAGCTAAAGCATTCAAGACCTCGCAACTGATTAAGGAATTAGGAATATATCCTTATTTCAGGGCTATTGAATCGGAACAGGATACCGAGGTGGTTATTCAAGGAAAAAAAACATTGATGTTTGGCTCTAACAGCTATCTGGGACTTACCGGGCATCCTAAAATTAAAGAAGCGGCTATCAAAGCAATTGAAAAGTACGGCTCAGGATGTGTGGGTTCAAGATTTCTGAATGGCACACTTGATATTCATATTGAATTGGAAAATAAGCTGGCCGAATTTGTCGGCAAAGAAGCTGCGCTTGTTTTCTCTACCGGATATCAGACTAATCTTGGAATAATATCTTCAATAATTGGTCGAAATGAATATTTGGTACTCGATGAATTAGACCATGCATCCATTATTGATGGAGCCAGGCTCTCCTTTGCTAAAACATTAAAATTTAAGCACAACGATATGTTTTCGTTAGAGCTCTTACTTGAGAGATTGCCTTACGACGAAGTAAAATTGATCGTGGTAGATGGCGTTTTTAGCATGGAAGGCGATATCGTTAAACTCCCGGAAATAGCCAGGCTTGCCCGAAAATATAACGCTTCTATTATGGTTGACGAAGCTCATGGTCTGGGTGTTCTGGGGAGAAACGGAAGGGGTGTTGTCAACCATTTCGGACTGGTAAACGAGGTTGATTTAATTATGGGAACATTTAGCAAGTCATTGGCTTCGCTGGGCGGTTTTATTGCTGCCGACAATTCAATTATCGAGTTTTTAAAGCACAATGCCCGCTCCATGATTTTTAGCGCCAGCATGACCCCGTCTGCAACAGCCAGCGTATTGGCTGCTCTGGAAGTCATCAAGCAAGAACCGGAAAGGATCAAAAATCTTTGGGAATTGACATATTATGCAATAAGTCAATTTAAAACATTTGGCTTTGACGTGGGCGACACAGAAACTCCTATTATTCCAATATATATAAGGGACGATATCCGAACATTTAAGTTCACAACGTTACTTTCGCATGAAGGGGTTTTTGTAAATCCCGTAGTGTCACCAGCGACAAAAAGCGATTCTTCGCTTATTAGGTTTTCGCTCATGGCCAGCCATACAAAGGAGCAAATTGATTTTGCCATTGAAAAAATGATCAAGGTTGCCAAGGCTGTTGATTTACCATTACACACTTATTCCGGGGAAATTTTTTAATAATGGTTGAAATTGTAGAAATAACCGATAATGAAGGGTTAAAAGATTTCATTAAGTTCCCTGACCGGCTGTATAAAGGTAATAAATTTAGAGTAACGCCTTTACATTATATGGAAAAAGCTGCACTCAACAGTAAGAAAAATCCTGCTTTCGACTACTGCGAAGCAAAATACTGGCTTGCTTATTTAGATGGCAAAGTTATTGGACGGATCGCAGGATTGATCAATCACAAATCAAATGAAATACGGGGCGAAAAATACGCCCGTTTTGGCTGGATAGATTTTATTGATGATTACAAGGTGTCAGAGTTGTTAATCGGCACCGTTGAGGAGTGGGCAAAAGGGAAGGGAATGACACATATTCATGGTCCACTTGGTTTTACGGACATGGATTTGGAAGGAATGCTGGTTGAAGGCTTTAGTGAAATGGGAACCCAGGCTGTTTTGTATAATTATCCCTATTACCCTGTTCATCTTGAAAAATTGAATTTTGAAAAGGAAGTGGATTGGCTTCAATTTGAAATTAAGATACCAACTGAAGTGCCCGAAAGAATTGTTCTTATTTCTAACTTAGTCAAGCAGAAATATGGATTAAGGGTTTTAAAGGCAAAAAAATCAAAAGACCTGCTACCTTATGCCGGAAAAATGTTTGATACACTCAACGAAGCCTATGAAAATCTTTATGAGTTTGTTCCCTTAACCGAAAAACAAAAAAAATATTATACGAAGCAATATTTTTCGCTTATCGATCCAAAATATGTTTGTTTCATTTTAGATAACAATGACGATGTGGTAGGTTTTGGGGTTTCCATTTTTTCTTTATCGAAGGCGTTAATCAAGGCTAAAGGAAAACTTTTTCCTTTTGGGTTCTTACACATTATAAATGCACTCCGTAAAAATGACACCGTTGATATGCTGCTTGAGGGAGTAAAGCCTCAATATCGAAATAAAGGCATCCCTTCTATCTTTTTTGCCGAAATGATGCAGGCATATATTGATAATGGTATAAAAACGGCTATATCCAGCCATGCACTGGAAAAAAATGTCAGGGCATATTTAATGTTTGATGATTTTGAACATCGTCAACATCTCAGAAGAAGATGTTATGGAAAGAGAATTGATTAACAAAAGCGAATTAAATGGAAAGCAAGGGAGATGTTTTGATTACCGGGGCCAGTGGTTTTATAGGTAACTTTCTGGTCGATGAAGCACTTTTACGCGGCTATAATGTCTATGTCTCTGTACGTCAATCTACTAACATTAATCGGCTCAAAAAGAAGCAGGTTAATATTGTTGAAATCGATTTTACCAATATTACTGAGACCAATCAAAAAATCTTAAGTTTGCCTCAATTCGAATATGTCATTCATAATGCAGGAGTTACCAAGTCATTAAATAAAAAGGATTTCTTTGAAGTAAATGATGGTTATACCCAACGGTTGATTTTTGCCTTGATACAGCAACGGAAAGTGCCTAAAAAGTTTTTTTATATGAGCAGTTTGGCAGCTTTTGGGCCTGGCGAAATGAATTCATCCATTGATTTACTTTCGAAGCCCAATCCTGTTACACAATATGGCAAAAGCAAACTTGCTGCAGATAGGTTTATTACCGAAAAATCAGGGATTCCCTATATTATTTTTCGTCCTACAGCTGTATATGGGCCTGGTGATAAAGATTTTTTCCAGACTATAAAGCTCATATATAAAGGGGCTGATTTCCAGGTTGGTACAAAACCACAGACCTTAACATTTATTTACGTGAAAGACTTGTCCCGACTGGTTTTCGATGCTGTTGAGTCGTCTTATTCCAACAAAGCTTATTTTGTAACAGATGGCAATTTGTACAACAGTCTCGATTTGGGCAAATGTGTTTCTCGTCGCCTGAATAAGAAAATGTTACATATTGCTGTCCCAATATGGCTTGCAAAAATAATTGCCGCAACAACAGAGGGCTTTTCAAAATTTACGAAAAAACCATCAGTATTGAACAGAGAAAAAATATCCGAACTCTCTGCTAAAAACTGGAATTGTAATATTCAACCGCTTGTTTCTGACTTTAATTTCAAAGCAGAATATGATCTCGAAAAAGGAATTAACGAAACCGTAGATTGGTACAAGAAAGAAGGCTGGTTGAAATAGAATTGACTAACGGAGTATTTACAGAAACACAATAAGAATTAAACAGATATGAAACCTGTTGAAAATAAATCAATCAACGAAGTTGTAAAAATCATTTCACATGAAAGAGAACGGACCAACATCCTTAAAACATACGAACAAAAATTAATTGCATTTTTAGTACAACGTATTCCTTCGTGGATTAGTTCCGACATGCTCACTGGAATCGGTTTTTTTGGAAACATAGTTATTTGTTCAAGTTTTTTATTAGCTGCTTATATTAATGAAGTTTATCTTTTACTTGGTGTGTTGGGGTTTATGATAAGCTGGTTTGGTGATTCGCTCGATGGCAGGATTGCATACTACCGGAACAAACCGCGTAAATGGTATGGCTTTTCACTCGACCTCACTACAGATTGGATAGGCACTATTTTGATTGGCTTGGGATTTGTGATTTATGCAGAAGAGGTTTCGAAATTACTTGGCTTTGTGTTTGTAGTTTTATATGGTTGGGAAATAATGACAACACTGATAAGATATAAAATTACAGGAAAATATTCCATTGATTCTGGTATTTTTGGACCGACAGAGGTGCGAATTTTAATTTCTGCCATTTTGATTTTAGAAGTTATATTTAAAGGTTCTCTTATATATTTTTCAGCACTTGCTTGCACTGTTTTATTTATAGCGAACATATCGGATTTTAAAAAGTTGTTAAAACTGGCTGATGATCGTGACAAAAATGAGAGAGAGCAGAATAAGAAACAAAACAATGGTTGAAAAGATAAAAAATATTATACTTTTGTATTCAGAATCTGGTATCGTAAGATAATTTACAAATGTTTGAAAAAATATTGGTTTTCACAAAGGCGCAAGTTTCAGCCTTTACAGGGGGTGTAACTGATTATATGTTAATGATTTTCCTGACAGAATTCTATCATGTGCATTATACCATATCTATTGCTATAGCAGGAATTATAGGATCAATTGTTAATTTCAGTCTGAATAAAAGCTGGACTTTTCATTCAAAAGATATTCCGTATAAAAATTCTATCAACAAACAATTGCTTAAATTTGTATCTGTTGTAATAAACAGCATTGTATTAAAGTCTTCAGGTACATATTTTATTACCACTTTTTTTGGAATTGATTACAAAATCAGCCGTATCATTACAGATTTATTCGTTTCCATTGTGTTTAATTACTCCCTTCAAAAACACTGGGTTTTTAAAAAAACAACGAATAGGATTAGTTGAAATACTCATATTAGATGAGTTTGTGTAAATCTCTTTCTTTCCAAGTCTTACCTTTAAAATAGCTTCATAAGGAGTTACAGCGTATGCCCTCGCTTCCATATTGCGGTGCTACATATAATGTTTGGCGAATCCCATCTTTTTGTAGATGTGCAAGTAATATTCTGACTTAAATCACCAATCTGAATAGTAAAGTCACCATTTTCCAGTATCCATTTTCCATCTGCTCCCACAAAGGCTAAATCTTTTGCTGCAATGGTAAGTGTTACTGTTTTGGTTTCACCCGGCTCAAGGGATATCTTAGTGAAAGCCCTTAATCTACGATTGTCCGGAGTTATAGAAGCGTACAAGTCGCTACTAAACAGTAAAATGGTCTCTTTGCCTGACCTTTCTCCTGTATTGTTAACTTCAACAGAGAAAGACAATGTGTCTGAATATGTAAAATCCTGTTTATCAACTTTTAAATTAGAATATTCAAAAGTAGTATAACTGAGTCCGTGACCAAAATTCCACTGAATTGAAGGAATGGCATCATAGTCGTATGCTCCTTGCATCTTGTTGAGATTTTCACAAGGCTTGTAATCGTATGTTGTTAGAGAGTTAGCTGCTTTTGGGTAGGTATATGGCAGTTTACCGCTTGGATTTACATCTCCCCAAATAATTGAGACAAGTGCGTCTCCTCCGTAGTTACCGGGTAAATAGGTCTGAATAACGGCCTTCATTTGAGGCTCAAATTCAGATATGATTCTGGGACGCCCCTCATTTAGTACGAGAATAACCGGCTTACCTGTTGCTGCAAGGGCTAAAGCCAATTTTTGCTGGTTAGCTGACATTTCCATTGTGGTCAAATTTCCCGGAGTTTCGCAGTAGGAGTTTTCACCTAAACAGAGAATGATATAGTCCACCTTTTTGGCAGCTGCTACAGACTTTGATATTTCAGGGTCATTTTCTTCGAAATATTCAATCGAAGTGGTTGGTGGAAGACTCGTTTTATATGTGACACCAGGCACATAGATCACATTTTTAGCCCCAATTTTATCAGTTATAGATTCGAGAATAGTGTTGTATTTCTGAGAATAAGTATCGGTTTTCTCTCCTTGCCATGACAATGTCCATCCACCATTCAATGACCTCATATTATTGGCATTAGGCCCGGCAACAAGAACTCTTTTACCTTTTGGCAAGGGTAGAACATTGTCTGTGTTCTTTAATAGTGTTATTGATTCCTCAGCAGCCATAAGTGCTACTGCCGCATGTTTTTCGCTACCAAAATCAGGATAATCCTCGTAATTGTAATATGGCTTATCAAATAAATTAAGGCGAAATTTAAGCCTGAGAATGCGCCGGACAGCATCATCTATTCTGGACATTGGAACCTCTTTCTCTTCTACGAGCTCTTTAAGGTAGGTGCAAAAGCTCCATTCATACGGAACCATAGACATATCTATTCCTGCATTAATAGCCAGTTTAACCGCCTCTTTTTTTGAAGAGGCAATCTTATCGCGGGTATAGATATTGTAGATATCTGACCAATCAGAGACCACTACACCGTCCCAATTTAAGTCCCGCTTAAGCCAATTTGTCAAATACTTATAATTGATATGAAAAGGCACACCATTATTTAATCCGGAGTTTACCATTACAGACAAAGCCCCTGCTTTAACAGCTGCAAGAAAAGGGGCAAAATGGCGTTCACGCATATCCTGATCAGAAATATATGAGGGGGTTCTGTCTTTTCCGGAAAATGGAGCTCCGTATCCCATATAATGTTTAAGACATGCTGCAACTGAATTTTCACCGATTGTTCCATTATCCGTTCCCTGGTATCCCTCAACACATGCTTTTCCCATAACCGCAACCAGATAGCTGTCTTCGGAATATGTTTCCCACATTCTTGCCCAACGTGCATCTCTGCCCAAATCCAGAATTGGAGAAAAATTCCAGGGAATAGAGCCTGCTTTAGTCTCATATGCAGATATTTCGGCACCCAACCTTACAAGAGAAGGGTTAAATGTTGCACCCATGCCTATCTCCTGTGGAAATAAAGTTCCACCCACAGTGTAGGTAGTTCCGTGTATTTGATCGACACCGTAAATGATTGGAATTCCGGTCTCTTGAATAGCTATCCCTTGTAATCGTTTTATAATGGACTCCCACTCCTGAGGTGTTAACGGAGTATTGCTCGGGGTATTAAGGATTGATCCTACTTTGTACTTGCGCATCACAGTATCCAGCATAGCTTCGTCAAACTCAAACGGCATTTGACTATCATACACACTTGTCCCTTTTCCTACAACATCCAGAGTCAATTGGGTCATCTGCCCGATTTTCTCATCCAAAGTCATTCCCTTTAAGATTGAATCTATTTTATGTTCAATAACAGGATTTTGTGCTATAGCATTTGCTGATTTACCGTCCGGCGAAATGTTTTTGCATCCAAACATAGAAACAATTGCTATGACATATACTATTTTTCTCATCACTAATTTAATTAAGTATATATTATCTTATTACCTCGAACTTCTCTCTGAGCAAAATATTATCGGAGGCTTGCCCAATCATCAGTTCAAACATTCCGCACTCTACCGTCCGGTTCATATTTATGTCGTAAAAAGAGAGCGTCTCCTTATTAATTTTAAATTCTACCTCTTTTGTCTCTCCTGCCTTAACAAATAACTTATTAAAACCCTTAAGCTCTTTTACCGGTCTCGTTACCGATGCGGAAATATCTCTTAAATACAATTGTACAACCTCCTCGCCATCGTACTTGCCAATGTTTTTGACTTTACATTTAACAGAGAGGGTATCATTTTTACCTATCTTATTATTGCTAAGCACCAGATCTGAATATTCGAATTGTGTGTAACTTAATCCATAACCGAATGCATAGAGGGGAGTGTTTGGAGAATCTATGTATGCCGAGACATACGAAACATTATTTTCATCTGTCAGAGGTCTGCCTGTGTTTTTATTATTATAAAAAAGAGGTATTTGTCCAACAGATCTTGGAATTGTAATCGGAAGCCTTGCTGCAGGGTTATAATCGCCGAATAGTACATCGGCTATTGCATTTCCCGCCTCATTCCCAAGCCACCATGTATAAAGAATTGAGCCTGCATTACGTGCAGTCCATTCAAATGTCATAGGACGACCTGCCATTAACAGCACTACAACCGGCTTGCCTAAAGCTACTATCTCTTTGATAAGTTTTTCCTGAACTCCCGGAAGAGATATATCTGTTTTGCTTTTGGCTTCTCCGGTCATGTCCCAGGACTCTCCCATCGCCATTATTACAACATCTGAGCTCTTTGCAGCTTCTATTGCCTGTGAAAACCCATTCCTGTCAGTTGAATTTATTTCACAACCCTTGGAGTATATCAGTTCTGTTCCCTTTGGAACTCTTTTTTCGATACCCTCATAAGGTGAGACAATATCAGAATCGCCCCACCGGGCAATAGACCAGTTGCCTCTCATATCGGCTTTTGATTTCATCAGAGGGCCAATGAGTGATATCTTTTTATATTTTTTTGTCAGGGGAAGTATTTCGTTGTTATTTTTTAGCAGCACAATACTTTTAGTCGCTATTTCTCTTGCAAATGTTTTATATTCTGCCTTGCCAAGAATCTCCTTCTCCCTTTTTTCATCTGAAAACCTGTACGGGTCTTCAAATAATCCTAATTCAAATTTCTTGTAAAGGATATGACGTACAGCCTGGTCAATTACTTTTTCATCAATTTTTCCATCAAGGACTAATTGCCGGAGGTTGTTTATATACAAGTGACTCTCCATGTCAATTTCACAACCGGCCCAAAGTGCTTTATACGCTGCCTCTGTGCCATCTTTTGCAAAACCGTGAGGTATCAGTTCGCCGATTGCACCCCAATCACTGACTACCATACCGGTAAAGCCCCATTTTTTGCGAAGGAGGTCTGTCAATAGAAATTTATTACCTGTTGCCGGAACACCGTTAAGATCGTTAAAGGCTGTCATAAATGAGCCAACGCCCTCTTTAACAACTGATTCAAAAGGGGGCAAATAGACCTCCCAAAGAGTTCTGTCTGAGATGTCCGTTGTGTTGTAATCACGCCCTGCCATAGAAGCACCATATCCGGCAAAATGTTTTGCGCAGGCAATTAGAGCATCGGTAGAACCAATTCCATTTCCTTGGAAACCTCTTACTCTTGCAGCACCAATAATTGATCCCAGATAAGAATCCTCACCTGCTCCTTCCATTACTCTTCCCCAACGAGGATCTCTGCAAATATCTACCATAGGTGCAAATGTCCAGTGAATTCCTGCAGAAGAGGCTTCAACTGCAGCTATTCTTGCCGATTTTTCAATTGCTTTGATATCCCAACTTGCTGCCTCAGCCAAAGGAATTGGAAAGGTAGTCCGGTAACCGTGAATTACATCCTGTGCAAACAAAAGAGGTATTTTCAGCCTTGATTTCATTGCATATTGCTGCAATGAGCGAGTAGTGGCTGCTCCGTGTACATTTAACAAAGAGCCTACTCTGCCGCCGGCAATTTCTTCAAGAATTTTGGGTGTTACCGCTTTTGGCCCGGTCTGTTCCCAGTTTCCTGAATACTGATTAATCTGACCTATCTTTTCTTCCAGAGTCATTTGACTCAACAGGCTGTCAACTCTTTTTGAGATTGTTTCTTTCTGACAATAAGAGATGGTCAGAGATAGAAATAACAAAGCTATTGAAAAGAAAATTCTCATATTTTTTGATAAACTTTTACGTAATCTACCTCCATAACTTTTGGAAAACTTAAGTCATCCACTCCGTATTTTCCGCCCAGTGATCCTCCTATCGCCAAATTAAGTATTAAATGAAAGCGTTTGTCAAAGGGCCATGTTCCGAATCCGGTGCCGTCATTTTTATGGGTATAAAAATGGACGTTATCTACATATGATCTCCACTCGTTTTCATCCCACTCCAAAGTATAGATGTGAAAATCTTCATAGGGTTGTGGAACAAAAATCTTCCCGCTTATCTGTGTACCCAATATGTGATTATATATTTTTGTATGAGCAGTAGCCAGGATTGTATCGGTATTATAACCCACATTTTCCATTATATCAATCTCACCGCTGTTTGGCCATTCTCCATATTCCCAATCGGTTGGGAGCATCCATATTGCCGGCCATGAACCTACTCCTGATGGTAATTTTGCTCTTATATCAAACTTCCCGTAAAGCCAATCTCCTTTGCCTTTTGTAATAAGACGTGCAGATGTATATCTTTTGCCGCCGGCACTGTCCAGACGGGCTGTAATTCTTAATACACCGTCCGACACATATGCGTTTGTACTGTCTTTATCTGTATAAAACTGAGCCTCATAATTTCCCCAACTAGTATCATTCCCTTTGGTGTCGAAACTCCACTTTGTTGAGTCCGGAAGTCCTGTGTAGTCAAAATCATCACTCCAGACCATTTTCCACTCATCTTTATGGTTTGAGCAAGAGAATGATAGTCCTGCTATAAAAACAATTAATATATATTTTTTCACTTTTCTATTTTTACAAAAATTATAGGTCCTTTGAATACTTATTACCAAATCTATCTATTGTCAATACCGTGGGTCTTCTCCCCAATATCTCTCCATCTGGCTGACAAAATTATTATTTTCAAATAAATAAACCTTTCACTTGTCCGGGCTTAATCAATTTTAAATCCGATTCCAGCCATTGCAATTGGTTTTCGTCTAAATAACCCATATAGAGATAGGAGTAACCGTAATAGAAAACGTCGTCCAGGACTATGTAGTGAATCTTTCCAATATTGTAGGAGTAATGGGTTGGGCCGAAAGAATTTGTATAGCTCTTTTCGGATAGTTCATGGCTTCTTTCTGAATAATCCTTGTCGTGATTTCCGATAACCTGGTAAAAGGGGATATTTAACTGAAGTTTATCAAATACTAAATTACCAACACATATTGCATGTTTAGGAACACTATAGGATTTTAGAGTTTCGCTCACATCCGTGGTAACTTTTTGAAGAAGGAGAAACTCTCCCTTTTCTGATACTTGAGGGTCTGCCCACACGACAAAAACATGGTTTTCCTGAGGAGAATTGTATCCCGATGGAAGAGAATAGTAAACAAATCGTCTATCCGATAAACTTTGAATCTCATACTCTCCGTTGGAATTTGTCAATACTACTGCTTTCGTCTGGCATGTAACTTTACCTTTAACAACAATATGCTTAGGTGAGTTAGCAAAAGAGACCAATGAAGCAATCAGAAAATATGATAGCCAAAACAATTTTAGTTTATTTTTCATTTCAGACTATTGCCCGATTGATTGTAATAAATTTATGATGTGTGATGAAGCCTTTATCGCTTCATCACATCATCACTTTGCACAACTAACTTATAACCTATTTTAGAACCCACATTAGTTTATTTACTTCATCAAATCCCTGATATTGCCTCTCCAGAGCAACTATCAGGTTGTCCTTATTAGACTGAGACTCACCCGAAGGATATGTCCAACGCATTGGAAAACCGTTTACATTTTCTGCATTAAGATTTGTTGCCGGATCAAGTGGAAACTGAGGATATCCGTTTCTTCTGAATTCAAAATATGCAAATGTTCCATCCTGCATATAGTTAAACAAATAACGTTGTTCCCAAATTTGTTTCAGCCTGTCTGCACTTGAGGTTTTATAGGCTGCCTGTCCGGTAAAATATCCGTTAATGTATGCCTGGTCAATCGGAACGCCATGTGCATAAGATACATCTGTGGCCATAGTGAATGCCAATGCAGCTTTAACTCCATTTTCGTAATACGTTTGTGAACTTCCTGTCATCCAACCCAGTTCTATCGCCTCAGCGATAATTAGATTTTGTTCAGGGTATCCTACATATACAAGAGGTTCCGAAGCATATAGAAAAGCATATCTTCTGTTTAATAAAGAGACATTGCCTCCTGCAAAAATACCTGCAAGCTGTGTATAACTTGTTGCAACATTAACTCCGATATAAGCATCAGGATCGCTCATTACTTTGCCATGAGTAAGCTGGTATGCAGATGGTTCTGCATAATAGAACAGCCTTCTGTCATTAAGTGTTTTAAGAATTTGAACAAGATTCTCACTGATCATCGTCGCTGCTGTAAACTTTTGAGCCTGATACAATGGATGGTAATTTCCGGTTTGATTTGCATAATTCAATTGGAAGTTATCAGCATTTGAGGTCATAATATTGCCTGCTGCAACAATAGCTGCAAAACGAGCCTTTGTGGTAGCATCGACACGTTTGCTCATTGACATAATAACCTTCAACTGGAACGAATTACATAGTTTGCGCCATTTAGCAGGATCGCCATTGAATACTATATCTCCACTAAAAGTTCTGCCAACTGCAAAGTACTCTTCTGCTTGCTTAAGGTCGGCAAGAATTTGTTTAAAAACATCTTCCTGAGTGTCATATATTGGATTTAGTAATCCATCTTTTCCAAACCCTGCCTCAGCATATGGAATATCGCCGGTTTGCATAGAAACGCGGAATGCATTAAATGCTTTAAGGAACAATGCTAGTCCTTTGTATGAATTTTCTGAAATACTACCTTCTGAGTATTCAACCATTTGTGTTAGATTTGGAAGTATTGTATAAGTTCCAAAACTGCACGAACCAATCTTGTTGTATTGTTCGTTCAATGCAGAAGATTCTACATATCCAACATATTTGGGTAAAGCCTGAAGGGTTATATAAGCCTTGCTGTCACCTCCTTGCTTTAGTGTTGATATCAGGGCTCCTGTGGCGAGCATGGCTGGTGTCGCCATTGTCGATTTGTCCGGGTTTGTGTTCATTTCCTCAAAATTGCTGCAAGAATTAGCAAAAATCAGTATAAACAACATTGACCATATATATATTCTTTTCATCGCTTATATTAGAATTAGAAGTTTAGTTTAATATTAAAACCCAGATAGCGTAAAGATGGGTCATTAAAGTTGTCTGAACCTCCGTCAGGGTCAGAATATTTAAAGTCTTTAGCCCAGAAGAACAGGTTTTGTCCTACAAAGGAGACTGATGCCCCTTTTGCGCCAAATGTAGAATATGCTGACTTTGGCAAGTTATAAGTCAGAGAGAGTTCTCTTAGTTTAATAAATGTAGTCGAGTATATATCTGCAGGACGACCAGACCCACCCCATGCAATACCGGCATGAATTCTGTTTACATAATCTTTATAGGTAGTAGCTACATCATTTGGAGCGAAAGTTCTGGTGTCGCTTGTAATGTTCCCATAAACATCATAAGAAACTGTTCCGGAAACAACTTTTACACCCTGTCCGATAAAGTTCTTAGAACCGGGAGTTGCTACATCCAGTGCACGAGCTTCTGTAAGTGATTCAGGATGGTTACCTGAATTCCACAAATAACTCTCTGTCATAGAGTTTGTTAAACCTCCAACACGACCGTCAAACGATATGCTTAAAGAAAAGTTTTTATAGCTGACTGTTGAATTAAAACCCCATACCCAATCTGGGTCATACCAGCCAAAGTTAGAAGTATAACTAGAATACTGAACAACTCCGTTTGAGTATATAATATTACCTGAAGGGTCACGTAAATAGTCGTTAAGAACATAAGCATCTACGCGTTCTCCTTTTTTAACCCAAGGTTTATCAGTAGAATATTTTGGATCAAGCTTATTGTAGTATCTGGCATAAGTGGACCAGTTTGCTCCAATATCCACTCTCCAGTCTTTAGTCAGCACAGGAGTCCCGGTAACCGAGATTTCCCAACCTCTGCGTGATATTTCTTCATCGATATTCAGATAGCTGGTTGTATAGCCTGTAGATGGAGAAATTGAGGCACTCTTAAGGAAGTCATACATAAGTTTATCATAGTATGAAACATCAACCATCAAGCGGTTGTTCCAAAGGATTACTTGTGTTCCTACTTCGAATGTAGTTGCTGCCTGAGGAAGAACGTCAGTTGCAACCAGTGAGTTAGGAAGATATGCCGATGCTAATGATCCCCACGCAGAGTTTGTTACAGAAAATACGCTGTTAGTAGCATATACATCCGGAGGTGTTTTTGACATTGTCCATGAACCTCTTAGTTTCCACATTGAAAGCCAGTCAAATTTCTTTGGAAGGAGTTCCGATGCGATAAAACTACCGGAAACTGAAGGATATAAGTAAGATTTTGTATCTGTTGGAAGTGTAGAACTCCAGTCATTTCTAAGTGTTCCCTCTACATATACCATTCTGCTCCAGGAGAAGGCCAACCTTCCGTATAAACTGTTAACTTGTTGCTTAGACAAAGAAGATGTCACATTTGGTTTGTCAACAGAAGCCTTAAGCGAGAAAAATGCCGGAATTGATATTCCGTTTACAGTATTTGCTGCCATTGCATCATCCTGACGGAAGAAAATTGTTCCCCCTACCAGGCCATCAACAGTCAATTTATCCCATGTTTTTTCGCCTGTTAAAATCAAATCATTGTTTATACTGTAACCTGAATTTCTTCCTGTTGCGTAAGCTCCGTCCAAACTACCGTACCAACCACCATTAGGGCCTGTGTTACCTGAAGATACATATGAGTCCTTAGATATTTTAACATCTTGTCTATCTGTATAAAAATCCAGACCTGAACGTAAACTGGCTTTTAACCAAGGAGTAAATTCATAGCTTGCACTTACTGTTGCATTGAAAATGTCCCGGTTTATGATGTTCAGCTTCTCATGCTGCGAAAAATACGGATTATTATGACTGGTTGTCAAATTACCTCCCTGACGGGTATTGTTCTGGTATGTGAAATTTTGTTTTTCATTTTTAATAGTCCAGTAATCTTTATAGTCAAGAATATTGTAGTCAGGCGCAGTCCATATTAGTAATGTATACATAGGGTCATAGTTAGTATAACCATTGAAACCAATATTCGGAGAAGATTGCTTGTAATATGCAACATTAGAACTGAATTTGAATTTGTCAAGGTTTATATCACCACCTATTTGATAGTTATATTTATCAAGGGTGTTATTAGGATATTGTCCTTTTGTTTTTACCCATGTAATAGAAGATCTGACAGAAGAGTATTTCCCCTGATATGACAAGCTAACATTGTTGTTAGTAATATAACTTTGCTCCAGGAAGTTTTTGAAGTTGTCTTTACCAACAGGAAGATAAGCATATGTTCTGTACTCTTTTGCTACAGGATCCCACTGATACTGATCGCTTCCGTCAATTTTTCTTCCCCAGGCCTGATCCTGATTATATGAATAAACTCCTGAAGTTTGTCCACGGCCATATACTCCCTGTTTTTTAGGGATGGCAAGGAATCCGGCATCAAACATTGTATTACTGTTAATAGAGATTTGTATGCCCTGCTCTTTGCTTCCTTGTTTTGTAGTAACCATTACTGCACCACTTGCTCCACGGTATCCGTAAAGTGCTGATGCAGTTGCTCCTTTCAAAACGCTTACCGATTCAATATCATCAGCAGATATATCTCTGAGGGTCATATTGCCATATGGTACTCCGTCAATAACCAATAACGGATTTTCTCCCCTGATTGAAAGATTAGGTGCAGTAGCAAAATCTGTAGAGTTTTTTACCAATAGACCGGCAACCTTACCGGTAAGAGAAGATCCGACATCAACACCTTTTACAGCTATCAGTTTGTCATTGCTGACATTTTGTACTGAATAACCAAGTGCTTTTTCGGACCGTTTTATTCCGAGAGCTGTAACAACTACAGCATCAATTATTGTTGCATCCGGAGATAAGACAACTTTAACTGGATTAGTGTTTTCAATGATAACATCCTGAGTTGCCATCCCAATATTAGATATCGAAAGTACAGTACCTAATTTTTGAAGGGTGATTTCGAATGTTCCGTTAATGTCAGTTGAAGTACCAATTTTAGTACCCTTAATTAAGACAGTCGCTCCAATAACCGGAAGATTGTCTTCTGAACTTATAACACTACCCTTTACACGAAATTCCTGTGCAAACACAGAAGAGGAGATTAAGAGTAATGCTATGACCAGAATGTAAAATCTGTTCATAATTTTTGTTTTTGTTTAGAGTGTTAAATAAAATTTTTGTTGTTTTTTTCTGAATATAAAGTTTAACAAATAAATGATATACACCTTATATTATACCCTTACAAAAATATTACAATAAAAAAACTTAGAGTGGAAATACCCTTACATCTATCATTTTTTTGATAAATAAAGTCCTTATTTTATGATGATTAATTCAACAATAAAACCTTACAAAAAAATATGAAAAGTCCTGATGTTAAATGTTTACTATCAACTCTGTTAAAGAAACGTCTGCTGATATGCCTAAATTTTTTCTTAACCTGTGACGCGCAGTTTCGACACTGGTAGGAGAGATATTCATCAGTACAGCGATCTCTTTTGTAGATAGTCTTAGTTTAATATATGCACAAATTTTCAGATCATTGTTTGTCAGAGATGGGTATCGTTCCATAAGCTTATCAAAAAACCCATCATAAACATTATTGAAATACTTTTCAAAAACCTTCCAGCTATTCTCATTTTTTCTGCTGGAAGTGATCTTACGGATGACGGAGCGAAGCTTACTTTTAATCAAGGTATCATTTGTTTGAATTTCGATTATCTCGGCCTGTATTTCATTAAGCATATTGTTGATATGAATATCATTCATGGCAATACTTGTGAGTTTTTTGTCCCTCTCATGAATTTCAAGGGCAAGTATTTCATTTTCATGCTTAATTCTTTCCCTCTCAAAAGCTTCTTCCTGCCGCTTAAGAAGCCTCACATGCAATGCTTTCATTCTTCTCCTGATAATTACTCTGACAAGATAAATTAGTGAGAAAAGAACAATAAGTAGCAAAAGAAGGAACCAAATAGTTGATGTAAATGACTTTTTTATTTCAAAATCTATTTTCTGCTCATTTAAGTTGTAGAAAAATCCTCTTAACTTGAGTGAATGTGCGCCCTCTTCTAAATATGCAAATTTAAGTGGCTCCGAAATTGCAAAACTTCTCCAGGGTGAGCCATCAATAGAGTATTCAATCTGATATGTCCCGGGAAATCCGGTAAAGAAGAATTTGAGATCTACTATATTATTAGGAAACTCTATCAGTTTCTTTGAATCCTGAACACTGGAATGCTTTACTTCTCCTCGTTGTGAATACTCAATTTTACTAAGTTCTAATTTATATTCGTGTTGTGGCTGTTCAGTCAACAAATCATAAAATGCCACTCCATTTGCAAATCCAAATGAGATCTGTCCGTCACCGTCACTATCTTTCTGAAACCGTCTGAACCCAACAGGTATCATTAGCCCTCTTATGCTTGGGAATATATCTGATACCTTTACAAACTTATCATTTATTCTTTCAACTCTTGAAATTCCCGCATCAGAGGCAAAGAGGAAGGTATTTCCGGATTGAATAACCGCATCTGTGTTTCCTCCCAGTAATTGAAAAAGTTGGGAAAAATAGGGATTTTTAACTATCGAATCTTTGTCTATGTCATAGCTGAAGCATTCCGACCCTACACTAAAGACAACCTCATTATCAATAATATTTGTACCTATCCAATTATCTTTCGAATCAATCTTGTAAAGAATATTCTTTTTAACCACCCGCTTGTCCTTGTCAATCACAAGTCTCCTTACTTGTCCACTCATTCCGTTAATCCACATGTTGCCATATTTGTCAACCAGGCCTCTGTTGAAATATCCAGTGTAATTTTCAAGGAGGTTCCGGAATGTCAGGTGTCCATTCTTTATCTCGTAAATAGCAAATCCGGTTTTATCAGAAACGTAGTAGATATTTGGTTCCTGGTACCATTGATTAATCATCCAGGAGTTCTCGTGAATAACATCAAAAGAGTCATCATCATAAAGCCTGAGAAGCCCTTTATCGTGATTCACAATTATATCCTCTCCACACTTAAGCAGATCCCAAACCTGGCCTTGAGTATTAACAATAAGCCTGGCGGGTAAGTGATTTTCAACAACATACAGCCCTTTGTTTGTGCCGACGTAAAGTTTGTTTTTATATGTTAATACCGCATAAACATTGCCAATTTTTTTACCTATACTTTTGTAATATCTCTCGTTAGGATTATTTGGTATTGTGGCTATTCCCCCGTCTAGTCCCAACCAGATATTCTGGTAATTATCTACTGCCATGCTTAGAACAGTCGTAAAATTCAAATCATTGCTTTCGCTGAACTTCTCTAGTATATTACCTTTTGAATCTACAATATATGCTCCATCAAGTACTGTTCCAACCAGGAAAGAATCATCTCCGTATGAACAGACTGAGAAAACACGATGCTGCTTTAAAATAGAATTTAGTTCAGAATTGATTGGTTCTAACCTGTTGTTGCGAAGAACCTGAATACCTTGATTCTCTGTAAAGAAATACAGGTTTTCTTTATTATTGATGATATTAACCACTCTGTCAGACATTTCAACTCCAATAGGAGAGAGATTGTCATCACTAATTACATAAAATTTATTGTCAATCTGAGCATAAAGTACTCCTCCAACATTATGTATATATCCAATATTCCGGTTGATAACGATTGGAATTATTTTATTATCTGACGGATTATATTTATAAATATTTTCATGGGTCTGTAAATAGAAATTTTCATTGATTGGAATTATTCTCCAAAAAACATTTCCGTTTGTAACATTGTTTGTCTGAAACAATGTTGTAAAATAGAAGTCTCCAATATCGTCCTTCTGCCAGTAACCGAATATATTATCTCCTGCACAATAAAGTCTTTTCGAAGCGGAATCATAGCTTAGAGACCTCAGATAAAAACTCTTGCCCGGATTGTAGGAACTCCAGCGAACTCCATCCCATACCGATAATGTGAAACCTGTAGCAAAATAGACATATCCATTTCCTCCAACTTCAACTGTCCATACTTGGGACCCCCCCATATAGGTTGCGGGACTTATATTTTCTACATATGTATTTGCCTCAAACACTCTCTCTGTAGAAAGCGCTAATCCATTAGACAAAAAAAAGAGGCTTAGCAGAAATAATTTCAAATTGATTTTCATGTGAATCTTTAGAGAAAAATAGTAAGAAAGCCTTTTACTTTAAACAAAGATAAGAAATATACTCCATAAAAATCTGGATAAGCAATTTATCTTGTTCTCTTATCTTATTGTCTGTCATGGGTCGGTCGTACATTGCAAGCCTTCGATGGCAAAGAAAACTGTCCGGAATGTAGTTCAACACGGACTTCAAACTGGGCACTGCGTGCCGGTTAAAGTCCTTCTATTTATTGGCTGCAGGCTTTTTTATTAATTCATAATTTGTACTTCTTCCTCCTGCTGTTTCCTTTTGCAGAATATCTTTTTTTATTAAATCTCGAATATCTCTTAAAGCAGTATCAGATGAGCATTTTGCTATTTTCGCCCATTTTGACGAGCTTAATTTTCCGTTAAAACCATCAAAAAGTTTATTGAGAATCAATCTTTGACGACTATTCAAGGTTGTTTCTTTATGTATATCCCAAAATTCGGCTTTATAAAGCAGTTTTTCAATTGTTTCTCCTGTTGAATCTATAGCTTTGTATAAACAATAGTACTCATTTGTCCTAAAAGTTTTCCTTGTAAATAACGTACCTTTCCCAATATCACTTGTATTTCTTGTTCATTTCAGGTAAAATGAGGCCAGCTTTCAGATTGATAGATATATTTTGCCATTTGAATATTTTATTATGCGGTAAATATACGAATTATTCACCGCATTGTCATTTTTTTGGTGGTAACACCTGTAAGCTCATTGAAAAGTTCGAAAATATAAATATATTTTCAAAGAGTAAAGAGGGGGGTGTATTTTTTCAGAGGGTGCAAGTCCCTTATGTGCAAAGGTAACGTCTTGGAAATTACTGGATAGCCAAACCAAGAAGTCAGCAGAAGTCATATTAATTGTAGACCCCTCGCCATCGGTCAATAGGGGCTGGTGGCAAACCAGTAGGTGTTGCTTCAGACGAAAGGAAGAGGTGATTAGCAACCTATCAAAAGGCGACATGAAAGCCGCCAGGTAAGTAAACTGGAGATGAACGCAAGTGAATCGCCGAAGAAGCATCGAAAGTGCGTTAGACTATATCAGAACCAAGTGCTCACCACACACTTGGGATAAGAGAGGAGGAAACCTGTATTGTCGTCCGCTCGATATACCAAAATCAAATGGCGGGAAACGTTCTCTGGGTATACCGACATAAGTAAATTTTTTGACCATAATAGCATGTTAGCGGTTCATTGATTATAAAAGGTATGTAGAATACATATCATGTATTACAATATATATATAATGTAATACATGATATATATATTGTATTTCAATAATTATATATTATATTTGTAAAATACATTTAACCAAAATTACTATGGAAACATTAAAATCAATTCCAATGAAAAAAAACTCAACAATATTTCTTCAGGTAGTCATTGTGCTCATTGGCATCGGCGTTCTTACACTTATGCTTTGGGAACCCCACATTGAGGGCAGGAATGCGCATGCCACGCTCTTTGAGATTTATTTCAAAGATCCCTTTCTGGCGTATGCTTATATAGCATCCATTCCGTTTTTCGTGGGGCTCTATCAGGCATTCAAGGTGTTGGGATATGCCGGACAAAATAAGGTATTCTCGCAAGCTGCCGTGAAAGCTTTGCGGACTATAAAATATTGTGCGGTAGCCATTATCGGTTTTGTCGCGGTAGGAGAAATCTTCATTATGCTAGGCAACTCAGATGACAGGGCGGGCGGGGTTTTTATGGGCATTCTCATCACCCTCTGTTCTATCGTGATTGCTACCGCAGCTGCGGTGTTTGAAAGGATTTTGCAAAATGCTGTAGATATCAAGTCTGAGAACGACTTAACCGTATAACACTATGGCAATTATTATTAACATCGATGTCATGTTGGCGAAGCGGAAGATGAGCGTCACCGAGCTTGCCGAGAAAGTCGGCATCACAATGGCCAACATTTCCGTGTTGAAAAACGGAAAGGCAAAAGCAATTCGCCTCTTAACGTTGGAGGCAATTTGCAAGGCTTTAGAATGTCAGCCAGGTGATATATTAGAATATAAAAAATAAGAATCTCTGTCATACCCAAGATTCTAACTTGGTGTCATTTTTTATTAGGCACTGGGCATTTAATTACATAACTTTTTTAGAATGAACAAGACCGACCTGCAAGTCAGGCCGATCTATCACAGGCTGCACAACCGCATAGAGGCACACATCTGCATCTGCTTCACGGCATACAGCATCATGCTGGAGATGGAAAGGCTCCTCAAGCTGCATCATTCGTCAATAACGCTGAAAAGGGCACAGGAGATAACATATAACATGTATCAGCTCAATTACAGGCTGCCAAACTCGAAGGTTGTAAAGAATCTGATAATGAACATGGACAAAGACCAGCAGGAACTCTATGAAATCGTGATGAAACCCGATATTTTATAAAAAAACTTTTGGGTGTCCCATTGACGAAAACAGGAGTTTTATTATAAAAAACTCTTTGGAGATGTGCTTTCTGCTAAAGAAAATATTCTGAACAGGGTTTCTTTTAATAGAACCACCACTTAAGTCATCACAAACATCTCAACCAGGATTGCGCTCGTGCTTAAAAGCAACAGTTTAAAAATCGGCCTTGCAAAGAGCATCACAAAGATACGATTTGGACGAATTTGATGCAATCGTTAGCTACGGAAGTCAATGGTATCTTAGTATATGGGGGATGCGCTCTAACGGTTGAGGCTTGCATTGCAGGCGTTAGCATAAATACAAGTTGCTGTTATATGCCGGTGTATTTGTGTTTAAGCAATTATAGAGCGTTTTTGATCTTCTTAATCAAAAGATGCCTTTCTAAAGAGTAAGTAGAACTTACCTTTTTCACATACTCGAAAATAATCAATGACCGCTCATACAATTTCACCCTTTTACTGCTCTCCCCATCCTCAAAATCAGCCTCATTGGCAAGTAAACATAATCAAATTCATCTTTTAACGTATTGTCCACCTGCCTTACCTCCTCACTAACCCGCCCCTGCGCCTTAAACCCCAGAATATCAGAAAATAATTTTTCAAGCATCAACCCAATCTGGTCGATTTGCCGTAATATGTAATCTTCTTGTTGCATGTATTTGACAGTAAATATAATCAATGTTCTGTAATCAAAAGCTATTTAGCCTTACATTATCTTCTCCAAATATTTTCACAGGTGCTGCACATTTAACAAAATGTTCAGATCAGAGGCGAACTTTCTCATAACCCTCTCTAATTCGCTCTTTATTAACTGACCGTCATTGTCGAGCCACTCTTTAATTGAATATGGTTCGGATTTTATAGTAAATTGCTGCAGGCAGCTGAGGAATGTCATTAGCTTATCTGACTCTTTCTTTAGTTCGTCTATCTTGCCCGATTTCAATAGTTTCATGGGAGGCATTTTTTGGAGTTCGTCTGATATCCTTATAACAGAGTCGCCGATTTGTTCAAACTGTTTCAAATCTGTCCCCTTTTTTATGATAGACACACCGGATTTTGCCGTCAGAACCGGTTTGCCGCCTGAAAACATAAAGTATAAACTTACATTAATAATGAGGTCGGTAGTCTCAAAAGCAAAATTCTTATAAGATTCCCCCTCCAGATAAACAAGAGTTGCAGGAGTCTCAGGTTTGATCTCATTCTTAATAATATCTGCAAACTGATGCTGTAAATCGGTGCTTTCCAAAACCTTTGTTATTGCTTTCCTGAAATCTTCAGTTGTATCCTCTGCTTTGAGTTTCCCTACATTAGATAAAGCACCACCAACACCCCCGATTGCCATACCTGTTGTTACATTATTTACCCATCCAGCCCAATCGATTTTAGTAATATTGAGAATATATGGACTGGAGATTGACGAAATGCCGATTACAACACGTTCGTTACTGCCCATATCGAATGAAGATAAAGGTTTGATGGGCATATACGGCTGACTGCGAACGATTGAGAAGTTAAAAATCAAAATTGCGAGAACACTAGGAATAACTAATTCTCTTTTGTATCTTCGATAGTCTTCAAAAAATTCTAAAGTTTTCATTAAAACAAATTTTAAACAATTCCGTTAAAAGAACAATTTGATAATATGTTATGCATATATTTTATGGAAGAATTTTAGTTTCGAAATTAACCATGTAACTTTTAATTGCTATGCCCTCGGGCGATTTGAAACCCTTGCCTGTGAGAACAAACTGATAAGCTTTTTCGGGGAGTAGTTCGACACTCATGACAACTGACATGTTTCCAGGGGTGTATTCAATTTTTAAGACTTTAGGAAAGCCGGCAGGACCCAACTGCCCATATGAGAGTGAGTAAGCCTTATCGCTTAACTGTTTGTCGAAATTTATGGTTATAGTTTTAATTGAAGGGCTCACGTTTTTATCACCGTTCGAAAATTCCGTAATTGAGGTTACTTTAGGCCTCCTGTTTTCCATTTCAAGACCCATTGCGACATATCTTTTATACTCCTCGGTCAGTCTTGGAACAAAGCTCTCAAGGCTGGGGTAAATATCTCTTTGCGAACTATATTTGTCTAATTCTCCAACAAGCTCAGCCATCCAGAAGAATCCCCTGTCAATCTGAATTTTAGTCTCCTTATGAATTGCATCATCATCATAATTGTGATCCTTCATATATTTTATAACACACGCCCGGACAAGAGCCTCGTTCATCATAGTGAGCCAATCTCCATAAGCTTGTGACCGCATCTCAGTTTCGACCAAAGGGAAAAGCTGTTCACCGCAATCTTTAAGCAAGTTGCTGTGTTTTGCATTTATGTGGTTTATAAATGAGTGGTTAAATTCGTGAAGCAGGGTAGGGAAGTAGTCCTCGATTCTAAAGACAGGCACACCGATGCTGTCGGTACTCCAGGCACCCATAATTGCAAAGGCCTCTTTGTTGCCATCTTTATAATTGACAGAGACTCCGTAATTGCCCTGCCCATTGCCAAGGCCGTTGATTATTGTAAATTTCTCGGATGCCCCATGCCCGTAAAATGTTTTATACCAATTAATATCGATCTGCTCATACACCGGTAGGAACCGTTTTGCCACCTCTTTGTAAAAATCCGCATTGCTTTTGAAGAACTCCTCACAGGCAGCATCGGTATAAAATTTTCTGAGAAGGAGCGTGAATTTATCTGCGCACTCCGCACCCCATCTCTTATCCAGAGAATTGCCCGTTATATCTTTCCTGAGAAATAGATTTTTGTCGAGATTCACTGCCATTGACATCACCGCATCATAACCCAGCCCCCGTTCGTTCATTACCGATTTAACATATAGGATAAGTTCATGATCTCTGAATTTGTTAAAATGATCCTCTATTTTACTGACATACAGTTTAATATCTCTTGAAGAAAACTCCGCCCTGCCAGCCAGCCGGAAAACGATACTCATCAACTCCACCCGATTATCGACCTGAGGCCTGTCCGGAACCTGCTTCACTTTTGCAAATGGATGCAGGCTCATAAGTAATAGTACAACAAATAAAAACAGCTTCTTCATTGTTGATTGCTTTTAGATTTATTAATACAAATATATCACTTTAATCAATTTGTTAAAGTTCCATATGAAGAAAGACAATTGATTGCATCAGGTATACTTGATGTCTTTGAGAAACTTTGGAAATCAGCATGGGGATTAAAGCTAGAGCATATATTAAGATATATCTTGTTAACTCTTTTGGATCAAGAGAAAGCAGATATGTCAGATATCACAAGAATTCTTGATGATGAAAACTTTAGAAATGAATGCCTTAAAAATGTGATTAATGATGATATTAAAAGGTTCCGGACTTCTGAATTTAAAAGTTACACCAAGGGTGACCTGTTACCAATTTACAACAAAGTTGGAGCTTTCATGGTATATCCTTCAGTAAAAAGATTACTCATTGAAAACACAAATGAGATATCATTTCGTGATATTATGGACAAAAGAAAGATTCTTTTGATTAATATCTCTAAAGGGTCTTTGGGTGAAAATGTATCCAGCTTGCTTGGATCATTGATTTTAAATTCAATTTCTTTTTCGGCTTTCTCAAAAATAGATACTAGTGAATTTAACCGTGTCCCTTTCTATGTTTACCTGGATGAATTCCAGAATATGTTCCTATTTAACATGAGTTCGAAATAAGGGATAGATATGCTCACCAATGACAAAATTACTGAAATTTATTGTTTGGCCGATGATTTCTGCAAACTTTTCAATGACACATTACAAACAAATGTTTTGCCTGCTGACACCCA
>JBDKRJ010000031.1:0-49614 GCA_039683455.1 Rikenellaceae bacterium | reverse complement strand
TTACCCCAGTCCACAACCGGTAAGAACAATTATCGAAACAGACAATTCTTTTGATTATAATCTTTTTTTATTGTTGAATGAAAGCTTTCCGATACTTGATGAGGACAGAAAGTTAAAAGAAAATCCTCAGTCCTTTGAGCAGATAAGGTCTTCATATGTTTACAGAAGAGAGATGTCGCAGGAGTTGTTCAGGATTATCGACAATATAAAACCAAAAAAATAGCCAGATATGCTAAACCAAAACGACCTTAAACAGATAAAGGAAAGAGGTGGATCTATTGATTCCGTTATGAGGGAGATTGAGTTTTTTAAAAGCGGATTTCCATATCTGAGAATTGTGGCTCCTGCTACAATAGAGATGGGAATCAGACAACTTTCCGGCAGCGAACAGGAAATGGCGGTCAGCAATTATGAGAATTATAATGGTGAAATATGCAAATTTGTCCCGGCTTCCGGCGCAGCTTCCAGAATGTTTAAGGAGTTGCATGACTGTCTTTCTGTATTGGAGAGAGGGGAGAAAATTGATAAAAACTCGCCGGTTCACCTCTTTTTTAACCAGATAGAAAGTTATGCATTTTACAGGGATCTTGCTAAAATTCCTGGGTTTGACGTAAATGACAAATTGTCACTTCTTAAAAAAACACTCTTTTACCCTGGCCTAAACTACGCATCATTGCCCAAAGGTTTAATCAAGTTTCATAATTACAATGAAGAGACACGAACACCTTTTGAAGAACATATGGTAGAAGCTGCTCTTTATACAAAAGGGAAAAATGGTATTGCAAAGTTAGTTATAACAGTCTCTCCGGAACATGTTTCCGGTTTTAAAGCACTATTTGAGGAGGTAAAAGGCAAATATGAATCGAGGTATAATGTTACCTACGACGTGAAATTCACACTTCAGAAACCGTCCACAGATACAATTGCTGTTGATGAGAATAATGAACCGTTTCGTAAGTCAGACGGATCAATACTGTTCAGACCGGGCGGTCACGGGGCATTGATAGAAAATCTGAATGATCTGACTGCAGATATGGTCATAATTAAAAATATAGACAATGTCTTTAAAGAACAATTGCTTCCTGAGACAATAAAATGGAAAAAGGTATTGGGAGGAGTCCTGATCTCAATTCAGAAAAGATTATTTAGCTATATAAATTTACTTGACGGTGAATGCAATCCGCAGATTATTGATGAGATAACAGAGTTTTTGAAGAGAGAATTATGTGTGAAAATACCATCCGTTCCTGATTCCATTCTCAAAGAATTTTTAAGAGCAAAGCTAAACAGACCTCTGAGGGTATGCGGAATGGTGAAAAATCTGGGAGAGCCAGGAGGAGGACCGTATATTGTTTATGATGCAGATGGTTCAACGTCGCTTCAAATTCTTGAGAACGCTCAGTTAGACATGAACAACCAACAAACAGTTGAGATGATGAAAAAATCAACTCACTTTAATCCTGTAGATATGGTCTGTTCTTTCAAGGATTACAAAGGAGATAAATTTGATCTTAACAAATTTGTCGATCACGAAACAGGCTTTATCTCATACAAAAGTCTGGGGGGACGTATATTGAAAGCCCAGGAACTTCCAGGCTTGTGGAACGGTGCAATGAGTCAATGGAATACTGTTTTTGTCGAGGTCCCTTTAATTATTTTCAACCCTGTCAAGACTATATTTGACCTTCTGAGACCGGAGCATCTGGCATAGCTCGGTCTATATTTTTTTTGAGAATTTTCTTGATAAAAACTGTTCCAGCAGTATAAGGATTATTGCATTAATTCCAATATAGGACCAATGGTAAGCCGATTCGCTCTGAAATATTATCTTAACATCAGAGATATAATTTTTTATCCTGAGGAGAGAACTTTCCAGTTCAATGTGGAATCGAAACAATCTCTCTTATCAAATTAAAAACATTGGGAGAGTGTTTCTCTTGTCATATCAAATAAGACGCAACTCATCTTGTAAAGTTACACTAAATTGCGAAGAATGAATTAATGTAACCTTTTATATATTGTATCGTCAAAATAGCAAAACAGTAAACAAATTAATACTTAGAAATTATGATGGATTTTATCTCAGTTCCCGTATCTTTTGGTATAGGTGCATATGCATTCTACAAAGTTGTAGAACTTTTTGTCAGGAAAAAAGAGCGTCTTATGATTGTGGACAAACTCTCTTCTTTAGAGGGCGTTTCCAGTGAAAAACTTGACTTTTAAAAATTGTTTTCTCAAGATAAAAGCGATAAAGGTCAATATCTTACACTACGATTTGGCTCTCTGATAGTAGGTCTTGGATTAGGATTACTGGTCGGCTATTTTATTGGTCTTGCAGCCTATCCAAGCTTCTCGTTAACGACGGAAAATGGGGCGTATTATAGATTAAGAGATTCGATTGAGCTGATTTATGGAGCTTCTACACTATTGTTCGGTGGGTTGGGCCTGATAGCCGGTTTCCTGGCAGAATATAAAATCCGGAAAGCCAGTAAGTAGATTTTTGATATGAATAAAGGAATTTATTTTAACATTATTCCAGAACCTCTCGTTCCGTCTTTGAACATCTGAGTGTGATTTTTGCGCACTCTCGCTTTCCAGTCACCCTTATGGTATGCATAGCTTACAATCATCGGAACGACGGTTGTAGCCTCTGCGTAAACCATTTGTTCATGTGCAGTGTTGACCTTGCCCCATGAGTTTGCCTCTTTCAAAGTAGAGCTAGAACAAGCTCCGTCACGAACATCTGCAACAGTAATCTGAACTGCATACTGGTGCATTGGAACGTCGAATCCAAGACACTCGGCACAGACAACGGTATCCTGAGCAAAATTCTTTGGAACTCCGCCGCCAATCATAAAAAGACCACTTGTTTTTGCAGCAAGCTTAACATCCGTAAGTTCCCGGAAATCTGCGACTGAATCAATTGTCAAATAAGGTTTGTCCTCCTTCATTCTCCCGATCTGATGCATTACCAGACCAAAACCTGCACTGCAATCACTGAATGCAGGTACAAAAATTGGGATGTTTAGTTCGTAGGCTGTCTGAATCAAAGAGTTTTTCTTTACTGAATTTTTAGAAAGCCATTTTCCTATTTCAAAGATAAATTCACGTGATGAGTATGGACGTGGCTCTAATGAATCTGCAATAGTTTTTATTGTTGAATCACAAGATTGAAGCTCTTCTTCATCTATAAAGGTGTCGTAAATCCTGTCTATATAGTTGCTTCTCAAGAGGGTGTCGTCGATAAATTGAGAACCTTTATAGTGTTTAAAGCCCAGAGCTTCAAAGAAATCCATATCAATGATTGATGCTCCTGTAGACACAATAGCATCAATCATATTAAAGCGGAGCATATCCACATAAACCTGCATGCAGCCTCCTGCAGATGTGCTTCCAGCAATTATCAGCCAGTTGGTAGATTCTTTATCTTTAATCATTAATTGAAGAATGTCGGCAGCAGATGCTGTATCTCGCGAGGTGAAAGACATATCACGCATTGAATCGATAAAAAGAGTAGAATCAATTTTTGTGATATCTATGTGCTTAATGGTATCTTGCAATAAATCTTTCTTTTTAGGTTTCATTTTTGTCTCATTTAATTTTCCGCAAAGATAGATAATTTCAGTTAAGAACAAGTTTTTTACTACTTTTGACATCTAAATCCCAAACATCAATAACTCTATGTTTGATATACAAACTATAAAGAAATTCGAGATATTTGAGACTCCCTTTTACTACTATGATCTCGGATTATTAAGAAAAACACTTGATCTCTATACAAAAGAGACAGGCAAATACAACTATCATGCTCACTACGCTTTAAAGGCCAACGCCAATGATAGAATTCTTTCAATAATTAAAGACTACGGATTCGGTGCCGATTGTGTAAGCGGAAACGAGGTTTCTCTTGCTCTTAAAATGGGTTTCAGTCCTGAGAAGGTAGTCTATGCCGGTGTTGGCAAATCAGACAAAGAGATAATTACTGCTCTCAACGGAGGAATTTTCAGTTTTAATTGCGAGTCTGTTCCTGAAATTGAGGTAATTAATAATTTAGCCACAGGACTTGGGAAAAAGGCAAAAATATCGCTTAGGATCAATCCTGATATAGACGCACATACTCATAAGTACATCAGTACCGGCCGTGCGCAGGATAAATTTGGAATCAGCCTATGGATGTTTGAATCTGTAATTAATACGATAAACAAATGCGAGGGTATCGAACTGATAGGCCTTCACTTCCATGTTGGGTCACAGATTACCGATTTGCATGTATTTGAAATGCTTTGCGAAAGAGTAAATGAGCTGCAGTGCTGGTTTAGAGAGAAAGGTTTTTTATTGAAAAGTATTAATCTTGGAGGAGGTCTGGGTGTTGACTATTCAGATCCTGATGCCAATCCTGTTCCTGATTTTACAAATTACTTCAGTAAAATCAATAAGTATTTAAAGGTATACCCTGGACAAACAATTCATTTTGAACCGGGCAGAGCTATTATTGCACAGTGTGGGACACTCATATCAAGAGTATTGTATGTGAAAATCGGAAAAGGTAAAAAATTTGTAATATTAGATGCCGGAATGAATGATTTAATACGTCCTGCTCTTTATCAAGCCTCTCACAAGTTACAAAACCTGACATCGGAAGGTCGCTTAATGAAATATGATGTTGTAGGCCCTATTTGTGAATCCAGCGACCGGTTTGGTAAAAATATTCCTATGCCGGAAACCGGGAGAGGAGATATAATAGCCATACGTTCTGCCGGTGCATATGGTCAGGTTATGAGTATGAGATACAACCAAAAAGAGCTGGCTCCGGAATATTATTCAGAATAATAACTATACAAAGAATAATCTGTCAATTATGAGTAGGTTAAGTTCAAAAGAAAAATATGTCAGCCAGATTTATCAACTTTTCAGACAAAAAGGTTTGAGATTAACGATGGATGATATAGCCAATGAGTTAAGACGGACAAAAAAAACACTGTATAATAACTTTTCGAGCAAAGATGACCTCATGCGAACAGTTATGAAGTACGTGCTTGACGACATTGAGTTTAAAATAAATTTAGCCCTTAATCAAGGGAAAAATGCAATAGAAGCTCTTTATCTGACAAGTAACATGATGAATAAATCTCTTGAAGAGATAGGTCCCCTTTTATTGAGTGACTCCTCCACATATCTTCCCGATCTGAAACTTCTGGATCATACTAACCGGATGAGTTTTTATTCTAAGATAATTTTCGAAAATCTTGAGAGAGGTCTCTCCGAGTCACTATACAGAGATGACATCAATAAAGAGCTTACGACCCTCTTTTTTACATCGGCAATGGCAAAAATATATTCGTGGAATGGGTCATATATATTTTTGAAAGATCCTTATATATTTCATTCTGAGTTGATCAGATACCATCTTGAGGCAATTGTTAATGATGAAGGAAGAGGTATCCTTAAACATTTTATCAAAAAATGACTATTTTTGCGGTCTGAAAAATAATCAAAGGAATGTTTGAAAATTTAATTGACAGGTTAGAAGGTTCGTTTAAACTCCTTAAGGGTGAGGGGAGAATTACTGAGATAAATATTGCCGAGACTTTAAAAGAGATCCGGAAGGCTTTGCTGGATGCCGACGTCAGCTACAAGATTGCTAAAAATTTTTGTGATGATGTTAAACAGAAAGCACTTGGACAAAATGTTCTTAAATCTGTCCGTCCCGGTCAGATGATGACAAAAATTGTTCATGATGAGCTTACCCTTCTGATGGGTAGTGAAGCTGAAGATATCTCAGTAAAAGGCAATCCTGGAATTGTTTTAGTGGCCGGTCTGCAAGGTTCCGGAAAGACAACGTTTTCCGGCAAATTGGCTCTTAACTGCAAAACCAAGAGAGGTCTCAAATGTTTGCTGGTTGCTTGTGATGTTTACAGACCGGCAGCTATTGAACAGTTAAAAGTTCTTGGTGAACAGATAGGTGTTCCTGTCTATTGGGAAGAGGGTTCAAACGATCCAGTTCAAATTGCTAAAAATGCAGTAGCTAAAGCAAAGCAAGAGCGTTACTCTCTTGTAATTGTAGATACTGCCGGCCGCCTGGCTGTTGATGAACAGATGATGAATGAGATTGCCGCAATCAAAAAGGCAATCAGCCCTACTGAAACATTGTTTGTTGTGGACTCCATGACAGGACAGGATGCCGTTGATACTGCAAAGACATTCAATGAAAAACTTGATTTTGACGGAGTTGTTCTCACCAAACTTGATGGTGATACCCGAGGTGGCGCTGCTTTATCTATAAAAGCCGTTGTAAATAAACCAATTAAATTTGTCTCTGCCGGTGAAAAAATGGAGGCACTTGATGTTTTTCATCCCAGGAGAATTGCCGACAGAATACTCGGAATGGGAGATGTTGTCTCTCTGGTGGAGAAAGCTCAGGAACAGTTTGATGAAGAGGAAACAAGAAAACTACATAAGAAACTGGCCAAAGACCAGTTTACGTTATCTGATTTCTATACCCAGATCCAACAAATTAAAAAGATGGGTAATATAAAAGATCTTGCCTCTATGATACCAGGTATGGGTAAAACTTTAAAAGACATTGATATTGACAACTCATCGTTCAAAAACATAGAGGCAATTATTCAGTCTATGACTACCAGGGAAAAAGATAATCCGAATATTCTAAACGGTAGCAGAAGAAAGAGAATAGCCATGGGCAGCGGTACCACAATAGCAGAGGTAAATCGTCTGATCAAACAATTTGAAGATACTCGCAAAGTTATGAAAAACATGTCTGGAGGTGCGGGGAAAAACGCCATGAAGGCAATTGGCTCACTGAATAGAAGATGATTAATTCTTATTAATTTTATAAGTTAAATATGGTAATTCTGGATGGAAAAGCAACTGCAGATCAAATTAAACTTGAGATAGCAGCAAAGGTAGATGAGATAATAAAAAACGGAGGTAAAAGGCCACACCTTGCTGCCATTTTGGTGGGAGAGGATGGTGCCTCACAGACTTATGTAGGTAACAAGGAGAAAGCATGTGCACAGGTAGGATTCAAGTCCACCATTTTAAGATTACCGGCAGAAATTTCTCAGGAAAGACTTCTGGATGAAATTGCAAAAATCAATGTAAATAAAGATATTGACGGATTGATTGTCCAGTTACCATTACCGGAGCATATTGATGAACAAAAGGTTATTGAGGCTGTTGACCCCAAAAAGGATGTAGATGGTTTCCATCCGGTAAATGTTGGCAAAATGGTATTGGGACTTCCTTCTTTTATCTCTGCTACTCCTAACGGCATTATTGAGCTTTTGTTCAGATATAATATTGAGACAGCAGGTAAACATTGTGTAATAATCGGAAGAAGCAATATCGTAGGCCGTCCGTTGGCTAACCTTTTGTCTCAGAAATCAAATCCCGGAAATTGTACTGTGACAATATGCCATAGTAGAACCAAAAATCTTAAAGAACATACACTTAAAGCTGATATTATTATAGCTGCACTTGGGGTCCCGGGATTTCTCAAAGGAGACATGGTTAAGGAGGGAGCAGTTGTAATTGATGTGGGTATAACAAAAGTGAAAGCCGATACTAAGACCGGCTTTCGTTTGTCAGGGGATGTACTGTTTAATGAAGTTTCGCTTAAATCATCATTTATTACTCCCGTACCTGGAGGCGTTGGACCAATGACTATCGCATCCTTGTTGAAAAATACCCTAAAGGCTTCCGGAAACTAGTTTCCATTGGAACCCTCCCTCTCCGGATTGTATAGAACTTGGAATATAAATACTTAGTTATTTTAAATACCAGTAAAAATTTCGGAGGGTTTAATTCCAAGTAAACTCATTCTTTTCAGGATTTTAGGTAGTTCTTCTTTTAGAAACTGCTCTTTTTGAATTTTTATTATTGAGTCCTTGGATCCGGGAGAGATAAAGTACCCGACTCCTCGTTTATTGTAAATCACATTAGTTGATTGCAAGTGATCGTAAGTTCTCATTATTGTGTTTGGATTAACACCTAGGGCAACTCCAAGTTCTCTGACAGAAGGAATTCTGTCTTCAGTTACCCACTCTCCGCTCAATACCTTATCACACAGGGTATCCGCGATCTGGAGGTAAATTGGCTTATGTTCATAAAATTCCATCATTAGTATTGTTGAGTTTTCATTTTAAAGAATGTGGCTGTAAGAAAACCTGCAGGAAGTACCACATAAATTACAACAGAGAGAAAATTGTACAACCCTTTCAAAAATCCTGCTACAGATTCGTTACCGTCTGCCATTCCTGATTTTGAGAAGAAAAAACTGTCCATCCGGAATTGCACATTCATATCGTGCAAGGTGCCGAACTGATCTTTGAATACAACAGACAACACAAAAACCAAAATCAATGCAAGAGCAATATACAATCCTGCTCCCGACAACATTGTCTTGAACACCTTATTCTTTTTAAAGAGAAAATTGCCCAGTATGCATCCCTGTTGAAAAATCAAAGCTCCGGCAACGTTTTCGAACAGCTTCCCGGTACTCCAGATAGAGTTGATTAAATATCCAGGGAACATAGAAGGGGAGATTGTTGAGAGTATGGTGTCTGTCAGAAGAATTGAGAAGAATGTTATCAATGGGAGAATAATTACTGTGTTTGTGAGCATGCTCACAAACTTTTCTGGTACAGATGCAGGAAGCAAAACATAGTCAATCCCTTTTTTTGGATGATTATAACTTCGGTAAAGATTAAATGGTGCGATCACCATCGTGATAAATGTCGCAAAAATAAGATAACTGCTTCTGCCTACAATACTTATCGGATATACATTGAACAAATGCAATAGCATACTGAGCCAGTAAACGACCAGCAGCAGAGAGAAAATTCCTGCAATTTTGATTATCATCGGAGCTCTTTCGGTTAACTCCTTTTTAAGGAGTTTATAATATCTGTTTGTAGAAAAAAATTCGTTCATGACTTGCTATCTGTTAAAAATTTGTCTTATTATTTGTTTATTTAGTAATACAGCATTAAACAGAGCCTCAATATTTACCTTGCTCTCTTTGTCTATTGTATTTCTTTCAACCACCAGATACCCTCCCAGAGCAGGTTCACAATACAGGGCATTACTTACAGGAGTATTGCTGAAATTGAAGCTCAGTTTCTGGCTGATGCTCTCAATAGATTCATTAAGCAGCACGGCATTTTTATCCAGAATTATGATTGGATCAATCAAATTCTCAAGATCCCTTACCTGATGAGTTGATATTACAATACAGCTCTCCTCTGTAGAGGCCTGGGAAATTACCTTGCGCAACTGAGACTTGGAAGGGATATCCAATCCGTTGCTGGGTTCATCCATCAAAATTAACTTAGTATTGGTTGAGAGGGCAAATGCGATGATAGCTTTTTTTTGCTGACCGAATGACAATCTGGTAAATTTCGAGTTTCCGTTTACATCAAAGTCGGTCATCAACCTGCTGAATTTATTGGCATCGTAGTTAGGATAAAAATCGCCATGCAGTCTGGCAAAATTATTTACAACAATATCAGGTCCTGTAAAGTCTTCCGGAATAAAAAAAAGCTCCTGCAGAAAGCCTGGCTGTCTTTCAAATGGAGTATATCCCATAACTTTGCAATTTCCGGATTTAAGCTTAAGAAGTCCGGAAATTATTTTGAGTAATGTAGTCTTCCCGACTCCATTTTGCCCCAGGAGTCCGTAGATCTTCCCGGATTCAAGTGTTAAGCTGATATCCTTAAATACCAAGTGTCTTGAATAATTAAAATTCAGATTTTCAATTGTTACCATAATATTAAATTGGTTTTTACCATAGTGTATTAGTGATGTAGTGTACTGCAAATGTAAACATAATTTTTAAACTACCAATTTTTTTGTATTTTTAACAAAATTTTAGACATTAATGAGACAAAAAGCAATCTTAACGACTCTTTTGATAATCTTTTCACTGAGTGTTTATTCACAAATAAAAGAAGCCAATGAGAAAGAGATCAGAAAAAACCTCTCTTTTCTTGCAAGTGATAAGCTTAAGGGCAGAGCATCAGGTACAAGAGAAGATAAAATCGCTGCAAAATATATTGCATCAAAATTGTCTGAATACGGTTTCAGACCACTTATAGGGAATTATCCGCTTGTGCCTTTCGAATTTACTCGATACAGGAAGGTAGAAAAACGATCGGTTCTTTCAGTAGGTTCAATCACACTCATTGAGGGAAAAGATTACTCTGTTCTGCCAATATCTGCATCAGCAGAGATAAAAGGTAAACTGGTTTTTGAAAGAAGCAGCAAAGACGAAACTGAAAAAATGCTTGAGGGAAAAATTGTTGTAATTGAATCCGATTCAGATAGCATTCCTTTTAAGGTAACTGCTTTCCGGGACAGAGGCGCCGTTGGCATGCTTTTCTTTTCTGGAGAGACGCTTAACAGGGAGAGGAGAACAACCAACAGCGGATTATCTATGCCAGTTGCACAAATTTCACGTGAAGCTGCAAATAAGATATCTGCATTAGAGGGAGAAGAGGTGGAATATAAGTCTGTAATTAAGGTTGTAAAAGGGAAATCATATAATGTTGTAATGCACATAGGAGCAGAGAACACCACAGAATCAATACTGCTGGGAGCACATTATGATCATCTTGGAATGGGCGGCAAAGGTTCAGGAAGCATGAGTCCGAAAACCAAAGAGATACATAATGGTGCCGATGATAATGCAAGTGGTGTTGCTTCAGTTCTGGAGATGGGAAGACTGCTGGCGAAAAAAAAAGGTAATCTTAAACAAAACATTATAGTTGTGGCTTTTGGAGGTGAGGAAAGAGGGCTTCTAGGTTCAAAAATTATTGCTGATACATTAAAAAAACTTAATCTCTCTCCCGTTTTGATGTTAAATCTGGATATGGTAGGCAGGCTTGTCAATAACAGGCTGCAGATAGGGGGAGGGGGAACTTTCTCGCAGGCTGACTCTATAATAAAGTATAGCAACAGCGCTTTTAACTTTGATCTTACTATCACACGTGATGGTTACGGCCCATCAGATCACTCCTCGTTTTATTCAACAGGAGTGCCTGTATTATACTTTACAACTGGTGTTCATAAAGAGTATCACACCCCCCTGGATGATGTTGAACTGATTAATTTTCCGGGAATGGTTTCCGAAATTAATTTTATAACTACTATTGCATATAGTATTGCCCAAAGCGGAGAGTACCCCAAATTTATAAAGATCACAGCTCCGGCAACACCTGCCAGATCAGGGTTTAAGGTTACATTAGGCCTGATTCCCGACTTTACATACGAAGCAGGAGACGGATTTAAAGTTGGACCTATTACTGACGGTAAACCTGCACAAATGGGGGGGATGTTAGCAGGAGACATAATTACAGCAATTAACTCCAAAAAAGTTTCAAATATTTACGATTATATGGCTCGCTTGGGAGAATTGAAGGCCGGAGAAAGAATCCAGGTAAATGTAAAGAGAGACGGGGAGGAGATAAAACTGATAATACAACTATAAAAATTAACTTATTGAAAAATAAACATTACTGGATTCTGGCCATCGGAATAACTTTATCTGCAGTCGTCTATCAAAGAATGACGGGCCCGACAAATCCTAAAAGAGTTAAATTAGAACTTTCAGGAAAAGAGTATTCTACCAAACTCATACGAAGTCTGGAAACCCCCATAACACTTTCGGAAGCTCGGGGAGATTATGAGAACCTTGGAAAGAGGTCGGTGATGAAAGTCGTTGTTCCCAAACCCCCGGAAAATCTGAAAGTAATAATTTTTTATCATAGATATCCAGGCAATGACACAATCAGATCATTAACAGCAATCAAAACAGGTGAGACATTTTCTTTTTCCCTTCCTTCTCAGCCACCAGCCGGGAAAATTGCTTACTTCATTGAATTTAATGATGGAATAAATCGCACAACGTTAGGCTTTAATAAGAATGTTGTATTACGTTTTAAAAACCCTGTCCCTCCTTGGGTGCTCATACCACATATTCTTCTAATGTTTATGGCGATGTTAATCTCTGCATATACAGGAGTGCTCGCTTTTGCAAAATCAGACAAAGCTGGGAAATATGCTATTATGGTTATAATTACATTGGGGTTGGGTGGATTGATCCTTGGCCCGATCGTTCAAAAATATGCGTTTGGTGCTTTTTGGACAGGATGGCCATTTGGAGAGGATATGACAGATAACAAAACACTTATCGCTTTTGTATTATGGCTCATAGCTTGGCTTGTAAACAGGCAAAAAAACAGAAGATGGTTGTACATAGCTGCAGCAATAATTACGCTGCTTGTGTACTCAATTCCGCATAGCACAGCTGGGTCTGAATATGACCATGAAAAGGGAGAGATTGTAACAGGCCTATGAATCAATACTTGTGAGAATCGGATTTGTCTAACTCTTGACTGCTTATTTTAACCATTGTAAGGGCTCTCCATGAATAAACGATATATCCGAAAACAAAAGGCAGCATTAAGGAAGCGTAAGCCATCACTTTAAGCGTAAACTCACTTGAAGAGCTGTTGTATAATGTAAGAGAATTCTGAGTATTTACAGTGGAAACAAAAAATGCAGTATCGTTGAAAGCAGCACAAATCAGAATGCTCCAGACAGCAAGTACTACGCCAGCTCCTGTAATATAAAAGCTGTATCTGCCTTTTGTAAAGAAGGACAAACCCAGCCCCCAGAGAACCAGAGCGACTCCTGTCAGTAACATTGCTGCGGGCCAGATGAGTTCAGTCATATTAAAAAAATACTTATACTTAACAGGACTGATAAATCCGTTTTCCGGACTAACAGAATATCCGGTCATTGTGAACAGAGAAATAAGAAGCAGCACAAAGACAACCACAAATGCTGTTCCGGTTATCTTTACCTGAGCCTTGCACCTGGCGATAAATTCATCTGAATCTATTTGCATAATTACATACAGGAGTCCAAGAGTCCTTGCTGCAAGAAATACAACTATCCCCATAGTCAGGTTAAAGGGATTTGTTATTGCATCCAAACCATGCCATTCATTTGTCCAGTAAGATATTGTAGGTTTAGATATGTCGGTAATACTCATTTTGTCCATTACAAAAGCTCCTCCTGTAAAGAAGGTTCCAATTGCTACACCAATGAGTATAGTGCCGAACATGCCATTCAGGAACAGAAATGTCTCGTACGTTTTTGCTCCCAGAATATTTCCGGCCTTTCCTCTGAACTCATATGATACTGCCTGTATAACAAAAAGGAAAAGTATCATTATCCATAACCAGTACGCGCCACCAAAACTTGTTGAGTAATATAATGGAAATGAAGCAAAAATTACCCCACCAAATGTGACCAGCGTTGTGAATGTAAGCTCCCACTTATGGCCGAGAGCATTAATCAGAAGAGTTTTTTCGCCTCTGTTTTTTGCAGATCCGACCAAAAGAGACTGTCCACCCTGAACAAACATCAAAAAAACAAGAATAGCACCAAGAAAGGAGACCAGGATCCACCAATAGTGTTGAAGAAAGTATAACATAGTTTCATGTTTTAGATTTGATAAATTATAGGTTAACAGATTCTAGGCACCTGGGCCTTTCTTAATTACCTTGAACAGAATGCTTAACTCTGCTATAAGCAAAACAGAAAACAAAACGAAGAAAATTATTATTGTGGTAAGAACAGATGCCTGACTTACTCCTGAAACTGATGCCTGAACGGGAAGTAAGTTCTGAATAGTCCAGGGCTGCCGTCCAACCTCTGAAACTATCCATCCGGCCTGTGAACAGATGTAAACTAAAGGTACACTGATAATAGCCAGATATTGAAACCAACGACTTTTACCTATAAGAGACCTTCTCTCCAGAAATATTGTCAACAGAAAGAGCAGAACAAAATATCCTCCCAGAATTACCATGATTCTAAATGCATAAAAGGTAATAGAAACATTTGGAACAACATCCTGTGGCTTTTTAATAAAACCATACCCAAAGTGCTCAAAATTATCTTTCAGTTGTTTTCTGGCAATCTCCTTACCCTCATCGTCACCGGCTTCTTTGGCTTTGTTGTACAGTGCCAGTGCATCAATTGCCATCCTTCCCCTGATCATCCTCTCTTCAACTGATATGGCAACCCTCTCTTTTCCATCCAGATCTGTATAAGTATAACCCCCTTTTAATATATCTTCTATCCCTGGAACAAAAGAGTTGAATTTTCTGTTTGCCATAAGTGACAACCCCTGAGGGATTGAAATATTGAATAGGTAAGGTTTTTCAAGCTCATAACTCAGAGTGTCTTCCGTCATCATTGAAATATCTTTTTTTGGATTAAGAATGCCAAAGGCAACAATAGGTGTCCCCGATTTGCTCCTGTAAAGACCTTCCATTGCTGCAAGCTTCATAGGTTGTTTTTGTGCTACATGATATCCGGAGCCATCTCCGGACCAGATCAATATTACTAAAGAGACAAACCCGAAAACTGAAGCAATTTTAATGCTTCTTCTCGAGAACTCCTCTTCTCGTTTTTGCAGCAAATACCATGAACTAATCCCGATAACGACCACAGAACCAAGCACAAAAGCATTAGTTGTTGTGTGAATGAACTTATTAAGAGCTATAGGAGAAGTTGCTACAGCCCAAAAATCCACCATCTCATTTCTTGCAGTATCAGGATTAAATTCCATCCCTACAGGATACTGCATCCACGCATTAGCCACCAGAATCCAAAGTGCAGAAAGTACAGTTCCAATGGTAACCAGCCATGTAGACAAAAGGTGAGCATTTTTGCTTACTTTATTCCATCCAAAAAACATGATTGCAAAGAATGTAGTTTCAAGGAAAAAGGCAAGTATCCCCTCGATTGCGAGAGGAGCACCAAAAATGTCACCAACAAACCAGGAATAGTTGCTCCAGTTTGTTCCGAATTGGAACTCAAGAATAATACCTGTTGCTACCCCAATTGCAAAATTGACTGCAAAGATTTTCATCCAGAATTTTGTGGTGCGTTTCCAAAACTCATTTCCTGTACGGACATAGTAAGTCTCCATTATCGAGATTATAAAACCAAGTCCGATTGTCAACGGGACAAATATCCAATGGAACATAGCTGTTAGGGCAAATTGAAGCCTTGACAGATCTACCAATGAAGTTAAAAACATAGTTTATTAAGTGTTTTTTAGGTTTGATTAAATCTATTTTGTCAACTCTCTTATAACATGTTGACTCTTTTCTTCCTCTGTAGCGAAGGAACCGAGTTCGCTTTTGAAGAAGAAGGGTTTTAGTACGAAAAACATTATGGAAAGTTTAATTATAATAATTAACCAAAGTGTTTTTCCAAGAGTCATACTCCTGAAGCCTTCATAGTAAAAAACCCAGATTCTTTTTAACAATGAGTCTTTCATAGATGAAATTTATTTTTAAAGATACAGTTTTTTTTTGTTATTAAAAAATCAGGCTCTATGTCTGCCAGAATTTCTATCTTTGTACAAACAAACATATCCGATATGGAACGTAGAAATTTTCTTAAGACTGCTCTTCTGGGAGGATTAGCGGGAGTTATACAACTTAAATCAAATGTTTTGTTGGCAAATGAAAGCGTAACTCTGGCCAAAGAAAATGATCTGGTTGCCGTGATGGGCGGAGAACCCGAGGTTATGTATGCAAAAGCCATAAAAGCAATGGGTGGAATGTCGAGATTCGTAAAAAAAGGACAAAAAGTTGTGGTCAAACCAAACATTGGCTGGGATAAGAAACCGGAACTGGCTGCAAACACAAACCCCAAACTTGTTGCTGCAATTGTAAAAGATTGTCTGGTTGCAGGTGCTTCTGAAGTTATTGTCTTCGATCACACCTGTGACGAGTGGCAGGGGTGTTATAAAAATAGCGGCATAATAGATGCGGCAAAGGCAGCCGGTGCAAAAATTGCCTTCGCTCATGATGAAAAATATTATCGCAATGTTCAGATTCCAAGAGGTATCAGACTGAAAGAAGCAAAAATTCACGAAGCAATTTTAGATTGTGATTTATGGATAAATGTTCCTATTCTCAAAACCCACGGAGGAGCAAGAATGACAATTTCTATGAAAAACTTTATGGGAATTGTCTGGGATAGAGGATATTGGCACGCAAACAACTTACAGCAATGCATAGCAGATTGTTCTACTATTTCAAAGATGCCTGTTTTAAATATTGTTGATGCTTACAGGATTATTACACAAAACGGGCCAAAGGGCAAAACAGTAGAAGATGTACAGTTTGGAAAAGCACTGTTTATGTCCACAGATATTGTTGCAGCAGACACCGCTGCTGTTAAGTTCTTTAATCAATTTAAAGAAATGAAGCTGGAAGATGTAGGACACATTGTTCAGGCAGAAAAGTTAAAAGTTGGAACAACTGACATCGATAAATTAACTGTTGAAAGAATAAAAATCTAAAATAAATGTACAAATTTCTGAAAAGAACAAGAGTTGTTCTCTCACTGTTGTTTCTGGTTCTCATTGTGCTTAATTTCTTGTTTTTTGCAAACAGAGAAACGCAGCTTTTTTCTCTTTTTCTTAAACTACAGTTCGTTCCTTCGTTGCTTGGTGCTATCACCGGAACTGCTCTTTTTTTGATTATACTTATAATTCTTACACTGCTTTTTGGCAGGGTATATTGCTCGACATTGTGTCCCTTGGGCGCTCTTCAGGATATTGTTACTCGAACTGCAAAGATTTTTAAATCCAAAAAAAATAGAAGATTTAAATATGCTAATCCGTATAATTGGCTCCGGTATTCAATTCTTTCGATTGTAGGGCTCTTGTTTATTATTGGGATCACTCTGCCACTTGCCTATCTCGATCCATATTCCAACTTTGGCAGAATTTCAAACGAAATTTTTAGCAGGTTGGAACAACTGATACACAATGGTTTTTCTTATATTTTCCCTGAGACTGTTTTCTTTAGAAGCTATTCAGTATTTGTTGCTGGTTCGTTTATATTTGCTCTGCTTTTTTTTCTGATTGTTGTAATATTCAGTGCCTTCAGAGGCAGATTGTATTGCAATACTATTTGTCCTGTAGGTTCATTGCTGGGTCTTATCTCAAAGTTCTCAGTTTTTAAACCTGTTGTAAATAATAACTGTAACCATTGTATGGCCTGCGTTCAGAAATGCAAGAGCCAGTGTATTGATATTCAAAACCAGAGTATAGACGAAACACGATGTGTGAGCTGTTTTAACTGTATGCAGACATGCAAAAGGGGTGCTATCTCATACAAATTTTCCTGGAAGAGGTCTATCTCCGATAGGTCCCTTAAAGAGGATGATGTTGCAAAATTGGAGAAGATAAATTCAATAGAGAGGAGGCGGGCAATTATTGCTCTTGGACTTATGGGAACGGCACTTGCCGCACGAGCAATAAACTTTGGACCTGTATTAAAGTCAAAGCCAAAAATTTCTGGGATAGCTCCTCCGGGAGCACAAAGCATAGAACATTTGAAGAAAAATTGTACAGCGTGCCATGCTTGTATTGCTGCCTGTCCAAATAGTATCATATCTCCTGCCGTAGGTGAATATGGCCTGGACGGCATTCTTCTCCCCGTTCTAAGTTATAAGAGTCAGTTCTGCGGATATGAGTGTAATATTTGTACACAGGTCTGTCCAAACGGAGCTCTTTTGCCTATAACGTTGGAGAATAAAAAATTGTGCCAAATTGGCAAAGCAAATTTCACCTTGAAAAATTGTATTGTTTATACAGACAGGACAGACTGCGGAGCCTGTGACGAACACTGTCCCACTAAGGCAATAACAATGGTTCCTTATCGTGACTATGGGTTATATATTCCCAAATTGAATAAGGATATCTGTATCGGGTGCGGAGGGTGTGAATATGTTTGTCCTGCATCGCCTGTCAAGGCAATGATTGTCCACGGAAACGAAGTTCAGGCCGTTGCTCAGAAACCGACGCTTGATGAACAGAAAAAAATAAAGGTAGATGAATTTGGGTTCTGATCGGTTTTTATTCCCCCTCCGTTAAAAGTTCCGGTCTAAGACGTCTGGTACGTTCCATGACCTGATCGTCCTGCCACTCCTTAATTAGCTTTGAATTTCCGGAGAGCAGTACATCTGGAACACTCCATCCGTTGAATTCTGCAGGTCTGGTATATACTGGGGGTGCCAACAGATTATCCTGAAAAGAGTCGCTGAGAGCAGATGTTTCATCGGAAATCGCTCCTGGTATCAATCTGATAATTGTATCACAGAGAACGGCAGCAGGAAGCTCTCCTCCGCTGAGAACGTAATTACCTATGGATATTTCTCTGGTAATGATATGTTCTCTTATTCTGTGATCAATTCCCTTGTAGTGGCCGCATAAAATTATCAGATTCTTTTTACACGACAGAGTATTGGCCAACTGCTGACCGAGCACCTCTCCATCCGGACTCATGTAGATTATCTCATCATAATCCCTCTCTTTCAGTAGCTTGGAAATTAATTTAAATACAGGTTCAATCATCATAATCATTCCCGCATCACCTCCAAACCCGTAATCGTCAACCTGCTTGTATTTACCCTTTCCATAATCACGTAAATCATGGATATATACTTCTACCAATCCTTTTTTTTTAGCCCGTTGGATAATTGAGTGATTCAGCGGACTATCAAGGAGTTCAGGAACTATACTAATAATATCTATATGTACCATGGTGCAAATTTACATAAATCACAGCTTTAGCAAACTTTTTTTGTATATTTGCAAGCTATTAATCTTTTAGTCTTGTAATGATGAGCCAAGAATTGAACACTACTGCTCCAGGAGAGCAATTCAAGGAAGAGGATATCCTTGAAAATACGTCGAGTAAAAAGTCTTTAGCAGAGTATCCGGACCACTCCGGCAAAAGTCTTAAGGAAATAGTACAAATCTTTCAGGAACTTCTCGACAGAGGTGACCAGCAGGAGATGTATAAATATGCAGAGGGAATAAAAGCTGCATTTTATAAGGCTCTTAAAAGAGAGAAAATTGCTGCCGGTTTTCACATTTCTACTGAGAGCGCGGAGGAGTCTGTTGTGGATTCTGAAGAAGACCAGGTTTCCAATAACCCTTTTGCTGAGCTCGAAAGAGGTTTTAAGGAGCTGTACTCGAGATATAAAACGCTTAGGTTCAGCTTTTTACAGACTTTAGAAAAACAAAAAGAAGAGAATCTGCATAAAAAAAATTCGATTATAGAAGAGTTGAAGGCACTTTTAGAAAAACAAGAGGATCTTCATCAGACTTTTCCTGCATTCAGAGAGTTACAAAACAGGTGGAAATCAATTGGTCCCGTCCCTCAGGCAAACAACAAGGACACTTGGGACACATATCAGTATCTGGTAGAAAAATTCTATGATTTTGTTAAGATTAATAACGAACTCAGAGATTTAGATCTTAAGAAAAATCTTGAGCTAAAAATAGAACTTTGTAATAAAGCAGAGGCTTTGATTAATGAACCAAATATTGTTGTTGCATTTAGAAAACTGCAAAAATTACATGAGGAGTGGAGAGATCTGGGCCCTGTAAGTAAAGAGCAGCGGGAGGAGATATGGGAGAGATTTAAAAAAGCCACATCCAATATCAACAAGAAGCAGCAAGAATACTTTGAAGGTCAGAAGGATGAACAGAAGAAAAACCTGGATCTTAAAAGTGCTCTTTGTGAAAAAGTAGAAGCTATTGCTAAAGTAGAGAATGATGAAAACAAAGACTGGAATGTCCTCACAAAAGAGATAGAACAACTGCAGAACGAGTGGAAGAGTATAGGTTTTGCTTCAAAAAAGGAGAACCAGCGGATTTACGACAGATTCAGAGTTGCATGCGACCAGTTCTACAACTCAAAAAGAGAACACTACTCTCAGTTTAAGGGTGTAATGCAGGAGAATTTGGAGATGAAGTTAGCTCTTTGTGAACAGGCGGAGGCATTAAAAGATAGTCAGGACTGGAAAAAGACTACAGACCTTCTTATTAACCTGCAAAAGAGGTGGAAAGAGATAGGACCTGTTGCACGCAAGCAATCTGACATTGTATGGAAAAGATTCAGAGCTGCTTGTGATACATTTTTCGACAATAAGTCAAAACACTTTAGTTCAATTGATAAGTCTTATGAGCAAAATCTTAAGAATAAGCTTGAACTTATTCAGGAGATAAATGACTATAAATTAGACTCTAAAGTTTCTGAGAACGTGGAGTCGCTCAAAGACTTCCAGTCAAGATGGAGTGAAATAGGTTTTGTCCCGATTAAGGATAAGGAGAGAGTTCAGGCAGCATACAGACATGCAATTGAAACCAAGTTTGGAGACGTTAGAAATCCGGAGCAGGAGAATAGGATAAACAAATTTAAGAAACATATAAAAGAGATTCAGTCATCTTCAAAAGGGGAGTGGGGTATTCGTGCAGAAAGAGATAAGCTGGTTCAGAAATTTCGCCAGATGGAATCCGACATTGCTGTCTGGGAAAACAATATCGGCTTTTTTGCCAAATCAAAAAATGCTGATAGTCTATTGATTGACATCGAAAGGAAGATTGTAAATGCAAAAGAGGAGTTGGCTCAACTAGAGGAGAAAATTAAACTAATTGATAAACAAAACGAACAGATTTAATGAATAAAAATTCCATCCTCGGTTTTGTGCTGATTGCAGGAATCCTGATTATCTTCAGTTGGTACAACACAAAAATTTATAATGAGCAACAAAAGGATAGACCAGAGATTAATTCATCAGTCTCTGGGAAAGTTGTTGATCCCTCTCAAAAACAGGCATTAAACATGCCTGCAGACTCAAATGGTGTAATTGTAAAAGATTCTCTTAAACAGAACGATCCGATATTTTCAATTTATAAAGACTCATTGTTGATCAAAGCCAGTAATCAGTCTGAAGAGTTTACTACTTTGGAAAATGAGAAAATTAAAATAGATTTTACCAATTTAGGTGCTCAGGCATACAAGGTCCAGGTGAAAAACTATTTCACCTTTGACAGCCTTGATCTTAACCTTATAAAAGAAAAAAGCAGTAAGTTCTCCCTGATATTTTTTACCAATCAACAGTTATCTACTTCAGATTTTGCATTTACAAAAGCAGAGTCTACAGACAGTTCGCTGACCTATAGACTTTTTCTGGATTCGACATCATTTATTGAATATCAATATACCCTCCCGAAAAACAGCAATTTATTGAGTTTTAATGTTCGGTTGGTGGGTATGGGTAAACATATCCCAAGGAATCTGACTACTTTAGACCTTAACTGGAGTCTGGATCTTCCAAGGCTGGAAAAGGGGTACGAAAATGAGAAAAACTATTCGACAGTAGTTTATAAATTTCCTAATTCAACCGGTGTTGAGGATTTGGGTTTAAGAAAAAATAACTCTGAAAAGGATATTAGAACCAAGTTAAAATGGTTTGCATTTCAACAACAGTTTTTCTCCGCTATTCTGGTTGCAAAAGATAATTTTAATGGTGGTCTGCTGAATTACAGGTTTTACCCTTTGGAAGACCCTGACGGAAATCTGATGCATTGTGAAGCAAAAATGCAGGTTTCATATAATGAAGCAGGAGAGGTAAATATTCCTTTTGAATATTATTATGGTCCTAACCATTATAAAACGTTGAAATCTTATGATCAGGGTTTTGAAAAGATAGTCCCTCTGGGAGGCTGGTTAATTGGCTGGATTAACAGATACATAATAATTTTGGTATTTGACCTACTTAGCAGATTTATAAGTAATTATGGAATCATCATCCTTCTTTTGACAATCCTGATCAAACTCGTAATTTTTCCTTTGACTATTAAGTCATACATTTCATCGGCAAAAATGAGAGTTCTTAAACCTGAGATAGATAAGATTAGCGAGAAGTATCCAAAACAGGAGGATGCTATGAAGAAGCAACAGGAGACAATGGCTCTCTACAGTAAGGCCGGAGTAAGTATGTTTGGTGGATGTCTGCCAATGCTGATTCAGTTTCCTATTCTTTTTGCCATGTTTAAATTCTTCCCTGCATCATTCGAGTTGAGACAGAAGGGATTCTTATGGGCAACCGACCTTAGTGCTTATGATTCTATTTTAACTCTTCCTTTCAATATTCCTCTTTACGGAGACCATGTGAGTTTGTTCACTTTGTTAATGGCTGTCTCCATGTATTTCTATTCAAAAATGAATATAGATCAGGTGTCAACAGGCGAGTCCCAGATGGCAGGAATGAAATATATGTCCTTATATTTTATGCCCCTGTTCATGCTGGTGCTTTGTAACAATTTTTCTGCAGGTTTGAGCTACTACTACTTATTGTCAAATTTGATTACAATGGTTATAACTTGGGTTATAAGAAAACATTTTGTGGACGAAGACAAACTCTATGCAAAGCTAAAAGAGAAAGCAGCTTCAAATACACCCAAAAAGAAATCTAAGTTTCAGGAGAGGCTGGATGCAGCATACAAGGCTCAGCAACAGCAAGCTAGAAATAGAAAATGACTATAATCAAAGCAATATCTGACATACAAAAAGAGCTGCCGCCAACTGTAAAATTAGTGGCAGTTTCCAAATTTAAATCTAAAGAAGCAATTCTTGAGGCCTACTCTTCCGGATTAAGAGATTTTGCAGAAAACAGACCCCAGGAGCTAAAGCAAAAAATTGCCGAACTGCCCAAAGATATTAAATGGCACTTTATAGGACATCTTCAGACAAATAAAATCAGGATGATTATTGAGGACGTCTCCATGATTCAATCTGTAGACAGCCTTAGACTGGCACAGGAAATTAACAAAGAAGCATCTGCAAGGTCAATTGTTAAAGATTGTCTTTTACAGATACATATTGCTAAAGAAGATTCAAAGCAGGGTTTTTCAGAAGATGAAGTATTTGAAGCGATTCCGGAAATAAAAAAATTTAATAGTATAAGAATTTGTGGTTTAATGGGGATGGCCTCTTTTGTTGATAATCCTCAGCAGATAAAAAATGAGTTTTCTTATCTCCGAAATCTTTTTGTCAGACTTAAAGAGAGCTGTTTTAAAGATTGTAACTATTTTAACGATATTTCAATGGGTATGTCCGGTGACTACAATCTGGCAATAGAGCAGGGGAGTACGATCGTTAGAATTGGAAGTAAAATCTTTGGCGAAAGATGATTACCAGTTAATAGGCTCTTTGCCAATACTTTTTAAAATATCATTTGTTTTAGAAAAATGTTTGCAGCCAAAAAAGGCACCACCCGCCAGAGGAGAAGGGTGTGAAGCTTCCAGAATATAATGTTTTGAACTATCTATCAGATCTCTTTTGCCTTTTGCAAAATTTCCCCAAAGAAGGAATACCACACCACTCTTTTTGTTGGATATTTTTTTAATAACTGCATCGGTGAATTCTGTCCACCCTATTTTACTGTGTGAGGCAGCTTCACCCGCAAGGACAGTGAGCACTGAGTTCAGAAGGAATACGCCTTGTGTTGCCCACCTGTCAAGACATCCACTGCATGGAGGCTCTACCCCAACATCTGTGCGTAGCTCCTCGAAAATATTGACTAGAGAGGGGGGTAATTTGATTCCCTCCGGAACAGAAAATGACAATCCATGAGCCTGTTCCGGACCATGATAAGGGTCCTGGCCGAGTATCACTACTTTTACTTTGTCAAAAGGCGTGGAATCAAAGGCGTTAAAAATCAGTGAGCCTTTGGGATATACAACCTTATGAGATAAAATGTCACTCCGGATTAATTCGGTAAGTTTTATAAAATAGTCTTTATTAAACTCTTCGCCAAGTTCCTCTTTCCAGCTACGCTCAATTTTAACTTCCATAAACCAAAATTATATTGGTTAAAATATATATTCCAGAACTTCAGAAATATTTCTGACATATTTAAAATTGAGTCCCTTTACGTATATATCCTTAATATCTTTGATATCCTTTTCATTATCTTCAGATAAAAGAATTGTGCTAATTCCTGCCCTCTTTGCGGCCAGAATCTTTTCTTTTATGCCTCCAACCGGCAATACTCTTCCTCTGAGCGTAATCTCGCCAGTCATAGCAATTCCGCTTTTTACTTTCTTTTTAAGAAAAGCAGACGCCATAGAACTAACCATGGTGATGCCCGCCGAAGGGCCATCTTTAGGAATTGCACCTTCTGGTACGTGAATGTGTATGTCCTTATCTGAGAAATCTTTATAGTTCATCGAAAGATAATGAGGATTGGCTTTGAGATACTGATAGGCAATAATTGCTGACTCCTTCATAACATCTCCAAGATTACCGGTAGTAGTCAACACCCCCTTACCTTTACTCAAACTGCACTCAATAAAAAGTATATCCCCGCCGTTTTCTGTCCATGCCAAACCTGTTACCACACCCGGCGCCTCATTACCCTTTTGAATATCATGCTGATTTGTCGGCATACCTAACATCTCTCGTATCTCCTTCGCACCAATTGAAGCAGGTATCTGTTCTTCCAGGGCAATTTTTTTAGCTGTCAATCTGGCAACCTTTGCTATCTGTTTGTCCAGACCTCTTACTCCTGACTCCCTTGTATATTCGTCTATTATTGTATCAATCCCCTCTCTGATTATTTTGAGTTGTGATTTTTTAAGCCCGTGAATTTCAACCTGTTTTGGAATAAGATAATCTTTTGCAATAACCCTCTTCTCTTCTGCAAGATAACCACTTACGTTAATCATCTCCATACGGTCTCTCAATGCAGGGTGTATTGTACCAATATTGTTTGCAGTTGTAATGAAGAGAACTCTGGAAAGATCATAGTCAATATCCAGATAATTATCGTGGAATGCGGTATTTTGTTCCGGGTCCAATACTTCAAGAAGAGCCGAGGCAGGATCTCCACGGAAATCGTTGCTTACTTTATCTATTTCATCAAGAACAATTAGCGGATTTGATGTTCCTGCTTTTTTTATTGTATTGATAATTCTGCCTGGCATAGCACCTATATAGGTTTTTCTGTGCCCTCTGATCTCGGATTCGTCATGAAGACCCCCAAGAGATATCCTTCCGTAGTTCCTGCCCAAGGCCTTTGCAATAGACTTGCCAAGTGAGGTTTTACCAACACCAGGAGGCCCGTAAAGGCAAAGTATCGGAGATTTCATGTCTCCTTTGAGTTTCAGCACTGCCAAATGTTCAATAATTCTGTCTTTAACTGTCTCCAGTCCAAAATGATCTGCATCAAGAACCTTTTGAGCATGTTTAAGGTCAAGATTATCTTTACTGGTCTCGTTCCATGGCAGATCAATCAAAAACTTCACATAGGATAGCTGGATATTAAAATCCGGCGAATTTGGGTTTGACCGTTCTAACTTTTGAAGTTCTGTTTCAAAAGTCTCTGCAACGCTTTTAGACCATAGTTTTGTCTTGGCTAGTTGTCTTAAATCACTGAATTCTTGTATATTACTATTAATGCCAAGCTCTTCTTGTATCGTTTTAAGCTGATTACTCAGATAGTATTCCCTCTGCTGCTGATCAATTTCTGTCCTCACCTTTTGTTGAATATCATCCTTAATTTTTATAAGATCAATCTGCTTATTCAATAATTCTAACAGTTTTAAGGCTCTCTGTTTAAGCCTTCCCTCTCTGAGCAGCATTATCTTGTCCAAAGGATTGTCCAGTTCTATGCTTGACGCTATGAAATTTACCAGAAAAGCATGACCTTCAATATTTTTGATAGCAAAAACAGCTTCCTGAGGCAGGTGAGGCGAAAGTTTTATAATGTACAGAGCTGCATCTTTAATTGAACTTGTGATTGCATCCAGCTCCTTTATATTCTTGGTGTTCACTTCATCATCCAGATATTTGACAGAAGCAATAAAGTAAGGATCGGTATTTATAATATCAAGAACTTTAAATCGTTTTATCCCCTGAAGAATAATAGTGATCCCTCCATCCGGCATCTCAACGATCTTAATAATTTTTGCCAGTGTGCCAATATCATAAAGGTCACTAGGCTGAGGATCTTCCTGCCTTGCAATCTTTTGTGATACAGCTCCTATAATTTTCATTTTACTGTAAGCCTCTCTAACCAGCTTAATTGATTTCGCTCTTCCCACAGTAATAGGAATAATTGTTTCGGGAAACAGAACTGCGTTCCTGAGTGCAATAATTGGCAAGGTGTCCGGCAAATCAGAATCTCTTAGCTCTTGCCCGCTATCCAGGTTCATAACCGGAATAATATTCACCTCTTCTGAAACCGAATGCTGCAGATATATATCAGATAACTTCATCATCATTTATTAATATGTCATTTTGTCAGACAAAACTATGCTCATAAACACAGTATAGATTGTCATTTGTAAATGGTCAATCTCTGTGCCAAACTAAAACATACTTGTCCTTATGGTAAAAAAGAAACCATGTTCTTTTAATTGATTAAAAGAATAGTCAATTGAAAAATGCAGGTCGTAGTATGATATAATATCAAGACCAAATCCTCCGCTGCATAGAAATTTATTACTCAAAAAATTACTGTACTGTGGGTAAGAATGATATGAGTAACCCATATCAAAAAAAGCCTTGCCGTACATTGTAAAGTGAATCTTATTAAATTTTGGCAAAAAAGACAAAAAATTTATAACTGCTACCTTGGTGGGTAATATGTTGAATTTTAAGGTAGGATTAAAAATCACATAATGTTGCCCGTCATTAACATAATACTCATAACCTCTCAATATTACATCCTCATACCCGATTGCCCTGTCAAATATAAATGCTTTTTTATTCTTTTTGGATACTCCTGCTGCGAGTGTTGCAGAGATATTCCATCTGTTTGACAGTGGCAGATAGTACTGAAGATTGGTTCTGATTTGACCATATCTCATAGTATAATCAAAATTTGTGTACCCTCTCAGCTCACCTTCTATACAATATCCTTCCATAGGATATTGTATATTATCCCTTTGGTCTGATGTATAAATGTAACTAAGGCTAACTCCGTTCCTTACGGTATCCTGTGTTCCCCAATATTGTGGATTTAGTTTTAATATGGTGTCGGAAATATGTGTATTCTCATATTGAAAGACTAACGAATGATTTATCCGGATTCTGGGGCGATAAGTATAGCTGATCTTCGCTGAAATCGTTTTTACAACAAATTCATTGTCAGATCTGTTATATATAGGTGAATTAAACAACGTTATAAAATTTTCGGTTTTTGAAAATTGTCCGTACGCACCAAAACCCAATATATGCTTGCCTGTCTGGCCTATTGCAATATTTTGATATTCGATATAAAACCCTTTTTCATATCCAAATCTGTAAACTACAGATATTCTGTGATCTAACCCCCAAGCATTGTATATTCTGAATCCTGTATCAATTGTAATTCTATTCCAGTCTGCTTCCTTAATCCAGTTGCTTAAATTCCTATCTTCCAATTTGAAGCTGATTACTGGCCAAATATACCATCTCTCCTCTACATCTATTTTAATATCAATGTTTTCTGGATTTGCATTATCTTTGCTTTTGGTAATGTACACAAAATTGAAAAGAGAAAGGTTAAGCAAATTGTTTTTTGCAAATTTTAATATTCCTTCCAGTTTGTCATTACTAATAGTATCGCCCTGTTTAAACGGGAGTTCCCTTAGTATGACATGTGCTTTTGTGGTTGTGTTACCAGTAATGTAAATATTTGAAATACAGAAATTTTGCTGAGAATAAAGATATATTGGAGCAAACAGAAAAAGTAAAAAAATCAGTCTCAATTTCATTGTGTTTTTCAGTATCAAATATAGGCATAAAACTACATAAATTGGTGAGAACTAAAAGAATTTATAAAATTTTTGGCACAATGTTTTGAAATATCAATAAATTAATAGTAATTTTGTTCGTCAAAAAATAGACTAACCCTTTAATTTATTTAATTATCATGACAAAAGCAGATATCGTAAATGAGGTTGCAAAAGCAACTGGCATGGAAAAAATTGCTGTTCAGAATGTAGTAGAAAGCTTCATGGATAGCGTAAAAGACTCTTTATCAAAAGATAAAAATGTTTATCTTCGTGGTTTCGGTAGTTTTATCGTTAAAAAACGTGCGAAAAAAACTGCAAGAAATATTTCTAAGAACACTACTTTGGTTATTCCTGAACACTTTATTCCTTCGTTTAAACCTGCAAAAGTGTTTATGAGCAAAGTGAAAAATAACGTAAAGTAATTATCCTTTGCTAAAAATAAATTAATTATGCCTAGCGGAAAGAAAAGAAAGAGACATAAAATGGCTACTCACAAGCGTAAGAAACGCTTGCGTAAGAACAGACATAAAAAGAAAAAATAGTTGCTATTTAAGTCTTAAGTGTGTGATAATCTAAAGCAAGTCATTAGATTTGCTTTAGATTGTTTTATTTAACAAAGTAGATGGAGAAGGATTTAATAATTGATGTTAGTTCCGCGGAAGTTTCTATAGCTCTGCTGGATAATCATAGATTGATAGAGTTGAACAAAGAGCTGAACAATGGCAATTTTTCAGTGGGAGATGTTTATATAGGAAGAGTCAAACGAATAATGCCTGCTCTTAATGCTGCTTTTGTAGATATCGGAGATGAAAAAGATGCATTTATTCACTATCTGGACCTTGGATTGTCATTCAAAGCCCTGGATTTTTTTATAAGACATATCGGGCAAAGTAAACAATACAGCGCTCTTTTCTCCAGCGTAAAACTTGGAGATATTTTAGAGAAAGAGGGTAAAATTGCAGATGTTCTAAAACCAGGACAACACATCCTTGCACAAATCGTAAAAGAGCCAATTTCTACCAAGGGATCCAGACTAACTTCGGAGATATCCATAGCCGGCAGAAATATGGTATTGATACCATTTGCAGACAAGGTAAGCATATCACAAAAAATTACGTCCAGAGAGGAAAAAAAACGATTGGAAAGATTGGTGTATAGTATTTTACCACCAAACTACGGAGTAATTATAAGAACAGTGGCAGAGGGAAAAAGAGCTGCCGTTCTTGATGGAGAGTTAAAATCTCTCATAAAAAAATGGGAAGATTCGTGGCCAAAAATGGCTAAATCGAATGCTCCCCAGCTTCTTTTCACAGAAAACAGCCGGACAACGACAATACTCAGAGATCTTCTTAATGACTCATTTTCAAACATCTATATAAACGACGAGGCCATATACAATGAGGTTGTTGATTATATATCCATTATTGCACCTGGTCAGGAGAAGATTGTAAAACTCTATAAGGGAGGAGTGTCGATTTTTGATCATTTTGATGTCAACAAGCAGATCAGAGGTTCCTTTGGCAAGGTCGTTCCAATAAAACAGGGGGCTTACCTTGTTATTGAGCACACAGAGGCTCTTCACGTGATAGATGTAAATAGTGGTATAAGAGCCAAGTCAGGAGCAGACCAGGAACAGAATGCATTTGATGTAAACATGAATTCTGCCGATGAAATTGCCAGACAACTCAGACTTAGGGACATGGGTGGGATAATTGTAGTCGATTTTATCGACATGGACTCAAATGAGAATAAAATTAAACTCTTCAGGCATATGACTGATCTTATGCAATCTGACAGAGCTAAACATAATATACTCCCTATTACAAAGTTTGGTTTGATGCAGATTACCCGTCAGAGGGTGAGGCCTGCCACAGAAATTAATACCAGCGAATCTTGTCCTTCATGTAATGGTACTGGAAAAATTTCATCTAGTCTTCTGATAGACGAGACCATTGAGCGGCAAATTGCGTATTATGTAAAAGAGAAGGATATCAAGTCAATTGTTATCAAAGTTAATCCGATACTGGCCGCGTATCTGACAAAAGGGTTTTCCAGCATAAAATTTAAATGGAGCCTTAAATACAAATGCTCAATCAAAATTCAGCCTGCAACAGACAATGCTTTGCTTGAGGTTAAGTGGTTCAACTCCATGGGAGAAAAATTGGAAGATTAGCTTACCTTGGAGCAAATCAAAATTTTTTTGGCACCACTTGATGTAGTACATCCGAATATATACGCATCTCCTCCATCTTTGATTTTTAGTAACTTCTTTAACTCATCAGGAGTTAATGGAAAGTTACGTGTAGAGATATTTGCTTTTGGAAACTTCTTCCGAAGACCTTTGATTGTCTCTTTATTAAAATCGAATCTGTTTTTTATCATGAAACTCCTTCCGGGGAAGTCATCTATCTTATTAAAAGATGTATATAGGTGAGTGTTTTTGTGCAACTTCCGGATCTTAAAAAATTCACCTAATGACTTAAAAGCACCAGCTTTAAGTATGCTGGCATTAGGTTCATAAAGGTAGCCGGATAAGTTATCACCGGAAAATTCTGACATGCAAATGTTCTCCTGTGCAAAATTAAAATCAAAGTGCTCAACCTGTTCCTCCTTGCAAAAATTGACCGTGAAAATTCTGATATCCTCTTTTCCATACATAGAATTTTCTCTCCCGCGGCTAAGTAAAAAAAGCAGTTCTTTACACTCATTGTTCACAGATAGTACGTGAATTTCAGTGATTTCGGAAATTTGTCCGATCGTTGCAGAAATATCAACCATAGGGGAAACCTTTACCAGAATAATATTTGACAATTCAAGGAGATCTTCTTTTATGTCAAGAATGTTTGGCCGGTAATCAGTAATTGCATAAACCCGGTTATGGTTATTATCTCTTCTGGAAGGGTCAAGATATATCAAGTCTGCATGCGACAGCTTTATCTCTTTAATGCTCTCCTTTGATATCTCACAATTAGATACAGTTATATTATTTACTCTCAGATAGTTGAAATTATATTTTGCGGATTCACAAAGTTCCTTGTTTTTATCAAAGTAGAATAGGTGCTTTGCTTTTTGAGATAAAAAGAATGAGTCTACCCCAAGCCCTCCTGTTAGATCAATCACTACCCCGCCGTTTACAAACCTTTTTTTATATTCTGCTGTAAGTTCAGAACTTGACTGCTCGACAGATAAATTGTCAGGGAAAACCAGCCCGTTCATCTCTCTCCATAAAGGTACTTTTCTGTCGATTTTCTTTTTGGCAGAGATCAACTTGGCAGCAAGCTTGACATCAATCCCGGGATACTTGTCGGAAGAGAGGAGAAGTCTTTGAATATCATCAAGTTTGTGTAACCGGATAAATTTTGTTAATTCTTTATTGACCATTATTAGTATTATAGAGGAACAGAGCAGAGTTCTTTGGGTGGAATTGTGTTTAACTCTTTAAATCTGTAAATTGTGTATCTCACAACCAGACGATTTAATCGTTTTATATATATGACTTTAGCAATTTCTATCCTGTTAAAATAGCTGTCTCCCAGAGTAGTTCCTGAAATTTTATCCTGAGAAGATTCTATGTAATACGCGCTCTCTCCAATTTTGAATCCATCCATCTGCTGGGTTGTAAAAGCGTATTTTCTTGTATCCTCCAGCTTGCCGATAGTTTTGACCGAGATTTTGTTAGGCCTTGCAAGATAGTAGTCATAATGAGATGCGGAGAGATAGTTATTTGAAATAATATATGCATGTTCTGATATATTACCCAGTGCAACATCCATATATCTTAGTTTATTAAACTCTTTAGCCAGTTTTTTCCAGCCATACCTGTCAATGGTTATATCATTTGCCCCAATTTTTGTTTCGGGAGAAATTTTTGTTTCAAGATTAAAGACCCCACTGTAGAGCTGGACCAACCCGATCAGAACAGTTACAAAAATCATATAAAAACTATTTTTCAAAATTTCCGGAAATTTCACTCTTGTGGAGGAGTAGGAGTATTTAGCTTCTAGATATGCCGCAGAAAGCAGAATAAGGGAGAAAAATCCAAGAGGAATTAACCCGGTCAGAATGAATGGAAGGGATAGTGAAATGAGTATTTTGTACTGGCTATTCTTTAAGTATCTGAATCGTTTAAACGAAAATACAGCAACAAAAGCCAAAACAATATTCACCGGGTTGTTGTAGATGATTTGCCGGATAGAAGCCATCACGGTTCGTCCAAAGCTCAGGCCTTCCGGAAAAGCCAGAATGACCTTATTCAGAAACCGAAACCCAATTAAATTATATTTTATATTCCACAGAATAACAGGAGACAGAATCAGAAAACTTAACAAAATTGAAAAATAGAGCTGGGGCTTTTTTAAAAAACTCCGGTCAAAAAGTGAAATATAAATAATGACCCCCAGCCAGATTAAAGCTGAAGAAAAATTGGAAAGCATGGCCAAACCAACAAATACTCCGGCCATCATAAGCGAAATTGAGCACAATGTCCTCGACTCATCACAATCTTCATACTTAATAATTAATCCCTCATGGAGAAAGTAAATTGAAAGCAGGATAAATAAACTCTGGGGAGCATCAGGACTAACCAGTGTCCCTGCAATAATACTGAAATAGAAAGATGTTGTATATAAAATCGCTGCATAGAAACCTGTCATCTCATTCTTTATTCTTCTGCCGAGGACAAATACCATCCATGTATTAACAGAGCCAATAAATATTGATGTCAGCCTGATAAAAAATTCTTCGTTCAGATAAAGATTATTGGTGAATAATTGGATCAGCCATCCTGTCATAGGGGGTTGGTCCAGATGGCTCAATTTTGGGTAAAGAGCAAACGTCCAGTAATAGGCTTCCTCGCCTCCCAGCTCAAGGGTAAATGCAATAATGCATCGTATGACGGTAGATAACGCTATCAGATAGAAGAGCCAGATTTTATAATTGGACATTTTCATATTAACCAGGATGTGATTTTACCAGTTGATTACTCAATTTATTAAATCGTCACTAAATTTCTTTTATAGAATGGCATATACTCTTTCAGAATAATGATACAAATATACTCTTCTTTGTCTGATATTTGAAAATTGCCCATTAATCATTAAATTTGTAAATAACATGGATTAATTTCTTAATTAAGAATAATTATATGTCAATTAGTTATTTAGAAAGAGCACAATCCTGGCTGGATGGAGGCTACGATAATGAGACAAAAGAGGAAATAAAAAGATTGCTGGAAAACGATACAAAGGAACTTGAGGATTCATTCTACAGAAATCTGGAGTTTGGAACCGGGGGGCTGAGAGGAGTAATGGGGGTTGGAACAAATCGTATAAACAGATATACTGTTGGAATGGCAACACAGGGATTGGCCAATTACATGAAAATTTCTTTTAAAGAAATGAGAGATTTGTCTGTAGCAATTGCTTTCGACAACAGGAATAAAAGTTCGTATTTTGCGCAAATAACTGCGGAAGTGTTTGCTGCCAATGGCTTTAAGGTTTACCTCTTTGAAGGACTCAGGCCAACTCCTGAACTTAGCTTTGCCATAAGAAATCTTGGATGTGTTGGTGGTGTTATGATTACAGCATCGCATAACCCAAAAGAGTACAACGGGTATAAAGCATACTGGGATGACGGTGCTCAGATTACTGCACCACACGATGTTAATATTATTAATGAGGTACTAAAAATTAAGAATCCGTTTCAGGTTAAGTTCAGTGGCGGGGAACAAAATATACGGATTATAGGAAAAGAGATAGATGAAGCATATCTGAATGCAATTTTATCGCTTACACTCTCACCCGATATTGTAAAGGCTCACAATGCATTTAAAGTTGTTTACACCCCTCTTCACGGAACCGGTGTAAAAATGGTGCCAGCTGCTCTTAAAAGGACAGGATTCAATAATGTGATTAATATACCTGAGCAAGATATAAGCGATGGCAATTTCCCTACAATCGAATCTCCAAATCCGGAAGAACCATCTGCATTGAAAATGGCAATCGACAAAGCAACAGAAGTTCATGCAGACTTGGTTATGGCAACGGATCCTGATGCAGACAGGCTTGGAATTGCTGTAAGGGATACTGATGATAAACTAGTGTTACTGAATGGAAATCAAACCGCTGCATTATTAACTTATTATCTTCTCACCCGCTGGAAGGAAACCGGAAAACTTAACCCAGCCATTAAAAACAGTCGCTATTACATGGTAAAAACCATAGTTACTTCTGACTTGCTCAAAAGCATTGCAGACAAGTTTTGTGTGGATATGTACAATGTTCTTACCGGCTTTAAGTATATTGAAGAGGTGGTGAAGAAGAATGAAGGCAAAAGGGTATTCATAGGGGGAGGAGAGGAGAGCTATGGATTTAACGCCGGAGAATTTGTCAGAGACAAAGACGCAATTATCTCCTGTTGCCTGGTGGCAGAGGCTGCTGCCTGGGCAGCAAGCAAAGGCAAAACATTGTATGAAATGTTAATCGACATTTACATCGAGTTTGGTTTCTACAAAGAACGCCTTGTATCTGTTACAAAGAAAGGAAAAGATGGCTTTGAGCAAATCGAGAATATGATGAAGTCATTCCGTGAAAAACCTCTCCAGACGCTGGCCGGTTCTCAGGTTGTGCTGATTCATGATTATAAACTTTCTGAGACAATAGACCTTATAAGTGATCTAAGATACAAGATCGATTTACCAAAATCGAACGTGCTGCAATATATCAGCCAAGACAACAGCGTGGTTTCGGTAAGGCCTTCGGGAACAGAACCCAAAATCAAGTTTTACTTTGGAGTAAGAGGGGTTCTGAACAGCAGGGAGGAGTTCAGTAAAACAGAAAAAAAACTTGATATTCACTTGGATAAACTTATAGAGCAGATGTCTGCTTTCTGACTTTTAAACTGATAAGTACTTTTTAAGCATTTCCAGCAGATCGTCTTTTTTTATTGGTTTTGGCAAATAGTCATCACAACCTGCCTCAAGAGCCTTTTCTCTGTCACCTGCAAAAGCGTAGGCTGTTTGAGCAATTATTATGACACTGGGTTCGATGTTTTTAATAAGTTTTGTTGCCTGAAAACCATCCATCTCGGGCATTCGTATATCCATGAGGATAATTTTAACATCCCGGTTTTCTGAGAAAATATCCACAGCCTCTTTCCCGTTTTTAGCAAAAAGAACATTATAATTAGTTTGTCTTAATATTGTATTAAGATAAAAAGCATTGGTCTCTTCATCGTCGGCAATTAATATTCTAACAGACCCAGATGAGTGATCAAAAGTTAATGAGGAGGTATTTTTAGCGGAGTTGCAAGTACCAGCTTCTGGTAAAATTTTAGAGTTATCCAATGGTATTGAAAAGGTAAACTTAGACCCGACACCGGGCTCAGATTCAACGTGAATCTTTCCACCTAATAATTTTATGTAGGCCTTAACAATAGATAGCCCCAGGCCCGCTCCCTCGTGACTTCTTATTGATTCGGATTCTGCCTGAATAAATCTTTCGAATATCTTATCAAGATTCTCTTTTGGAATACCTATTCCTGTATCTTCTACATAAAATTCGACGAACTGATCTTTTTTGATGACTCCAACATTTATTTCGCCCTTAATCGAATATTTGACTGCATTTTTTATAAGATTTGTAAGAGCAGCATAAATCTTTTCCATGTCGGAGATAATTGTTAAATTTTTAACCGACTGATCGAGATGCAAATTAATCTTCATTCCCTTCTTTTCTACCTCTGGCCTGAAGAAACATACAATATCAGATGTTATCTGATTAACCGATACAGTCGAGTATTTTACCATCATAACCCCTGCTTCAATTTTGGAGATATCAATAATATCATTGATAGTGTTAAGCATCCTGTTGCTGCTTTTTTCTATAATGTCGAAATAGGTACTCTGTTCCTCTACTGTAATGTCAGGATCTCTCAAAAGTTCTATAAACCCCATAATTCCATTCATAGGGGTACGTATCTCGTGGCTTATATTTTGTAAAAATGATGTTTTTAATCTGTCACTCTCTTCCGCTTTGTCTCGGGCTATAATTAATTGGTTAATCAAATTTTTTCTATCTGTAATATCCTCTTTTACAGCAACATAATGACTAATTTTGCCGTTTTCATCCAAAATAGGTGATATTGAAATATCTTCCCAGTGAAACTCTCCGTTCTTCTTCTTATTTTTAAGTTCACCCCTCCACTCTTTACCAGACTTAATTGTACTCCACATATTCTGGTACAGCGAACCGGGAGTATTTCCGGACTTGAATATTCTTGGATTCAACCCTGTCACCTCATCAAATGAGTATCCAGTTATGGAAGAGAATTTTGGGTTTACATACTCAATAGCACCGGACAAATCGGTGATAATTACAGATGCCGGACTCTCTGTAACGGCTTTTGTGAGTTTTAAAGCATTCTCCTCCGCATTTTTTTTGTCTATGAATATACGTATCTCATTTGCAATAAGTTCCACAATTTCAATATCAGCCTGGCTAAAAGCATAAGGATTGTCATAGTTTTGAATAACAATTGCTCCAGTTATGCCGCTTTCACTTGTGAAAGGAACCCCCATCCAAATTTCTGCCATTGTACCTACTTGTTCTATCTCCCCGGACTCGCAGAGTTTAAGGATCTCCTCTTTGGATACAAATACAGGTTTATTTTGCTTAATTGTATAACCGGTCATTGATCCTTCTGCCGGCCAGATATCAATATCATCCTTTTCATCTTTCAGTCCTCCAAGGGAGAGCATTCCCGACTTCTGGTCGTAGAAGGCTACATAAAGGTTATTTACGGGAATTATTGAATTTATCTCGTCGATTATTACTGAGTAGAACTCGTTGAAGTTTTTGCAACTTATAATTGAATATGCCAAGTTCCTCTGCATTTGCAGCAACATCTCATTTCTGTTCATATCAGTAATATCCTGAGCACTTAACAATATGGTAAATTCGTTTTTGTCTTCTCCTTTCAGAAGCCTGAACTTATGGTCAATTAATTTATATTCGCCTGATTTTGTGCGCACTCTTGCAGAAAATTTTACTGCATTATTTCTCATTAGCTGATTAAAATAGGTGCCTTGAATTCTTTGAAACTCATCCGGGTGGAACAATGCATACCCATTTGTTCCAAGCAACTCATTCTGATCGTAACCCAGAATATCTGAATACACTCTGTTATAATAAAGATATTTACCTTCTAAGGAGAGCTGACCAATTAGATTAAAACTATTTTCCAGTATTGTTTTATACTTGAACTCTTTCTCCTCCGAAAGAGCTTTTGCAATTTCCAGGGAGCGGTAACTCTCTTTTAAAGCTCTGGCAATATCGGTAAGCTCCTTGTTTTGTCTTTTCTGTTTTTCTTCAAATTTTTTCAAGTTTGTAACATCTTGGTACATCATGACGATCTTCTTAACCCTGCCTTTGAATTTTATTGGAAAGGAAATACAGTTCAGATATATTTTCTCTCCCACGTAACCAAAAGGTTTAGGGTCAAAGGTAAGATCTGAAAGGAACTCGTTTTCTCCATTCAAAACTCGTTTTAAAACCTTATCCCACCCTTGGGAGACAGACCTGATATCGGTTAAAACGTTAAATTTTCCAACTACTTTCTCTCTGGAAATCATGAACATAGAATCGAAAGCTTTGTTTACCTTTTCTGTTAATCCGTTGGTGTTCAAGTACTGTATGCTTAAAGGAGACTGTTCAAAAAGTGCATTTGCATAAATTTCACTCTCTTCTGCCTGCTCCTTAGCTGCAATCAGTTCCATCCGGTTACGGTTTCTGTACAGATACAGACCAAGAGCAGATGTTGTATTTTGAAGGATACTCAATTCATTGTCAATCCAGTTATAGACCTCCTTGCAGTTGTCAAAACCGAGAAATCCCCAGCAGACCTCATCTACAAATATCGGAATAGCAAGTAAGGATATTATACCTTGTTTCTCCAGTATTTCTCTTTCATCCTGAGAAAAATCCTTTACGTTCCCCTTGATAGTCTCTCCTTTACTGAGCAGAAAGTACCATTTTGGAAGAAGTTGGTTAAGAGCAAGATTATGATCATCCCGATTAAGTGTCTGATGTGAGATACTACCCTTGATTTTTTCAAATCTTTGATTGGCAGAGATGACTCCAGTTGATAAATTCCGGTAAAATTCACAAATATATATTCTGTCATGATCTGTTGCATTACCGATTATTCCCAAAACCTCACTTACTGCATCATCAAAGTTTTGATTAGAGATAAGTGTATGACTGGCTTTGGCAGAGGCTTCCAGAAGTACCCTTTTTCTTACAATGCTCTTTTCGTTAGCCTCCTCATCCCTCGTCCTTTTATCTTCACTTCCAATGAAAATCCCAATAATGCTGAGAACTCTCAGATTGTCATCAGAGGGAGTAAAATCATTTTGAAAAAACAAACAAAAAGTTCCTATAAGTTCCCCTTCTGATCTGATTGGTTTTCCAATATATGTTTTTAAATCATAATCCTTTATAAATGAGTTATTCTCTGCATAACGGCTATCAGAAAGATTACGTATTACTGTTGCGTTTTCTGCATTATCTGTAATAACATCCTTGCAGATAAGGCATTCAGATAAATCTGTATCTTCAAAAGCGGGTTGAAGAGAGTATTTGCCAATAGTAAAGAGTTGATTGTCCGTACATCTATTGTAAGCTACTGAAAAGGCACCTAACAACTCTCCACACAATGTGGTCAGTTTTTTTATATTCGACTTGTGATCCGGACCAAGCTCAAGCAGAGATTTATTTATTAATTCAAGTGTATTGAAATTTCCCACTAAATTCTCCATAATTACCTCTTTACACAATTGATTAGATAAATAAAAATATTTATAAACAGATAAAGACAAAAAACAATTAAAAGCGATACTGACCAGGTGATATTAAAGACGAGAGCTGCAACCAGTAATATAAAAGCGGTAATAATCAATAAATATCTCATCCCATTTCCTCTCCATTTAAGAGATTTGAATTTTAATGAGAACATTGGAATATTGCTTACTAACAGAAAAGAGAGAGTTAATGATACAGCCGGAATAAAGTACGTTGTGCTTAATAAACCGTCAAAGAGGGTATTATATGTTGAGAAATGCATAAACATGCAGATAAGCAAAGCATTAGCAGGAGTTGGAAGTCCAATAAAATTTTCACTTTGTCTGGTATCAACATTAAACTTGGCCAGTCTTAATGCAGAGGCGATGGTAATAGAAACAGGGACAAACATCAGAAATTCCAAGAAGAGTGTATCAGTACTTCCGGATATTTGAGAACCAAAAAGTTCATCCATTTTATGGTAGAGCAAAATTGTAGGGGCAAGACCAAAACTGACAAGGTCCGCCAGAGAATCCAGTTCTTTCCCCATGGGGGAGTACACTTTAAACAGCCTGGCAGCAAACCCGTCCAGAAAGTCACAAACAGCAGCCAGCAATATCAAATATATTGCAAATACCTGATAACCTTCAAAAGCAAAAATTACAGCTATTGTCCCGAACAGCAGATTCAACGATGTAATCGCGTTTGGTATATGTCTTTTTATCCCCATTATATTTTGCTTATTATCAGCTAAATGCCCAATTTTTGGCGAATCTCTTTTGGTATTGAGTTCTTATTAACCATTATGGAGATACTTTTTGCACGGACAAAGCTTTCTGACATATTAAGATAACCTCCGAACTTGTTTCTCTCTGTCCCCCATGAGTTTTTGGTTATATAATAGATTGTACCATCCTGGTCTTTTACAATTCCGGTGATAAGCATAAGATGGTCATCTGTAGTTGAGAAAGATTCGTATCCTTTCTGACGGATCTCCTGGGTAACCTTAACCTCCGGAAATGTCTTTTCAAACTTGTAAACCTCCTTGATCAGCTCATCTGTAGTATTTTCGACAAGAGGATTAATTGCAACGCCGCTTGTATGAGAGAATCCTTTTTCGCTAATATCGCCATCCCAAACAACAGTATAGCCATTCATAAGAGCATTGTTGATTACAACCATGAATTCATCCAGCGGAAGATTGTAAAAGCGGCCGAAATCCCAGTTGTCAGGGACCTCAATAACCGATGCTTTATAGAAAGGAATATGACTTAAACTGGTAATCTCTACATAATCAGACATATTAAGCCCTAAAAACTGAGCAAAGCTTTTTGGAGTATACTCTTTGCCTTTGTAATTGAACGTTTTTGGAACAGTACCTAAATATATATCCATCATGCTTTTTACAAGCTTGTAGTATTCAGGACTCCTCTGTTTTAACTCGACGGCAGCACCTGATATGACATTTACAAATTTATTAATCTCTTTGTGATTGTTAAGTTTTGATTCGTAATTAATTCCATTGTAAACCTCTTGTGGAACAATGCCGTTTTCTTCAACGATATTTGTGAACATATGTGCAAGGCTACCCTGTCCAAGATTTCCAGTGCCTTTTCTCAAATAGTTGTCATCCATTCTGTTAAGATAGTTGTGATAAACAACATACATCTCAGAGAGGTCAAATTCGCCTTTTCCGGTTCTTAGAAGTTCTGCTTCAAGAAATGCAGCAGTTGCATAACTCCAGCAGGTTCCGCTATTTGCCTGATTCTTTACAGGGGTTGCCTGGTTTCTCACAATGTCTGTAAAAATGTATCCCTGCCCAAAAAGAGAAGTTTGAAATATTGTGGACAATAAAATTGTCACCAAGGCCAAAAATGTCTTTTTCATAGTATTATGAATATTAAAAGTTAATGTTTTAAGTCTGTAAGTTATTTAATTCCCAGCTTTACTCTTATATCCTTTGGAACAGAATTTTTATTAACCACAATATTCATGGTTTTGTACTTGACAAAAGTATCGGAAACATACCAGATGCCTTTGTAATCTCCGGTAATTCCCCATGAATTCTTAACCATATAGTATTTATTCCCGTTCTGATCATTAGCAATACCAAATATCTGCATCCCGTGATCGTCTGTGGTCTGTCCGTTATCAAAGGCAATCTGACGGTCTTCCTGTGTGATTTTTTTCTCAGGAACAATCTCAGTCATTCCGTAGATTTTAGTGTCTATTTCCAGTTTTGAAAGACCCAACCATTTAGCCTGGTCCGAGTCGGCCATGTTTTTTACATCTGATTCAGGAACAAAAGCGATACCTTTTTTTGTAAACCCCTTTTCACTAACATCTGAACCCCATAATACTGTATATCCCTGCTCAATTGCGTAATCGAAAATTTTCATCATCTCATCTATTGGAAGGTTGTAAGAGGTGTCCCAGCGCCAGTTGTCGGGAATTTCAAGAATAAACTGAGTATAAAAAGGATGATGAGTGTATGATGTGATTGAAACATAGTCATCAGGATTTATTCCCAGTTCCTTTGCATAACTTTGAGGAGTATATTCTTTTCCGTTAATGACAAATTTCTGAGGCATATCTCCGAGATATGCATTAAGAATTCCTCTGAATCCGTTTTTCCATGCGGTAGAATACTTGCCGTTGGGATTTTTTGCTATTGCCTTGATATAACCTGCAGTAGCAGCATCAAGCTCGTTATGAGCATGCAGCTCCTCGCCGTAGTTTAACCCGGGCATAACAGATTCGGGAACTATGCCATGCTCCCTTATCACTGTTAGGGCATCTCCGAATGAACTTCCCGGAGAAAAATTTATGTTGCCGTTTGTGCGTATATATTTATCTGCTTTATCGTAATACGAGTTTGAAACAATAAACATTTCGGAAAGATCCTGTTCTCCTTTCCCCATTCTTATAAGTTCAGACTCCAGATATGCCAGCGTGGAAAAACTCCAGCAGGTGCTCGTTCTGCTCTGATTTTTTACTGAAGTAACCGGAATCTCCTTTACCGTGGTGAATTGGTAGCCGGGTTGTTTTTTCTCAACTTCCTGACTATAGCTGCAAAGTGAAAATAGTGCAAAAAACAGGATAAATGCCGTAAATTTGTTCATGATTTTTGTTGTTGTATATTTAATTCTCCAAAGTTATTAAAATTATATAATTTCCTACGGAATATTCATGTATTTGTGCGTCTGCAAGGAGATGTTCCATGCAGGATGAGATTTTACATATTCAATTATCTCTGGAAGAATCTGCTTAATTTTACTCCACTCCGGCTGAAGATAGAGTTTGCAATCTTTTCTGACAAGCATCCTGTTCTCCTCTGCCCACTCAAAATCATATGCATTTTCGATTATAACTTTAAGTTCCGATGCCAGTTGGTGCATACCGGCAACAGGATGTTTTTTTCTCTTGGGCGACAAGCATATCCAATCAAATCTTCCACTTATATGGTGAGATCCTGATGTCTCAAGAAAGATTTCCAACTCTTTGGATTTTAATAGTGTACATAATTTGTCCAATGGATAGGAGAGAGGTTCCCCGCCCGTAAGAACTATAGCTTTAGCCGGGTGCATGGCAGCAGACTCGGCTATAGCCTCTATAGGAGTGGGAGGATAAAGCTTAGGGTTCCATGTCTCTTTTGCGTCGCACCAGTTGCATCCCACGTCGCACCCGCCGAGCCGTATAAAAAAAGCTGGTTTTCCGGAGTTGTAACCCTCTCCCTGTATTGTGTAAAAGCTCTCCACAAGAGGCAAAAGCTCTCCGTTATTTAATTCGGGATATTTCATTTTTATTTTTTTCTACAAAGTTAACAATTCAAAGAGATAACCATCGGTTCATATGCCTTTTTGTCAGCAAACAATGGATGGCAAATTTGTTGCAATACTTAAGACAAAGAGTTAAAAGAAAGCATAAAAAACGATAAGATGAACAAACAAAATTGGGAAGCACTCAGTACATATGCCATAAATTTAAATGAGCAGGCAAGATTGGGTAAGCTAGATCCCGTTATCGGAAGAGATGACGAGATAAGAAGAGTTCTTCAGATTTTGAGCAGAAGAACTAAAAACAATCCCATTCTGGTAGGAGAACCTGGAGTTGGAAAAACAGCAATAGCAGAGGGAATTGCACAAAGAATAGTACATGGCGATGTCTCGGAAAATCTTAAAACAAAAGTGGTTTTTTCTTTGGACATGGGCTCACTCATTGCCGGAGCAAAATACAAGGGAGAGTTTGAGGAGAGGCTTAAAGCAGTTGTTAAAGAAGTGATTGACAGTGTTGGAGAGGTTATTCTTTTCATAGACGAGATACACACCTTGGTGGGTGCAGGAAGAGGAGAGGGAGCCATGGATGCGGCAAACATATTAAAACCAGCACTTGCAAGAGGTGAGTTGAGAGCAGTTGGCTCTACCACTTTGGATGAATTTCAGAGATATTTTGAAAAGGACAAAGCTCTGGAACGCAGGTTTCAGATGGTAATGGTAGATGAGCCAACACCGGCAGAGGCAATTTCTATTCTGAGAGGTCTTAAGGAGAGGTACGAAAACCACCATAAAGTACAGATCAAGGACGATGCACTTATTGCTGCAGTAGATCTGTCTCACAGATACATAACAACAAGATTTTTGCCGGACAAGGCAATTGACCTTATTGATGAGGCTGCATCAAAATTGCGACTCGAGATGAACTCTGTGCCGGAGTCCATAGATGAGCTAAATCGTAAAATCCGTCAGCTTGAGATTGAGAGAGAGGCAATCAAAAGGGAGGGAGACAAAGAGAAACTTGCAGACCTGACAAAACATATAGATGAGCTGAGCATAGTGAGAAACAAGGAAAATGTGCAATGGCAGGAGGAAAAGCAGATTCTTGGACAGATACAGAAGATGAAGGTAGATATAGAAGAATTGAAATTCAAGGCAGAAGAGGCGGAGAGGAGCGGAGACTACGGCAAGGTGGCAGAATTAAGATATGGGAAGATAGTTGCTGCAGAAAAGGAGATAAAGGAGTTGATGGAGAAGAAGAAAAAAAGCGAGTTCTCCCTGATTAACGAATATGTGGAACCGGAAGATATTGCGGAAGTAGTGGCCAAATGGACAGGCATTCCGGTTAAAAAAATGCTAGAGAGTGAAAAGGAGAAGCTGCTAAAAATGGAGGATGTACTTCACAGGAGAATTGTTGGTCAAGACGAAGCTATATCTGCAGTATCAGATGCTATCAGAAGAAGCAGGGCGGGACTTCAGGATTCAAAACGTCCGATTGGTTCGTTTCTCTTTCTTGGCACAACAGGAGTTGGCAAGACAGAACTGGCAAAAGCACTCGCCGAGTATCTTTTTAATGATGAGAACCTGATGACCAGGATAGACATGAGTGAATACCAGGAGAGACACTCGGTATCACGCCTGGTTGGAGCACCTCCTGGTTATATAGGATATGAGGAAGGTGGACAACTCACCGAATCTGTGAGAAGAAAGCCCTACTCTGTTGTGCTCCTTGACGAGATAGAAAAGGCTCACCCAGATGTATTCAATATTCTGCTTCAGGTTCTTGACGACGGAAGGCTGACTGACAACAAAGGACGGACTGTTGACTTCAAAAACACCATACTCATCATGACTTCAAATGTTGGCTCAGATGTAATTCAGGATAATCTGAGCAGATTGAACGAAAAAAACAGGGAGGAGGTTATAGAAAGAACAAAGGTTGATGTTATCGAGATACTCAAAGCCAGCGTCAAACCGGAGTTTCTGAACAGAGTTGACGAGATCATAATGTTCCATCCTCTTACCATGGACAATGTTAAAGAGATACTGAAGCTTCAGATAGAAGGAGTCAGAAAACTCATGGAAGATAAAGGGTTAGTGCTCGAATTCACAGATTATGCAATGGACTACTTGTGCAACAAGGGCTATGACCCATCATACGGAGCAAGACCCGTAAAGCGCATGCTTCAGAAAGAGTTGGTTAACGAACTGGCAAAAGCGCTGCTTGAAGGCAATCTGAACAAAGAAAAACCAATTATAGTGGACTATTTTGAAGATCTGCTGGTTTTTAGAAACTAGTCTGCATACAAAAATCGTTTGATTTTTTGAGTGGCAGTCTTCTCGAAAGGTACCGGCTGCTCAAATATTTCAAGTATTCTGGATGATTTATTGACCCTTTCGTTTACATATTCCAGAACTTCTGCTTTGATTTTCCTTACTCTCTCGGTAAGATTAACCTCAGCCTCTTCTCTGAATTTGTGAAGAACCTCTATCTGCTCATAGTTAAAATACACCTTGGCAATAAGCTTGCCTTTGATTTGCAGAACCAGTGATTCGAGAACAAGGTCATGTTCATTTAAAATTGCCTCAATCTCTTCCGGATAGATATTCTCTCCGTTGGTGCCAACAATCATATTGTCCATACGACCTTTAATAAACAGGTAGCCATCTTTGTCAATAAAACCCAAATCTTTTGTCCTGAACCATCCATCCGCAGTAAAGCATGTGGCAGTAGTCTGAGAATCTTTATAGTAACCCATCATTACATTTGGTCCTTTAACCACTATTTCTCCTATGTTTTTATCATTAGGATTGATAATCTTCATTTCAATACCCTTTAGGCAAGGACCTGTAGATTGCTCCTTAACATGACCAGGCGCGGTACCGGCCAGTAAAGGAGAGGTCTCTGTGAGACCATATCCGATTGAATAAGGAAATCCAGCATCGGAAAGGAACCGTTCTACTACAACATCCAGTTTTGAGCCGCCAATGCCAAAAAAACGCAGGTTTCCGCCAAATGTCTCTAACAGTTTTTTTCCTGCAATTCTATGCAAACCCCTTCGGATGAATGAAATAGAATAGAGCACCTGCATTGGAAAATTTTTAGTGAACATCGGGCGTATTTTGTTCTTGTATATTTTCTCCACAATTAAAGGAACGCTCATAATAATCGTCGGTCTCACCTCTTTTAGGGCAGGAATTAAAACCGAAGGAGTAGGAGCACCGTCCAGGTAGATAACGTGGGAACCACTTGTAAATGGTTGTATCATTCCGATGCTGCACTCATATGCATGAGAAAGAGGCAGTATTGACAATAAGCAGTCACGCTCATTCATGGCAAAAAGTTTGGTACCCATTGCTGTCTGAGCCACTAAATTGGCATGGCTGAGCATAACACCTTTCGAAGTTCCTGTTGTACCTGAAGTATAGATTATGGAGGCTAAATCCTGAGGGAAAGGTGCTGCCGGAATTACATGATTTTCTTTTTCAGGTGCTTTAATAATTTCCATTTCATCCATGGAAATTATTAAAGTGAGCTTTTCTGAAATATGCTCAGGTATCTTATACTGCAGTTTTTTAGATACAATTAACGCCTTTGAGTCGGAGTGTTCAATAACATTGACAATTTCGAAAGCTGTAAAATCCGGAAGGATTGGCACTACAACTCTGGATGAGGTGGTAATTGCAAAATAAGAGACGGCCCAATTTGGCATATTATTTCCAAGCACAGCAATCTTATCACCCTTCTCCAGACCGTATTTATTAAAAACATCGGTAAGCCGTTCTACCCTGTCTCCAACCTCTTTATAAGTAATAACTTCTTTATATATCGTAGAGAAAGCAGGCCTGTCGGAGAAATCTATCAGACTTTTACTGTAAAAATCGGTAAGACTTAATTCTGAAACTTCGTTATACATATGAGTTTAGTGTTCTGTTCGTACAAATATACGAATATTATTAAGTTTTATTATAATTGCAAATGGCCTGATTTTTGCTAAATTTGCACGTATTCATTACAATGTCTTTAAAGATGTTTTTTATTCATGCACTTCAGAAAAGAGTTCTCAGCAGAATACGGCCGTACAGAGACGTGAAGTTTATGCCTTTGGAAAATGTCCGAAGCATCTGTTTCATTTTTGACATGCGAGAAGAGAAGATATTTGAAGTTGTAAAGCGTATCACCAGTCTGATGCAGGATAAAAAAATTAATTACAGGGGGTTAGCTATCAACCTAACCAAAAACCACTCTTCCGAACTGGCTCTGGATTGCCAGGTACAGGTACTGACCAAAGATGATCTCTCAATTATTGGTACCCCGGACTTAAAAATTATTGAAAAGGTGATAAGCGGTAATGCAGACCTCTTTATTGATTTAAGCTCCACGTATTCTTATACCCATGACTATATATCACGCTCATCACTGGCTACTTTTAAGATAGGCCGGTTGAACTATCCAAACAATCCTTTCGATTTAGTCATTGGGAGCAATGGTGAAACCACCTCCTCTCCAATGGATTTTTTAAAACATCTTTTTCACTACTTAACTTCTATAAAATCTGCATAATGACAGGAGACGATTTTCTGAATTTCAACGAGGAAGAGGACTTCATAGAGCAGATTTCCAAGTGTGAAGACGCTTATACAAAAGGAGAAATAGAACTGCTAAACTTTTCTGAAGAGGAGTTTGACTACCTTATTGGTTACTTCATTGAGGAGGGTGACGATACACTTGTTTATGACCTTACCAGGACAGCCTATACCAGACATCCGTACTCATCTGACCTTGTGGTTCGGTATGCAGATGTTCTTATTGTAAACAGAGAGGTGCAAAAGGCAATCGAAATACTGAACAATCAGATGGGTTTCGACTCCAGCAACAGCGACATCTATTTTCTTCTGGGCAGAGGCTATCTGAGGCAGGGAGATCATCCGACTGCAAAAGAGAACATAAAAAAAGCCATCACACTGTCCAGTGACGAAGCAGGCGAAATGCTCACCACTGTAGCTCAGGAATATATAGACATAAACGAATTCGCAATGGCTCTGGAGTATCTGAAAGAGGCAGAAAAGCTGGAAGAGAACAATACAGAGATATTCAATGACATAGCATTCTGTCTGGAGAGGATAGAACAGTTTAAGGAGAGCCTCGTTTACTATGAAAAGTATCTGGACGCCGACCCCTTTAATGAAAATGTCTGGTTTAACGTTGGAACAATATATGCCCGTGTGGAGAATTTTGCAAAATCGCTTGAAGCGTTCGACTACGCACTCGCCCTCGACCCAAAGAACTCATCAGTACTCTATAATAAAGCCATTGTTTACGTAAATACGGAACAGTACCATATGGCAATAGAAACCTTTAAGGAGTTTCTGAAATACGAGCCCGGCAACTTTTTTGCCCTTATAGGTATAGCAGATGCCTACCTCGCATATGACCAGATAGAAGATGCCGCCATCGCCTTTCAGGTGGCACTGGTTCTTGATCTTGACAACCTTGAAGCAAACTCTGGTCTGGCTTACATAAGTATGTTAAAAGAAGACCACTACGGCGCATTGATCTACTTGAGAAGAATAATCAGCAACGAAAAAATGGACTACCAGTTTATGGACTCACAAATATTTCTGACATACAAAAGAACAGAGCTACCTGAATTTCTGGTGTATCATCTTGTAGCTTTATACCACATGCGCTCGATAGACTCCTTTATCACCAATCTGGAAACACTTCTCACACTTGACGAGCTGTGGCTTAACAAGCTCTATGAACTCATACCAAAGCTCAAAAAAGACATAGTCGTATCAAAGAAAATTAAAAAACTCAAAGAAAAATAGCCAATTTTATATGGAGTCTATACACTTTATCGAATGGTGCCTGGAAAATCTGAATTACTGGACAATCACTCTGCTGATGGCAATCGAAAGCTCATTTATCCCCTTCCCATCTGAAATTGTAATCCCCCCCGCTGCTTACAAAGCCGCCGCCGGTGAGATGAATATATTCATGGTAGTATTTTTTGGAACGCTTGGAGCACTAATAGGAGCCATGTTCAACTACTACCTTGCGTATTTTCTTGGCCGTCCGATTATTTACAAATTTGCCAACAGTCGCCTTGGCCGTATCTGCCTGCTCGACGAGCATAAGGTGCACAAAGCAGAAAATTACTTTGTGAAAAATGGAGCCATCTCAACATTTGTAGGTCGCCTGCTCCCCGCTATCCGCCAGTTGATCTCCATACCGGCAGGACTTGCAAAGATGAAACTCTCCAGATTTATCCTCTACACAACACTTGGAGCATTTTTCTGGAACTCCATACTTGCAGCCATCGGGTACTGCCTGTATAGTGTAGTTCCAAAAGACCAGCTGATGAACAAGGTTCATCTCTACAGCTCAGAAATTTCCATGGGATTAGTGATAATAGTGAGCGCTATTGTCCTATATTTCATCTACAGAGGCCTCACAAAGCCAAAAAACAGGAGCGAAGTACTTTAAATCTAAAATTATTATTATCTTTGTATTCCCAATCAGGAAGACCATTTCTCACCAGAAAACTTCATTTACGGGACAATCTTACAAAGGGGTTCGGTAGCTCAGTTGGATAGAGCAACAGCCTTCTAAGCTGTGGGTCTTGGGTTCGAATCCCAACCGAATCACTAAAAATGTCCAAAAAACCGGACAAAAGCCAGACAAAACCTACAATATCAAGTGATTGTAGGTTTTTTTATTTTAAATTTGTCCGGAATAATAGTCAAAAAATGGTCATAATTGGACACTCTTCCGTGACTAAATCGTGACCTATTTTAAAAACACAAAATAGGTCACGAATTGTCATCTTTTGTCTTACTTTTGTCGAGTTTTGTCTAGGGTGCATATATCTAAATATCAATAGTGTATAACTAACTTTACATTATAAAATTTTAAGGTATGAAAAGCACATTTAAGGTATTATTTTTTATTAAAAGAAATGCTACAAAACAGAGTGGAAAGGCTCCAATTATTGCCCGAATTACACTAGATGGCAAAATTGCACAAATCAGTACTCAATTAGAAATTGAGCCAAGTTTGTGGAATATTAAACACGGAAAAGCCTCCGGTAAAGCATTTGAGGCCAATCACATCAATAATGCTATCGATAGTATTAAATCTACGATCTTTAATCATTATCAAAATTTTCGTGAAAGGAAAGCTAATATCACGGCAGAAATAATCAAAAACGCTTTCTTAGGTTTATGTGAGTCAAACGATACAGTATTAAAACTGTTTGATAAACACAATGATGACCTTGCAAAAATGATAAATCTTGAAATAAGCAAG
>JBDKRJ010000030.1:0-41352 GCA_039683455.1 Rikenellaceae bacterium | reverse complement strand
GGCCGTCTGGAATTTCGGGATCATCATAACTTCACCTCCTCTGAAGTCTCCAAAATTAACAGACTGGCCAAAAAATGGCCTAAAGCCGTTATCTATACAACTGAAAAAGATGCTCAGAGGCTTATGGCAAAGAGCAAACTATCTGAAAATGTTAAAACAAGACTTTTCTATATCCCTATAGAGGTATCGATTATAAAACAGGATGAAGATTCTGAGGTAAAATTCATGTAAAAAGTTGTACATTACTTTTTAGGACATTGGTGCAAACAGTTCGACCTGACAATAGTATTATATGGTTTAACAAAAAATATGTCGCTATTAAAAATTGTTATATCTTTACACCTGTAAAGATCTTAAGTTAATATTAATGTTTTGCTGCTTATATATAATCCAGTTGTTGATTTTTGTTATAAAATGAAATATTTATCACATATTATATTATAAAATGTAACAATAAAAACCTTTTTTGTAAACTAAAATTATAACCTAAATTTAAAACTCAGGCATGTTTCAAAAAAAAGAGACCGTGTAGTACGAAATGTCTATCGGTTGTTGCCCTCCTGCTGATTGGTTTATGATGAGCTGGTGGTTTATACTCTCTTCCAAACCATCAAGCACCATATTAGCTACATTAATAGATTTTAGGGGAGGGCTGTTTAAATTACGAAAACATATATGCAAATAATCTGCATGTTGCAGCATAAATATTGAAAATCTAAAAATTTGTCGGTTAATAGTGTAAGTTTTTTAAAATTTTATATTAATTTTACACAAAGGAAAACTGAGTTCAGATCAAGATTTTGATAGCTGCCTGAAGCATTATCATTATGTTTTATTACAAATTGTTATAATTTTTACTATTTGATTAGTATTTGTTATTTTTCAAGGGCATTTTGCTAAATTTATAATTATTAACCTAAAATTTTAATTCATGTATGTTTCCCAAAAATTAACCGGATGGTGTAAGCGATTTATGCTTTCGGTATTCGCCTTGGTTCTCATATCAGGGACAATAATGGCACAGAACATAAAGGTAACCGGTAAAGTCATAGACAAAACCGGTCAACCATTGCCAGGAGTCGCTGTTCTGATAGATGGAACCAAAACGGGTGTTTCAACAGAACTTAACGGAACTTTTTCGATTGACGCTCCGGCAAATGCTACTCTTCTTTTTTCTTCTTTAGGGATGGAAGATCAGAGAGTTATAGTTAACAACAGAAGCGTAATCAATGTTACAATGCTTGAATCATCAATCTATCTTAATGATGTTGTTGTTACAGCATTGGGTATTAAAAAGGAAAGAAAAGCATTGGGATATGCAGTATCCGACATCAAGTCCGAGGAATTGATGAAGAATAAGACTGCAAATCCTATTTCTTCACTTTCAGGTAAGATTGCCGGTGTTAACATCACACAATCTTCCGGTGCAGCAGGTTCCGGCGCACAGATTATTCTTCGTGGCGGTACTTCGGGATCTGAAAGCAAAGACAATCAACCTTTGTTCGTAGTCGATGGTGTAATTTATGATAACTCTTCAACTCTTGTAGGCAACTCTGCATTTGACGGTTCTTATAAATCAGCAACCACTACTTCTAACCGTGTCATGGATATAAATCCTGAGGATATTGAAAATATGTCCATATTGAAAGGCCCTGCAGCGTCTGCACTTTATGGTTCCCGCGCAGCCAACGGCGTTGTCCTTATTACTACCAAAAAAGGTAAAGAAGGTGTAATTGAAATTAATGTCAACTCCAATTTATCTACATCTTGGGCAAAAAGCATTCCTGAAGTTCAAACAGAATACACGAGAGGTTATATGGACGATCAATACGATAACCAACAGAATTATCTCGGAACTGTTTTCAATGACTTTTCATACAATTCTTGGGGAGAAAAATCTAACTCACGGACTTATGACAACATCAGCAACTTCTTCCAAGGCGGAGTAATCTATGACGAAAGTGCCAGCGTTGCAGGTGGTACTAAAAACAGTAACTTCTACTTATCCGGATCTTATTATGATCAACAAGGTCTTGTCCCTAAAACTGGGTATGACAAATACACCTTCCGTTTCAACGGTGAACAGAGAGCCGGCATATTTACATTTAATACAAATGCGGCTTACTCACAAGCTCATACAGACAGAACTTTGACTGGTGCGGGTCTTTATAATTCATCAGGAACCGGTGCTCTTTACGGCGTTTACAATTGGTCTCCATTTGACAATATGACGAATTATATAAATGAAGACGGTTCACGTTATAGAATGTTCGGCGAAAGACTTGATCCTTGGGACGAACGAGACAATCCATATTGGATTGTTAACAAAAACAAAATGTATGACAATACCGATCGTTTTACAGGCAATTTAAGCGTAAAGGCAGATATTGCAGATTGGTGGTTTATTCAGTACAGATTGGGTATTGACTCATATACTCAAATCAACTCTAATCGTATTGCTGCCGGTGGAGTTATCAAACAAGTTTGGCAGAATGGTATGATGAGTGACAACACTCGTCGTTTCAAATATTTGTCACACAATTTCATGTCAAATATGAGCAAGAAATTCGGAGATTTTGACTTTAATCTATTATTGGGCGGCGCTTCGGATGATACCAAAACTAACAGCAACTATATGATGGCATACAATTTCTCTGTTCCTGATTTCTATTCTTATGCAAATGCTTCAACAGAAAACAAACAATTTGCCCACTCTGCATCTCAAAAGAGACTGTTAGGTTTATTCGGTGAATTCCGTGTAGCTTGGAAGAATATGTTATATTTGACAGTTACCGGACGTAACGACTGGACATCAACACTTCCTATCGAAAATCGCTCATACTTCTATCCATCTGTCAGCGGATCATTCATATTTACAGAACTTCTCCCTAAGAGCGACATTCTTACTTTCGGTAAGGTTAGAGCATCTTGGGCAAAAGTAGGTAAAGATACAGGCGCTTATGAAACAAACACCTCTCTCTGGCCTGTCGGAACATATCTTAACGGTACAGTCGGTGTAGGTAACTCATGGACTCGCGGTAATCCTTATCTTAAACCGGAAATGACCAAATCAACTGAATTCGGGATTGAATTAGGTCTCCTCAAAAATCGCTTACGTGTTGACTATGCTTACTATACAAACGACTCTTACAACCAGATTTTGTCTCCTCGCGGACCTCAATCTACCGGTTATATCTTCTGTTCAATTAACGCAGGTAACGTTTATAACAAAGGTATGGAATTAACTATATCAGGTACTCCTATCGAAACCAAGGACCTTACATGGGATATCTCATTGAATGTCGCAGGTAACCGTGGTACTTTGGACGGTCTTCCTGCAGGTATGGACGTTATGTATGTTACAGATGTTCAATATGCAGGTGCACAAGCCGCTTCATTCAACGGCGGTAACTTTATGGCTATCGCGGGTACTAAATGGACTAGATATAAATATGATCCTGAAGTTGAAGGCTCTGTAAAAGAGGCTGACGGACAGCTTATTCTTGATGCAAACGGAATGCCTACCTACACAACTTCTTTGTCAGAAGTCGGTAATCGTGAGGCTAAGTTCTCTGGTGGTTTGAATAATACAATTTCATGGAAAGGATTTACCTTTAATATGTTGTGGGAATTCAGGGTCGGCGGTGACGTTATCAACGGAACAAAATACGCTATGGACTACAGCGGTGTCAGTAAATTCTCAGGCGATGTTCGTAATAAAGAACTTACAGTAACAGGTGTCTATGCAAACGGAAACCCTGTATCCAATACTTGGAGTGCAAATAATACATACATGTTTAATGGTGTAGAAAAAAGCGGTTATAATATTATAGAAAATTATTATACTTCTTATTATCCTAGAGAAACTTCTAATTATATTACAGATGTCAATCTGTTAAGACTTCGTACACTATCTGTAATGTATGATTTTCCTAAGAGATGGCTCGACAAAACAGGATTCATTAAACGTGTTTCTGTTACTGTTTCTGCAAACAATCTTCTTCTCTTTACTAATTACGATGGGGATCCTGAAGTCGCTGCATCAGGGGCAGGTGTTGGTGGTTCATCTTCTGTTGGATTTGACTACTGTGGAGTACCTGCAACTTCAGGTATGACTTTCGGTTTAAATTTAACTTTCTAAAGTGTTTTAATATTTTAAACTTTAATAATATGAAATATATTAAATCAATAATTTCTTTGTGTGTCATATCCTTGACTACTCTTACATTGGTCTCTTGCAGCGATTGGCTCGATATTAATACTGACCCGGAGAATCCTTCTTCAGAAAGTGCTACATACCAAACACGTTTGGCACATATCGAATTTTATACCAATTCAGCAACTCAATTTGCCGCTTGGCGTACAAGCATGTCCGCAGGTGATTGGACGAGATACTACAATGGTAGTACCTATTGGAATATGTCCTATTGGAATCCTCAAACCGGTGCTGTTACAACATCTTATCAATGGTGGTTTGTAGGCGCTGCAAGTAATATTTCCTATATGTATGACAAAGCTATGGAAGCAGGAGCCTGGCATTATGCAGGAGTAGCTAAAATTATCCGTGCGTATGGATTTATGTTAATGACTGACCTCTATGGTGAAATGCCTTATACAGATGCTGTCGGTGAAAACGCAACTCCTACTTATGACAATGGAAAAACCATATACTTAGGTTGCTTAAATGAACTCAACGAAGGTCTTGAACTTTTGGCAAAATCTCAGGATGCAAAGCTTCCTGCTTTGGCATTAGATGACTTTTGGAACAACGGTGATGTTGCCAAATGGATAAAATTTGGTAATTTGCTAAAAGCTCGTTATTGCGTAAAACTAAGTAAAAAAGCAGATGGAAACTATCTTGATGGCAAATATGATGCTGCAACCATTCTTGATGCCCTTTCAAAAGGCCCTCAAAGCAATGCCGATAACACTATAATCTATCATACAGATGATAATAGTACGACACATGACGTTCTTGGATGGGACGAACCTGTCGACTACTCTCCTATATATTCTGTTTGCGGTATGAATGCCGGTTATATGGTAACCGATATGCTTTATCAGAACCTTACCAATTTTGCAGGTAGCGGTGTTGAGGACCCTCGTGCCGACAAAATTATCCCTTGGGCTATGTCAGGCAAATCTGCAAGTACCCCATCAAATATTAAATGGAATGGCAATTGGAGACGTTCACTTGGTGTCGATATGGTGTCTAATGATGCTCCAAATCTTGTCGGTGGACCGTTAAGAGCAGGATATACTGCAGCTAAACATTGGTGGATAGATTCAAACTCTCCGGCTCGCAAGGGTGATACTGTTTATGTAGAGTGTACAAGCGAATCTAAAGGTTATGCTGCCAAAAGCGACCTTCTTTACAGAAGAGACTTAACTGACGCATCAAAGGAATCAGGCTCTTTCTATTCAAGAGTCTCTTCTCCTACATACCTCGGCACTTACTCAGAAGCTTGCTTTATCAAAGCAGAAGTTTTGTTCAATCAAGGTAATTCTCCTCAAGCATTCGCTGCATACAGAGAGGGTATAAAGGCAAGTATGGAACAAATGAATGTGACCCTCAATTCTTGGGTTGCAGGTGATGCAAACCTTGCCGATTGTCCTTCATTTACTCCGATGACGCAAGCACAAATGGATAATTTCTTGAATAACGGTATCGGTACTGCAGGCAATCTTTCTCTCGGTAAGATTCTTACTCAAAAACGAATTGCCTTACACTTCTCAGTTGAAATCTGGAACGATATGCGTCGTTATGACTTTGATACAAATTTGTTCTTCCATTGGGGTATTCCTGCATATCATAATGTTAATGCTACCGCTCTTAAAGGAATTCCTGCCGGGAAACAATACCGTCGTTGGCGTCAGTGCTCACACGAGCTCAACTACAACTCAAAGAATCTGCAGGCGATCGGTTCAGAAGTTCCGGGTGCAAGGTTGGATCTTGATGCATGGAACAGTGCTGAAGACGTTTGGACTATTCCTGTATGGTGGGATTCTGATCAACAGTAATCTCATTTTCCAATAATAAATCGGATAGGTGGAACGGGAAATAATCCCGTTCCGACCTTCCACACCACCGTACGTACCGTTCGGTATACGGCGGTTTCCTGATTTACGTCAATGACAAGACCGATAGCAGTCAGAAAGAAAAGTGAAACCAGCACGTTTGAGGTAGTCGTTCCGAATGGAGGTACTCAGGATAGGGCTATTGGACACATGCCAATACCCTTTCCTTGTATTGGCAAACATCCATGCCTGGTTTTCTTTAACACCGAGCCTAATCAGGTTCTTGAATCGGGTTCTAACCTGTTTCCATTGTTTCCAGATTACCATGCGTAGACGTCTGCGCAACCATTCGTCCGTTTTAATGGTTAAAATTAATAATGCTTTTTTGTTTATGCATTATCGTTTACACAATTTATTGGATAGTGCCCTTTTTCATTTCTGGATTCATGGATACTTCAATTATATTCTCCTGTGAAAATATTTTTTTTGCAAAATCGCGAACCATGGAGGGAGTTGCCGATGTCAGAAATCATTCCATGTTATCTTGTGAAAATGATCCTTTATAAACATTTATATTTTGTGTATATTTGTAAAATAAAACAGCATCACCGTTATGTACTTCGATGACTACAAGAATTTCTCTTCTGTGACTCTTAATCCAAAACTGCTATGGGATTACGACCTTAAAAATTTTGATTACGATAAGATGAGGGATATCGTTGTTCAACGAGTAGTAGAACGAGGTTGGCCTCAGGACTGGTATTTTATCCTCAACAGGTACGGTGTAGATGTCGTGAGATCCTCAATTATGACCCTGCACTACCTGAACGATAAGGATATGTATTTTGTAAGTCAACAATTTGATATACCTCTTACATCTTTGAAATGTTACAAAAAGAAACAATCAGTAAGGCTACATTGGAATTCCTGAAAAACCTGATGGATTTTCCCGGGCTGAAGGACTTTTTTTTAGTGGGAGGCACAGCGCTTACTTTACAGATTGGTCATCGCATCAGTGTTGACATTGACCTATTCTCCCAGAATTCTTTTGATGAGGAAAGCTTACTTGCCGGAATGGAGAAAGAGTTTGGCTTTGTTCTTGACTTTCGCTCTGCGAACACACTTAAAGGAGAGGTTGATGGCATAAAAGTAGATGTGATTACGCATGGCTACCCGTTGGTAAAACCATTGTTATTGTTTGAAGGTGTAAGAATGTGTTCTCTTGAAGACATTGCTGCAATGAAACTGAATGCCATTTGCGGAAATGGAACCAGATTGAAAGATTTTACAGATATAGCTTACCTGTCGTCATACTTAACCTTCGCACAGATGATGGATGCTTACGGAGAGAAATATGCGACAAGAAACCCTGCAATAGTTATCAAGTCCTTAGGTTATCATCTGGATATTGATTTCAATGAGCCTATTGAAATTGCCCACGGCAAGTTTCAATGGAGAGCTATCGAAAAGCGCCTGTTACAAATGACCAAATCACCAGGAATCCTTTTTGAGCCGATGAAATAGACTCTGAGAAAAGAAAAAACACAGAAGAAACCTACATCAGATCATCTCCAGTATTCCCTCATTTGACTCCTGTTTTTATTTAATTATTTTGACAACCTCTTTTTTTATATCTTTGTTGACTAAGGATATAATAAATAATAATACAATTAAAAAATAAAGGTATGTTTAAGAAAGAGGTGTACATAAAGCGCAGACAAAATCTGCAGTCAAGAGTAAAGTCGGGAGTACTTCTGTTCCTGGGGAATTCAGAGGTCGGGTTCAATTATCCGTCCAACACATACAGGTTCAGACAAGACTCCTCTTTTCTGTACTTCTTTGGGTTGGACGAGCCTGATCTGGCTGCAATTATTGATGTGGAGAGCGGAGAGGAGATTATTTTCGGAAACGACGTTAGTCTGGATGATATTATTTGGATGGGACCGCAACCGGCAATTAAGGATAAGGCAGAGAAGGTTGGGGTAGCTAAAACGCTGCCTTTTACCGACCTTGAAAAATATATTGGAAAAGCTGTCAAATCGGGCAGACAGGTTCACTATCTTCCACCCTACAGGGATTCAAACAAGATGCTGCTGAATAGTATGCTTGAAATAAGTTTCGACAAACTTAAGGAGATGGCTTCTGTAGAATTCATCAAGAGTGTTATTGCGTTGAGAGAGATTAAAGAGAGTTGCGAGATTGAGGAGATGGATATTGCTGCAAATATTGGCTATGCCATGCATTATACAGCAATGAAAATGGCCAAAACCGGAATGGTAGAGCAGGAGTTGGTTGGCATAATGGAGGGAATCTCCATATCAAGCGGAACAATGCCCTCTTTCCCGATAATTCTTTCCCAAAATGGTGAGACGCTGCATAACCATTCACATCATCAGTTGCTTACCGACGGGAGGCTTCTGGTGATAGACGCAGGAGCAGAAAACAATGCCCACTACGCATCTGACTTTACCCGCACATTGCCGGCAGGAGGAAAGTTTACTGCCAGACAAAAGGATATCTACACAATTGTGGCAACTGCAAACAATCTTGCATTAAGCATGATAAAACCAGGAATATCCTACACATCGGTACATCTTGCAGCAGTTCGTATTCTTGCCCAGGGACTTAAAAATATTGGGCTGATGAAAGGTGATGTAGATGAAGCTGTTGCAGCCGGGGCAGTCGCTCTCTTTATGCCTCATGGGCTGGGACATCAGTTGGGGCTCGATGTTCACGATATGGAAGATCTGGGAGAAAACTATGTGGGATACGACAATGTATATAAAAGATCGCTCCAGTTCGGACTTAGCTCATTAAGAATGGGAAAGCTGCTTAAACCTGGGCATATTATCACTGACGAACCGGGGTGTTATTTTATTCCGGCTCTCATTGATAAATGGAAAAAAGAGGGAATAAACAAAGAGTTCATCAACTTCGACAAGCTGGAGGATTATTATACTTTTGGCGGAATAAGGCTTGAGGACAATGTCTTGGTTACAGAAACGTCCTGCAGACTTCTTGGCTCAAAACGACTTCCGATTACTGTTGAGGATGTAGAGAGAGAGATGGAGTAAAACTATTTATTATGATCAGTCGTACATAACAATAAATGAAAAGCTTCACTTCCTGCAGATACTTCTACCGCTTTTTAGCCATTGCGACAATTGCTGCAATGATGGTTGTCTCCTGTTCCAAAGATTCTGTAATCGAACCACCGGAATCCAAGTCTGATTTAAATGAACTTGTAAGTTTTAGCTTCCTGCAAAGTGACAACCCCTTGTTGACTCAGGATTGTTACCCTTTCAAATCGGGAAACATCTTCTATCTTACTGTTTCACAAGGGGCAAATATCACATCCCTTAAGGCCAGGTTTACCATGTCTCCTAAAGCTTCCGTTAAAATCGGAGGGACACTTCAGGAGAGCGGAGTAAGTCTTATTGACTACACCAATACTATGGAAGTGGTCGTCACCTCAGAGTCCGGCAGGATAAACACATATAAGTTACTTGTTCAGGAGGGCAAGAGCAATCTCGACAATCTGGTATATGCATTTATGAATAAATTCTCCATACCGGGAATTTCCTATGCGATAACAAAGGATGAGCAGATTGTCTATAAGACCGGGGCTGGTTTTGCAATAAAGGAGACAGGGGAGAGGACCAAACCAAACCAACTTTTCCGGCTTGCAAGTTGTTCCAAACAGTTTACCACATTGTGCATAATGAAACTTGTGGAGGAGGGTAAACTTTCACTGAGCAGGAATGTATTTGGCAAAGGAGGTGTTCTTGAAAGTGAATTTTCAAATGTTACTCCGCTGGCTGCAACCGTTACGATAAGAAATTTTCTTGAGCACACAAGCGGCTGGGAAAGCAATCCGGACCCTATGTTTACAACCTCATTCTACGGACAGACTCTGGACCAGAGGATAATTTATATGCTGGGCAGTGCACAGACAGCTCCTGGACAGACATACTCTTATTACAATATGGGCTTTGGAGTTTTGGGAAAGGTAATTGAGAAGATAACCGGTAAAAATTATGAGGTCTATTTAAAAGAGATATTGGCGCTTGCCGGGGTTACCGATGTTCACGTTGGGGGAGACAAGTCGCAAAGAAGGGCAAACGAGGTGGTCTATTATTCGCAGGACGGAACCAACGGATATGGCAATGAAATGCAGGTAATAGCAGCAGCAGGAGGGATAATTGCTTCAACCGAGGAGATGATGAAGCTAATGTTCCATATAGATGGATTTACAAAGGTTCCCGATATAATCTCCCCGCAGACCAGAGCAACAATGCTTACCCCTTCTATTGCAAATAACAGATATGCATTGGGATGGAGGGTTAACCACCCATACTTTCCGGGCGATGCCTACCATACAGGAAACCTTGCAGGAACAGCCACAATGTGGGTTATGGGAGACGATGGACTGAACTGTGTCGTTCTTTGCAACTCGAGATCATATATCAGCACTTTTGACGATGATCTCTACGGACTGATGAGGGATATACTCAACTTAGCTTCTTCTATCAGCTGGTAAAGCTCAGACAGAATCATTGCAGTTGCGCCCCAGATGAAATAGTCGTCAATCACATATCCCGGAGCATTTACAAACTCTTCCCCGCCAATCTGCACCCTGCAGATTTTTGAAGTGTCCGGGTTGAACATCCGTAGTGCAATTCTGCGATATTCAACCACCTCCTTATTGTCCGGAGTAAGTTCCATGTCACTTTTTGCGTAGGCCAGAACAGGATAGATTATATAGTTGCTTGGGGGGACATATATGCGTGACAGAAGACCTATTATCTCAATTTTTGTTCTGTCAATAGATAGTTCTTCATAAGATTCGCGGCAGGCGGTGTCTGCATAGTCTATGTCTGAATCTTCCCGCTTACCTCCCGGAAGAGCAATCTGACCAGAATGGATCCCTTCGTATATGCTTCTTTTGATAACTACTACCTCCCAATCGAACAACTCCCCGGAACTTACATGTTTGCTTGAACTGCTACCGGCGAATGGTGGCAACAGAAGCACCAAAACAGCAGAGTCTAATGCTTCAGGAGGAGGTTCAATTTCTGTCTTAAGTGTTATTACCCTTGGTTCAGGGGCCATCTTCAGGTGGGCTTTTTTGCCAGGGAGATTTGGAATTAACATCGATTATTCAAAAAATCTGTTATTTAGAAATTCCAACTCTGTTCAAAATGAACGCCCACTCAAAAGCAGTCTCCTTTATACTGTCATACCTGCCGGTTGCACCACCGTGTCCGGATTCCATGTTCATATAGAGAAGAACCAGATTATCGTCGGTTTTATATGCTCTAAGCTTGGCTACCCATTTTGCCGGCTCATGAAAAAGAACCTGAGAGTCGTTAATCCCTCCTGTCGCCAGAATATTAGGATAGTTCTGAGCTTTTACATTGTCGTATGGAGAATATGAAAGCATATAATTGTAGGCCTCCTCCTCATTAGGATTTCCCCACTCTTCGTACTCCTGGGTTGTTAGCGGAAGAGAGCTGTCGAGCATGGTATTTATTACATCTACAAACGGGACCTCTGCCACAATTGTCTGGAAAAGATCTGGACGCATGTTTGTAACAGCACCCATCAGCAGACCGCCGGCACTGCCACCGGTTGCTGCAAGTTTAAACGGCTGAGTGTACTGCTCTGCAACAAGCTTCTCTGCACAAGCAATAAAATCTGTAAAAGTATTTTTCTTCTTAAACAATTTGCCATCTTCATACCACTTCTCTCCCATATCGCTTCCGCCTCTTACCTGAGCAATGGCATATACAAAGCCTCTGTCTATCAGACTATAGATAGACGGACTGAAATATACATCAGAACTTGACCCGTAGCTTCCGTATGAATATATAAGTGCCGGATTTTTGCCGTCTTTCTTCAAACCCTTTTTGTAAACAATTGCCATTGGCACATCAACTCCGTCCGGAGCCTTTGCCCACAATCGTTCAACCACATAGTCGTCAGGATTAAAACCGGATGGTATCTCCTGTTCCTTAAGCTTAATGCTCACGTCTTTTAAGATATCGTAGGCGAATATTGTGTTTGGTCTGTTTAGGGAAGTATAAACATAGCGGATTGTGGTTGCATCGTATTCCGGATTTCCGGTAAGTGATGCGGAATAAACAGGTTCCGGAAAGTTAATCTCTTTAGTTTCTCCGTCTTTTAAAGATATTACTTTTATCTGGTTGAGGCCGTTCTTTCGCAGTTCCAGCGCCATATAATCTTTTAAGATATCAATAGACTCAATGCGAACCAGACTATCATGAGGGAAGAATTCCTTCCAGGTGGTTCTGTTCTGGAAACCTGTCAGAGGTGCTTCATATATCATTCCGTTGATTTTATCCTTGTCTTTGTATCTGATAAAGAACTTGTCTTTGTGCTGAATTACGCTGTAATCGACATCATGTACTCTTGGAAGGAATACCTTGAACTTGTCCTGTGGTCTGTTTGCAGAGATGTAGAGGTATTCAGAAGTAGTTGAACTTGAACTGCTAATGAAAATATAATCTTTTGGTTTACTTTTAGTTACGTAAATATTAAACTTCTGGTCATTCTCTTCATAAACCAGTTCATCTGCATTTTTGCTGCCCAAAGTATGCCTGTAAACCCTATATGGTCTCAAAGCGTCGTCAATTTTAGTGTAAAACAGGGTCTTACTATCGTTTGCCCACGCAGTGGAGGTCACTCCCGGAATTGACAGATCCAGATCCTGGTTGGTTGTGAGATCCCTTACCTTTAGCATGAATTCTGCATAGGATCCGGTTTCGTTATAAATATATGCAGCCAGATTATTGTCGGGACTAACTTCTGAACCAGCGAAAATCATTGCTTTTTTGCCTTCTGCCATTTTATTCACATCAAAAGTAATCTCCTCCGAAGCATCAAGCGTTCCCTTTTTTCTGCAATATACCCTGTACTGCTTACCGGCTTCAGTGCGGCTATAGTAATAATATCCGTTTTCAAACTGAGGATAGCTCTCATCTACATCTTTTATCCTGCCGATAATCTCATTATAAATCTTATCCTGAAGTTTCTTTGTAGATTTCATTACAGCATCTGTGTAGCTGTTCTCTGCCTTCAGATATTCAATAACTTTAGGATTATCCTTATTGCGAAGCCAGTAGAAATTATCTACGCGGGTATTGTTGAATTCAAGAAAGGTTTTAGGTAGTACCTCCGCTGCCGGAGGTGTTGTGAAGTCACTCTGTTTCAAAATTTTATTTGTGTTTAGACTGCAGTCGGAAAGAGCTAAGGCTGCTGTTCCGGCAAGCAAAAGATTAAAATAATTTTTCATGCTATAAAGTTATTAATTTTTGTGGGTACCAAAGCTCTAATTAACATTTATCCCATTACCCCCTTATCCCCTTACCCTCTTTTGCTTACTTCTGCAAGCTGGTCGTGTTTTTTGATTACAATATCCTTTTCGTTAAGTGATATCATGCCATCCTTCTCAAAAGATTTCAAAAGCTTAACGGCACTTTCTGTAGAAATACCGGCGAAGTCGGCAACATTTTTTCTGGAAAGCAGTTGGAATATTGATGGATGTTCCTTTTTGAGGCTGTCTAAATACAATAAGGTTTCTGCCATTCGCCCGTTCATCTGTTTATACATAATATTCCTGAGCAAATCTAAAAAGTTGACATTTTGTTCGCAATACCGTTTGATTATATTGAATCCAAATATGCCGTTCTGTTTGATTATCTGTGATATTGCTGTTTTTTCTATCAGAAATACCTGACAATCGGTTAGTGCAACAGAGGAATAATTAAAGGTGTTTTTTGTGAAAACGGCAGAAAGTCCTACAAATTCGCCCGGGCGTATAATTCTCAAATTGACGTTTTTTGAGCTCTCCCCCTCAATGTATTGAATTGCCAGTCCATTTATAATAAACAATACATACGAAGCAAATACTCCCTGCTTTGTAAGGTTATCACCTTTGCGGAACAATACCTGTGTTTTACTTGCCCGGATCAACTCCACCTCTTCAGGCAAGAGCATCTGAAAACAAGGTGCCTGAATATCACAAATAAAGTCGTGATCAGTTTCGAGTATGGTTTTCATTGACTTATCTCTTCTATTATTTACAAAGTTAATATATTTCAATAAAAAACATGTCCTAATTCAACTCCGGGGTTGTTGCGTTACAAAGGCCGAACGGCATCATCTGAAATATTGCATCGTACCTTTGCATCGTATTTTAGTCAACAATTTAAAACAAAAAAAACGATGTTATACACAAATTTAAAACACATAGAAACAGCAGCTGAACATGCTAAAATTATCAGTGAAAATGAAAATGTAATGATCATATGTGGCCGTATGGGACCTATGTGTATCCCAGTCTATGGAATTGCAGAAGAGCTGGAAAGCGAATACAGTAACGTGAAGTTTTACGATATTGAGTTCGACAATCCTGAATCACATGTGATTCGCAATCTTCCGGAAGTCAGAGGTTTCCTGGGCATACCTTTTACCATCTATTATCGCAATGGCAAAGTAGTCAAGGCTACTTCGAGCATCCAGACCAAAAAACAGGTAACAGATATTTTGGACGAACAATTTGCATCGCCAGTAAAAGCTTAAGGCCATGAATATGAATGACCATTACGATGCGATAATTATTGGGGCAGGACCGGCAGGACTTACTGCCGGCATATACCTGTCGCGTGCAAGGTTGAAAACGCTAATTTTAAACGAAGGTACAATAGGCGGACAGATGGTGTTAACCCACGAAATTGCCAATTATCCAGGTGTGGAGAGTATAAGCGGATATCAGCTTTCCAATATTATGAAAAAACAGGCGCAGACTTTCGGATGCCATATAAAATCGAACATTTCCATACAAAACTTTGATTTGGAGGGAAATGTAAAGAGTGTGCTGCTTTCGGACGGTAATACCTATACTTCAAACAGTGTCATTCTTACACCGGGCGGACGGTCGCGAACGTTGGGTGTAGCTGGAGAAGATAATTTCAAAGGGAAAGGCATCTCGTATTGTGCTACTTGCGACGGAGATTTTTTTACGGATAAGGAGATAGTAGTTGTTGGCGGTGGAAATTCAGCTTTGGAAGAGGCTGTTTCGCTCACCAAATACGCAACTAAAGTTACAATTGTGCATCAGTTCGACCATTTTCAGGCCTTTGAACACGCAATAGAAGAGGCTAAGAGTCACCCCAAAATAAATTTTGTAATGGAATCAACCATTACAGCTTTTTACGGCGACGAAAAAATAGAACGAGTTGATATTAGAAACCTAAAAACAGGAGAGACAACACCTTTCAAAACAGATGGAGTTTTCATTTTTATAGGTTATGTGCCAAACACAGAATTTCTAAAGGGTAAAATTGAATTGAACAAATGGGGAGAAATTCCGGTAAAGCCGGATATGTCAACAAGCATTGAAGGGGTTTATGCTGCAGGCGACAGCATTGTGAAACGCTTCAGGCAGGTTACAACTGCTGTGGGCGATGGAACAGTAGCAGCACTCGCTGCATCCAATTATTTACATGAACTTAATATGCAAACAACACTAAATAGTTAGAAATCAGACCATATCACTTGGAAGCCCTGGCAGGATTCCTTTGTTAATGTATATTGGACGGATATATTTTTTCAGAGATTTGCGGTTAAACTCAAACCATATTCCGGACAAAAAAGTGATTGCTCCACCGATCAAAAGGGTGTGAGAAATGCCAATTCCACTGGCTATGGAACCTGCCAGCAGGTTGCCAACAGGCTGTGTTCCCATTAGTGCCATTGCATAAAAACTCATTACACGTCCACGCTTGCCTTCTTCTGTAATAGTCTGCAGCATAGTGTTTATTGCAGCAAGTGAAAGAACCATGGAGAGTCCGCCAAAGAAAAGAGCAAACAGAGAGAAAAACATTTGTTTAGAAAACGATGCAAATAATATTGCAAGACCAAAAATACAGATGTTTATGGAGATTATTTTGGTTAGTCCGATGACCGAGTTGCGGGCTGCCATGTAGATAGCTCCGATTAAAGCTCCGGCTCCAAGGGCAGACATCAGGAATCCCAGTGTTCCGGGGCCGCCGTGTAAAATCTCTTTTGCGTAGGCGGGTAACAGAACAGTAACCGGAAGCCCAACCAGACTAAGGATAGCAAGCAATAAAATTATGGTTCGGATGGGTACGGAATGGAAAGTGTAATTAAGGCCCTCCTTAAAACTTTTTGTAAAGTTGTTATGCCGGGCTGCCGTTTGTTTAGCTGGAATTTTTATTCTCATTAAGGCTGCAAGAACAGCAATAAAACTTACAGCGTTCAGCAAAAAACAAATTCCTTCTCCAACAACCGCTATAGTCATTCCGGCAATGGCAGGTCCGACCAGTCGTGCCCCGTTAAAGATAGCAGAATTAAGAGCAATGGCATTGCCCAGGTCCTCGGGTTTGTCAATAAGGTCAATAACCAATGATTGTCTGGCAGGAGCATCAAAGGCACTAATAACACCAAAGACCAGACTTAACGCTATGATATGCCAAACCTCAATCATGTTAAACAATACCAAAAAAGCCATAATCGTTGCCTGAAGCATAAAAAACACCTGCGCAAGTGTCATTATTCTAAGCCGGTTATACCTGTCGGTGAGCACACCGGTAAAAGGTGCAAGAACAAAAGTGGGAATCTGAGTGGTGAAACCGATAAGTCCTAACAGAAAGACAGATCCGGTGAGTCTATAAACCAACCAGCTCAACGCAATATTCTGCATCCACGTACCAATCAGCGAGATACCCTGACCAGTAAAATACAGTCTATAGTTACGCGAACGGAGTGAAGAAAAAATATTCTGGAGTGCTTTATAATCTTTTGGTATCACACGGCAAAAATACCAAACTAATTGACAAAAATATTACCTTTAATTTAAAATCTGACATTAGAGACCAAGTTAATATTCCCATCGTTAGCAGCTTCATTTTATTGTACCCTATAAATCAACGAATTAATATTCATCCCTGCTCCAACAGAAGCAAAAGCAAGTAAGTCGCCTTTGTTTATCTTGTGTGGTTTAAGTTTGCCTTTAAGTATCAGATCTAATAATGTTGGTAATGTTGCCACAGATGAATTGCCCAACTTGGAAATTGTCATTGGCATTATATCTTTAGGCGAGATGGTCAGATTATAAAGAGTAAAAAGCCTTTTTAATATTGCATCATCCATTTTCCCGTTTGCTTGATGTATGAGCACTTTGCTGATTTCTGCAATATGTGTTTTGCTCTTTTCCATGCAATCCTTAATCGCCTGAGGCACTGTTTCAAGAGCATATTGATAAAGTTTTCTGCCGTTCATCTTCAAATAGAGATTACCCTTGGTTTCATCGTCGCACTTGAACGATTTGCCCATATTTAACATATCTGACTGGATAAAGGTATCTGAACGAGTTTTATGTGCAAGTACTCCAACTGGAGTATCACTAATTGTGGCTTCCAGTATTACAGCTCCTGCGCCATCTGCATACAACATGCTATCTCTGTCGTGTGGGTCAGAAATTCTGGACAACACATCTGCTCCAATTACCAGAATCTTTTTAGCATCACCCGATTTTATATAATAGTCGGCCTGAATAACCGCCTGTAACCAGCCCGGACAACCGAACGGCAGGTCATAAGCAATTGCGTTGGGACTTACTATTCCTAATTTGTGTTTTACACGCGATGCCAGGCTGGGTACAATATCTGTACGCCTGTTATCAAACTTTATATCACCAAAATTATGCGCAACAATTACATAGTCCAGCTCTTCTTGATCTATGTTTGCAGACTTAATAGCCTCAACAGCTGCAAAATAGGCAATGTCAGAAGTAACCAGATCGTCAGTAACATATCTTCTTTGAGATATTGTGGTAATTTCCAAGAATTTATCGATAATTTCCTGATTGGATTTTTCGATCTTCTTATCGTTTTCGTAAAATTCCTTTGTTAGAAAATTTTCATTTTTCACACACTCAGTGGGAATGTAACTCCCTGTCCCCGTAATCACACTATAGATTGTATTGTTCATATTTATTGCTCCAAATTATTTGCATTGTTGCAAATTCGTCAAATTTAAAAAAAAATATTGGATATAAGTCTATAACAAAACCGTCTTGGATGCAGCCCTGCCTGATTTTACACCAGGTAGTTTTGACATTATCTTTGCTTCCTTTTTTTCATTTGATGTTCTCATATATTAGGGAAACAATGTTAATTTTGTGGCCATAACCGTTAGGCTTATTGTCCGTATATGGAGAAAAAAGGATCACTTGTAGCATTAGGTACCGAGAACGTGTGGCGCTTGCTTATGCAATATGCTATTCCATCGGTAATTGCCATGACGGCTTCGTCGCTTTATAACATAACAGACAGCGTTTTTATCGGTCAAGGGGTAGGAGCTTTGGCTATTTCCGGATTAGCTATTACTTTTCCATTGATGAACCTTGCCGCGGCATTTGGAACATTAGTCGGAGTGGGAGCCTCCACGCTTATGTCGTTACGGCTGGGGCAAAAAGATTACAGTACTGCAAACAATATTTTGGGAAACGTGTTTGTGTTGAACCTGATTTTTGGGTTAGCATACACTATTGTTGTACTACTTTTTCTTGACCCGATTCTTTACTTTTTTGGAGCCAGTGCCGAAACGATTCCGTATGCACACGAATATATGGTGGTTATTTCGCTTGGCAATGTGGTAACGCACATGTATCTTGGTTTAAATGCCTTGTTACGTGCTACGGGTAATCCGCAAAAATCTATGTACACCATTATTTTTTCTGTTATTATAAATGTAATATTAACCCCTCTGTTTATTTATGTATTCGGTTGGGGAATACGCGGAGCAGCTCTTGCTACTGTTATATCTCAAACATCCATGTTGATTTGGCAAATCAAATTTTTCAGTAACAAGGGAAATTATATTCATTTACAGAAGGGGATATATAAATTAAAACGTAAAATTGTAATAGATTCTTTGTCTATAGGAATGGCTCCGTTTCTGATGAATGCCGCTATGAGTATGATTGTTATATTGATCAATCATAGTCTGATAAAATATGGAGGTGATTTGGCTGTAGGGGCTTACGGAATTGTGAACCGGGTAGCTTCTCTTTTTCTTATGATTGTTATGGGACTGAACCAAGGCATGCAACCTATAGTGGGCTATAACTTTGGTGCCAAACAATACGACAGGGTGAGCAGGGTGTTGAAACTGACCATTCTTTTAGCTACCGCTGTTATGACAATGGCTTTTCTGATTAGTGAAATCTTTCCACATGTCGTTGCTTCTATTTTCACCAAAGACCAAACGTTGATTGATATAATTGTACCCGGCCTGCGTATCGTTTTGGTACTCTTTCCCATTGTAGGCTTTCAAATGGTGACCTCAAATTTCTTCCAAAGTATTGGGATGGCAGGTAAAGCCATTTTTATGTCATTAGCTCGCCAAATATTGTTTTTATTGCCCTGTCTGTTTATTTTTCCGCCACTCTTCGGGGTAACCGGTGTTTGGTACAGTATGCCGACAGCAGACTTATTATCAAGTATTATTGCTGCATATTTACTTATAGCACAATATCGGAAATTTAAAATTAAACAGTAAATTTGTTTATAGTAGAAACAATTCAATCATGGACGAATTTTTTTTTATAAATATAGGACGTCAATTTGGAAGTGGAGGCCGACTAATCGGGGAGATGTTAGCCGCTGAGTTAGGAATATCTTTTTACGATAAGGAACTTATACAGATTGCTTCGCAGGAAAGTGGATTAGGAAAAGAGTTTTTTGAACAGGTTGACGAAAAAGAACGTCACAGCCTTTTTGGGGGACTATTAGGTTTGCGTAGTTCTTTGGTAGACGAAATTTATTCCAATTATTATTTGAGTAGCGAAACATTGTTTAAAATACAAAGTGATGTTATCCGTGAACTGGCCGGACAGAAATCATGTCTTTTCGTAGGGCGCTGTGCCGATTATGTTCTCAGTGAGAAGCCACGTTGTTTGAATGTGTTTATTAGCGCCGATATTGAAGACCGGATTAAACGTATTGCCGATATTCAACAACTATCAGAGACTAAAGTCAAAGATTTTATTGAAAAAACGGACAAGAAACGTGCAGGATATTATAATTACTACAGTAATAAAGTTTGGGGAGCTGCCGAGTCGTATCATTTATGTATCAATTCCTCTGTTCTTGGTATTGATGGAACCGTAACCTTTATACGCCAATTTGCAGAAAAAAAGTTTGGATTGTAATAGTTTCTCCCGCCTTATAATCCGACATCTTTTATGCGCAAACCACTGATTGTTTAGTGAATATCAAGACTTTAAATCCCTTCGCAATTTTTGTAAGCCGATATTTGGAGAATTAAATTTTTATACCTTTGTTTACATGACCTATGAGTCATGGTAGAAAGAACTAAAATTTTGGAAGACGTTAAAAGTGGGAGTGAACAAGCTTTTCAAAGCCTGTTTTGCGGATACTATACAGACTTGGTCGCTTATGCCTATCGTTTTGTAAAAGATATTGAAACTTCTGAGGATATAGTGCAGGAGTTTTTTATAAATTTTTGGTTTAAAAAGAAATTTGAAGATATTCATAGCTCTGTTGAAAGCTATATGTTCCATTCTGTTAAAAATGCATGTTTAAATTATATTCGAAATGAGAAAAATAGAAATAACAAGCATAATGAAATGATGAAAGGAATTGACTTATGCTATGATAAACTGGATATTGAGGAAGAAGATTTTGAAAAAATATATAAAGCCATACATAGACTGCCGGAACGGAGAAAGCGCATATTTATGCTCTGTTGCTTTAACAATTTGAAATATCATGAGGTTGCAGAGAAGTTGAATATTTCAATAAATACAGTTCGCACCCAAATGGGAAGAGCATTAAAATCACTCAGGAAGTACCTTAATGCCAATTCCTCCAATCTGTTTATATCGATTTTTTTACTATTCCCTGTCATACTATAGTTGTTTTCAGGTGTCTTTTTCATATAGATGTTAAAGTGAGAAAGGAATGGATAACAAAATATGGGAAATAATATCGGCAGAACTTAATGGAGAGGTGCTTGATACAGATGAATCTTCATTATTACGACAATGGCTCGAAGCCGATTCGGCAAATTTCGATGTTTATCAGCGCCTCAAATGCTTTTATAAAGAGCAGTCAATTCGTGGACAAATAGATGTAAAGAAGGCATATAACATAGTCAGATACGGAATTAAGCAGAGAGAAACAAATAAACGAAAGATATTTATTCAACACTGGTGGGTGGCAGCTTCATTTGTCATAATTTTGATTGCTTCTCTATTACTGGTATCCGATCCATTTCGCAACGAATCGTCTCTGATTTCATTTGATCAACAAGTATTTACAGATAGTACTTCCGCAATTTTAAAACTTGCCGATGGCAAACAGATCATGCTGGATAAATATGATTCAGTTGAGGTTATCAGTAAGTATTGTACAATGCAGAGTGTTAACGGAGTATTACGGAGTATGTCAAGCTCAAAGAATAATAAAGCAAAGTTAGCTTTAAATTCTATAGAGACTCCAACTGGAAAAGACTTCCGGATTATTTTAGATGACGGTACTCAAGTTTGGTTAAACGCAGGTAGCCGCCTAACATTCCCTTCGTCTTTTTCTAAAAATGAGCGCCGCTTGTTTTTAGAAGGGGAGGCCTGTTTTAAGGTAACGAGAGCATCTGACCGGCCGTTTATTGTAGAAACTAAAAAGATGGATGTCCAGGTTCTCGGAACGTGCTTTAATATCAGAGCATATAATGACGAAGAAAATGTCTATACAACTCTTGTAAAAGGATCTGTACAGGTTATGCCAGAGGCTGATAATATACAACCTGTAAAACTTGAGCCTTGCCAGCAATATTCATTAAATATTCAGTCAATGAAACAGGAGGTAAAGGTCGTTGATCCGTGCATATACATTGCATGGATAGACAATATGTTTGCTTTCAAAAACCAGAGGCTGGAAAATGTTATGTTTGACATAGCAAAATGGTATGACATTAAGTTCGAGTTTAAAGACGAACTGGCGGCAGATATTCGTATATCCGGCAATATTGAACGGGATAAGACATTGGATAATGTACTCGATATGATTGTGAAACTGGAAAAAGTAGAAATTGTTAAACTTGATAAAAAATATGTGATCAGTTCTAAATAAAAAAGACGGGACAACATTGCAGCGTCACTCCCGTCGAAAAATTTTAAATTTTTAAAAACATTACAAAGTTATGAAAAAAAAGCAAGGAAAATCATGCAAATTTACCATTAAGGTATTTTTCATGATTTTAATTTTTATTACAACGCAGTCTTTCATAAATATTGATGATCAGAAGATTACGTTAAAAATGGAAAATGTATCCCTGGAACAGATACTATGGAGATTAAAAGAGCAGACTAAATTTGAATTTGTTTATAGTAATCAGGACATCGCACCTTATATTAAATTAAATGTTAATGTGAAAAATGAATCATTGGATGTATTTTTAAAGGATATACTTAAGAATTCCGATTTAGAATTTAGTGTAACGCAAAATGTAATTGTAATTAGTAAAAAAGATAAGCAGCAAGGCGCAAGTGTGGAAACCAGGCAACAAAGAGATCGCATTGTTAAAGGAGTTGTTACCGATAAAAATAGGAATCCTTTACCCGGTGTATCAGTAATGCTTAAAGGAACATCTACCGGCATTGCGACTGATAATAACGGAAAATTTACTCTCACTGTTTCTGATAAGCCGGAAAACATTTTAATATTCTCATTCATAGGAATGCAAACTCAGGAAATACCGTTGGGGAACCGTTCGGAATTTATTGTGGAATTGGAAGATTTGATAGAACGGATTGAAGAGCTTATGATTGTAGCTTATGGTACAGCTAAAAAATCTTCTTTTTCAGGGTCTGCGGCTATTGTCAATTCCAATGATTTGATTAAAAATCCTTCATCCTCTTTTGAAAATGCCCTTCAAGGAAAAGTTGCTGGTCTTCAGGTGGCTACTGCTTCTGGACAGCCTGGAGCAACAACCTCTTATCGCATAAGAGGTTCGGGATCATTAAATGCTTCTAATGAGCCTTTGTATGTTATTGATGGGGTTGCAACAACTTCTTCAGACTACTCTGTAGTTGCTAAAGATGCTTACTCTACTTCAAGTATATTAGCATCAATTAACCCACAGGATATAGAATCGATTACAGTGTTAAAGGATGCGGCTGCCGCATCTCTGTACGGTTCCCGTGCCGCAAACGGAGTTGTCATAATTACCACCAAGAGTGGAAAACAAGGGGATGGTAAAATATCACTTAATCTACAAATAGGAGTAGCAAGTGTTCCTAAAACATTTGATTTAATGAACTCTGCTGAGTATTATAAAACGGTTTTTACAGATTATTATAAAACAAGACTGGCTAAAGGTTATTCCGGCCCGGATGCTGCAACTTGGGCGAATAGCCAGACTCAAGGTTTGATAACATTTAATCCGTATAGTATATCTCAACCATATGATGCAAGCGGTAATTTGGTATCTAATGCAAAAATAATTGTTGATACAGACTGGCAGGATGAGGTTTTCAATCCAGCCATGATTCAAGACTATAACCTTAGTTTTTCTGGGGGTGCCAAACAAGTAAACTACTTTTTTTCTGGAGGATATTTCAAACAAGATGGTACTTCTCCTGCTGCAGATTATTCCAGGTATTCTGCTAAATCAAATATTTCTGCAAATATTAAACCTTGGTTACAATCAGGGATGAATACAATATTTTCTTACTCTGTCCAGAATACAGAAGTAAGTAGTGGAGCGGGAGCTTCTCCTCTATACAACTCATTATATTTTCCAAGCGGAGTTCCTGTTTATCAAACAGATTCCCAGGGTAATTATATCCTTGATGAAGCAGGGAATAAACAATTCAACTGGACCAATCCTGTTTCAAAAGATTTTAACCCTCTTGCAATTCCTTACATGGATATCTGGAGAACCAAGACTTATCGCCTGATTTCCTCTTTCTTTGCAGAACTTAAGTTTATGGAGGGTCTTAAATTTAAATCCACCTTCTCTCCGGACTATGTAAATCTGTATGAAACCAAATTTTGGAATAAGGAACATGGTAATGGCCCTGCTTATGGAGGACGTTCAGAAAGGCATCAGACACATGATCTGATGTACACTTCAACAAATACACTTAACTATACCGGTACATTTTCCGGTACACATAATGTTTCTGCAATGCTTGGTTATGAAGTATGGAACAGTACAAGAGAATACGCTCTGGCACAAGGGACCAATTTTGCATTTAATTTTATGAATGAACTGGCTGCTGCTACTAATCCTCTTGCTCCTTCATCTTATACCAGCAAAGAAGCCCTAATGTCGTATTTTGCCCGGGCAGAATACAATTTTGACAATAAATACTATTTCTCAGCCTCATTTAGAAGGGATGGCTCTTCTGTTTTTGGTGCCGATAATAAATGGGGTAATTTTTATAGTTTTGGTGGATCCTGGCGATTAGAAAGAGAAAACTTCTTCAAAAATATTAGATGGGTTGATGCTTTGAAATTGCGTACAAGTTATGGTACTTCAGGAAACAATCAAGGATTAGGGCGATATCAGTCTTTAGGTTTGTGGTCTGCCGGTTCTGGTTACAATTATGCTGACTATGCCGGCTTTGCTCATACTCAGTTAGCGAATCCTGATTTAGGCTGGGAACAACAAGCCATGTTCAATATTGGTGTTGACTATGCGTTTTTAAATCACAGACTATACGGTTCAGTAGAATATTTCAATAAAGTTTCAACCGATTTGTTATACAATTATCCACTTCCTACCTCTCACGGATTTGCTTCAATAATGAGAAATCTTGCAAAAGTTAGAAATGCTGGTTTAGAACTTGAGATAGGTGCAGAAATTATCAGGGATGGAGATTTTAATTGGAATCTGAATTATAACTTATCAACTTCTTCGGACAAAATTAAAAACTTGGCAGGTACTCCGGAAGTAGTTATAAGTACAACCAAAAAAATCTGGAAAGAGGGATACAGCCAATACGAATTTTATATGCCTACATGGGCTGGTGTTGATAAAACAACCGGAGATCCTCTATGGGTAAAGGGAGATGGTACTACAAGTACATATAGTGCAGCTGATAATCAATTCCAGGGAAAGGCAACTCCTGATTTTTACGGGGGTTTGACAAATTCATTCTCCTGGAAGGGATTAGATCTTTCATTTTTTATTTACTATAGCGTTGGGGGTTTGGTTTATGATGGTTTATATGCCTCGGTTATGCACGAAGGGAATAACGCAGGGGCACAGTTACACAGAGATGTTTTAAAGGGGTGGACAACAGAAAATACTGATGCTACTACACCAAAATATACTAACTCTAATTCGAATTTATCAAATTCAACCTCGTCAAGATTTTTATATGATGCCACTTATATTAAACTAAAGAATGTAAATCTGTCGTTTACTCTTCCTAAATCAATATGCCAAAAACTATGTGTGTTAAATACGGTGAAAGTGTATTTTAATGCAGACAATTTGTTCACTTGGTTCAAAGATGATTGGAAAGGTTACGACGATATTGATATATATGGTATTGGAGGATATAATGCTTCTCCAACTATGCCTTTATCAAGAACTTACACATTTGGAGTTAATTTTTCATTCTAATTCATATATTTATAAACAGAATATAATATGAAAACAATAATCAATATATATATTGCGACTGCAATTGCTGTAATCTTTACGCTATCATGCTCTAAAGATGTTTTAGACCAGCAACCAACAACTTCTGTTTCTGATGAACAGGCATTCTCATCTGTTGAGGCAGCAACTACTGTCCTGAATGCTGCCTATAGATATGTAGGGCATTATCAAAATCATACTCTCTCTTATATAGCAGCCGATGTGATGGGAGATGATGCATCTGTAACAAGTGGTGCTTATGGTTACCCTACGTATAACTGGAATCAATATTCATATTCATACTCTCAGGTTCCAGGCTCAACTCCTTGGTGGTCTGGTTATGCAAACTATATATGGCCTATTAATTATAAGGCAATAGATCATTGTAATTCAATAATTGCTTATGCAGACAAACTTTCAGAGAGCAGTGCAAAAGATAATCTTGTTGCGCAAGCTTATGGAGTAAGAGGTTATGTCTATCACTGGCTAGTGAGGTTATTTGCGCCTGCTTATAATGCCAGTCCTGGTGCTAAAGGGGTTATTCTTCGTTTAGAGCCTGCAACTGCCGGCTCTGACCACTTACCAAGATCAACAGTGAAAGAGACATATGAGCAGATTATATCAGATCTTACTTATGCTTATGAAAATATTACCGGTACGGATAGGGACTTTTTAACAAAAGAGAGTGTAGCCCTTTTGCTTGCCAGAGTATATCTGGAAATGAATGACTTTGCAAATGCTAAGATTTATGCTTCTTTTGCCGCAAAAAACACATTCGACGGTTCTAACCTGATGAGCCAGGATGAGTGGAAATCAGGATTTAGAGATCATAATTCTGAGTGGCTATGGTTTCATAATTTTAACCCTGCAACGTGTAATATTTACGCCTCAATCCCTTCATTTTACTATTATGCTGAGTATTATGAAGGATACTCTTACGGAGCAAAAGTTGCTGTTGCAGACAGAGAGAGTAAAGCTGTTAATGTATGGGATGGATATGGCACAATAAGATTTACAAAAACTTTTGTAAATCTTTTCGAAGAAACAGATGTCCGTAAAAGATTCCCGTTTTATTTTTATGATGAAGATGGTTATTTTACTTCGAAATTCAATCATAGAACGATGATGGGTGATGCAGAATTCCCTATGGCCAGAATTGCTGAGGCATACTTAATTAAAGCTGAAGCAGAAGCTCAAACAGGTGGCAATGCGGCTTTAGCAAAAAGTGTTTTAAATAGTTTGCAGATAAAACGTGGAGCAACTCCTACAGAAGCAACTCTTGAAAACATATATCGTGAGCGGAGGAAAGAGCTATACGGAGAAGGTCATAGGTTGTTTGACTTAAAGCGACTTCGTCAACCTTTGATTCGTTCTGTTCATCCGGAACATTGGGCAAAAATAGACTTACCTGCAGATAGTCCCCGTTTTATGTTTCCGATTCCGGAAAATGAGATGTTATACAACCAAGCTCTAACATCAGAAGATCAAAACGATTATTGGAGATAGTTTATAATGACAAAATTACCTCTTTATAAAAATAAGAATAAAAATTGATATGCTATAACAGCGGGTTATATTACGCGGTCAAAGTAAAAAAACTCGTCACATTATTAAACCATCCGACATCTCAATGGTCCTGTCTGTATTTCGGGCAAAATCCTTATCGTGCGTAACACAAATAATGGTCTGTCCAGATTTTTTGGCTAATTCTTTAAAGATCTCCTGAACTGCCCGTGCATTTTTTGAGTCAAGGTTTCCGGTTGGTTCATCCCCCATAATTACAGATGGATTATTGATTAATGCACGGGCAATAGCCACCCTTTGTTGCTGTCCACCGGAAAGTTTATTAGCCCTTTTAAACGCCTGATCTTCCAGATCCAATAACCGGAGACTTTCATAAGCTTTTTGCTCTATTTCCTGCGGCGAGAATTTTCCCAGCTTTAGCGCCGGCAACATCACATTTTGTAGCGAGGTAAACTCCGGAAGCAAATAATGGAATTGGAATACAAATCCGATATGTTCGTTCCGGAAGGCTGCCAATTCATTTTGCGACTTACCGGTAAGTATGTCCCCGTTTATTTCAAGCGAACCTTCATAATCGGTATCCATGGTCGAAAGAACGTAAAGCAAGGTGGACTTCCCTGAACCTGATTTGCCTACAATGGATAGAAATTCACCCTTTATTACATCAAATGATATCCCTTTTAAAACTTGAAAACCGATTGGATCATAGAAATATTTGATCAGGTTTCTTACTTTTAATGATGTGTTTTCCATCTTATCCTCGGATTATAATTACAGGGTCAATTTTTGAAGCTTTCCGGGCAGGCAAATAACCGGCAATAAGGGTTGTTACAATACCAAATACGATTGCCAGAACGAAATCCGTATATCGATAGTGAATAGGCAAAGTAGTTAATCCGGCAATTTCAAACGGTACCTGATTTACAAGAGATGAAATTCCATATCCTAAAAAAACGCCCACAGCACTGCCTATCAACCCAATAGTTGCAGCCTGAGACAGAAAAATCACTTTTATATCCCGTCCCGAAAAACCGATGGCTTTCAAGATGGCTATTTCCTTTATTTTTTCATTAATGGTCATGGTCATGATATTATATATTCCGAAACCTGCCACAAAAAGGATGGCCAGCGAAACAGCCATGGCCAGTATATTTCGTATTTGGGTCATTGCCACCAGCTGCTGATTAGCCACCTGCCAGGATTCTACCTGGTAAGGTATGACCGGTGTAATTTTTTTTAATAACTGTTCCGTTTTATCTTTATCCTTAATATTTACCAGAATGTCACTTGCATAATCGTGGTTTTTACTCAGCAATTGCCTGGCGGTGGTAATATTGAGCCATGCCTTCGTTTTATCTACTTCTTTCACAGAGGTCTCAATGATTCCAACCACAATATAATTTTTAGAAATTCCGTCCGACGTCAGAATATTGATATTGTCGTTGACTTTAAGCCCTAAATTTTCAGCCAAAACTTTTCCCAGGATAATTCCGGATTTCTGAAAGTTTAAGTCGAACCATCTGCCCTGAATCACTTTCGTTGAACTGGCAAAAAGCTTATCCTCGTTGGCAACCTCTACACCTGAGATTAATCCGTTTATCTTTTTTGAACCACTCCTGAAAAAAACACTGAAATCCAAGTGACAGACCATGGTTGTTATTTCGTCCTGCTTTTCAAGAAAAGAGATGATCTCTGCGGTATTTTTTATGCCTTCGGTATATTGAATATCTTTCCGGTTTCTGATGTTAAAGAGCGTATTAGGAGACTGAAAGAAACTTTCAACAGGGTTAAAGGGGTGAACTTCATTTTCGTTGTAAATCCGTATGTGTGACATAGTGCTAAAAGCCATATCATCCTGTGTTTTATTGACTCCATTCATAAAGCTGTTCATGAAGATGTACATGGAAACTCCAAATGTCACCCCCAAAATTGCAACAATAGTTTGCCACAGTCTGGAAGTTAGATGAACTTGAGTGATTTGAGTATTGACTGATCTTTTCATGATCATCTTGATTAATCAGGTAATACGATAGACGTATTTTCATCCAGCCCTTGAAGTATTTCAGTCCATTCTACCGTTCGTATCCCAACCTGTACTTTTGTTTTTTCTCGTTTTCCGCTTTTTATCAGATAGTCGTCGGGAAGAAGGTAGTTTGATGGAATAACCAGTGCATTTTGCTTTTTCCGGATAACGATGTTCGCCTGAAGCTGAGTGCCTGATTTAAGATGAAGAGCAGGTTCATCAAATCTGGCTTCAGCAATAAAAGATTGCTCTTTTGAATCGAAGGACGGGAAAATCTTTGTGAGTTTTGCTTGATAGGCCTTTTGCTTTTCGGTGTTGAGTTCGATATAAACTTCTTGACCAACTACAATTTTGTTAATGTCTCCCTCGGAAACAAACAGTTTCGCAATAAAATCACCTGAGCCAATTTCAGCAATTGTTTCTCCTTTCTTAATCAGTTCTCCATCTGTTTTAAAAATCTGAAGAAGAATGCCATCAGCACTACTGATCAGCGTATAATATGAACTGCTGTTTTGTTGAATCGTCAGGTTCGCTTTGGCTTTTATTAATTCCAGTTCCAAGCTCTTTTTGGTGTCTTTTATTCTGTTTTCAACACTTAACAGCTCCTGTTCCGAATTTTCAAAAGCCAGCTTTGCCTTTTCATATTCCATCTGAGAGACAGCTTTAGATTTGATCAGGTTTTTGTATCTCCAGAAATTCAACGAATCTGTTGCAAGCTTGTTTTTTGTCTGAATCCGTTGGGCATTAAGTTGCTCAAGTACAGCAGAATTCTGGTTTAAGTTATTTAATGCATAACCATAAGATGCAGCAGCACTTTCAAGCTGTGATTTTTGAGCATCATCAGAGATATGAAATAAAACCTGACCAGTACAAACCGTGTCGCCTTCATCTACAAAAGACTTTACGAGGTAGCCTTCAGATTGTGAAGTGGCAAAGTAATGGTTATCAGTTACAATAGTTCCGCTGGCAAATACCACATCTACAATATCTTTGCGTTGAGGCAGAATTTTATCCTGATTATTACAACCCGTCAGGAGTGTTACGCCTATCAAACCGTATTTTAAAATTATTCGCTTCATTTTTTAGTTATTTTCTTGCTTCTATTGTTGCTTTATTGATGAAATAATCAGACAGCCTGCTTAAGTATTGATTTTCAAAAGTTAAATAGTCATCAAAAACTCTCAGGTATTCATCCAGCCCAATTAATCCCTGGGCATACTTTTGGGCGGCTAAATCGATACTGTTGAGCGATATTTGGTACGTTTCACTTGCCGATATGGCCAGATTTTTGGATACCAGGCAATTTGTCACAAGGATGCTGTCATTGATCGCTGACTTTCTGATTTCATTCTGATAATTTATCTCAGCAATACTTCTTGAAATTTTTGCTGCATGGTATTGCGATTTATTTGAGAAACCGGTAAAAAGCGGAATCGATATAGACAACGCCAGGTAGTTATTCGCCCTCCATTCAGATGACTGAAATGACATTGTAAAGTCACGTTGGTATTGAACATATCCGTAATAACGGATGAAGTCAATTTTAGGAGCAAATTTTGCCCGTGTCTTTTTGGCCTCAAAGTCAGAAATATTCGTTTGTAAACGATACAATTCGGTATATTTTTCATTCAGATCCGGAGCCAGTGAATCCCCCCCGGATTGAAATCCTGTAAGAATTGATTCTGTTAGTTTCAGGGTATCTTCCGGAGCCAAACCCAGCAACAGTTTAAGATTGCACAAACACTGACGCTGATATTGTTTACTCTGTCCGAGCTTCTCAAAAACATTGTTCCGGTTGATTTTTGCCTGATTAAAAGTTAACCCATCAATTAACCCCTGTACAAAGCGGTCTTTAGCAATAAAAAGCAGCGAATCGGCTACTTCAAGGTCTCTGTCTCCAATTTTTACAGCTTCATTTGCTGTTAATCCGGCATAATAAACCTGCCCAATTTGTTCTTTTAAAGTTTGTTCATAATAGCTTTTCTCTGCATTTCTAAGGGTAACATTTAATTTAGTAATTTTAGACTGATAGTGCGACTGCCAATCAAACAAAGTTTTACTAATCGTTAGTCCCTCGCTGTAACTGTAATTCTGTCCGAATTGGAGGAATACTGTTTCACCAGGTTTTCCCAGTAATTCGCCAGGGACAGGCGTTTCAGGAATATCCATATTTTTTTGTCCTGAAAAGTTTAATGTTGCTTTCGGGTAGAGATGACTGTCAGCGGTTTTTTTATCCTGCTCCGCTTGTTCAATTTTTAGTTGGTAAATGGTGTTTTCGGGATTGTTCGAAAGCGCGTAATCCCAAACAGCATTTAACGAACCGAACGTGTGTTGTGCATGCAGAACCGGTATCTGAAAACCTGTAATCATAACCAGTAAAAATGTTTTTAGTTTCATTTTCTTGTCCATATTTTCGTTGCTGAAAATATCCCTTTTGATACCTTAAGCTGTAGTTCACCAGCTCCTTTAAGCTCTGAACTACAATCGGCATATTGTCCTCTTTTAGGCCCGTACATTGTTCCACCCGACCATTTGTTATTAGCATAGTTTAACCCGGTAATGATGGTTAATCCCAGTATCTTTTGATTTCTTTTTTCAGGGTTTGGATTTTTTTTATCCAGATAAGGTTTCCCATCCGGATCATTAGGCTGGGCAAGCCAGACAATTTTTCCGGAATAAGAATTCCCGTCTTTGAAGATTTCTATTTTGGAAGTTTGCTCTTCGTTCAACCAAACACCAACGATCCTGTCAGCAGGATTTTGTGCTTCAGCAACCACTTGGGTAAGAAAAGCCAGAAGTAAAATTAATAATCGTTTCATCTTTTAGTGCTTTATCTGGCACAAAAATGAAACGATTTCAGGGGACTATAAATGAAAATATTAGTGAAATGAACAAAAAGGAAGGCGAATTGAACATAAAAGATAATTATAGTTTTAATTTAGCTTTTACTGCTTCCGGTATAACGATCCCATAGAATAAAGCTGTAATTCAGAATTTTGTCTTCATTCAAAATTTTCTTATTCAGTTGTTCAGTTATAAAATCAACTACTCTTTACTGATATGAATTATGTTCTGTACCAATATTTTCGGGTTACCTGGAATAACTATAACTTTAGAACGCTTACGCATAAGAGGGTATGAGCCTATGCTTACATATAGCGGGGCAGTCTATTCCTTTAGCGTTTTTTTTAATAAAAACTTCTTAGTGAGTTGTCCACCCACCATCGATTATGAGTTCTTCTCCGGTAACGAACTTCGATTCATCAGATGCCAGATACAGGTATCCGTAAGCGATATCCATTGGTTCACCCGTGTGTGGAGGTAGTGGCGTGTTGCCGTTGTCGTACTGTGCCATAGCCTCGAGCGACTGAATACCAAGACCCTTTGCCATCCCCGTAAAGATCGATCCAGGGTGGACGGAGTTGACTCGGATATTATCCTTTGCAAAATGCTGTGCGGCATGTTTCGACATTGAACGTACCGCTCCTTTTGATGCACTGTATGCCGCTCCATGGCCATCAGCATCGCCGCCAATAATACCTGCAATTGACGAGCAGTTAATGATCGATCCTTTGCCGTTTTTTTGCATGTGAGGAATTACCATCTTCATGCCCAGCCACACACCAGTGCAGTTTATTGACATCAGCTTGTTCCAGCCATCCAGTGTTTCTTCAAGAATACCCTTTGGAACATGGATGCCTGCGTTGTTTACAAGAATGTCGATTTTTCCATATTTCTGGATGGTTTTGTCAATGATGTTTTTCCACGACTCCTCAGACGATACGTCCAGCTTCAGAGCGATTACATCGCCACCGTCTTTAACGATTTGAGCAACTTCCTTTTCCAGAACATTGAACACAACGTCTGTAGCGACGACCTTCGCTCCTTCTTGAGCGAACAGTTGTGCACCAGCGAGGCCCATACCACTTGCAGCGCCCGTAATAATTGCAACTTTGTTTTCTAATCTTTTCATAAAAATTCTCTTTTTTTAATTAAACATTTTAATCATTAAAAAGTTGTCAGTCGGATTATTTCTGGTGGAATCTGTAAGAAAAACAGCAAAGTAATTTTTAGCTTTTCTACTTAAATTCAGTAGCAATTTTTTTGTAATAATTAAATTATTGGGAATCTCTTTTCTGGTAAGGGAAAGAGCCTTAGAGTGACATAAATTGCTGAAATTTAACTGCGCAATTATTGTTTTTAATAATTATAAGTAATAACTTTGAAAGGAAATAGTGAGAAATATGAGATTTGATCTTTTATTAACAGTCATTTCCAAAGAGAGAGGCACAGTCTTACCTATCAATTATCAGTACGAACTCTCTTCCTGGATATACAAGGTGCTTAATGAAGGAGACCCTGTTTTCTCTGAATGGCTTCACGAGAATGGCTATAAAACAAATGACAAGCCTTTTAAATTATTTACATTTTCTAACCTTATTATTCCACTCTATAAAGTTGACAATGACCGGATCAATATACTTTCAGATAAGATAACGCTGATAATCTCCTTCTTGCCGGATGAGGCAATCGAACCATTTATCCTTGGGCTTTTTAAAGACAGGCGTTTAATAGTCGGAGATAAGAAATCCCAGGTTGCATTTGAAATTTCTCAAGTCACCGGTTTGCCACCCCTCTCTTTTGAAAGGAAAATGATTTTCAGAACAATCTCTCCGATTTTTGTGGATGAATATGATCTGCAGAGGGACTCGTCAAAACACTTATCTCCGGAGGATAAAAACTATTCAAATATTATCCACAATAATTTAATTGAAAAGTACCGGGCGTTTTACAATAAGGAACCGGACCTGGCTTGGCCTGTCACAAAGATAAAAGTGCTTGGCAATCCGAAATCCAAGATGGTAGAGATAAAAACCGGTACCGCACAAGTGACAAAAATCCGTGCATTCAACTTCAAGTTTGAGATAGAAGGAAGCAAAGAGCTGATTGAGGTAGGGTATTTTGGAGGACTCGGAAGATTGGGAAGCCAAGGATTCGGGTGCGTGGAGGCAGATAAATAACAACCATTATTAAAATCCTAAATACAAAATAGATACAATAATAAAAATCGAAAAGTCTTATTGGCAAGATAAAAATGTCTGGAAATTCCAAGATATTAAAAGAATGAAAAGAAATAAAAAATCCATTCCTCAGAAAAATAGTAAGGAATGGATAAAATTAGTTTCATGCTAATTTTTTTATAATCATTTCAATTCCAGAATGGTTCGATTGAAAGAGCAAAGAAAGCAGTTACAAAGATAATAATATTTAAGAGAAGATCATACTAAGTATTAGAAAAACTAGCACTAATGTTTTTATAATCTGGATAACAATATTGATTTTTATATCTATATTTGCAAGAAATAAAATTTTAAGCACATATGATATGTAATTATTGTACAGAAGACGGACATTATTTGTCCGAAGAAGACTTTATTTTTAATGTAAAATGGAAAGTTAGAGAATTGAAAAGTCAAGGATTTACTAATCAATATATATTGTATTTTGATGATTGTAATGGTTGGTATGATTGTGTTAAAAGTTATCTTGAATCTTATTGCTTTGAATTAAAACAAAATATAATGAATGAAACAACAACAATTGATTATGATTGGCTAACTCGCTCGACGGGAGACCCATTTGCCGATGTGGGAGGATATGTAATTAAATATCTTTCGGAGAAACAGCCGGAAAAAGATATTCTTGGTTTGATTGAATACATGGCGAAAATCTATGTAAATAGATGGGAGGGGAAAATCAATCCTTTCTTTTTAAATTCAGCTATAACTCAGCCTGCATTTAAAGGAGATGTGAAAATTAAAGAAACAATAAAATATTTCTCGTCTTTAATAAATGAGACTGCTGTATATGAAGAAGGATATTGCCGAATAACAGGTCGAAAGACAAAGCTGTTTAAAGCCGGAAGAGATAATTCGTTAATGTCTGGTTCTGGAACTTTTGTAAACTTCCATCATAACTTTCAATTAGGTATGATGCTTTCGAAAGAAATGATTATAAGAATGTTCTTCGTTCCTTTCGGATCAATTTTTATAGGAGGGCGGATTGCTATTATTCAGAGTAATCAAATGGAAGTTAATGATTTTTTTGTAAAAAAGAATTGTGACAGTAACATTGCCAATATTGCTACTTTAACATCAGAAGGTGTTCTTAAGTCGGAATTTGGTATTCCATCAAACGCCTTATTTCATTTTGTAGATGATTTATTCACAAATCAAATCGAAACAGTCATAGATAAAACGAAAGAGTTGTCCTTGACCTTATATCATTTCACAAACTTTGGAGCAAGTCCAGAAATAGTTATTTATAAATTACCTTCTACCATTTTTAAATTTTATTCAACCTGCCAAGACCTCAAATTAAAATCCGATTGGCAATTTTTTCTTTTGTCCCATTATACTAACTCCAAATTTAAAGGAGCAAAATATAATATGACAACTTTAAATTACGAATTAACCAGAAAAGAAAAAACGGAACAAGTTGAATTTAATGATTATAAAATATGGCGGAATATTGTTTTAGAGAATTTGCTTAATGGCAAATCAATTTTACGCTTATTTGTTAACTGGGGTGTTAAACATCCATTCAATTTTACAATTGTCGAATTATATCAAAAATATGTACAAAATATGAAACAAGAAACATTAACCAAAATCAAAGAATTAGCTCTCTTCCTTACTAATGCGGATGAAGATGCTATAAAGAAGAGTATCAAGGCCCTAGACGGGTATAAAAGTGCTTACGAACTACGAAGATTCTTTTTAAAAAATGTAGTTGCCCAAAATTACAAAAATGGAGCAAAAGATCCAATCATTACTATGGAAGAGTTAGTTTATTATCTTTTCCCAGATGATGTTTCATGGAGAGATATTCGTGATATTTTACTCTTTGCCATTTATCAAGAACTTCATGCCAAAAATATTAAGGTTGAAGCAGAATTGTCAAGTAATGATACTGATGATATAGAAAAACTAGAAAATTAATTTAAAATAACCTGAATATGAACAATTTAAAAGCGCAAGGATTCATCCTTATTGATGTAGATGTGGTTGCATTGAATAATGCAGGGAAAAACACACAAAGTAATTTTGATAATGCAGTAGGAACAAAAAGAATATACAAAGACGGTAAATGTTATGTATATGTTTCTGGACAAGCTTGGCGTTATTGGTGGAGAGATACCTTACAAAAAACATTTAACTGGAATTTATCACCAATTACTAGAGATAGCAAAATTGCTTTTACAGCAGCTAATCCAATTGAGTATGAAGATGACGACATATTTGGATATATGAAAGCTGCGACAGAAGAGGTTACCGATGAAAGAGGAAATGTAAAAAAAGAAAATGTCACAGTAACTCGTGTATCTCCTCTTAAAAACTCCGTTCTCGTTTCTGTAGGTTCTGTCCGTCCTGTTGAAAACTGGTCAAGTATGGCTCGCCAAGATGGTGATTCCGTACCTTATGGAAAACAAGAATACAGTGCCATAATGAAGGGGATGTTTAGTTTGGATTTAGAACAAGCCGGAACTTTTGCTACCTATAATAAAACAGGATTTAAGAATCTGACGGATGCTTTGAAAAATGATGCTTTGGGAAAAGGTGCGACAGAAATAGAAGATAAGTTTTTGAAAGATAAAAATGGTAATCCTTATAAATTAGTTCGCTTAGGAAAAATAGTTCGCCAACAAAGAGCAATAGAAACAATCCTTGCATTGAAAAATATTTCAGGAGGAGCTATGCAAACAAATAATATGGGTGATGTTACACCTAAGTTTATTGTTATAGCAACACTAAATAGTGGGAATCATCCATTTTCACATATTGTTTCTGCTACTGGAAAAGATAATGATACAGTAGACTTGAATATAGAAGCATTAAAAGAAGTATTGAAAGACTATAAAGCTAATTTTCAAGGCACAGTGTTTATTGGTCGCAGGAGTGGTTTCTTAGATGAAAAAGCAAGTGGATTAAAAGCATTGGAAACAGAATTTTCCAATGTAAAAGTTGTAACAATCAACGAAGCAATAGATCAATACACAGAACAACTGAAAAACCAATTGTAGCATGAAAGTTTACAAAATTGACATAAGTTCGTGGACTTCAAGTTTTAAATATCCTAATTTAATTTCAGGATTTCAGCCGACGCTTGAGGTTCCACCTATTAGTACAGTTTTGGGGTTAATCAATGCTGCATCCGGACAATACATAAAACATTACAAGCTAAAAATTGGTTATTATTTTGAATTCGATGCTAAACAGATAGATTTAGAAACGATTTATCAAATAGCGGCTCACGAAAATGGGTATCCCAAGAATGTGACGAAATCAAATGTCATAAATCGTGAGTTTCTTTTTAATAACCGTTTAATTCTCTATTTACAAGATGAAAGATTAGTAGATTATTTTCGTTCGCCAATTTATTCTTTATTATTAGGCAGATCTTCCGATTTAGCTACTGTTAATAGCATAAAACAAGTGGATAATTTACAAGAAATACAAAATGCGAATAAAATTAAAGGTCAAATAGTTCCTTTTGTTGGTAATTTTTTACCAGGCCTTGTTCAACCTTTACCAAAGTATTTTTCAGACTCTATCCCTCGCAAAAATATAGGTACAGAAGCATATTCTGTTATTAGTTATAATTCGGCAGATGTAGATACTCACTTATCGGCTTGCGTTGATTATTCCTCAAAAGGGAAAGAAATTCATATTTATTTTCACGAACTTGATTTTAGTTCATATTATGAATGATATAAATAGGACGGAGGTTCTGGCAAAGTCAGAACCTCCAGTTTCTTTAAAGCAACATATCCAAGATGGATTAATAGTTTTAGAAAATCTCAAAAAAGGTTTTCCTAATTTACCTATTATAGATACAGAACATTTCTGGCATTTGCTATATTTATGTGTTGTTTGTCACGATTTAGGAAAATCTCATTCCGAATTTCAAAAGATGCTCCGTGGAGAACGTCACACATGGATGAAACAACGTCACGAATTATATTCGATCCCGTTTATTGACGGATTATCAATAGATGATCCAGACAAAGAAATAATTAAGTTAGTAGTAGCCGGCCATCATAAAAACTATAACGAACTTTTTAGCCTTATTGAACACTCATACAAACAAACCGATGGAAATGATTTCCTTTTAGAATTAGAAGAAGACAGTAAACTCTCTTTTGAAAGAGAGTTTAAACAGTATATAAATACTAATTATATTGGGCTCCTATTAAATGAATATAATCTTAAAATAAATAAGATCCAGCCGGAATTATCTAGAAAATTTATATTGGATTACAAGCGAAATCCAATAAAATTAAATCAGGAAAATTATTTTAATCTACTTTTAATGATAGGTGGATTTAAACAATGCGATCATCTATCTTCTGCATTTATTTCAAAAATTGAATTATTAGATAATGCAGATTTTAATTTTCTCTCTGAGAAAAGAATTGAATTTCAAAAAAGAGGACTTGACTTTTATCCTCATCAAATAGAAGCCGCCACAAAAAAAGGAAATGTAATATTAACCGCACCTACCGGTTCAGGAAAAACGGAAACCTCTTTCCTTTGGTTGCAAAAACAAATACAGCTATTTGGACAAGGTCGGGTTTTTTATATTTTGCCTTTTACAGCATCAATCAACGCAATGTATGAAAGACTTAGTAAAGACATTGGAAAGAAAGAAAAAGTTGGTTTGCTTCACGGGAAATTGGCAGAATATTTGGAAAGTTTAGTAGAGAGAGAAAATCCAACTATTTCACAAGAAAAAAGACAATACTTAACACATAAACTAAAAGAAGATTACAGAACTATTGTGACCCCTATCAAGGTAGTGACACCGTTTCAATTGCTCAAAAATATTTTTGGGCTTAAGGGTTTTGAAAAAGGTATCTTTGAATGGATTGGCGGTTATTTCATATTTGATGAGATACATTCTTATAGGCCAGATATATTCGCACAAATCATTGTGCTACTTGAATTTGTCACAAAGCATCTTCAAGTAAAAGTATTTATTATGACAGCAACCCTTCCTCGATTTCTAAAAGAAGAACTACAAAAAGTAATTGGAGATTATTCTGAGATTTCAGCAAAAGACGAACTGTATGAAAAGTTCAACCGGCATAAGATTGTTTTGCAAGATGGTTTATTGTCAGACAATCTTTTACTAATCCAAAATGATTTGAATAATCAAAAAAAAGTTTTGGTCGTCTGTAACTCAGTCGAGCAATCTCAACAGGTTTACAACAATTTAAAATCGAGTAATAAGGTATTACTACATAGTAATTTTAATGCTTTTGACCGCAATAATAAAGAAAGAGATTTAAAAAGTGATGATGTTCAATTATTGGTTGGAACTCAGGCAATTGAAGTCAGTTTAGATATAGATTACGATGTAATTTATACTGAAATAGCCCCTATTGATGCTTTGATACAACGATTTGGTCGTGTTAATAGAAAACGAGAAAAAGGGATTTGTCCTTGTATTGTTTTTAAAGAGAGAAATAAGATCGATTCGTACATTTATCCAAATCAAGAAGTTATTGACAGGACATTAGAAGTTTTGAGTTGGTTTACAGAAGGCATTCAAGAAAAAGAGTTACAGAAAGCTATTGACTATGTTTATCCAACATGGAACGAAAAGGATAAAGAAGAATATGACTTTATTTATCAAGCTTTAAACGAATTGATTAAAAATCTATCTCCTTTTCTTTATTCGCCTAAATCAGAAGAAGATTTTTATAAACAATTTGATGGAATAAAGGTTTTGCCTATTCGAAATGAGTCTCAATTTAAAGATTTTCTCAATGAATATGAATTTATAAAAGCAGAATCATTAAAAGTACAAATTTCTAAAAAACGCTTTGCTTGGTTTATTAATAAAGGCGTTATTGAAAGAAGAATCTATGTCTTTGAATCTAAAAATGATACGGAGTTAATTCAAACAATATATTTCGTTATTAAACGAAAATATACAAAAGAATTAGGATTACAAATAAATGAAGAGGAAGATCCTTTGATGTCAAAAGACACAGATGAAAATTTTTTATAGATCAATTTATTTTAAAGCATACTCCTTTACTTATGTTAATCACAGCCACTCATTTCAACTACTTCTACATTTGCCGCCGCAAGCTCTGGTTATTTGCGAATGGAATTACCATGGAACATACTTCCGATACTGTTTATGAGGGTAAGCTTATCCATGAGACCTCCTATCCACAAAGGTCGGAGAAGTATCAGGAGATTGAGATCGGTGGGATTAAAATCGATTTTTATGATCCCATAACCCGGGTTGTACATGAGATCAAGAAATCGGATAAAATTGAGGTAGCCCATGAGTGGCAGTTAAAATATTACATATTGGTACTTGAACGGCATGGCATCGAAAATGTTACAGGCATTTTGGAATATCCAACATTAAAACAACGAAATAAAGTTGTTTTGACAGATGATGATAGAGAAAAACTGATTGAGATGGAAAAACAAATCGAAGAGATAGTATCAAGTGATATTTGTCCACCAAAAATCTTTTCAAAAATCTGTAAATCTTGTAGTTATTTTGATTTTTGCTATTCAACTGAGGAGGATATATCATGAAAAGGACATATTACCTTTTTAACCCGGGAGAATTGACTCGGAAAGACAATACACTTAAGTTTCTGCCGATACTGACGGATGAAGATGGAAATGAGAGCAGCGGGCAACCTCGATATATTCCGGTTGAGGGTGTAAGTGACTTCTTCGTTTTTGGTTCGCTGAAGGCAAACAGTTCTCTGTTTAATTTTCTTGGGAAGAATGACATTGAAGTTCATTTTTTCGACTATTATGAGAACTATACCGGCTCGTTTATGCCAAAGGATTTTCTCTTGGCCGGCAAAGTCCTTCTTTGCCAGGTTTCTCATTATCAGAACTTAAATAAGAGACTGATTATCGCTAGAAAATTCATTGAGGGTGCTGCATACAATTTGACCAAAAATCTTCAGTACTACAACCGAAGGGGTAAGGATATGGAACCTCTCATTCAGCTGATTGGAACTT
>JBDKRJ010000029.1:0-9052 GCA_039683455.1 Rikenellaceae bacterium | reverse complement strand
GATTTATCAGGATCTTGCATAGATAGAATACTTTTGGCCATCTGTGTAGCTGTCATCGTTTTACCACACCATTTACAGCCGTATATGGATGCAAATGTAATGCAACTTTTAGAAATGGCAAGGTTTTTTGTTAATCTTTAAGACATCCGACAGGTACTACATATACTCCGTCTTCGCCTCTGTATGCATAATCTCCAACAGCCGTTACAACAGCCATGAAAGATGGCGCTTTCATTTTATCAACATCTATCTTTTTACTAAGCTCTTTCAATGTTATGACTCCATTAGAAATCTCATCCTCTCCTCCAATTTTTATCTCAATCAAACCATACGATCCATTCTTCAAGCAGATAACTGCATCGCACTCCAAACCCGATTTATCCCTGTAGTGATACAGCACACCGTTGTTAGCCTCTGCATAAACTCTTAAATCTCTTATTACAAGAGTTTCAAATATCAGCCCCATAGTCTTGATGTCGTTGATCAGATCTTGCGGACCCAGTCCTAACGAAGCAGTTGCAATGGAAGGATCAACAAAGTAACGGGTATCTGATGTGCGGATGGCTGTTTTTGAACGTAGGTTGGGGTTCCAGGCAAGCATATCTTCAATAACATATAGTTTTTTTAGTGCGTTTACATATGATGTAACAGTGTCTAATCTAAGTGATTCAGTGTCATGCACAACTATATCTGAATATATTGTAGCCATAGAAGACTGGGTCCCTTGATTCCTTGCATAAGACCTCATCAGTCTTTTTGTGAATTCAGGATCCCGCTTTACATTGTCCACTCTGGAAATATCAATATTTGCTATAGCTGTAATATACTCTCCGGCAATTTTAAGGGCATTATCAGAATCAATCATTGTAGCCCTGGGCCATCCTCCTCTACAAATACATTTAGCAATATCTTCTAAGCTAAGATTGTTTACGGAAGCCAGGTCAAGATTGCTTTTAAACAAATCATCGTTCAGGCTTACAGTACCATTTGACTCTCCTGACTCAAACAGCGACATAGGCCTCATTATCAGCCAGCCAAAGCGTCCTGTTCCGGAATGACTAATCTTATACCTACCCTCTTTATCAAGAGGAACTGCCGAACCAGTAAGGATAAATTGTCCCAACCCGTCATCCCGATGATCTACCTCAAACCTCACTGCATCCCACAATTCCGGGGCCTCTTGCCATTCATCCAATAACCTTGGAGTCGTACCCTTAAGCAACAGTTTAGGATTTAGCCTGGCAATTCTCTTATTCTGCTCTTTTTTTGAAGGCTCATCAACATATAAGACAGACCCGGCAATTTGCTCAGCTGTTGTAGTCTTACCGCACCATTTAGGCCCCTCAATCAATACAGCCCCCATAATTTCAAGCTTCTCCTTTAACAGCCTGTCTGCTATTCTCTTCTTATAATTTTTCATAAATTACAATCATCTAAACGTACAAGCAAATATAAGTATTTATTCATTCATTTGGCAAGTTGGCGTGTTTTCATTCCGCCAGTTGGCCGATTTTCATTCCGCCAGTTGGCGAATTTTCACAGAAATTTCTGTCATCTACACCGCCCGAAGGGTTGCCTATACTATGACGCTGAAGATATCCCGCAACAGAACCGTATCCTTGATGGCTGACACATAGTTGCGTTTCAATTCCGGTTTGTCAAGGACAAAGAGTTCAAATTTTCTTCGTTTATTTCGCTGTCCGACCATTTACACTCCCCAACAACTGGAAACCAGTAACTCAAAAGTAAAATTCTCAATAGCCGGATATTTTGCCTCACGACGTAACAAATCCGGAAATTTGGCAGCTGAAACGGTCGTATCTATTTTCCAAGCGAAGCCAACGAAATCACATTGACTCCGTCAGGTCGCGTGTAACTCATTCCGGTACCGGTAATAATGTTTAAAGAGGCTGGTTTTGAAGATTTTGTTATATCAATTACACTATTAAGTCTTAATAAGTTTCTTGCCGCTTCATCATGCATCCCAACACCGAGTTTTACTTCAAATGCAGCCCATGCACCGCCACTTTACTGAAGATGGCATCAATTTCCAAACCCGTAGAATCGCGGTAATGAAAAACGTCGGCATCGTTGGCCTGTGCATACATTTTTAAGTCGTGATAAACCAGCGACTCAAATAAGAAACCGCTATGGCAAGCGATACATCGCAAAAATGCCGTTTCATACAAACGGTGTTACGTGAAATACAGGTCATCAGCGTATTTAACAAGGTGGTGTTGGGCTCTCCTACTTTTTTACACTATCTGGTCTATATAGAAATTCATATCCAGACATTCAAATTTATAGTAAATGTGAACAAAAATGTTAACAAATTACTATCTTTGTGGTATGGAAAATATTGGACAATACATTGACAGTCTTGTGAAAAAAACTGGCCACAAGCAATCGGATATTGCCAGATCCATTGGCGTTCCTCGTCAGTTGCTCAGCTATATCATTGCCGGGCAACGGGAATTATCGATGCAGATGGCTCTGAAATTGGAGTCTTACTTCAATCTGCCCGAAGGAAAACTTCTGATAATGCAGGTTGAAGCCTCTGTCAACAGCTATAAGCAACAACAAAAAGATGCGCTGGCAGAGCAACTGCTCAAAGCCAACGCTTTCTGGTCTTATACCAATGTCAAGGTACATGATATTTCCGATGAAGAGATAATAGAGAGAGTATTTATCTATTTGGATTTAAAAGATATAGCTAAACTTTTTGAGCTTTATCAAAGAGATTATGTACGAAAGATATGGAAAGAGAAATTAGCAGTTCAAGGTGACTATCTTTTCAACCTGAATGTCATGATTGCACTCTACTATTTTGATATAAAACAACCCGAACAATATCTAAGACGACTTGAACGAGAACACATTAAGCAACAACTTACCTATGCGTAAAGGATTGACAGAAAATATTGATGCCATTATTGAAAAGGTGGCTGAGATGGAGAGTATCAAACCATATATTCTCGCCGGTGGGACTGCTCTTGCCATGCAAATAGGACACCGCAAGAGCGAGGATTTGGATTTTATGATGTGGCGTCAGTCAAAAACAGAGAAACCCGAAGTCGATTGGACCGCCATTGAAAAAGAGCTGAAAGAGAAGATTGGTGAAATTGAGAACTTCAATATGCTAGGTTTCGACCAGGTGGAATTTTTTGTGGCAGGCGTCAAGATTTCATTTTATGTGAGCGATAACTACTGCCCAGTTTCGGATCCTATCCCTTATTTGGGTAATATCCGCCTCGCAGATGTTTATTCAATTATGGCAATGAAAATGGAAGTAATGCTTCGCAGGATGAAGATGAGGGATTACTACGATATTTATTCTATACTCAAGGAGGGGTATGATATCTCAAAAGGTATTGAGGCAGCAAGAAGATACTCCCAACATAAGATAAATACAAAAAATCTCGTAATGCTGCTACTGTCCGATAGATTTATGACGGACGAAAATTTTGAACAACTGGAATCGAAATATAAAGTATCAAAAGAGGATATTCGCCAGTATATTCTACAGAAGTTGAAAAATGCAAGTTTGACAGTCTAAATGAACTTTTAGCAGCACTTTTAAATCAGCAATAATGCATTTTCGTCATATATAAATGGTTAAGTGATTAAATGAGGGGCTGTTACATTATATTATAGACTCCATTATGTCAATTCGCTGATTTTGCCACGGTATAGGCCTTTGATATCGGCGAGGATTGTTTTTGTCTATTTTCCAAGCGAAGCCAACGAAATCACATTGACATATTAGTATCCCCAATAATAGAGAATCTATCTTCATTTGGGACAAAAATGTGAATCCCGGATATGTGATTATATCGGTCAAAAGGACTGGCTCCGTTTACTCCGATACCACCAAAATAATTGTTGATTATCTCAATACCGGTAATTCCGGAAGTGTTTTAAGTTGCTGCAAAACAAGATTTTCCGTGAATGCCCCTTTATATTCACCAAACACATTGTCACCAATAAGAATCTGGTCTGCAGGCGTATTAGACATTGCTCCAAGCAAACCAACGTCAAGCACAAAAAGTTTAAAAGCGTTAATGTCTGCATAAAACTTCAGCGGCACTTTAACATCTCGTGTTCGCTCTACCTTATATACCAATCCTGCATCGATCAGCCATTGAATGGCGACCTCAAAGTCATTGGCACGGGCTCCTTTTCGTACAGCCCCATATATGAATTTTTTGTTTTCACGTGCAAGTTGTGAGGGTATTGAATTCCACACCATGCGAATGCGTTGTGTTTCACGACCCGCATGTTTCGCTATGTCCGTATCATATGCCTTCAATAGTTCATACTGTATCCTTCTTACACCAACCACATCCTTACTTTCCGCAAACAATTGAACGACTTCGGGCATACCTCCTACAAAATAGTATTGTCTAAGCATCCCGGTGAAGGTGTCGCCAAAGGTATCTATCAGCTCCTTGTCGTAATCTTGAAGCATTTTTACCAAACTATGTTTTTCCTGCGATTATTGTTTGATTGGAATATGCCGACAAACCAAGAACGATGCGATGAACATCTTTATCTTTGTCGAATAGCGTATTTATAGTCTCGTTTTTATAACAGTTTACATAGATAAGGTTGCCGTATTCATTCCTGCCAAACGCTTTCAAGATGTACGTTTTGCCAACCTGGCGAGCTCCATATAGGACTTTATCACATTTTTATTGGCGATTAACCGATGCAAAAGTACATATTTATGAGTGTATCTTCAATACTTCCATACATTTTTATGAGGGATCTCGTTTTTTTGTTAAGAGTGAAAAAGTGAAGAGTGAGGAGTGAAAGTGAGAAGTGAAATAGTGAAAAGAGAAAAAAATTGGCTAGGTCGGCTTATGAAAGTGTTCCTTAAAATGTACAAATAATATGCAAAAACGAACTGCGAAAAGAACAAAATGCTATATTATGGTTCTCCAAAAACAGCTTATTCAGTTTGGCAGAAGAGTTTTATAATTTTGGAGGAGAGCACCTTTTTTTAGACGAGGTCCACAGATATTCTAACTGGTCTATTGAAATTAAAAACATATATGACAGTTTTCCTAAATTGAAAATTGTATTTACAGGCTCCTCAATATTAGAAATTTACAAATAAAAACTACCCCGTCCGTATTCAAAATGTTGTTAATACAATATTGGACAACGATCTTCCGGCTGCAGAGAATATTGAATATAGCTCCATAATTAAAATCAAAAAAATGCTGATGATTATATCTTCACTGGTTCCCTTTACTCCCAACATAAGTTCTCTGAGTAATGACATCGAAATAAACAGAGCACAAGCAATCAGATATTTACATTATCTTCATAAAGCAGCCTTAATAAATCTTCTCAGTGCCTCCGGTAAGGGAATGGGGCTAATGAACAAACCGGAAAAAATTTACCTTGATAATACAAATCTTCTACATGCCTTATCTCAAGGCGCAGTAAACGAGGGAACCATAAGAGAAACTTTTTTTGTAAATCAATTATCTTACAATAAAAATATTAACACCAGCAAAAACGGAGATTTTGTTATTGACCAGAAATATACATTTGAAATAGGAGGAAAAAGCAAAACATTCAAACAAATAAAAGACATACCAAATAGTTATATAGCGATGGATGGAATTGAAGCAGGCTACGGCAATAAGATTCCGATCTGGCTTTTTGGATTAATTTATTAGTAATTGCGAAAAACCTTGGCAAGGTTATGTGTTTAAAACCACATCTAGATTCCATGCTTGGATATGTCTGATACCTTCATTTACCGGCATGGTAATATCATCGAGCGATACCACAACCTTCTCATAATTATCATCAATGGCTTTTAACGGCGCATATTCTCGCTTCACGGTAGCGTCATCAATAAGCATATAGGAACTTTGCAGATAAATAGTCCGGTCAGCCTTTTTAGCAACAAAATCCACCTCTTTATTGCGCATACTACCAACATACACGTCAAATCCGGCACGCTTCAATTCCAGATAAACGAGGTTTTCGGCAAGATATCCAGACCCATAACCAAAACCGGAATAGAGAAAATTTTTATATGCCAAATCGTTAACATAATATTTTACATTACCCGACAGGATGTCTTTTCCCTTTATATCAAAACGATCACATCGATGAATGAGGAATGTGTCCTCAATATAGCCAATGTAGGTCGATACAGCATCATAACTTGTCTTACGCCCTAAATTCTTGAAATAGTTGACAATATTCGTAATCGAAACAAGATTGGAGGCATTGTTTACCAAATATGTAAAAATATCTGCAAGCAATACGGCATCGCGTATGTTGTGGCGTTGAATGATATCCCGCAACAGAACAGTATCCTTGATGGCTGACACATAGTTGCGTCTCAATTCAGGTTTGTCAAGGACAAAGAGTTCAGGAAGTCCGCCACTTCCCATATAATCGAGGTAACTTGCCCTACCTTTCTTCTTGCTGGTAACACCCAAATATTCCGAATAACTGAAAGGAAACACTTCAAAAGAAACGTACCTGCCGGACAGTAATGTTGCCAATTCTCCGGAAAGCATCCTGGAGTTAGAACCGCTAATGAATAATTCATAATCTCCGGAATAATCCTGTGAATAGGAATTGACTACTTTTTCCCAACCTTCAATTATCTGGATTTCATCAATGAAAATATAGACCTTGCCTGAAGGCTTCAACTCCAGTTGATAGGCCTTTATCAATTCGTCCAAATCTTTGTAAGTTTTCAAAAAATCAAGATCAATAAACTCCTTGTTGATTAGCAGCGTGTTTTCCGGCTTAACTCCGTTGTCAATCAATTGACGGGCAACCTGCCGCAAAATGTAGCTTTTCCCCGAACGACGCTGACCGACAAGTACCTTGATGAGACGGTTTCCCACATAATCTGTGATTTTATCCGTATAATCACTACGCCTATAGCCTAAATCAATTGAATTCGCCTCCCAATAGTTGAATCTCTTTAATATTGAAATTCTTTCGTCCATGACATAAATATTTGCACAAATATAAATATTTTCGTCTATACTCTAAAATATTGCAGGTATTTCCTCGAAAATTTGTGTAAGCTTCCCCAAAAATATTGGAATTCATTGGACTTTTTCGACCTGTTTATAGATTCCCAAATGTTTTCAGTTACATCAGGAAACAGCATCATAGTATAGTGGTTAGGTTGTATGGTAAAACGGTGATGCCGTTTCCTCTTTTTTGTGTAGATTCTCCTCCGTATACAACATATCCACCCGGGGTCTGTGTCATTTTATTCCAGTAAAGAATTCCTTTAAAATAGTCGTTTGTAATAGTCTGACCCGATTTTATTTCAACCGGAATTTTAGCTGCTCCATCTACAAGGAGCAGATCTACCTCATTACCAATATTGTCACGCCAGAAAAACAGATTATTGGTTTTGCCGGCATTGAATCTTTTTTTTAAAAACTCCACAATAATCAAGTTCTCAAAAATTTTGCCCCTAAATGGATGCATTTCCAAATGCCTCTCATTTTCAAAACCAAGCAACGCCATTGCCAGCCCGGTATCATAAAAATACAATTTGGGCATCTTAACGATTCGTTTATTAAAGTTTTCATGATACGGTTGTAACCGGAAAACTAAGAAGCTGGTTTCCAATACACTGATCCACGAACTAATTGTTTTGACATCTACACCCGTTTCTATTGCAAGGTTGCTCATGTTCAGCAACTGACCAATCCTACCCGCACACAACCTGAGGAATCGTTCAAAAGTGGCTAAATCACTAATATTTTTAAGCAACCTCACATCTCTCTCCACATAAGTTCTAATGTAGTTTGCATACCACTTAGAAACATCAATAGACTGATTATATATTGCAGGATAACCACCCTTAAACATTAATGTGTCAGGTTTCAGATTGGTATCGTTAATCTCCTCAAGAGACAACGGCATCAGATTCAAATAACCAATCCTTCCGGCAAGACTTTGAGATATATTTTCCTGTAAAAGAAAATTATTGGAACCTGTTATGATAAATAACCCATTTGAAGAAGATTCGTCGAGGATCTGCTGTAGATAAGAAAATAGCGAAGGCACACGTTGAGCTTCGTCAAGAATTGCACCATCCGGATAGTTTGACAAGAAACCCCTGGGATCTTCCGTAGCAAAGATACGCGTATCCGGATTCTCAAGATTAACATAAGGCTTATCTGCAAACACCAATTTAACCAAAGTCGTTTTTCCGGATTGCCTCGGGCCAACAACCGCCACCGCCTTATAGTTAACGGCTAAAGATTTAAGTTCTGATTCTGCTGTTCTTTGTATCATGATACAAATTTACAATATTGGAATTGAATTCCAAATTTGTAATCAAAATCTGCTATGTGTTTGTGTTGAATTCCCTCATGCGTAAGGGTCTGACAAAAAATATTGATGCCATTATCGAAAAAGTGACAGCCAAGGAAGGACATGATATTTCAAAAGGCGAAAATTTTGAGTCCGGATTCTTCTCAACGTCATCCACCCTCGATATATCTTGATTGATAATAGCATCCACATAATCCCTTGACATTTGGAACGCATCTTCTTTCGGAAGAGTAATGGATGCATGCCATCCTCCCCGGCAGATTGCATAAGCTATTTGCTCAATAGTCAGGAGTGATGCGGCTGAAATGTCTTGCTCCCCGTCAAAGAGCGCCTTTAACGACACCTCTCCATTTGATTCTTTTGATTCATACAAACTCATTGGACTCATCAGCAGACGAGAAATTCTGCCAGTGCCTGTATGCGCCGTAGCATTGTCTTTAGGCACAGCCGATCCTGTCAAAATAAATTGTCCGACTGCTTGACGGCGATCTACCTCAAATCGTACAGCATCCCATAATATTGGTGCCATCTGCCACTCATCAATAAGTCGGGGATTGTCACCTTTAAGCAGAATTGACGGTTTGGTATCCGCCGTAGCCATTAATGCAGAAGATTTATCAGGATCTTGCATAGATAGAATACTTTTGGCCATCTGTGTAGCTGTCATCGTTTTACCACACCATTTACAGCCGTATATGGATGCAAATGTAAT
>JBDKRJ010000028.1:0-14664 GCA_039683455.1 Rikenellaceae bacterium | reverse complement strand
AGCGCTGGTTTTATAGTCTCCCTCAAAAGCAGTCAAAGGAGCAGCCTGTGGTGATGAGCCATGGATCTTTGCACCGTTCAGGTACTGGAACCCGAAATCGATAGCAAGATTCTTAACCGGACTGTATGTGAAGCCGCATGTCAAGCTGAATTTGTTTGCTCCAGGAGTTTCAGCACTATAAAGCATTTTGTCAACAGGAGTTGTATCGTAGATAAAGCCTATCCTTACAGTCATTTTTTCACAGGCTTTATATTCACCGCCAATTCTGTAAATCATTGAATTTTCAAAATTCTTAGGTGATTTTGAGGTCATGGTGGTAAATTTGAAGACCAATGTATCGTAAGCTTTCCAGCCAACATATTGCAACTCGGCAGATAATAGCAGTTTTTTGTTTAACTTGTATGCAGCACCAAAGTTCAAATTAGATGGGATTGGGAGTTCTGCAGTGAACTTTTGTCCACCCAAAGCAACTGCGCCGGCTATTGAAGGGCTATAAGTGGCAGGATAACTGCTATTGCTGAGATAACTGAACAGTGCATCCAGCTCACTGGTTCCGTAATTTATTGCACTCTTGCCATCTTTTACTTTCATCATAACCTTTGAACGGTAAGAGAGTCCAAAACTCAATGCATCATTCGGACTGTAAAGAATTCCGACATTAAATCCCACTTCAGGTTTAGCGTTGCCCTGAAGATTCAGCGATGCAGGAGATATTTCGAGGGTGTTTGTAATTACTTCTTTGTAAGTGGCTGGCATATAGGGATGTGCTAAATACGCTGCCAGTGCACCAACCGGCATAAGTCCCTTATTCATTTCAAAATCACCAAAGTCAATCATTAGACCGGCTCCAATGCTGAACTTCTCGCTGAACTTATATGAAATTGTAGGTTGTACGGAAAATGCTTTTAAGGAGATATCCTGAGCCAACTGAGAACCTTTCCAGTTGTCCGGCCAGTAAAGGCTGTTTCCGGCGGGATTTGTGATGCTCACACCTGCAAATAATTTTTCTGATAATTTAAAACCGGCATATCCGAAGATTGGGGTACCCATGGGATTGTCGGTTTTTGCAGTATAGTCTCCCGCAACATTTGTATATTTTACTTTAGAGAAAATTGCGGTCATTCCAAGTGAGAAATCCATTTTGCCGTTCATATATGAAAGGCCCGCCGGATTGAAGAGCATACTCTCCCCTCCGAGTTTGAGGGCTGTACCCAAATGGCCCATTCCTATCTGGCGGGCGCTTTGTGAATTTATTTGATAACCCTCTGCCATTAGGCTTAGAGCAATCAGGTTGGCTAACAGAAATAGTGAGAATTTTCTTAGTTTCATTGTTTATTCATTTTATGAGCCAGCAAATCTAAAAGAAAATTGAATATTCTATACTATAAGTAGGCCTGAATTAACAATAAACAGAAAAAGAACGCGTTATAACTTCACCTTGTTTATAAAAGAGTGTAATATAGATAAAAGATCACTAGTTGTTATTCATCTGGGGTATCTCTGTTTCATCTCTGTAATCTCCAATCAGGTACCGGTTAAAGTAATCGCTAGATCTCCAGAAGAAGTACTCTGTCATATCTCCGAAGCTATGTCTTTGCCCTGGTAGTATGAGCATATCAAATCTCTTGTTTGCCCGTATAAGTGCGTTTACCATACGAAATGTATTGCCAGGGTGAACATTGTTGTCAATGTCGCCACAAGTCAGTAATAGATGACCTTTCAGATTTTTGGCGATCTCAGAGTTTTTGTCTATGCTGTACTTGAAGGTAGTATCACCTTTTTCTGTAACAGATTCCAGAACTCCCTGGTGCTGCTCACTCCACCATCTGTTATAGATGTTATTTTCATGATTGCCGGCAGAAGATACTGCTACCTTAAAGAAATCGGGATATACAAGGATGGCTGCTGTGGACATAAATCCTCCGCCGGAATGGCCATGTATGCCTACCTTATGGATATTAATGAAGGAATATTTTGCAGCCAGTTGTTCGATTGCAATTTTCTTATCTTCCAGACCATAGTCTCTCAGGTTGCCATATCCGTAGTTGTGATACCATTTAGAGCGTGACGGATGTCCCCCACGGTTGCCGACGGTTATGACAATATAACCAAACTGAGCAAGACGGTCTATTCTGTCCATACTCTTTGTCCATGACATATTTACAGCCTCTGTCTGAGGTCCCGGATAGACATACTCGATTATTGGGTAGAGTTTAGTGGAATCAAAATCAAATGGTTTATACATTACACCATATAGATCTGTTATCCCGTCTCCGGCCTTAACTGTAAACCTCTCAGGAAACTTATACCCTGCTGCAAAAAGTCTGCTAAGATCTGTCTTTTCCAGGTCAAGAATTTTGCGCCCTGTGTTATCGTAGATTGCCGATTTTGGTTCAGTATCTACCCTTGAGTAGTTATCTACAAAATATTTTCCGTTGTCTGAGCTTACAGACTCATGGTTGAAATCGCCTGCATTCAGGAGTTTGAGGTTACTGCCGTCCAGATTAACCCTGTATTGATGGGTGTAGTACGGATTCTCTCCGGACTCTTTTCCGTTTGCTGTAAAATAGACAACTCTCTGAACAGGATCTACCGCAATTACATCTTCTACATGATACTCTCCTGAGGTAATGGGATTCTTTAGATTGCCGTTTTCGTCATAGAGATAAAGGTGTGCCCATCCGCTTCTTTCTGACCACTCGATAAACTCCTTACCGCCATTTATAAGTTTCAGAGGTCTGGATTCTACATATGTATTCATTCTCTCCTCTACAAGTGTCTTTAGGGAGTCTGAAGCAAGATTTACCACACAGACATCAACTTTCTTTAAATCTCTGCTTATCCTTGAAACATAGAACCTCTCCGGATTTCCAAGCCAGATATTGTGATTATAATCGTCATTAATATCTTTTTGCAACACAGGGGCAATGCCTATCCTGAGATCCTGATCTTTGAACCTTGCACTCTTTACCTCCTTGTATGTTTTGCTATCCATGTTGAACAAATACAGGTGTTCTACAGGAGATTCCTTTTCTCCCGGCATCGGATACTTGTATGTTTCCAGTTTCGGACGGGGTTCTGCCAGAACATTAACAACCCAAAGTTCTTTTACCTTGGAGTTGTCGGTTCTGATAAATGCAAAATTTTTTGAGTCGGGAGACCAGGCAATATAGGCTCTTGCTCTCTCCTTCTTTTCTTTATCTGTTGCGTTAATATCTGTTTCTCCTGAGCCAAAGCCAAAGTCTTTTGTACCCTCTGTGGTAAGCTGCTGCTCTACAATTGTAGAATCGTCCTCATTTTTTCTGGCTTTTTCCAGATTCTCCATATCCATATAGTAAAAATTGAAATCTCGGGAGAATACAACATATTTTTTGTCTGGAGAGATACTGGCCCATTTCGGGTAAGGTTTTTCAGATTTGTAATCTTTAACCTCTGTCAGGGTATTGCCCTGGATGTCATATTCAAATCCGTGTATTTTTTTCTCTTTTTTTGGTTTTCCGGTTTTTTCGTCCTTTACCTCTACCTCTACACTACTCTTGATCTCAAATGTAAATTTTTTGTCATCTACCAGTTTGAGTTTTGTTATAGGAATGTTTTGTGCGTCAAACGGATCTTTTACTATCTCTGTGAGCTGAGCTGCCAGCTTTGCATTGTCGAAAACCGGTTTTTTTACACCTGTTACCGGATCTGCAATATAATAAAACGTACCATCCGGTGTTTGATAGGAGTACCAGAACTTATCTGAATTCTTAAACCATTTTGGTCGTACAGATGTAGAGAAGACCATTTTTACAACCTTTTTAGGTGAAAATCTGGCTGCCAGGTCGTAATTGGCTGTTGTAACCGGGGTCTGTTGTGCCGTGGCTAAAGCTCCGGAAAGGATTAAAGTGAATAGGAATACAATTCGTTTCATAGTTTTAATAATTTTTTTTCCACTCTCCAACTTCAAGATCATGGAGGGCACCTCCCTCAACTTTGAACCTTACAGCTGTCCTTACAGTGTGAAACCCCTGAATGCCGGCAGCACCGGGGTTTATTGTTATCATATTATTTTCCTTATCATTTATTACCCTCAGAATATGGGAGTGTCCGCAAATGAAAACATCCGGACGGTGAGCATGAATCATCTGAAGAGCACTGCTATGATAATGGCGTGGATAACCACCTATATGCATCATCAGAAACTTCATTCCTTCTATCTCGAAGTTCTGAATATAAGGATGTATAAGCCTGATTTCATAGCCATCACAATTCCCATAGACCCCCCTTAAGGGTTTAAAGGAGGATATTTTATCAGACACTTCAATACTCCCGAAGTCTCCGGCATGCCAGATCTCATCTACATCTTTGAAAAAATTCGTCAGACTGTCATCAAAAAGAGTATGAGTGTCCGACAGGAGTCCTATATATGCCATTATTCAGACTTAGAATTAAAGCTTTATGATTATTTTTTTCCTATAGAGGAATATCGCCATGGCTGTAAATATTGCAACATAGCATATTGCGTACATCAGAGAACCCCACTCGTTGTTTCCTAAAAGAGATACACATAAGTGCTGGTATGCCCAGGACGCTGCAGAGGTTGTAACTTCTTTTGTTGTTCCGTCATCCTGCATCACAACTGTGCTCCATTTAATGATCCTGCCAAGTATTCTGGCAAGAATACCGGCCATAACGAATGCGAACAGTGGATTTAAACCAAGAGCCTTAAACGGGAAGAAAATCTTCTCTTTTCCTTTGATATCTATGAGGTATATAAAAAAAGCCAGCATCAGAATAGACCATCCTCCAGCATAAAATACATAAGAAGGAGTCCATAGAGGTTTGTTAATAGGAATGAAGGTGTTGAGAATAATTGCAATTGCCAGGGAGACGAGTCCAATTGTGTAAAGCTGACCTACAGCGTCTATCTTATGTTCACTCTTGCGGATTATGCCACCTATAAGATATCCAAGCAGTACTGTGGCCGAGCCGGACAAAACGCCGAGCAACCCTTCCGGCTCGAAAGCTATGCCATAACCATGATAGACGTGGTTGGCGCCGACAATTGCAACGTCGATAGGGCCTGAGATATTCCCCTGGATTGAAAAAGGATTTCCCGTGCCAAATGCAAGCAATATTATCCAGTGTAGCGCCATGAGAGCCACCATTCCTGCAACGATCTTTTTTGGTTTGTGCAGCCACAGAGCCAATATTCCACCCACAAGATAACAAAGTGCAATTCTTTGAAGAACTCCGAATATTCTGAGATGATTCAGATACTCCAGATAGTTGTCCCCGAAGCTTAGTGCAGGATCGGGAGAGAGAGGATAAAAGGGAAAGGCATTGAGAGCAAGACCTGTGAGAAAAATAAAAAAGGCTCTTTTAACAATTTTCTTTAGAGAGGTTGCGTTAAGGCAGTCGTTGTATTTTGCGAAAGCGAATGAAAGTGCTGCACCAACAATGAAAAGGAAAAATGGGAATACGAGATCTGTTGGTGTACAGCCACTCCATGCGGCATGTTTCAAAGGGGGGAAAATTTTCCCCCAGGAACCGGGATTATTGACCAGAATCATACCGGCAATGGTCATCCCTCTGAGCACATCGAGTGCTGTGTACCTGTTTGTAACTGCGGTTTCCATAACTAAGTTTAAGTGATTACAGACAAAAATAACCTTTTTATGTATATTTGTATTACATATGGAACTCTTTTTTACAAATAATATTTTTGGCTCTACTGCTACGCTGGACCGTGAAGAATCCAGACATTGTGTTAAGGTGCTTAGACACAAGATAGGGGATACTATCAGCTTTATTGACGGCAATGGGGGACTCTACAAAGGAGAAATAACAGAAACATCAGGCGGTGAGTGCACAATCAGGATAATTGAGAGTATTCAGAGCTATCAGCCAAGGGATTATTTTCTCCATATGGCAGTAGCTCCAACCAAAAACCTTGAAAGGTATGAGTGGTTCATGGAGAAGGCTACAGAGCTTGGGCTTGACGAACTTACTCCGATAATAGGGGAACATTCAGAGAGAAGAGTATTTAAACCCGAGCGTGGTGAAAGAATACTGCTCTCTGCAACAAAGCAGTCTCTTAAAGCCAGAGTGCCACTTCTCGGCCAGATGACTCCAGTAAAAGAATTTATTCTGGGTGCTGATAATTTTGCAGGGCTTAAACTAATTGCTCATTGTAATGAGGGAGAGAGAGCAGGTCTTGTGGAGTTGCTTGAAAAGAGTAAAGAGGTAAATGGGAACAAGTTTATGATTTTGATCGGACCGGAAGGAGATTTTTCTGTTTCAGAAGTAGAATTGGCTGTTTTCCACGGCTTTGTGCCCATTACGCTGGGAGAATCACGTCTGAGAACGGAAACAGCCGCTTTAGCGGCCGTTACTGCAATATATTTTCTGAGGTAACTCGTCTGCCAGAGTCACTTTCTGATAATTTTAATTTCACCACCTAAACCCAGTTTTATTATTGAGGATGGTTTACCTGTGGATCCATCTTCAAAGAGAGGGTCTGCAACCCAATCGACGGCTTCAATAATTTCCTTATTTACAGATTCATAACCTGAAGGAGCGTTCTCGCCGGATATATTTGCAGATGTGGAAACTATTGGCTTTCTGAATAGCGAAATCAATCTCTGACAAAAAGTATGCTCAGGAATCCGTATTCCAACCGAGCCATCTTCTGAAACAACATTTAAAGCAAGACCAATTGCTCCCGGATAAATTATTGTCAAAGGCTGATCACTCACCTCAATCAGTTGACAAGCAATTTCGGGAATCTCTTTCACATAGCGGTAAAGCATATCAAGCCCGTTTACAAGGATAATAAGGCTCTTGCTGTCCACCCTCTTTTTTATCTTATAAATCTTTTCTACGGCTGCAGGGTTTGTGGCATCACAACCTAAACCCCAGATTGTGTCTGTAGGATACAGAATTACACCACCCGCTTTCAGAACCTTTATTGCCTCTTCTACAGCTTGATTTATCTCCATATTATCTGTTTTTAAAATTAATATGTTAATTTATGGAATTATTATTTCTGAAATTACAGGATAATGATCGGAGAAAGCTACCCTTTCTGTCTTATGACTCATGCTCCAGAAGTATTTTGGATAGAGAATATAGTCAATTCTCAGGAGTGGCCACATATAGGAATAAGTTGCGCTAAATCCCTTTCCGGACTCTTTGAAACTATCGCTTTTATCCCTGATCATATTGTGGTATGTGTAGGAGACAGGTGTGTCGTTAAAATCTCCGCAAATTATTGCCGGGTATTTACTCTCTGAGGCATGAAAGGAGATTGCATCTACCTGCAGCGCCCTTTTCCTAAAGGTGCTCGCCATTTTGTCATGCATCGTAAGAATATCGTCTGAGACCTTATCGCTTTTGCTCATTTTTTTAATGAGGGCAGTAAATGAAATCGAATGGGATTCCAGATGGGTGTTGTAAACCCTGATTATCTTTCCAAAGTGCTCAATATCTGTATATATACAGAGGTTTGTGCTCCCTTTGAATGTGATTTTTCCCTTGGAAACAACAGGGAATTTGCTGATTGTAAGATTACCGAACTTTCCGCCGTTCCGGAGGCTAAAAAAGTGGTAATAGATATATGGATAATCGTTGAACTCCTGACGGATCCGGGCGGTATCATTTATGTAAAATTCCTGAAAGCAGACAACTTCCGGCCCCTCTTTTGATATAAACCGGACAACATTGTTAAGCAACTCCTCCCGGCTGAACTTTTTGTCTTGTGCAAAAAGGCCGACATTGTATGTGCACACCTTTAAGGCAATTCCCTTTTCTCCCTCGGTTGGTTTTCCCCATCGGACAAAGAGATCTGCAAAAAGAATTGATGGCAGGAGGATGATAAATGTAATCCATGTGGCACCTGACCGGCGAATCAAACCTACAATAAGAAGAAACAGGTTAAACAATACCAGTGGTATAAAGTAGAGACCAAAAAAGAAAGGGATGGATGTTATTGAAGGATTGATGTATATTGAGATGTATGATATCAAAAGAGCTAAAGCCGAAACAATAAGTATCAGTCTGAAAATAAAGGCAATCGGCCAGGACGATCCCTCCTTTTTTCTTTTTTTCTTCATCAGAAATACATCTTGTTATTCTTTTTCCAGTAAATTATTAGAAAATATCCGAAAATCATTCCACCAAGGTGGGCAAAGTGGGCTACATTGCCTCCGGTATTGGAGATTCCCAGAGCAAGTTCTATTGCGCCGAAAATTAGGACAAACCATTTGGCTTTAAGTGCGATGGGCGGAAACAGCAATTGCAGAACATTATTTGGAAACAGCATTCCATAGGCAAGCAAAACGCCGTAAACAGCACCCGATGCACCGACTGTTGGCGTTGACATTAATATCTGAAGCTTTTGTACTGCAATCTGATTTCCAGCCTGGGCTGCATTCATAAGCGATGATGCATCTATGTACATGACCAGAGAGTGAAGCAGTGCTGCACCTAATCCGGTAACCATGTAGTAAAGAAAGAATTTCTTGCTTCCCCATACATGCTCAAGAGCAACTCCGAATATGATTAGCGAGTACATGTTAAAAAAGAGGTGAACGAAGCCCCCGTGCATGAACATGTGGGTTATCAGCTGGTATGGTCTAAACAGTGGTGACTCAAAGTAAAACAGAGAAAACTTCTCATACATAAAGTTTCCGGTCAGATATGTAATTAATAGCATCAGTGAGTTAATTATCACCAGGTTTTTAATTACAGGAGGCATGCTTGTGAAAAATCCAGTGCCTCGGTTATCGTACATCATGTTGTTATTATTTTTCTAGTATGTTAATAAATCTATGTAAGTCTCTTCTCCAGCTCTTCCAGTGTAATAATGGTCGTACACGGTTTTCCGTCGGGTGTGCAGGAAGGTTCTCTGCAGGCGAAGAGGAAATCAATTAATACTTGTGCCTCAAGATTGTTCAATGGTTGCTGCTTACCAGAAGAGGCTGAGTGTGCAAGTGTCGCGGCGAACCTCTCTCTCGATATTTCACCAAAATTCCTGCCAAGTTCTGTGAGATCAAATACAAGCTTGTCAATCAGTTCGTAAAGAACTTCAGGTTCATCTGACACTCCGTCAGGAATTCCTGAAATCTCCACACAATTTTTTCTACACTCATCTTCTTTTGAGCGGATATCAAATCCTAAGAGCCCTAAAATTTCTATATTCTCAATTATTACCGAATATGAGTACTCATCAAGATCTATGGTTTTTGGGAATAGAGAGTGATTGACGATCTCTGAGTGCTGAGAGAGGGTATCCAGGTATTTTTCATACAAAATCCTCTCCCTGGCTCTTTTGATATTTATTACAATCAATCCGGACTTGATAGTGGTGATTACGTATTTGCCGGCAACCAGTAGGACAGGTTTCTGGGGTATTACGGGATCCATTATGAGCGGAGAGTTATATTCTTTTTCTTTGTCTGATCCATTGTCCGGAAAATGCCTGTTCGTGAGTTCCTCGTTAAATGGGTTGAAGAGGGGATCATAGTCAATTTTGGGTGTGGGAACATAATAGTTTGTGTTCACTTTTGGAATCTCAGGAGCACCCTCCTGATCAAAGTCTATACTTGGCATAAAGGAGTTTTTGCCAAGAGATTCCCGCACAACGGCACGCAGGATATCAAAAATTGCGAATTCATCTTCAAATTTGATCTCAGTCTTGGAAGGATGGATATTTACATCAATTTTTTCTGTATCTGCCTCAAAGAATATGAAAAATGAAGGCAGTGTGCCATCCTGAATAAGGTTTTCATAAGCCTTGAGAACAGCTTTTTGAAAGTAAGGGCTTCTGAAATATCTGTTATTAACAAAAAAATATTGATTTCCGGGAGTCTTTTTGGAATCTTCCGGTTTGCCTATGTAGCCTTTGATGTTTATCAGTGATGTATCTACATGAATGTCTACAAGTTCTCTTCCAAGCTCCCTCCCTGCAACATCCTGAATCCTTCGTCTGAGGTTGACAGGGGGCAGATTAAAGATGTCATTGCCATTATGCGTCAGCTTAAAAGCAAGATCTGGACGGGTAATTGCAACTCTTGTGAACTCAGAGACAATCTGCCGGAACTCGGTAGCATCGGATTTAAGAAATTTTCTTCTTGCAGGAACATTATAAAAGATGTTCCTGACTATGAAATTACTCCCTTTTGGTGTTGATACCTCGGATTCGTATATAAGTTTCGACTCTGCAAACCGAACTTCAAATCCCATCGGATCTATCTCTCTGCGAGTCTTGAGCACAACTTCAGAAACAGCAGCAACAGATGCGAGAGCTTCTCCGCGAAAGCCGAATGTATGAAGATGGTCCAGATCTTCAATCTCCGATAATTTTGAAGTTGCATGTCTTAAAAAAGCAGTCTTTGCATCCTGAGGAGACATACCATCACCATTGTCAATGATTTGAATAAGAGTCCTGCCAGCATCCTTTACAACAACCTCGATATGTGTTGCAGAAGCATCCACGGCATTTTCCATGAGCTCTTTAACAACCGAAGCCGGTCTTTGTACGACTTCACCTGCAGCGATCAGATTAGAAATATGGCTTGGAAGAATTTTTAGCATCAGCCGAGAACAGCAAAAAATAGTCCGAATGACTTAGCAAGATAGTAAGCAGCAAAGAGCAAAATAATCAAAAATGCCATGATTATTATTCTGTTTAATATAACTGAACCTGTACCACGACGGTTCTGATAGACAGCTCTTCTTAAATTACCCCTTAGGAGTCTGCCGGGGATATATCCTTGCTCCTTGCCCTTCTCCTCTTCACGCAGACGGGCATGTCTCTCCTCCATCGCCTCTTTTTTCTCATCGTAATAAAGAGGTTGATAGTTAAAGACCCTGTGTTTGGGTGTTTTGAATAAACTTAAATTAAAGCCCATATTAATTAATCAAGCATTCCTTTATGGAATTCCTTTGTACAAAGATAATAATTAATGTAGGAATTTTGTTATAACTTTACGTATCCAATAAAAATTGAGATGGATTTTTAAGAACGGATCTGAGCATGGATTTAAGAATAGGAAATGGCTACGATGTGCACGCTCTGGCAGATGGTCTGCCCCTTTGGATTTGCGGCATATTAATCAATCATACAAAGGGTTGCATTGCCCATTCAGATGGTGATACTCCTATACACGCACTGTGCGATGCACTGTTAGGCGCACTTGCCTTGGGCGACATTGGAAAGCACTTTCCCGATTCCACAGCCGAGTTCAAAGGTATTGACAGCAAGATTTTACTTGCCAGAATCTATGCTTTGGTTCGTGAAAAAGGCTTTTCTCTGGTAAATGCCGACATTACAATTGCACTGCAATCACCAAAAATCGCCCGGTTCATCCCCGAGATGCGCACAATTTTAGCTTCAATTTTTGACGTTGCAGTAGATCAGATCTCCGTCAAAGCTACCACCACCGAACGACTTGGCTTCGTAGGCAGGGAGGAGGGAATTACTGCTTTTGCAACGGTGCTGTTGAAGCGGTAGCTTTGGAAGTGCAGAGAACCCACCTTTTCAGCACCGTAATTCTAGTATGTTGCTTACTATGAGGCAAATGAAAAACACAAACTATTTGTTTTTGCACACTTTGTGTTTCGTAAATTGGTTAAAAACAATAAATTGCCAGAACCCGCGACACGACCTTCCAAAGTATTTTGTTTCATTGTAATTTTATATTACTTTTGCACCTCAATTCGCGGCGCGATAGCTCAGCTGGTTAGAGCGCATGATTCATAATCATGAGGTCCCCAGTTCAATCCTGGGTCGCGCTACAAGTAGAAAACCAAGCACTTACAACGATAAATTGTAAGTGCTTTTTCTTACTTGTACATACAATTTGCATACAAATTTTCTAAACGGATTATTTTATGTTCCATAATTGTACTGATATTGACAGAATTCGGTTATTTTGTCGGCAACACTGGACGAACAAGGTCGGATGGAACGGATTCACTACCCGGGATTGATGATTTATCTTTAAGTAGTCCGAAATTCCATGTTAATCGAAATCCTAACACCCTTCCGGGCTCTTCTCTTGTTGTTGTCATATTAAACGAATTATTGCCTATCACATTTGAAATATAACGATGTCTCTTGAATGGTTCGTCAAAGGATAATGTCATGAAAAGTTTATCTTTTACTAGTGTCTGAGATAAATAAAATTCAACCAAAGTATAATATTTAACCTCTTTTGTTTGGGCAGAATTGATTTGTGGCGAGATATCAATAGATCCTCCAATACTTGTGCATTTAAACAAATTAACATTAAAAAATCCCCAATACCCAAATCCCGTCATATTGCTCTTCATTCCAGTTAGAGTATTTGTGTATTTTGCATAATAAACTCTTCCTGCATTATATACTGAAAGCCATGGAAAAGGCTTTATGTTTAAGCTCATTCTTGCAAAATAGTTCCCTTTATTGTCAATATTCTCATAAGTAGTTGCACTGATATTTTGATTGTTAATGGTTGTTACTCTTTCAATCGCATTATTGATAAATTCAGCTGTCGAAAATAATGCAAAATTAATATTGTTGCCAAAATTTTTATCAACGGTAAACTCAAAATTATGAGCATATTCAGCCTTTAGTTTAGGGTTTCCCATGATGATGTTCTTAGGATCGCTGTTGTCGACAAATGGATTTAGATAGTTGATGTTTGGGCGCAATGTACGGGTCTTGTATGCAATACCTATCTTGTATTTATGTTTTGTCCTGTAAACTATTCCAAGAGAAGGGAAAATATTCAGTTCTTTATAATCCAAATTTGAGTTTTCCGTGCTGAAGAATATTCCTTTATTAATCATCTGCTCTGCTGAAAGACGGAAATTGATTAAAATATTTTTCCCCATATAAATATAACGTCCATATGCCCTATATACATCTTGGGTATAGTTTAATCCTTCTTGGCTAAAAGAATAATTTTCAAGATTCTGATTGTCATAGTTCCAGTATTCAAAGTCAGACGAGTTTGAGTACTCTCTGTTTGTATAGCTGCCATTTGCTTCAATCAAGTGTTTCGTGCCATATCTTTTGGAAATTACAAATGTTGCAGACTGATCTACAGTCGAATTATTTCCTTTAGAAATCTGATAATCCGGGTCTGTCAAGTTGGATTTATTTGTGAGCAAAGTATAACCACTATTATTCAGGCTGTTGGTCAAGCTATATGAAACCGATAGAAAACTCATGCCTTCTAATGCGTGACGATAATTAAATGAACCGTTCACCTTTGGTGTGCTGTTGCTTTTATTAACACTCTTACTATTTTGATAGTCTATAAGTTCGTTTTGAATGTCATAATTATCGGATAACGTGTTTATATAATTATTAGATACAGATTTATTTGCAGATAACGACAATCCAATATTATCCTTTTTTGTAATCTGATATGAGGCACCGACACCTAGCCTATGAGAAATATTATTGCCCCAGGAAACGGAGTTGTTGTTTTGTAAATAGATAGAAGCATCGACATTCAGGTTTTCTTTTGTAGTTAAGGTTTCAAGTCTTGGCCTATTCTGGTTACTGATACCATAGACAAGGGATAGATACAGCTTATCAATTTTTGTAATAACATCTATATTTCCACTGATTGCATTTTGTGTGTTGCCATTAGCCTTCAACTCGGTGGCGTATCCGTTTGGCAGTTCTCTTGCAAGCTTAATGTTGATAATAGGTTTGTCTCCTGGGTTATCTTTTGTGCCGGGCATAATAATCTCAATATTACTCATAACATCTCCTTTTATCAGACGCATGGGAAATTGCCGTCCGCCACTGATCATCTCATTAGGTTTACCATTTATCAGAATAGTTGAAATAGTATTGTCCAGATACTTCAGTTTTCCATCTAATGCGTTTATGGTCATAAATGGTATCTTCTTCATGATATCAGCCATCTTCAACCGTTTAGCCTCCGGATCATTTGTTACATCGTATACAAGCTTGTCTACCTCTTGTTTCATTATAAGTTTTTTAGCCGAAACGGTTACTCCAGTCAATTGTTGTCCTTCCGCCAATTTTATAATACCTATATTATTTACAGGTTCCGTAATATTTACTGTTAATGAATCTGTTCCGTATCCCATAGCGTCAAATTTTATCAAATAGCTTCCGGGAGATTTTACATTTAAAGAGAAATATCCAAGAATATCTGATGCTTCCACAGTTACGGTCTCTTTTCTAATATTTAATACTCGAATTGTGGTATATGGCACAGCCTTTTCAGATGATGCCTCAACTATTTGCCCGGATATCTTATACCGGTTTTTAATATCTATGTCTGTTTGAGCAGAAACACTCGCACAGATAAGTAAAGTTAGAATGAAAGTAAGTAAGTTTTTATACATAAGAAGTTAGTAAGGGGTTAAAAACACTATTTGTTTTATAAGCTATTTCCATATTATTGCAACGACAGGACTATCCACTTCTTTTTCAATGAATAAAAACATATTCTTAATCGGATCTATAATTATGGATATACCCTCTGTTTCAGTTTTATGTTGTCATGATCTATCCATAGTACAGCTATTCGATAAACACATAAATTTTATTCTATTGATCCCGTAAATTCATATTAATATTACCGTAACAGTCACAAAAACAAAGTGTAGCTGCAATAATTGGCATAATCATGGGTTATTATTTTGATATAA
>JBDKRJ010000027.1:0-106000 GCA_039683455.1 Rikenellaceae bacterium | reverse complement strand
ACATATGCTATCAGTTTAATCTGATGCAAAGCTAAAAATTCAAGTCCGTCCGCTCGAAAAACGCCTGTAACTAACTAAACTTCAAATATTTCAAAGAACTCTTTTGGATTTTAATGGGACAGTAATGTAAAATATTAATAAATAAAATTTTTATGATTAGTAGAAGATTGATTCGTGTAAAAGTTTTTAAGGTTTTATTCAGCAGGATTAACTCCGGTTCAGACTCCTTCCTGGGAGCAGAAAAGGAGTTGTTGCTTAGTTGTGATAAGACTCTTGAGCTATATTACTATGTGCTATTTCTTCCAATTGCCCTTAAAAAGGTAGCCGAAGCTAAAATTGAAACTGGTCTTAAAAAATATCAACCTACCCCTGAAGAGTCAGACCCAAATCGTAAATTTGTTGATAATCAATTTATTGCAAAGCTGGAATCTGACGAAACTCTCATTAAGTTCTGCGAAAACAACGGGCAATTCTGGCTGGAAAATGAGGCTTTTGTTAAAAAACTCTATGCCATACTCATTCAAAGAGATTATTATCATGAGTATATGAATGCACCGGCAACCAGCTTCGAAGATGATCTTAAATTAATTGTGAATATTTTTGAGGAGGAATTGGAAGATAATGAAGAATTCTATACCATTTTAGAAGATAGCAACCTTTATTGGATAGATGACCTTGCTTTTGTGATTAACATAATATTGAAAAAATTGTCTGCTCATAAGCTAAATAATAATACAATTGCTCATCCGCAGGTTTTTATAAAAGATGAAGACAAGGATTATGCTTTAAGGCTGCTTACTCAGGCAATGATCAATTACGATGAATACATAGAACTGATGACAAAATATGTGTTAAACTGGGATCCAGATCGTCTGGCTGCTACCGATACTTCCCTGATAGTACTCGGAATAACAGAAGCAATATCGTTTCCTAACATTCCGTTAAAGGTGACCATCAACGAGTATGTAGAACTGGCCAAATATTATAGTACACCAAACAGTAAAGTCTTTGTAAATGGCATCCTGGATAAAATATTGCTGGGATTGCAGCGGGACGGGAAAATCGAAAAAACCGGCAGAGGTTTGGTAGGCTCGATAGAATAGTTAATTTTGTATAAAATTTAAATATAGAATAAAATGAATTTTCTTGTATTTCTTCAACAACCGGCAGCGTCCGGAGCGGGTAACTGGAGTTTTCTTGTAATGATGGGTTTGATTTTCGTGGTTATGTATTTTTTCATGATTCGTCCTCAGCAGAAGAAACAAAAAGAGCTTGTTAAGTTCCGTAACAGTCTTCAGAAAGGAGATAAAGTCATAACTATGGGTGGAATCTATGGAGTTATAGTGGAGGTAAAAGAACAGTATGTACTTGTCGAGGTAGATAGCAATGTTAAACTTAGAGTAGATAAATCGTCTCTTGTAAAAGACATTTCGGATATTCAGAACAACAAATAGTTTTTTGCTTTATGATAAAGCTGAGAAAACTAAGAATTTCTTATGAAAGAGGCAGACAAGTTTTACTTTTTTTGTTCTGTCTCTTTCTTGCTTTTATCATATGGTCAGTCCATAAACTTTCAGCAGACTATAGCAGCTACCTGACTTACAGGATCCATGTATCAACAAACCTTCAGGGAAGGGCAGCGGAGGCCTTTTCTAACAATTTACTGACATTAAAGGGAAGAGCCAGTGGCTTTTATATATTTCAAGAAAGATATTTAAAAGGCAGGAAATCTCTTTCTATACAGGCAGACATGCACTTATTCAAAATAAATCCATCTGTAGATGATGAGTATTACCTTCTAAGTTCTGATATCAGAGACAAACTTAACGAGAGCTTTGGGGAGAATCTGAAAATTGAAAAATTTTCAGTTGATACCCTCTTTTTCAATTTTCCCATGCAGATTAACAGAAAAGTCCCAATCGCCTCAAGGTATATGGCTTCATTTAAGAACCAGTATATGCCTGTTGGAAAAATGAAACTTAATCCCGATATTATTACAATTTTCGGAGATTATTCTATAATCGGAAAAGTTGACTCAATAATTACCAAACAACTCAATTTTGAAAATCTTGAAGCTACAAAAAACGGTGTTGTTGAGTTAGAAACGATCCCCGAGATAAGGTTTTCACAAAAGGAGGTTTACTATTCACTGGAGGTTGTGAGATATATCGAGAAGAGTGTTACGATACCAGTCGAGGTAATAAATACTCCTTCCGGTAAAGAAATAAAGATCTTTCCGGCAGAAGTAAAGATGATTTACAAAGTTCCTTTCAATTATTCTAAAAATGGAAAGGAGGGGAAATTTGTTGCAAATATCGACTATAATGAAGTTGTTAATTCAATAAACTCTTTTGTGGAACCAAAGTTGGTAATGAAACCAACTGAGGTTTTATCTATAAGCTTTGACCCTAAATTTGTAGAATGTAGAATTATTGAAAAATCAAATTAGTAGATAAAATGTTCTGTTTTGCTTGTACAGGAGGTATTGGTACCGGAAAATCCTATGTTGTCAGAATTTTTTCTGCACTTGGGATTCCGGCTTATATTGCCGATGACAGGGCAAAAGAGTTATACGAAATTGACAAAGGTCTGCTTAATAAGCTGGTAGAGGTTTTGGGAGAAGAAATTGTTGTTGACGGCGTATTGCAGAAGAGGATTATGGCGAATATAATCTTCTCCAACAAAGAACTTCTTAAGAAGGTGAACCAGATTGTTCATCCCAGACTCCTGGAGGATTTCTACGCCTGGAGAGGGGAGCAGGAGAGAAAAGGAGTTGATATGATAATTTACGAATCAGCTATTTTCCTGGAAACTCCAATTTTTCACTCTATTGCAGATAAAGTTATAGTTGTAACTGCTCCGGTTGACGTGAGAATCAGAAGGGTTATTAAGAGAGATGGTATTGATGAGAAACTTGTAAAACAGCGGATCAATAAGCAATGGAGTGATGAAAAACGTTTAAAAATGGCTGATTTCATTATATTTACTGATGGAAAAAAAGCAGTATTACCACAGATACTGCGGATAATATATGAGGTGAAAAAGAATTAATTAAAATTATTTATGGGCTACGGAAAATGGATTACGGGTGCTATAGGATGGGCACTGGGTGGACCGATAGGAGGTATTCTGGGTTTTGCTATTGCCGCTTTTTTGGAAGGGAATGGTGAACATATTACAGGTACTCCTTTCACCAAAACAGAAGAGAGAAACAGTTTCCTTGTTTCACTCCTCGTTTTAGCCTCTTCCGTCATGAAGGCAGATGGAAGAGTTATGAAATCTGAGCTTGACTATGTTAAAAAGTTTATTGCACAAAATTTTGGCAAGGAAGCTGCAACAGAATCATCTTTACTTTTAAAAGATATCCTTACTAAAGAAGTAGATATAAATTCGGTGGGTGCACAGATTCAGGGATACATGAATCATGAGTCGAGGTTGCAATTGCTTCATTTTCTTACTGGAATAGCACAGGCAGATGGATCTGTAAGCAACGACGAACTGGTTGTTCTAAGGAAAATTGCATTATCTCTGGGAATATACCAAAATGAGAGTGAATCTATTTTTGCGATGTTCGGCAAAGGCATTGATGCAGCATATCAAGTTCTGGAAGTAGATAAATCAGCAACTGACGAAGAGGTTAAAAAGGCATATAAAAAGCTGGCAGTAAAACATCATCCGGACAAAGTGTCAAATTTGGGAGCAGATGTTCAGAAGGCAGCCGAAGAGAAGTTTAAAAGTATTTCTGAAGCTTTTGATAAAATTAAAAAAGAGAGGGGAATTGTATAAATAAATATAGAAAATGGGAACCAATTTACAAAAAATCTTATCAATATCCGGCCAGCCCGGACTGTTCCTTTACATTTCTCAAGCAAGTGCAGGAGTTGTTGTTGAGTCACTTTCAACTAAAAAGAGGAGTGTTTTTGGAATGAGAGCAAGACTTACATCTCTTTCAGATATTTCTGTGTACACTACAGAAGAAGAGGTGCCACTTTATAAAATTCTGATTAAGATGAAAGAAGTTTTGCAGGATAATGCAGCTCCTGATTCAAGATCAAACCCGGAAGTTTTAAAAAAGTTTTTTGAAGGGGTGCTTCCTGACTATGACCGGGATAGGTTTTATGCCTCTCACATGAAGAAAGTGGTTGACTGGTACAATGCACTAAAAGAGTATGCAAGCCTTGACTTTGAACTCCCTGAGGAACCAAAGGAGGGAGAAGTTAAAGAGTAATAATGACGAAAAAAATTCAATTAATAACACTGGGATGCTCCAAAAACAGAGTTGATTCTGAGCACCTGTTACGACAGGTTTTTTCTAAAGGAATAATTATTTCGCCGGAAGAGGAGGATCTTAGCAAAGCCGGGGTGGATACTGTAATAATTAACACATGCGGTTTTATTAAAGATGCAAAAAAAGAGTCCATTGATGCAATTTTCTCTGCAATAGATGCAAAAAACAAAGGTTATACAGAAAAAATATTTGTTTTTGGGTGCCTGTCCCAGAGATACACACAGGAGTTAAAAGACTCAATTCCTGAAGTTGATGGATTTTTTGGTGCTTTTGATGCAAAATCTGTACTGATGGCAATAGGAGACCGCTGGGACGAGTCCCTTAATAACCAGAGATTCCTTACTACTCCTGGACATTATGCATATCTGAAGATTTCAGAAGGATGTGACAGGGTCTGTTCGTACTGTTCTATCCCGCTCATCAGAGGCCCACATAGATCTGTGGCCTTGGAGTCACTTGTAGATGAGGCCGGATATCTTGCGGAAAATGGAGTAAAAGAACTGATTGTAGTTGCTCAGGACACCACATATTATGGAGTGGATCTGTATAAAGAGCACAAAATTGCACAATTGATTGAACTTCTTGGAGATGTTAAAGGGATAGAGTGGATAAGGATACTTTACTCATATCCTGCAGCCTTTCCTGAATCCTTGCTGGATGTCATGGCCAACCACCCTAAGGTTTGCAAATACCTTGATATTCCATTGCAGCATATTTCAGACAAAGTTCTGGCAAATATGAAGAGATTCATTGATGGTGAACAAACCAGACGTTTAGTAGATAAATTCCGGGAAAAAGTACCGGGAATTGTGCTGCGGACTACAATGATAGTCGGCCACCCTGGTGAAGATAAGAGGGCATTTGAAGAGCTGCTCTCCTTTGTCGCAGAAGCAAGGTTCGAGAGGCTGGGGGCCTTTATTTATTCAGAAGAGGAGGGTACATGGGGTGCTCAGAATCTTAAAGATACAATAAAAGCAAAGGTTAAAGAGGAGAGGTATGAAAAACTGATGGAGATACAATCTACAGTATCACTTAATTACAACCAGTCAAGAGTTGGTACAAAAGAGAGGGTGCTCATAGATTCAGTAACTGATGGCATAGTCGTCGCGAGAAGCGATAAAGAGAGTCCGGAAGTGGACGGAGAGGTATTGATAAGACCCGGAAACTTTCCAAAAGGTTTCGATTCTAAAAAAAATATTGGTACATTTGTTGATGTACAGATTGAGGGAGCAGATGAGTATGATCTGATTGCACGATTAATTTAATTAACTAAAATCTATAAAAATAAAATTATATTATGACGAAATTATTAGAGGGAAAAGTTGCACTTATCACCGGAGCTGCGAGAGGAATCGGAAAAGCAATAGCTGTAAAATATGCTTCTGAAGGTGCAGATATTATCTTTACAGATTTAGTAATTGATGAAAATGGTGAGGATACAAAAAAGGAACTTGAAGCATACGGAGTAAAGGTAAAAGCAGTCGCATCCAATGCTGCCTCTTTTGAAGGGGCTCACAAAGTAGTTGAAGAAGGTGTTAAAGAGTTTGGTAAAATTGACATTCTGGTAAACAATGCAGGTATAACCAAAGACGGTTTAATGATGAGAATGAGTGAACAGCAGTGGGATGCTGTGATAACTGTTAATCTGAAATCTGCATTTAACTTCATTCACGCCATTACACCTGTGATGATGCGTCAGAAATCGGGATGTATTATCAATATGAGTTCGGTGGTGGGGGTGTCAGGCAATGCCGGTCAGGCAAACTATTCTGCCTCAAAAGCAGGCTTGATAGGTTTGACAAAATCAATAGCCCAGGAACTGGGGTCAAGGGGGATTCGCGCAAATGCTGTTGCCCCGGGATTTATTCTTACAGATATGACCGCAAAATTACCGGAGGATGTAAAAAAACAATGGGCAGAACAGATTCCGTTGAGAAGAGGGGGCAAACCGGAAGATATTGCCAATGTTTGTACTTTTCTCGCATCTGACCTTGCATCATATGTTACCGGTCAGGTCATCTCGGTATGCGGTGGAATGAAGATGTAATACTCTTAAGATTCATATGACATTAAAAATTTTTCAGATGAAACTTCGCCAATTAAAAGCCACTGTTATGGCCCTCTCTGGTGTATTGATGCTTACATCGTGCGGGCCGGTTGTACAGCTATTCGATGTGGATGTGAGAGTGCCGGCAAAGCACCCTTTAGACTTGGCAGAGAAAAGTATAGCTGTTTTTTCAAAGATAAGTGAAGGCAATGACTCACTTCTGATGGTGAATCTGGCTGCGGCCTTTTCTGCCTCAATTGAAAAAGAGCTCTCTTACAAAGAGGGTTCGGTTCCTGCTTATAACATCCTCACAGACTCTTCTGATACTTGGGATATTGGTTATATCCAGTCACTTTCCCGGAGGTCTGATTCGGATATTTTGATGATTATCAACAAGATCGAAGTTAGCAAGCCTGAAGTGTGTAAATCTGATCTTATCCTTTCTACAGGAAATTTCAGAGATTCATATATTATGGTTCCTTTCACATCTCTGGTAGATGTGTATGACGGAATTTCTGCAGAGAAACTAACATCAATTTCACAAACCGACACTTTGCTCTGGGAGATTCTGTCGAGAAATGATCTTAGAGAGACAACTATCGCACCCAAAATCTACAAATCTCTTCTCGAGGCAACTAAAAGTATCGCAGAGAATCTTTCCGGCAACTTTTTTGACCAATGGGAGAGTGTGCAAAGATATCTATACATCTATGAAAATGCAAAATGGCATAAAGCGTATGAACTGTCAATGGATTTTAAATGGGCCGAGGCTATGGATATATGGCTGGATGAAGTAGGCTCCTCAGATAAACTCAAGTCTGCCTGCGCTGCCTTTAATCTTGCAATTGCATGTGAAATGAAAAGTAGAAGAGACCTTGCTCTTGAGTGGATTGAATATGCAAGGAGTTGTTATCCGCTCAAAGGAATTGATGATTATAAATCAATATTACAGAGATAGCTTGAAACCGAAAGATCTTCTTAAACGAAAGCACAGAAAGGCTATCATTTTTAACGACAAAGAGATGGAGGCTATTGAACTTTACTGTAAAAAATATAAGGTTAAATCTAAAACCAAATTTTTCAGGGAGGCAATTATCTCAACAATATTGAGACAGTTTGATGAAGACCATCCTAAACTTTTCTAAAAATAAAAAAGGTGGATCTGTAAGCCGGATTCTGTTCTCAAAAAGAGTCCCTATCATTTATCTGACGCAGCCTACCCCCCAGTGATAGACGAGCAGCCCTTAAAGCTGGTATACATGGCCTTGCAGGAGACTGATCGTACCCTCAGTATGTCGCCATAAAGAGTTGTGAGCTCTTACCTCGCATTTTCACCCTTACCTTGTTTAGAGGCGGTTATTTTCTGTTACGAATTACCTAAGGTTACCCCCAGCTGTGCTTTCCACAGAGTCTTGCTCTTCCCTGTCCGGACTTTCCTCCCTTTCTTTTGAAAAGAGCGATAGAGCGACCCACCTTTCTACAAAGGTAATAAAAAGCTTTTATTAGGATAATTTTTATATCTTTGTCGTGCATTCAAAAAGAATGCTGGGGGTGTCCTTTCCGGGGCTGAGATCATACCCTTTTCACCTGATCTAGATAATGCTAGCGAAGGGAAAACGTGTTTCTGTTTCTCTGTATCCCCCTGCTAATAAAATAATTAATTATGAAACGATTAACTTTATTTTGCGGGGCTTTTTTATTACCTTTTCTATCCCTTGCCCAGAATACAGGGCAAAAAGAGAAAATAGCAAATTCAAAATTGGACAGTGTAGTTGTAGAGGCCTGGAGAGCAGGTAAAAACACTCCTGTCAGCTACTCAAAGATGGAAATGAACGAGATAAAACATATCTCACCGGTTCAATCCCTGCCGATGGCTCTTTCACTAATGCCATCTGTTATCTCATCCACAGAAGGCGGAAATGGTCTTGGTTACTCATCACTCAGAATCAGGGGAAGCGAAGGATCGAGAATTAATGTAACAGTAAATGGTGTGGCTCTGAATGACGCAGAATCTCAGGAGGTTTTTTGGGTTGATATCCCCTCTTTTGCAGGATTTTTGCAGGATATTCAGGTTCAGCGGGGAGTGGGCACCTCCACAAACGGTTCAGGAGCATTTGGTGCAAGTATTAACATGAGAACATTGTTTACTCAACCTAATCCATATGGAAATGCCGAGTTTGGGATTGCAAGCTATAAAAGTTTCACAACCACAATTGGCGCAGGGACAGGTCTTCTTAGGAACGGTCTTTCATTTGATGTCAGATTTTCTCATAATTCAGGGGATGGTTATATAAGAAACGCAAAGACCAATCTTAATTCTCTCTTTGCTACAATAGGGTGGTTAAAGGGAAGGTCTGCACTGAGAATAAATTATATCATGGGAGATCAGAAATCGGGAATCACATGGGAGGGAATCTCAAGAGAGCAGATGGAGATTGACAGAAGGTACAATCCTGCCGGAATCTATTATGACGCAGGAGGAAATATCCACTATTACGATAACGAAACAGACAACTATGTTCAGCACCATATTCAGGGTCATTTTACCAGTCAGTTAAATGATAACCTCATCTGGAGCAGTACTCTGCACTATACAAAAGGGGATGGTTATTATGAAAACTATAAGATGGGAAAAAAGTTTTCCTCATTTGGCTTACCCTATCAGACAATTAACGGAACCGTTTACAATAAATCAGATGCTGTTGTGAGACAGGCTATGGATAATAACTATATTGCATTTGTTTCAAACATACTGTACAACAAAGATCGTTTGAAAGCAAATGCAGGTTTATCATACTCTTACTATGATGGTGACCATTTCGGCAATCTTCTTTGGACAATGTATAATCAGAACATTCCGGAGAATTACAGATGGTATGTTAATTATGGATATAAGAATGATTTTTCGGTTTTTCTAAAGGGAGAGTTGAATGTCACGAATAATATAGTGGCTTTTGCAGATCTTCAGTACAGAGGTGTCAGATATATGCTTAGGGGAGATGACAACGACTTTGTCTCTCTGGACTACAACATGAAATATGATTTTTTCAATCCCAAACTTGGTTTGACATATAACATGAATAGTGAAAATCAGTTTTATGCATCCATGGCTATAGGTAGAAAGGAACCAAGCCGTTCGGATATCAAAGAGTCAATAAAATCCGGGCAAGCAGGAGATATTAAAGACGAAAGGTTAATTGATTACGAATTGGGTTACAGACTTAATATCAAAGATTTGGTTTTGTCTGCCAATATATACTTAATGGAATATAAAGACCAGCTTGTACCAACAGGAAAGCTTAGTGAGACCGGTTATGTAATTAAAGAGAATGTGCCAGTTTCTTACCGGAGGGGAGTTGAATTTTCAGCTGCCTGGAGCCCGGTAAAATGCCTCAGGTTTGATGGAAATCTAACTTTAAGCAAGAATATTATCAAGGGTTATACTTCGTGGACAGATATCTATGATAATGATATGGATTGGAATCCTCTCCCCCAGAAAAGCCTTTACTTTAATAAAACGGATCTCTCCTTCTCTCCTGAGACCATAGGTATGGCAATGGTCTCAGTTTTTCCAACAGGCAACTCTTCTATCTCTTTAAACGGAAAGTATGTGGGAAAGCAGTATTACGACAATACCTCAAATGACTCCAGATCTATCCCCTCGTATTTTGTCATGGGCATAAAAGCTGCAAAGAGTTTCAGACTAAACAGCGGTTCTTTTATGGATATCAATTTATACGCAGACAATATATTAAACAGAAAGTATTTTTCAAATGCATGGGTATATATGGCTGAGTTCTCAAATGGAGCAGATCCTTACATAGAAGAGGGTTTATATCCGCAGGCCGGGATTAATTTTACTGCCAAAGCCGCCTTTAGATTCTGATTATGCATATAGATATTTTTATTGAAATATTTGGTGCTGTTACAGGATTGCTCTTTGTTTATCTTGAAATAAAACAGCGCCGGGAGATGTGGATTATTGAAGCAATTTCTGCATTAACATACATTGTGGTATTTCTAAACTCTGGACTTATTGCGGCAATGGGTTTACAATTCTACTATCTGGGAGCAAGCATGTATGGGTGGAAACAATGGGGAGGTCAAAACAGGGAAGAATCTGACGGAAAGCTGACTGTGTCAAAATTATCCGGTAAAACATTTGCAATTTCTGCTGTGGCTTCTGGAGTCGTCTATATTTTTCTGGCTTTTATTCTGGATGAATATAGTAAAGACCCTATGCCAAAAGTAGATACCCTGATTGCTGTTATAAGTATGCTGGCGACTTACTGGGTAACCAAAAAATATATAGAAAACTGGATTCTATGGATAGTCGCAGATGCTCTTTCCGTCTATTTGTGTATTAGTCAGGAGCTTTATGCAACAACAATTCTCTATTTTATCTATTTAATAGCTGCTGTAATCGGTTACATGCACTGGAGAAAATTTAGTAAACTTTGATTTGGTCATCAAAATATCTAAATTTGTCAAATTAAACCAGAAAATATGCTTTTAATTGCAGATAGCGGATCGACAAAAGTGGACTGGAGAGCCATTCACAGTGACGGTTCAGTTCAGGAGGTTACCACAGCAGGAATCAATCCATACTTTCAGACAGAAGAGCAGATAATATATGAGCTGCAGCAACATCTGCTTCCGGATATAAGTGCATCAGTGAATGAAATTCATTTTTACGGAGCAGGCGTCTCTCCTGACAAAGTTATTGTCTTACAAAACTGTTTCAGAAAGGTATTTCCAAAGACGAGGGCTTCTGCATATACAGATCTTCTGGCAGCTGCAAGAGCATTGTGCGGACACAAGCCTGGCATTGCAGGAATTCTTGGTACTGGTGCAAATTCCTGTTTTTACGATGGGAAGGAGATTGTCGATAATGTGCCAGCCTGTGGCTTTATACTCGGTGATGAGGGTAGCGGAGCTGTTCTGGGAAAGAAATTCATTTCTGACTACCTTAAAAGACAGTTGCCTCCGGAAATAAGTACACTATTTACCCAAAAATATGGTTTGAACTACAACTCCATTGTAGAAAGAGTGTATCGCCAGCCATTCCCAAACAGGTTTCTGGCCAATTTTTCTGTATTTCTATATGAGAACAGGACCAATCCATATATATATAAATTATTGAAATCGAGTTTTGAGGAATTTTTCACCCGAAATATTCTACAATATAATTACAGGAAATACCCTGTAAATCTGGTTGGATCTGTTGCTTACCATTACAGTGATATTATAAAAGAGGTTGCTTTACAATACGGAATTAAAATTGGTATAGTCCTCAAATCGCCTATTGACGGTTTGGTTGAGTATCATAAATCTATTTAAATAATCAGATATGAAAATTACAGAACAGTCCTCGAATTATAGCAACCTGGACAAGATGTCTACTCTTGAGCTTCTGGAAAACATGAACAGAGAGGATAAAACCGTTCCTTTGGCCGTGGAGAAATGCATACCTCAGATAGAGAAACTTGTGGAGGGGATTGTAGAGAGAATTAAGAAAGGGGGAAGGTTGTTCTATTTAGGAGCAGGGACCAGTGGAAGATTGGGCATACTCGATGCTTCGGAGATTCCTCCGACTTTTGGAGCGCCCTACGAGTTGGTTATCGGGTTGATTGCCGGTGGTGACAAGGCAATCAGGCGTGCAGTTGAGGCTGCCGAAGACAATTGGGAGGGGGGATGGTCAGACATGCAGCAATATGGTGTAGATAAGAATGATGTAGTTGTTGGTATTGCTGCTTCCGGTACCACCCCATATGTGATTGGTGCTGTAAAAGAGGCAAAAAGCAGGGGAATACTCACTGCTTGCGTCACATGCAACCCCGGCTCTCCACTGGCAGCTGAAGTTGATATTCCAATTGAAGCTATTGTAGGACCGGAATTTGTCACAGGCAGTACAAGAATGAAGTCGGGCACAGCCCAGAAGCTGGTATTAAACATGATAACAACAACATCCATGATCCTTCTCGGCCATGTAATAGGCAATAAAATGGTGGATATGCAGCTTACAAATGCAAAATTGATGGACAGAGGAACAAAGATGATTATGGAAGAGGCAAAAATTGATAGTTACAATATTGCAAAAAATCTTCTTTTAATACATGGTTCTGTTAGAAAGGCAGTTGATTATTATCTAGGTCAGAAAAAATAGAGGAGTAGATGTTCAAACAAAATTATCACTCCTTATTACTTCAAAACGCAGTAGATGAACTTGCCTCTCTTCCTGGCGTAGGGAGGAAGAGTGCTCTTAGATTTGCACTTCATCTGCTCAAACAGTCCAGAGAGAATGTTGAGAAGTTTGGACATTCGATAATCAAAATGAGAGAGGAAGTTTTGTTTTGCAATACTTGCAATATGATCTCAGATACTCCTGTTTGTAAAGTATGCAGCGACCCTAAGAGAGAACGCTCTTTGGTTTGTGTTGTAGAAAGCATACGTGATGTCCTAAGTATAGAAAACACCTTGCAATATAATGGTCTTTACCATGTTTTGGGTGGTATAATTTCTCCGATGGATGGTGTAGGCCCCTCTGATCTTTCTATAAGTCAGTTGATTAAAAGGGTAGAAGAGGGAACTGTTACAGAAATTTTCCTGGCATTGAGCACAACCATGGAGGGTGAAACTACAGCCTTTTATATTTATAAGTTACTAAATAAATTTCCAATAAAAATAAGTACAATTGCAAGAGGTGTCGGCTTTGGCGATGAGCTCGAATTCACAGACGAAGTGACTCTGGGCCGGTCAATTCAAAACCGCCAGCCTTTTGTTCCGTTAAAACAATAAACTGTAATACCATGCATCAATTTCCACTTTCCTGGCTTTTAACTGCCTTTACACTCTACACTGCTTTGCTGTTTTTTGTCTCCTGGTTAACATCAAGAAAGGCAGATACCGGCTCTTATTTTTCTGGTAATAAAAAATCTCCATGGTATATTGTTGCTTACGGGATGGTTGGAACATCCATTTCCGGTGTGACATTCATATCTGTTCCGGGAAATGTTCTCAATCAAAACTTCTTTTATATGCCTCTTGTTCTGGGTTTTGTAGTGGGATACATTATTATTGCCAAGATTCTGATTCCTCTCTATTACAAGATGAATCTTACATCAATCTATACATATCTGGAGCATAGATTTGGTTTTTTTACCTATAAAACCGGTGCCTCTGTGTTCATGGTTTCAAGAATACTTGGTGCAGCTGTGAGAATTTTTGTAGTTGTACTGGTTCTTCATACTTTTTTGCCGCAAAACTCCGTGCCATTCTGGCTGGTTGCTTTTGTTTTTATGTTTCTTATATTTCTTTACACCTACAAAGGCGGGGTTAAGACTATCATCTGGACAGATGTTTTACAGACGACATTTATGCTTCTTGCTGTTTTTCTCACAATTTACTCAGTGGCAAAGCAGATGGACTGGAACTTTGGAAGTCTTATCTCGGCTGTTACAAATTCTGATTATTCAAATTGGTTTGATTGGAAATGGAGTCACGGGACTAATGTTATAAAACAATTTATCAGCGGTATATTTATTACCATTGTAATGACCGGACTGGACCAGGAGATGATGCAAAAAAACCTCTCATGCAAAAATATTAAAGAGGCTCAGAAGAATATATATACTACCAGTATTACCATCGTTCTGGTAAACTATTTCTTTCTGTTTATGGGGGCTCTGCTGGCTATATTTGTAGAAACAAAGCTGGGAGGACTGCACAACATCGGCCTTGCAGATGCAGCTGGAGTATTTACTAAAGCACAGACTGATAAACTGTTCCCTGTTATTGCAAGTCAGTATTTAGGTCTTGGAGTTGGCCTCTTTTTTATTATAGGTCTGATTTCTGCTTCCTACCCAAGTGCAGGAGGTGCTTTGACTTCTTTGACTACATCATTCTGTATAGATTTTGTTGGTTTTAACAAGAGAAGTGATCTTACTGACCAAAGAAAGAGGGTAATCCGTCATAGGGCACATGCAGGTTTTGCGATTCTCTTCTTTTTAATTATTTTGGTTTTAAATGCAGTAAATAACCAAACGGTTATAGATCTGGTCTATCTTTTAGCTTCATACACATACGGACCTCTGCTGGGATTTTTCTTCTTTGGGATACTTACAAAGTATCAGGTTAAGGACAGATTCATGCCATATGTTGCAGTTGGCTCTCCTTTGATCTGTTATCTGCTGGATTTTGCCGGAAAGGAATTTCTTGGTTTCGGATTTGGCTTTACAATATTGATTATGAATGGTCTTTTGACATTCCTGGGCATGTATCTGTTTAGAGAACACAAAAAAGCGGACTGATGTCCATTTTTGAAATTTTCATATTATCCGTCGGACTCTGTTTTGACACCTTTGCAGTCTCGCTCTCATCGGGTATCTGTCTGCCTTATATAGGAAAAAGAGAATTTATAAGAATTGTCTCCTTTTTTGCAATTTTCCAGTCGGGATTCACCCTTCTTGGCTGGTTAGCAGGAAGCAGTATCTTACAATATATCAAGGCAGTTGATCATTGGATAGCTTTTGCTCTTCTTGTCTATATTGGAGGGAAAATGGTATATGAAAGTCTCTTTAAAAAGAGTGATGAGATATGTGTAGATCTGAGGGTAACCAGAACGCTTGTAACTGTAGCCATTGCAACCAGTATTGACGCACTCGCAGTGGGAGTGAGCCTTGCACTTATCAATCTCTCTTTAACTAAAATATTCATCGCCTGGTTTTTTATTGCTGCAACAACTGCTCTTTCTGCCACAACCGGAATTAAAGGGGGCAGAAAAATAGGTGCAAAGGCCGGAAAGAGGTCGGAATTGTTGGGCGGTTTAATTCTTATAGCTATAGGTGTAAAAATATTGATTGAGCATTTGGAAATTTTATCTTAACTTTGCGCTGACCTCAGATTGTGCCTAAAATCTATTTTGCAATGTTAGTTCGTGTATCAGCCATATCATATTTAAACACAATTCCTTTTGTATATGGATTGGAAAATCATCCGGTCCGTAAACGAATTGATATGGATTTCTGCACACCAGCCCAAGCGGCAGAAAAACTTGAGAAGGGATTTACTGACATCGGCATTGTCCCCGTGGCCATAATTCCGCAGGTGGAGAATAATCTGATTATATCTGATTTCTGCATTGGTGCAGAGGGGAAAGTAGCATCTGTACTTCTTTGCAGCGGTAAGCCTCTGGAAAAAATTGAACAGATTTATCTTGATTCGGAATCAAGAACCTCTGTTCTGCTTTCAAAGGTACTTGCAAAGCATTTCTGGAAAATCATCCCCGTGTATATTGATTTCAACTTTTCAAAAGAGAGCCTAGATTTGTCAAAATCATATGTGCTGATAGGAGATAAGGCACTTAAATTTGGTCAAAACTTTGGATATGTATATGATCTGGCAGAAGAGTGGATAAAATTTAGACATCTTCCTTTTGTTTTTGCTTGCTGGACAGCAAATAAGGATATTGACCCGTCATTTATAGCGGAGTTTAACGATGCGCTAAAATTTGGAATCGAAAATATTGATAAAGCAGTTGAGAAATATTCCAATGGCTTTAATAAAGAGTACGCACTTAAGTATCTGGCTACCAATGTTTCATTTAATCTGAATGCTGATAAGCGCACAGGACTTTCTGAGTTCTGGATCCTCGCTCTGGAAGAACTCAAATCCAAGGTCCGATGGTTTGGCTAATTTTAACCCAACAGGGTACTTAAATTAGATTACAAACTATTTAACGGATAAAATCATGCTTGAAATATTCTACAAACAAAAAGGACAAGTAGTTACTACAGATGAGATAAACGCCCTTGATCAGCTGGGCTATGATGATGTTTTATGGATTGATCTTTCATCACCTACAGGGGAGGAGAAACGTGCAATAGAGACCTTTTTGAATACAACACTTCAGAGCAGGGCTCAGGCAGAAGAGATCGAGAGTTCATCCAGATATTCAGAAACAGAAACCACAATTTTTGCCAACACAAACTTTCTTATTCCAGGGCCGGAGAGCTATAGCATGGAAGCAGTATCATTCATCCTTTGTGAAGGGATTATTGTTACAATAAGACATGTTCCTTTAAGAAGCTTTACAGATATTCAAAGGAGGATTATGGCAAATTACAGGACACTTCCTACAGGATTCCATATTCTGGTAGGGATACTGGAAAACAGAATTGACCTTGATGCTGATATGATTGAGCTTATGTCTAAAGAGATAGCTCAATACAGTAAAAAGGTAAGCCTTGGAGGTACTATGGGAGAGGAGTTGCTGTTGGATATTAATCAACTTCAGGAGAACACAATGTTGGTAAGAGAGAATATTGTAGATAAGCAGAGAATGATATCGAGTATTCTTAAGAGTGATAAATTTCCAAGAGACGTATTTACAAAGCTGAATGTTTTGATTAAAGACATAAATTCTCTGATTAACCACACTAATTTTAGTTTTGAAAGGCTTGAATATCTTCAAAATACCATTCTGGGACTTATCAACCTGGAACAGAATCGGATAATGAAAATTTTTACCTTTGTTTCTCTTCTTTTTATACCTCCAACACTAATTGCCAGTATTTTTGGAATGAATATGGAGCTTCCGATCTATGGAGGGAAAGTTGACTTTGCGATTGTTATTCTGATTATGCTGGGAGCTGTATTAATTGTGTCTATATTCTTTAAAAAGAAGAAGATGCTCAACTAACTCTCTTTTTTTATCTTAACTGCAATATATCTGTTGTAAAGTGCCAGTGATATCATGCTGAAGAGTCCTATGCAAGACAATATTATCCACAAAGTTGCAGGCTGATTAAGGTTATCTACATATTTCACATATAGTCTTGAGCCCAGAAAACCTCCGATGCTACTTCCGATTACGCCATAGAGGAAAGAATATCCCAGATAAAGAGCCTTTTTATCTGCAGGAGCAATAAGTCCGATGTATGAGATAAATTTCGGATGGGTTGTCATCTCTCCCAAAGTAAATATGACTATTCCCAAAATGAAAATCCAGGGAGAGGTTGAGATGGCAAGAATTCCCATTCCAATTGTTCCAAAACCTATTCCGGTTATCATTGTCGGAAGGGCAGGTCTGTTTTTTACAATATTGGAAACAACCAACTGCAACAGGATAATGACGCCGGCGTTAATTACTGTAACATGTTCCACATCAAATTGCCAGGAAGGATTTTCTACGAAAAGTCCAAGAAACGAGTTGACAGCAGAGTTTAAAGGTGTCATATCTATATAATCCTTAACATACCAGAGAACTGTCCCAAACATTTGAAAGTAGAGTACCCAAAAACCGGCATACAAAAATATCATAAGTATAAATCTCCAGTCTTTGAGAACAAGCAGCATCTCTTTGAAAACCTGGCCCAGGTTTTTACTGTTTACACTCTTTTCCGGTTCTCGGTAAAGAATAAGATTGATAAAAATGAGAACGACACCTATAATACCTGCCATATAGAAGATATAGCTGTAAGAATGGGATTTAAGTATAGGAACGAGTATTAGAGGAAATAGAAAGGCACCAAGATTAATTGCCCAGTAGTATATGCCAAACCCTAATCCAGAGTTTGTCTCATTGGTAGAACGGGCTATAGTTCCGGATATTACAGGCTTAAAAAAACCGGCACCAAATGCCATCAGAATCAGAGATATGAAAACAAGGAAATATGAGTGGGACAAGCCTGTAAAAAAGTATCCGAATATCATGCATGTAAAGGCGAAAAACAGCACTCTTCTGTAACCATATCTCTCTGCTATTGCTCCGGAGACAATAGGAAGAAAGTAAAGTAATGGCGGGATTGTACCAAGTATTGCACCGGCCTGTTCCTTGCTGAATCCAAGCCCTCCATCGTCCAGGCCCATTATTAAATATACAGATAAAACAGACATGACTCCATAGTACGAACCCCTCTCGAGGAACTCCATTGCTATAACTGTCCAGAAATTTTTGGAAAACGATTTTATTCCCGATTTTTGCTTCATAAAACGTACAATTTGCTAAGTCAAAGATAGTTCAAATTCCCTTTTATTTATTGTTTTTTTTGTTCATTGATAAAAAAATCTCTACATTTACAGTTCCCTTTGATGGAATTATAAATATAGTCTAACTACTTGATTTTTAAAAAAATAAAAAATGACAAAAGATCTGAATGAGGTGCTCGATCAAGACGAGCCAATTGAAATCGTCAAGAAAAATGACGAGAAACTGGAAGCCTTTATAGAAATAGAAGAGGAATCCGTACCCGTAGGTGAAATTACAAAAAAACGCAAAAGTAATGTATCTGTTTCAGTTGACAAATTTGACTGGGATGCATTTGAAAAAGAGAGCGTTTACGATATTGAAAAATCCGTTATCGAAGATCAGTACTGCCAGACTCTTTCTAAAGTTATCGAAAACGAAGTTGTTGAGGGAACCGTAGCTGCTCTTAACAAAAGAGAGGTTATCGTTAACATAGGTTACAAGAGTGAAGGTGTGATCAGTATTAATGAGTTTCGTTATAATCCTGAACTTGCAATTGGCGATAAAGTTGAGGTTTATGTAGAAAATGCAGAGGATAAGAGAGGGCAGCTTCTTCTTTCTCATAAAAAGGCTCGTTCACTGCGCTCATGGGACAGGGTTAACGAGGCATTCGATAAGGATGAGATAGTTAAAGGCTATATTAAATGCAGAACCAAGGGCGGTATGATTGTGGATGTATTTGGAATAGAGGCTTTTCTGCCAGGATCTCAAATTGATGTGAAACCAATCCGTGACTACGATATTTTTGTGAACAAAACCATGGAATTCAAGATTGTCAAGATTAATCATGAATTCCGTAATGTTGTTGTTTCTCATAAAGCACTTATAGAAGCAGAGCTGGAAGCTCAAAAGGCCGATATTATCGGCAAGCTCGAGAAAGGACAGATTCTTGAAGGTATTGTTAAGAATATCACCTCGTATGGTGTATTTATAGACCTTGGAGGTGTTGATGGTCTTATCCATATTACTGACCTTTCATGGGGAAGAATTAACCACCCTGAAGAAGTAGTACAGTTAGATCAGAAAATTAATGTAGTGATTCTTGATTTTGACGATACTAAAAAACGTATTGCTCTTGGTCTTAAACAACTAAGCCCTCATCCGTGGGATGCGCTGGATATAAATCTTAAGGTAGGCGATAAAGTTAAAGGTAAAGTAGTTGTTATTGCAGATTACGGTGCATTTATCGAAGTACAGCCAGGCGTAGAAGGTCTTATCCACGTATCTGAAATGTCATGGTCTCTTCACCTGCGCAGTGCTCAGGATTTCCTTAAAGTAGGAGACGAAGTTGAGGCATCTATCCTTACTCTGGACAGAGACGAAAGGAAGATGTCACTTGGCATCAAGCAACTTAAATCAGATCCTTGGGCAACTATAGCACAAAAATATCCTGTTGGAACAAAATGTACAGCAACGGTTCGCAACTTTACAAACTTTGGTGTTTTCGTAGAGCTTGAAGAGGGTGTAGATGGTCTTGTTCACATTAGTGATTTGTCGTGGACAAAGAAAGTAAAGCATCCTTCTGAGTTTACATCTGTCGGAGAAAAACTTGAGGTAATAGTTCTTGAAGTTGATCAGGAGAACCGTCGTCTAAGTTTGGGTCACAAGCAGCTGGAAGAGAATCCATGGGACGTGTTCGAATCTGTATTTACTATAGGGTCTGTACATGAAGGAACAGTTACTTCATTTGTAGATAAAGGAGCAACAGTCGCTTTGGCATATGGTGTTGAAGGTTATGTCAGTCAGAGGAATCTTGTAAAAGAGGATGGCACAACAGCAAAACTGGAAGAAAAATTGGAATTTAAAGTTCTTGAGTTTAATAAATCTACCAAGAGAGTCGTTTTGTCTCACTCAAAACTTTTTGAAGATGTTAAGAAGGAAGAGCCAAAAGATAAGGATTCAGAAGGAGACACAACTCAGAAAGCTGTTAAAAAGCTAAAGGCAAATCTGGAAAAAACAACACTTGGCGATATTAGCGAACTGGCAGCTCTGAAGAGCGAAATGGAAAGCAAAGATCAAGCTAACAAATAACAGACAATGAAATTTTCGTTCACATCATTAGGTTGTGCGTCTGCCCTGCCTACAGTGAATAGATTCCCAAGCGCTCATGTTCTCAATGTTCATGAGCGTTTGTTTTTAATCGACTGTGGGGAGGGTTGTCAGATGCAGCTTAGAAAATATGGATTTTCTTTTTTGAAGATCCAGAATATTTTTATTTCCCATATTCATGGTGACCATATTTTTGGAATATTTGGTCTTTTATCTACTATGTCTTTAATGGGCAGATCAGCGGAACTATACATTTATGCTCCGGAAGCCTTTTCTGGGATTCTATCCTTTTTTGTAAACCATTTTGGAGAGATGCTCAAATACAAGATAATCCACAAGGTTCTGAAAGCAGATCAGCTTACAAAAATCTACGATGGTAAAAACATGGAAATACTTACCTTCCCTCTTAACCATAGAATTGATTGCTATGGTTTCCTTTTCAGGGAGAAGAGGCCAATGAGGAATGTGTATAAATTTTTGGTTGAAAAATTATCTCTTACGCTTCATGAGATTGCAAGACTTAAGGAGGGAGAAGATATTATAAGAGAAGACGGAGAGGTTCTGCTAAACTCAGAGCTGACCTATTCTCCATATAAACCCCGGTCATTTGCCTATTGCAGCGATACCGCTCCTTATGAAAAACTAACTGAATACATAAAAGGTGTGGATTTGTTATATCATGAGGCAACTTTTGCGCAGGATCTCAAAAGCATGGCACAGATAACTATGCATTCAACTGCGCGGGACGCAGCAAATATTGCAATCAGCGTTGGTGCGAAACAATTAATTATCGGACACTTCTCTTCGCGATACAGGAATCTTAATGTGCTTCTTAATGAGGCAAGAGAACTATTTGAAAAAACCTACATTGCCGATGAAGGAATAGAGTTTGAAATTGCGATGGTAGTTCCTGATATAAAATAAAAAAAATGAAAAAAACAATTTTTAAGATTTCTCTTCTGACGCTGCTCTCTTTTTTTTGGATTAATCTCTCTGCACAGAATTCAGCAGATTTCAATAAGTTGATTACAAAATTCGGGCAGACTCTCTTTTATATAAATAACTATTATCTGGATACTGTCAGCAATGAAAAGATGGTCGATGAGGCTATCAAAAATGTTATCAGCGAGCTGGATCCGCACTCTATGTACATCACAGCAAAGGACGTTAAGGCCATGAATGAACCGCTGGAGGGTAATTTTGAAGGAGTAGGAATCGAATTTGTCATATTAAAAGACACTTTAACCGTTGCATCTCCAATTTTAGGCGGACCTTGCGAGAAGGTTGGTATCAGGGCGGGTGATAAAATTGTAAAAATTGATGGGAAGAACATTGCCGGAACAGGTTTAACCAACGAAAAGGTCTATAAGTACCTCAGAGGAGCAAAAGGAACCAAAGCAAATCTTGGAATAAAAAGAAAAGGTACTGGTGAAATTCTTGAATTCGAAGTAATAAGAGACAAAATACCTATCAATAGCCTGGATGCTGCATATGAAGTTGAACCGGGGATAGTGTATATGAAACTTAGCAGATTTGCAGCAACATCCGCTCAGGAGATCATTAGTGCCATGGCTACTCTAAAGATAATGAGCATTAAAGGAGTAATTCTTGACCTCAGAGGCAATTCAGGGGGATTTTTGGGAACAGCCCTTGAAATAACAAATTTCTTTTTAGAATCGGGTCAAACAATAGTATATACAGAGGGTATGAAAGTCCCAAAAATGGAGGAGAAAGCAAATGGTACGGGTTTTTATAAAAAAGGTCCGTTAACTGTTCTTATTGATGAAAATTCTGCCTCGGCAAGCGAAATTGTCGCCGGTGCAATTCAGGACTGGGATAGAGGCGTAATTATCGGGAGAAGATCTTTCGGAAAGGGATTGGTTCAGCAGATGCTTCCGCTTAACGACGGCTCGCAACTCAGGCTTACAATAGCAAGGTATCACACACCTTCCGGCAGGGTTATCCAAAGTCCTTATGAACAGGGTGAGCCCGAAAAATACTACAGGGCCCTGCTTGAACGCTACAACAGGGGAGAGTACTTTTCCAAAGACAGCATTCATTTTCCGGATTCCCTGCAATTTAAAACATTATTGGAAGAAAGAACTGTATTCGGCGGCGGCGGGATAATGCCCGACATTTTTGTTCCTGCGGATACAACAAATTATACTGAATACTACGGAAATCTTCTGAGAAAGGGGATACTTCTCGATTTTATGAATGATTACTCAGATTCCAACAGGCTTAAATGGAAAGCGGAATTTTCTTCATTTGAGACATTCAATAAGAATTACAATGTTGATAAAGAGCTTATTGAAAGGCTAATTAGCTATGCTAAAGATAGAAAATTAGAGCCAAATCCAAAAGAGATAGAGATCTCCGCACAGGAAATATCTGTCAATATAAAGGCGATGGTAGCCAGAACAATCTTTGGAACAGGAGCGTACTACAAGGTTGTGAACTCATCAGACGATGTTGTATTTAATAAGGCACTTGAGCAGATTAAGTCTAAAGCCGGCTTATAGCTTTTTGATATGCTCTTGCATTTCTGTTGTGCTCGGCGAGTGTAACTGAAAAGCTGTGAGATCCATCCAATGACGGTCTGGCGCAGAAATACTGATAATTATGCCGCTCATAATTCAGGACTGCATCAATAGTATATAAGCTTGGAATAACTATCGGCCCCGGGGGCAATCCTGCATTCCTGTATGTGTTGTATGGCGATTTTATATTCAGATGTTTATAACGGATTCTTTTTATTGAAGGATCATTAAGAGCAAATTTTATGGTAGGATCTGCCTGCAATGGAATGCCTTTACGAAGCCTGTTCATATATACACCTGCAATTTTTGACTGTTCTTCCTTTATGTTGCTCTCTTCAGATACAATAGATGCCAGAGTTACAACTTCTACTGGGGAGAGTCCTATCTCCTTTGCTTTATTTGTCCTCTCATCATTCCAGAATTTATCATACTCTTTTTTAAGCTTTACAATAAGATCTTTTGGAGATATCGTCCAGTATATTTCATATGTGTTTGGCAGAAACATTGCTAAAAATGTCTGAGAATTAAAGCCTAACGAATCAGTAAAATTCTCGTCTTTCAAAGCACTTAATATTGATAAAGAGTCGCTGGAAATTTTTCTGGAGAGTATGGAAGCAAGCTTCTCTTTGGTCCGGATATTGCCCGCGATTGTAAGCTTTGTAGGAGTTTGCCACCCATACTTGATTACTCGTACGATTTCCCTGTTACTCATGCCCTTTTCAATTTTGTACCTTCCGGGCTTAATATTAGCAGAGAGATTCTCAAATTTTGCAGCTCTTTCAAATGAGTTTAGACTGGTAAGTTTTTTGAGTGTCTCCAGACTGTCGAGAAGTTGCCTGTATGTAGTTCCTTTGGGTAGGTACAAGTATTCCGTGCCTTCCCTGACATTTGTTTTGAAAAAAGTGTTATACCCAAAATAGATTAGTAAAGAGGCTGCTGCTACAGAAATTACAATCGTATAAATCAGCAAAAATTTCTTCATATTTACCTTAATTGAATCTCTTGACCCTCTGCAGGTTCATCTCCGGGCTTCATGTTGTTAATCTTGTATAGCTCTTTAAGCAGAATTGCATACTTCTGAGAAATTTCATACATGGTTTCCCCCTTTTCACAAATATGTTTATCCATGAATTTGTCCCCCTCTTTTCTCTTTTTTTCTACATAGATGATTGTTCCATCTTTTATGGGGATGTTTTTCCTGAGATCGTTAAACCTGAGCAGCTCAGATGTAAAAAACTGATATTCCCGGGCCAGGTTTTTATACGTATCATATCTGCTTCCGACTATGTATGCAACCCCATTTTTTCTAAAGAGTTTTCTCGATAGTGAAAACTTGTAAAGAGAACTGCTCTCAACAGGTTTATACTCCTCGTCTGCAATAATCTTCGTTGGACTTGGAGGTACTTTATCTACATAATAGTCGTATTGAGTAAGATTGTTTTCTTCAATAATTCTGATCAGAAGTTGAGGGTATTGCGGGTTTGTTGCGTAACCTGCGCTCTTGAGCCCATAAGCCCAGGCCTTGTAATCTGTTGGATCCAGATCAAAAAGGAACTTGTACCGCTCCCTGTATCTGAGAAAGTCAGAGTGATCTTTAAATGAGTCCTCAACTCTTTCGTATTTTCTGAAACATTCATTTCTGGTTTCATCATCATGCAAGATAGTTGCTCCGTTCCAGTTGTGGCACTTTATTCCAAAGTGGTTGTTTGCCTCCTTTGCAAGCCTTGAATTACCGTTGTTGGATTCCAGACAGGCTTGCGCAAGTATGATACTTGCAGGAATGCCGTGTGTCTTCATCTGTTTTATGGCAAGGTCCCTGTACTTGATTATGTACTCCTCTCTGGCTCTCTGGGAAAAGAGAGATGAGCCGGATATTAGTACCAAAAGGGCGGAAAGACAAAATTTCTTTATTATTATCATACAGATAAGTTACTCAATCCCGCAAAATTACTAATTTTGCAGTAATCTCAATTAAAAAATTATGCACCAAAAGAGTATAACCATCACCTACGAAGAATATTATTCTAACGAGGAACTTAATAGCAGTGATAAAGAATTATTAAACAGAGCTATAGAGGCAACGAAAGGTTCTTATGCACCATATTCGAAATTCAATGTGGGAGCAGCTCTCAGATTGGATAATGGTGAGATTATTGCTGCAAGCAATCAGGAAAATGCTGCTTATCCATCTGGTCTTTGTGCCGAAAGGGTTGCAATTTTCTATGCTCACGCAAAATACCCAAAAGCCTCTATTGAATCTTTGGCAGTAACTGCTACTGTAAGTGGTAACTTATGTGAAACACCAACATATCCATGCGGAGCCTGTCGTCAGGTTATGGCAGAATCTGAATTAAGGGCCGGTAAACCGATAAGGGTTATTGTTGGAGGAGAGAAGATTACGCAGATTGTTGAGGATATAAACTCTCTGCTGCCCTTTGTTTTTGATAATCTTCCCAAGTAGATTTTTTCGCCAATTCTCAAAATTGTATTATCTTTGTGCGGGGTAAGTCATATACGACCAGCTCCCACTGAACTCCCCCAGGACCGGAAGGTAGCAAGGGTAGGTGGTTGTAGCGGTGCGATATATTAAGCTTACCCTTTTTTTATGAAAATTGCAGTTGGACTTTCCGGCGGAGTAGACTCCAGTGTAGCGGCACTCCTTCTTAAAGAGGCCGGACACGAGGTGATTGCGATGTTTATGCAGAACTGGAACGACACTACGGGAACGCTTCATGGTGACTGTGCATGGGAGGAGGACAAATCTGTGGCAGAGATGGTTGCCAAAAAGTTGGACATTCCGTTTCATTTTGTAGATCTGAGCGATGTTTACAGGAAGAAAGTCGTAGATTACATGTTCGAGGAGTATAAACTCGGAAGGACACCCAATCCCGATGTGCTTTGCAACAGAGAGATAAAATTCGATGCTTTTCTTAAAACAGCTCTTAACCTTGGTGCAGATTATGTTGCAACAGGCCACTATTGCAGAAAAGAGAGTTTTCTAAATGAGAAAGGTGAGGAAGTTTTCAGAATCCTTGCCGGAACAGATCCCAATAAAGATCAAAGCTATTTTCTTTGTCAACTTACACAAGAGCAGTTATCAAAAGCCATTTTTCCAATCGGTCATCTGCTTAAGTCTGAGGTCAGAAGGCTTGCTGCAAAAGCCGGTCTTCCATCGGCAGACAAAAAAGATTCCCAGGGAATATGTTTTGTTGGTAAGGTAGATCTTCCAGTTTTTCTGCAGCAGAAACTATCTATTAAAGAGGGAGTTGTAGTTGAGGTGTTCATGGATTTCTATTCGGGCAATGCCCTTTCCAAATACAATTTCATAGGGTACGATACGGTTGAGCTATCTCTGTTGGATGAGATCTCTGCTCCATATTCCTACGACCTGAGTTCCGGAAGGGTAATAGGTATGCATCAAGGTGCCCATTTCTACACCATAGGGCAACGGAAAGGTCTTAACATAGGCGGACACGTCGAATCCATTTTTGTGATTTCTACAGATGTGGACAAGAATATAATCTATGTGGGAGAGGGGCAGAGCCACCCGGGCCTCTACCGCAAAGGTCTGTTTATAAACGAGAATGAGATTCACTGGATAAGACCAGATCTTAAGATGGCCACCGGAGAAATTCGGGATTATCTGGTTCGCATAAGATATCGTCAGCCGTTGCAAAAGGTTAGAATATATAAAACGGAAAATGGCCTCTACATTGTTTTTGACGAGCCTCAGAGAGGAATTACCCCCGGCCAGTTTGCTGTCTGGTATGCAGACGAGGAGATGCTGGGGTCCGGAGTAATCAGTTAGGACGCGCTATGCTCTGCCAGAGCCGCTTTTAAATCTTTTGGAAGCAGTCTTTTTTTTATTAGCTTTGGGTTGATTTTCAGAATTTTGATAAAAGAATTATTATGAAATCTTTAAAGTTAAATAAATTAGAAGCGAATGCACTTTCTAAAAGAGAAATGAATAATAGAATAATGAAAAGCAATTACGTTTTATTAGTTTGCTTATTGCTAGTAACTATACTGTATTCCCAGGAAGCTATTCAAAGAGATGCTGCTCGTAAAGTATCAATCGGACAATATAATTATGCAATTATGTACGATTATCGTTATGCGATGGATACCACCAACAAAAAACGTTTCCTTGACCGGAAAATGCTTGAAATTGGCAACGATTTCTCTCGTTTTTACAGCATGTATGCAGACAAAGTGGATTCAATAATGTATCGGGCAAGAACAGATAAAAACAAAAAGGGTGATGTACTAAATCCAAGAAGTTGGATGGATGCAGATGAAAAAGACACAGTGTAATCATCGGTAAAAGTATTTATTTTTTTGTAGTTTTTGCATTTTTATTTCGTTTATTCATCCATTCCTGCGTTTCTTTCAGACGGTATGATATTCCGTTCTTATGGAAAGCTTTCCATAAGAACGGGAAAAGCTACAGACTTATTAACTGAAAATCATTTTTTAACCCTTGATTCGCATTAATAACTGCTTTTGGGCATATCAACCCAGAATAAAAGATCTTTTGTTGGGGCTATTGCCTGATAATTAGAGATTATCATCTTCTTGTCTTGATTTGGAATGAAGTTTTTTTAGTAGCTCCGATTTAACCTCCAGCTCAAGTGCTTGCCTGGCGATAATCTTCTTTAATCGTTCATTCTCCTCCTCCAAATCCCGTAAAACAGGATCAACTCTTTTATATGCCGGCTTTAAACCATCCATCCCCTTGGTAAGGTATTTCTTCTTCCATCGAAGAAATAAAGAAGGTGATAAATTATACTTGCGGCAGGTCTATGTCTGACCTTCTCTGCTAGCTTCCTGTAAAATGGATAAACGATCCTCAGGACTAAATGTTCTTCGTTCTCTTTTCATAAATGCTAAATTAACGATTACTAAATTGTTTTTAAAATTTAGTCCATTACATTCAATACATAGAACAGCGAATTGAGAAAAGATGACGATATGGGAGTATCTCGAAAAGCCCTTAAGTGAGTAGAGTAATTAAATATTAATGCCAAGATGAAAAAGTTAAAAAAAATTCTCTGTAGTTTACAATGGTGCTGGAGTTATCGGCTAAATTGCCAGATTGGTAAATTTGTCAGTAATTTCAAACCCGAGGGTAGGATACTTAAACAACCAAAAAACCGGTTCAGTCTTGCCTGACGTGTAATTCCATACAGAAGAGTAATCGCTTACTTTCTCGCCCATAGCTTCAATCTCTCTCAGATATGATGCAACCGACCGGTTTTCAACGATGAATACTTCACCCATCTGATCGATTATAGGGCTATGCTTTCTGGTAGAATCGTGATCGAACTTAAGTACTCTCTCACCTTTAGTTGTGATTCCTATCATCTTGAATGTAATGCTTTTGCCAATTGCCGGAAGATTAAGGACATTTCTGTCGGTTGGTAAAAAAGGTAGATTATTTTCTCTCATGAACCTATTAAGATTCTTTGCAATATCTGCGTTTTTTAAGAATATATCATTCAGTACCTTTTGCTGTTCCTCAGTCATCTTGCCAAATATCTTCTCCTCCATCTGCTCTTGTATTGAGCGACTGTTAGGTGTGAAGACGGTTCTGTTCTCTTTAAATCCTTTTACTGTAAAGGTATAATAAGTAACAACCCCCAATGAGTTTAATGCATGGCGGAGTTTCGCTGTGTGTCCACGTCTTGAAGCTGCAGTCGTAAAAACAAGTTGATTTGAAATTGTCCAGCCGGCAGAGAGTATCATCTCTATTGCTCTTTTGGCCTCCATGGTAATCTCGAGGGGAGATTGAAAATGGGTTTGAATAACAAACTGTTTAATTCCGATTTCACTACCTCTTTTTTTGAAATTCTTCAGAATTTCTATCAATTCACGATCTATTCTAAAAGGGAGGTATGCCAGTAGTCTGGAACCAAGCCTTACACGTTGGATCTCGGCATATTTTTCACCATTCTGCCGGTCGGCATTTGCCTCTTGTTTTCTTTTTGCCATCATCAGTACAGCATCAAGAATTTTTGCAAGTGGTTTGTTGCGGGTCATAAGAGCATCACCACCTGTAATCAATATGTCCCGGATTTGCGAATCCTTCTCAAAGTAATCCATAAGCCTGGAAAGTTTGTGATCCCAGCTCTCTTTTGGCTTTAGTGACTCAAGGTCGAAGTTTAACCTCTCACTCTGGAAATCATACATTCTTTGACAGGAAGAACAGAGACCCCCGCAACTCCTGCCTCTCGTTTCCGGAATCATAATGGATACCTCCGGATAACGACGATGGATATTGTGGCCGTCGGGTAATAGCCAGCCAGCAGCATTGGGCTTACCTTCCTCTACAATATCCTCTCTCTCCCACGCTTTGATATTTCCAAAGGTATCAACCAAAGATTCCGAATACAAAACGTAGCTTCTTATTGCATAGTCATCAAAACCTTTCTCTTCAATACTCAGCAATGAAAGGTAGTATGGAGTAACAAAGAATGGAATCCCCTTGTTTTTTGCTTTAGTTAAATTACGCATTGTTTTTGTCGAGAGAGATTCTCCCAGAAAGAGATTGAGTTCGGAGGGACTCTTTACTGCCATTGCAAGATGGAATCTGAAATCTTTCCACCATTTTTCTACTTGTTTCCTCTTTTGTACGTCACTCAAACCCTCTGTAAACAAATATCTGGAGCTAACTGACGGAGGACGTTTCTCAATTTTCTTTACGAGCAGTTCAATGATTCTGTCGCGATTTTCTGCCCTTTTCTCCTTTATCTCCTTGTCTAAACCTGTAGCCCACCTGTTCATATGCCTGACAAACCGGTTTTTGCTGTATTTTTCAGGCGTTTTAACACCCTCCAGATAACAGAATATGTGATAGAGATCTTCATACATATCTAAATTGGTCTCTTGCGGTTCTGAGCTGTTTAGAAAGCTCCACAGTTTGGAAAAAGACTCGATATATATCTTCTTACCTCTGGAGAGTTCATTTATCGATCTTTTCTCGTACTCGAGCATATCGAGAATTAAAGATGCGCTATCTGTTACAGATTTTGAAATTTTCTGATCAATCTTTAGCAATGCATAAGAACGGATTAACTCAAAAAAAAGCTCTTCATCACGATTGTTAATTGCCATCTTATAAATATTCGGCAGGGTTTTCTGAAATTTTTTTAATAAGTTTTTTGCCATAATCTCTTTAATATTGATTAGTAATCGCGCCTTTAAAATGCGGGAACTTAAACATGGATCCATTTTCAATCATCCTTTTAGATTGAAAACACCTGTCAGATCTTCTCTTGCAATAAAAAATTCTATCCCTCTCAACAGGTTTTTAAGAGCTCCTCCTTTGTGAGATAGCACAACTCCAAAACGGGTAATAACAACCCTTACATTTCTGTTTACTTTTAAGGTCTCTTTTTTCCAATCCATACAGAGTTGTGCAAGAAAATTGCCTCCTCTCTCCCGGGTGTATTCATCGAACAAGGTAAAGTCATCTGTTTTTTTACCATCTGAAGATGGATAAATACCGATTGCAGAGGCGGAAATCATAAGTGAAGGCCTCATAAGCCCGGATGCACCAGTTATTGCGACGATTTTTGGAGATGGGGATTGCATGATGTAATGTACTAATTTGCTAATTTACTAATGGGTTAATGGTGACGATTAGGCCGTCGTAGGCGGCTTCTATGCCCTCGGGCAATTCGGCTGAGAGTTGGGCATGTGTTCCAATCTGGTGAGAAAGGTGAGTAAGATAACTCTTTTTGGCGCCAACTCTTTGGGCTACATCAATTGCTTCCTGCAGGCTAAAGTGTGAGATATGACGTTGCTTCCTGACGGTATTTATTACCAGAACTTCAAGATTGCTGAGTTTGGCAAACTCCCCCTCCTCAATTTTATTTGCATCAGTAATATAGGCGATGTCTCCGATTCTGTAGCCTAGGACAGGCAAAGTATAATGCTTTACCCTAATCGGAGTAACCAGTACAGGTACATTTCCAGAACCGATTACAAATGGCCCATCATCAATGACTCTGACGTCAAATTGAGGCGCTCCGGGGTACCTGTATTCAGAAAATGCATATGAATATTCCTTTTCCAGCGATTTCCTGACCCTTGCTTCGCAATAGATAGGGAGTGGCTTCTTGCTAAAGTAATTGATTGCACGTACATCATCCAGTCCGCCAGTATGATCTTTATGCTCATGTGTTAAAAGGATTACGTCAAGGTTACAAATATTTGCTCTGAGGAGTTGCTGCCGGAAATCCGGACCTGCATCGATAAGAATAGAAAGTCCGTTGTGTTCGATTAATACAGATGAACGTAGCCTGTTGTCGCGGAAATCGCCGGAAGTACAAACCTGGCATCCGCAACCGATCATTGGTATTCCCTGCGAAGTGCCGGTTCCAAGAAATGTCAATCTGGTAGTATAACTCATTTTCATATTATAAAGGTAGGAATTTTTCCTACCTTTGCGAAAATTTTAATTTTGAAAGGAGCTCTATATCTAATACCTTCACCTTTAGGAAATAATGATCCTAAAGAGGTTATTCCTGTAGCTGTAATGGAGCAGGTTTCCTCATTAAAACACTTTGTAGTTGAGGAGGTTAGAACAGCCAGGAGGTATCTTTCAAAAATAGGGCTCAAGGGAAAGATTGATACTCTGGAATTTTATGAACTTAACGAACACACAAAGCGAGAAGAGGTTGAGGAGTATGTAAAGATTATAGTTGCCGGAGAAAGTGTCGGTCTAATCAGCGAAGCGGGGCTTCCTGCAATTGCAGACCCTGGGTCATTGCTGGTTGAACTGGCACATAATAATGGAATAGAGGTAAGACCAATGGCTGGGCCGTCTTCTTTAATGATGGCACTGATGGCCTCAGGTATGAACGGCCAGTGTTTCGCCTTTACGGGATATCTTCCTGTAAAGCAAGATGAGCGAAGAGCAAAAATCAGACAACTGGAGAAGATTTCCATATCTCAGCATCAAACCCAGATTATCATTGAGACCCCATACCGGAACAACTCTCTTTTTGCTGATTTTTTACAGACATGTTCCCCAAAAACCAGACTCTGCATAGCAGCAGAGATCTCTCTTCCGGATGCCTTTATAAAGACAAAAACTATTGAACAGTGGGGACGGGAGAAGATAGATCTTAATAAAAAACCTTGTGTATTTATATTATGAGCATTAATCAATCCGAAAGAAATCTGGTAGAGCTGGTTAACATGGAGTTCTACTCACATCACGGCCACTTTAAGGAGGAGCAGGTAATTGGTAATAAATTTATTGTAAGTTTTTCTGCTGAAACAGATGTCATAACTCCGGCTATGAGCGACGACCTCAAGGATGCTCTCAATTACCAGGAGCTTTATAACCTCATAAGTGAAGAGATGGCAGTAACATCCAGACTTATGGAGAATGTGGCAGGAAGAATTTTAAACAGGGTAAAGAGTACCTATCCCCAGGTAAAATGGGCGCAGGTATCAATATCCAAGCTTAATCCGCCGGTAGGGGGAAAGGTAGAGGCTTCCAGAGTAGTTATGTCATATTAACATGCAATTTTTACGGATGAATGAAAACATAGGTAATCGTGTTGCTTTTCTTACTCTTGGTTGTAAACTGAACTATTCTGAGTCATCTTCTCTTGCAAGAGAGTTTGTTGAGAATGGATACGAGAGAGTTTTGAGTAGTAAAGAGGCTGATATTTATGTGATTAATACATGTTCTGTGACAGAACATGCAGACAAGAAATGCAGATCTGCAATCAGAAAACTTCATAAACAAAATTCAAATGCAATTATTGCAGTTACCGGATGTTATGCACAATTAAAGCCGCAGGAAATTCTTAACATAGAAGGAGTAGATCTTGTACTGGGAGCAGATCAGAAGCAGAATCTGTTTATGAAAGTTGCTCAATTGAAAAGAGAGGGTGGTGGTTCTGAACGAGCAGGCGGCAGAGCATTCTCCTGTGCGATTTTGGAGGTTGAAACAATATTTCCTGCTTACTCTTCGGACGACAGAACCAGATCGTTTCTTAAAGTTCAGGATGGCTGTGATTACCACTGTTCATACTGTACTATACCTCTTGCAAGAGGAAAGAGCAGGAATCATCCGATATCTTTTATAATTAAAGAGGCTCAGGAAATTGCCTCTAAAGGGATAAAAGAGGTGGTTCTGACAGGTGTTAACACAGGTGATTTTGGGAAGAGTACCGGAGAAAGTTTTTTTGATCTTTTAAAGGAACTTGATAAGGTTCGTGGTATAGAAAGGTACAGGATTTCATCAATTGAACCTAATCTGTTGACGGAGGAAATTATCAAATGGATATCACAAAGCAAAAAATTTCTTCCTCATCTGCATATTCCTCTACAGTCAGGTTCCAACACTATTCTTGCCGGCATGAAGCGCAGGTATAATCGTGAATTATTTGAACAGAGAATCGAGACTATCAGAAAATACATGCCTGAGGCTTTTATTGGAGTGGATGTTATTGTTGGCTTTCCGGGAGAATCAGAAGCTGAGTTTATGGATACTTACAATTTTATTGAGAGGATTAATCCCTCTTTCCTGCATATTTTTCCATATTCAAAAAGGATGAATACTCCTGCTGCAGATTATGATAATCAGGTAAAGGATTCAGATAAAACATACAGGGTCAGTAAACTTACTGAACTGTCCGACAGGTTACATTTGTGTTTTATTGAAGCCAACAGGGGGAGAGCTGAGGAGGTTCTTTTCGAAAACACTCAGAAGGGGGGCAAAATGTTTGGTTATACAAGAAATTACATCAGGGTTGAAGTACCCTACAAACGAGAAATGATAGGGGAAATAGCAGAGGTTACTCTTTAACTGTTATTTTATCTTCTATAGGTTTAATCTCCATCAGCCCTTTTAGTTTGGCATCTCTTTCATGAGCTTTTTGTATCCTTTTTCGTTTACTCATAAAAATACTGTTTATGAGTTCTCTGAATGAGCTAAACTCCTCTTGGTAGGTCAAACCTACACCATTTCTCTGACTATAATCCAGGTAATTGGAAAACTGATCGGCTGAGTGTGAAAATACTTTTGCTCTGAATCTTCCCTTTTCATCCAGTTTAATTTCAACATCAAGATCACCAACAACTGCTCTTGATTTATTCAAATATTTGGAGCTTCCAATGTTGCCATTTACAATAACCTTGTTGTTAAAGAGTTGCGCAGAAACAGCTGCGTCAAATATATCTCTGCCATTTTGCCCGGGCTGGTAATTAAAACTTAAATCCAAAGGTATATCCAGTTGAGTGAAAATATTGTTAATTTGATTTGATAATATCTCAGTGGCATTTGAATACAATATGGTTGAGTTGTTTACAATGCTGGACTGAATATCCGGAATGAAGCTGCCCGAAACGAGAATTGACATCACCTGCTTAACTACTTTGTCTTCTGTGTTAAGTGCTGCATCAACTCTTGACTTGATTATCGGATCAAGATCTGGTATGTCAATCTCAAAGCTTAATTTCGGATTCAGCAACGGACCAGACATTTTGATAAGACAATCCACGTTCCGGCGGCTATCCACAGAGCTTGTGTCGGAAATCAATGTATTTATAGATGCTTTTGCCCTGTAATTTGCTGTGAGATTAAGGTTGGTTTTAAAGATATCTCCGTTGAACCCAATGTTGCCTCCCTGTTTAATTGTAAAATCTCTGTTAAATAATCCCTGTAGTACGAATTTGTAATGTCCTCTGTCAATTATGTAGTCACCATAAATGCTAAAGATATCTTTTGAAGGATTAATATCCATGGAGACCAATCCGCTTCCGTAGCCTGTAATTATGTCACCGACAGATTTATCTATCTCGATCATCATAGCTGCTTCAGGGGTAATATTTATTTTTAATTTAACATCAAGTTCTGAGCTTTTCTTAACTTTTTTTTCTCTCTCCACCTCAAGGTAGCCATCCTCATTGATGTAGTTTACCTTTGGTGATTCAACAAAGCTCAATAAGTCTGAACCTGACGCTTCTGATGTAGATTGCAGGGGTATATGAATTTCTGTATTTTTATTTGTTGTTGCAGAAATATCCATCACAATTTTTTTGATGGGGCCAAGAATATTTATAGTTCCTGTTCCAAATGCTGTACCGTAAAATGAGTCATTATCACTCTCTGTTATATTTAAACACTCCAGGTTTGTAAAATTAATATTGGTGTTTAATCTGAGATCATAGAAGTATTTGTATAACAAGCCACCATTTACACGCCCCTCATTGCCAAAGTGGTCTTTAATAATTACGTTGTTAGCTCTTAGCCCGTTTTCTGTGACAAAAACAGGCCCGTTTAGAGTGTACTGAACTTTTGTGAAATTTATTGTGAATGTAACATCATTAAGAACCGCATTATTGCTTGTCAGTGAAAGTTTCTTCAACGGACCCTGAAGCCGGAGATCTCCTGTTACACCCCCACTGCTTTTAGATATGATATCACTGAGAAAAGGCTCAAAATAACTTACACTCATGTTATCAAACTTTCCGTTTAAATCCACGTAGTTCTCTTTTGGTCTGTATATACCGGTAATATCACAAGGAACAATTCCTCCAAGATTACTCTTAATGGAGACGTTAAAATGACGATTGCTATTGTCCCATTCACTTAATAAAGAAAGGTCACCAACCTCCTTGCCGGCTACAATTACTCCCTTTCCTTTCAGGTTAAGAAGAATCTGTGGACTTTTATAAGTGTCAATAATTGTTGCAACACCGGAAAAATTTCCACCGAGATTAAAAGGTTTATGTATTAAAAAGTTAAGAGGTGAGATGTCGAAATTTTTCAAGCGAACATTTAGTGAATCTCTGTTGCTTGATGAGATTGAACCATCAATAAAGAGCTCCTGATCTTTGTTGAACAGTTTAAAGTTGTTTATTTGATATGTGCTGTCCTGTATCTGGATATCGGATTTGGCAAAACTCCATTTTTGGTTGTTCAGTATAAGTTCAGACGGATTAATTGTAATGCCGAAGTGTGGTGATTTTTCATCCGCAACTCTTGATATAAGTATTTCAGTTGAGAAGTTGAGAAAATTTTGCATCTCTCCCTGGTTGGAATAACTTGTGACAATTGTTACTCTATTGTCTTTGGCATTGATTACTACTTTACTGCTGTCCAGATTTATCTCTGTTATTCTTAATCTGTCTGAATTTATAGTAGATTGCAAACTGCTGTCGGTGGATCTTATTTTCAAAAGCAGATTGTTTGAATAGTTCTGTTTAAAACTAATTCTGTTAGCTTTAAGTTCAAAGTCAAACTGATTTTTCTCATCAACTTCTACCAGAATAGTACTGTTTCTGGAGATGAAAAAACCAGGCATTATCAACTCACTTATAGCCCTGGTGTCATATAAATTCACATTGAATTTATATCTCTTTGGTTTATCCTCATATATGTAGTCATCACTTTTTTTGATCAGAGCTGGGGTGTGTTTGTAAACAGTAGTATTAAGAATTTTATCAATGAAATTTGTAAAGAAATCGTTACCGCTGTATGAAGCATCTGCAAAGGAAGATTTAAGCGAGATATTAAAATTGTTTTGATTTGATGCAGACTGAATAGAAATGTCCCCAATTGGATAATCGCCGTTACTGTTTTTAAAATCAAGAGATTTGATGTTAATATTTCCAATAATATCGCCCTTTTGACTTTGAGTAAAGTTTGCAAGTGTTTTGAAGCTGACAGCTGAGACACTGTCGCGGTTATCAAGTTTTAGGGCGGCTAAATCTGCATAAGCGATATCTGCATAAAAGTCATAGTAGGAATTTTTTTTTGCTGACAGACCAAAAATCCCCTGAAAGATAAAATCTAGGTTAGGATCATGGCAAATAATCTTGCCGTTGAAGATGTCGTCAACGTAACTCCCTACTGAATAGATGTTTCTAAATGGATAGTTATTGAGCTCAAGTTTTTTTATGGAGATACTGTCTATGTAAAACTTACTTCCCCCCAATTCCTCGTCTCGCATAAGAGCAGACATTGTGCTGTTAAGGGTCAGTTCACCGATGGACTTGTTATTAATAAGTAACCCGACATTGAAGTTTTCTGTTCTGAGCTTACCCTGAAGATCCATTCCTTTCTCCTGTTTGTTTTGCCTTAATAGCATATCCACATATATGTTGCCAATATTTGATGTAATATTACCGTTTGCTACAAAATCGTTCAACAACCCTGCAAGCCTTCCCTCAAAGTTATATTTAACAAATGGCGAGAGATTGGAAATTGCTTTATTCGGTTTGGTACTGTGTATGGACGAGATTATACTTGCTATATCGAGACTGGTGGTTGTGCAGTAGTTGACATCTACAAAGGCCATTGTTTCAGATGTTTTAGGGAGCCCGGAAATCCTTGCATCGAGATCTACAGACGATAACCCTGTTTCGGATGATATTCTAAGTCCATCTGTCCTAAGGTTGGCGATTGTTCCGGATATGAATCCAGAAGCATAAAAAGAGAGTTTGTTGTCAAGTAAAGCAGGTGAAATTTTCCAGAGTGTAATAAAATTCAGATATGAGTTGTCCATGTCAATTTCTAAAACAACCTTGTGGATGAAGTCCTTAAAATCGCGAATACTATTGTAACGCAGACTGAAGTGGTTAGCTTTTAGCTCTGTATTCCCGTCATATAGATACAAATCATTAAGCCTGGCCTCGTTTGCACTTAGCTTGAGTTTGGCATTCATGTTTTTAACTGCAAAACCACTCTTTTCAACAAAACCTATATTGTTTATATCTGCAAGAAGGGTATCTTTCTTATAGCGGAGGTGCTTTATTTCCACATTTATATTGCTCAGGGAGAGATCGGAAAAATCGATGAACCCTTCACCTTTATCCCGTGCTGAAGAGGCGGGGCTATTGTATGTAAATCTAAAACTGGTCAGTCGTATATCGTTTGCAATAAGGTCCATATAAAAAGCAGTCGTATCTTCCTGTTTTTTTCTTCCGAATGGTTTAAGTATCCTGGCCAGGTTTGATGACTTGTCATTTTCAATAAGCATGTTAAAAACACCATCGTAGAGCTGAACTTTTTTAAATCGGAACTTCTGGAAGAGCATATCCTTTGCAGAGAAACTTACTGATATTTTTTTACAATTCAGAAGTGTATCTTTCTGATTGTATAAAATGTGTATATCATTAAGAATAAGCTTATTGAAAAACACATAATATACCTTGCCAATTGAGACTTCTGTGTTTAGTTTCCTGGAAAGAACTGTTGTTGCCTTTTTAGCAACCAAAGTCTGGAGTTTGGGATTCTGCAAAGCAATATACGCTCCTATTGGCAGAATTGCTACAATAAAGAGAATTGCAATTAATATTTTTCTAAAAATCTTAATATACTCAAATTTAATTGACAAATTTAATCAAATTAGTGGAGCTATTTGTTAAAAAAGAACCATTTTTGCAAAAGAAATTTTAACATGAAAATTACTATACTTGGAATAGAGTCATCTTGTGATGACACCTCTGCAGCAGTGATCAGAAACAAGGTTCTTCTGTCGAATGTAATGGCAAATCAGGATGTTCACAGCAAGTACGGAGGGGTTATTCCAGAGTTGGCCTCAAGGGCTCATCAGCAGAATATTTTGCCTGTGGTAGACAGAGCTCTTAAGCTGGCAGAGATGGGATTAAAGGATATTGATGCTATAGCTTTTACGAGAGGTCCCGGGCTTCTTGGCTCACTTCTCGTGGGGACATCCTTTGCCAAAGGACTGTCACTTTCTCTCAACAAGCCACTTATAGATGTAAATCATCTTCAGGGTCACATTTTGTCTCACTTTATTGAGGAACCTCAGAAAAAAAAAGCTCATCCTCAATTCCCGTTCTTGTGCCTGCTGGTTTCCGGAGGACATACTCAAATTGTACGAGTTGATGATTATCTGAAGTTTGAAATAATTGGACAGACAATTGATGATGCTGTTGGAGAGGCTTTTGATAAATGTGCGAAGATTATGGATTTGGGATACCCCGGAGGTCCTATTGTAGATAGGCTTGCTAAAAATGGAAACCCCAAAGCATTTAAATTTTCAAAACCAAGAATTTCTGATTACAACTATAGTTTTAGCGGAGTTAAAACATCGCTTCTTTATTTTTTGCGTGATAGTGTAAAAGAAAATCCTGATTTTATCCGCGAGAATCTGAATGATCTGTGTGCCTCTTTCCAGCACACGTTGATAGAGATACTTATGGAAAAGCTGTCTTTGGCAGTAAAAAAAACAGAAATAAGGGAAGTTGCTATTGCAGGAGGAGTCTCTGCTAATTCAGGGTTGAGGGAGAGAATTCTCCTGGAGGGTAAATTGAGAGGTTGGAAAACATATATTCCTGAATTTAAATTTACTACAGATAATGCTGCAATGATAGCAATAACAGGGTATTATAAATATAAGTCTGGTTATACCTGTAATCTGGATGTGACTCCGATTTCCAGAATTCTAGATTATGCGTGAATTTGAAATTACAACGCCGGTTAATGTTGAGATAACTCACAAGGAGCTGATAAATGCAGCTGCCCGGTCAATGGGTGTTGCTCCCAAATCGGTTGGAGAGATTAATATTATAAGAAGATCACTCGATGCAAGGGGCAAAGAAATATTGTACAGATTCAGAGTCGAGAGTTATTTAGCTACAGAAAACACGGTGAGCAGATATATTGAGATCAATTATAAGAATGTAAAAAATGGGATACCTGTAATTGTTGTAGGTGCTGGTCCCGCAGGACTTTTTGCATCGTTAAAACTCATAGAAAGAGGGTTTAAACCAATAATTTTGGAGAGAGGTAAAGATGTCCATAACAGGAAATTCGATGTAGCTAAGCTGAATAAAGAACAGATTGTAAATCCAGATTCAAATTACTGCTTTGGGGAGGGAGGTGCCGGTACCTTTTCAGATGGAAAATTGTACACAAGATCTAGCAAAAGGGGAGATATATATGAAGTTCTTAGCCAGTTGGTACTCTTTGGGGCAGATAAGGATATTCTGATTGACGCACATCCTCACATTGGCTCTGACAAATTACCAGGAATTATAGAAAATATAAGGAAACACATAGTCGGGTATGGGGGAGAGTATCACTTTGACAGTAGAGTAGAAGATTTGATTTTGAATGGAGATATTGTTAAAGGCGTCCGGTGCTCTGGCGGGGAAGAATACACTGCCCCATATGTCATTCTGGCAACCGGTCACTCAGCAAGAGATATTTACAGGTTATTTGCCTTAAAGGGATGGCAGATTGAGGCAAAAGGTTTTGCCATGGGAGTAAGGGTTGAGCACCCTCAGTCATTGATAAACCGTATTCAATATCATGGCAAATACCAGCCATTTATGCCTACAGCAGAATATAGCCTTGTGGCACAGATAGAGAACAGAGGAGTATTTTCGTTTTGTATGTGTCCCGGGGGAGTTCTTGTGCCTGCATCTACCGTCCCTGGAGAGTTGGTTTTAAACGGAATGTCAAATTCTCAAAGAAGTTCTAAATGGGCAAATTCCGGGGTTGTAGTTTCTGTAGAACCTGCAGACATACCCGAATATGAAAAGTATGGAGTGCTTTCACAAATGGAATTTCAAAGCACTGTAGAACGCGCATCATTTGAGTTTGGTGGAGAAAACCTGGTTGCCCCTGCCCAGAGGATGACAGATTTTTTAAAAGGCAGAGTATCCATCAATCTGCCTAAAACCTCATACGTTCCAGGAACTGTTCCTGCTCCTTTGGATGAAATATTACCTAAATTTATAACCAGCCGCATAAAGCAGGCAATGTTGGTTTTTGATAAAAAAATGCATGGATTTATTACCTCAGAAGCTTTAATGTTGGCAGTTGAATCCAGAACCTCTTCCCCGGTCAGGATTTCCAGGGATCCTGACAGTTTAAACCATGTTATGCTAAAGAATCTTTATCCATGTGGTGAGGGAGCAGGTTATGCCGGAGGAATTGTTTCATCTGCAATGGATGGCATCAATGTGGCCTCTTCCATTGGCTGAAAAATAATTTCGTTTCTCCTATTCGATTTAAAAGCTTATCTATATATTTGCGTATTAAATTAAAACTATGGGAATCCGGAAAAAATTTTCACTGGGCTTTATTGTCATAGGATCGATTCTGTTTCTATCCAGCGTTATATCTGTATTTGAATTCAACAGAATGCGCAACTCGGTAACTGACTTGATGAGAGATAACATCAATAGTATAAATACGTCAAGAATGTTGCTTGAGATAACGGATGAATATAATTTTATTCTTTTGAGCCGCGTTATTCAGGATCCTTCTGTAAAATCTGCTGAGATTCTGTATGACTACCGTTTTGACAAATACATAGAAAGTATCAAAAAAAACTTCTCTTCACAGGCAGAGGTGGCAATTGCAGACTCTCTGACAATCGCATATTCCGATTACCTGTACGTGATAAGTCAGGCTCCAAAAATCATGTTGCAGGACATGAAAAGCAGAAACGCGTGGTATTTGAATGAACTAAAACCTGTTTATGATAATCTGAGAACATATAAAAAGAAACTTGGATTGCTTACCCAGCAGGCACTTGCAGATAACACCAGAGAGTTGCAGGAGGGTTATTACAGGAGCATTATGCCCGGTATTATTGCTGTGGGTGTTGGTTTAATGCTGGTACTGTTGTTCAATTACTTTATAAACCTCTATTTCATATCTCCGGTTCTATTAATATCCAAAGGAATAAAGAATTATAAGGATTATAATAAGAGCTACAGTGTTCATTTCGATAATGAAGATGAGATCCAGGAGATGAACAGTGAAGTTAAGGGGATAATCGACGAAAATAAAAAGCTGAAGAAATCCAGACTGACAGAATGAACATAAGTGTAGTTACAAGGTATATTGGAATAGCACTTCTTTTGAATGCACTATTTATGCTGATTTCGGCATTTGTCTCTATTTTTTATGATTTTGATTCATCTTTCTTTCCTTTAATACTTAGTGCTTTTATTACCTTTATTGCTGGTAGCTTTCCTCTCATTTTTGTTAGAAATCTGTCTGAAATAAATATAAAAGAGGGATTTACAATTGTTGTCTTCTCATGGATACTTTCATGTCTGTTCGGTATGCTTCCGTATGTTCTTTATGGTGGAGAATTCTCAATAATCAACGCCTGGTACGAAAGCGTCTCCGGCTATACAACTACCGGCGCAACAATTCTTACAGATGTGGAAAAATTACCTAAGGGATTGCTGTTCTGGAGATCCTCAACTCACTGGCTTGGCGGAGTCGGGGTTGTGTTGTTTATGCTTCTGATACTTCCGACAGTAAGCTCTTTCAGAATGAAATTGAGTAAAATGGAAATTTCAGACCTATCTAAGCAAAATTTCAGATTCAAAGCACACGAAACCATAAGAATTATCACAGTTGTTTATGTAGGATTGACACTTCTCGAAACATTTTTTTTGATGATAGCAGGAATGAGTCTTTTTGATGCTATAAATCACTCATTTAGCACAATAGCGACCGGAGGTTTCAGTACAAAGAACTTATCCATAAAAGCTTATGATTCTCCCTTGATAGAGTTTATAATAATGGTGTTTATGTTACTCTCAGGAATGCATTTTGGACTTCTTTTTGGTGCAGTTTCAGGAAAGACCATGAATCTTTTCAAATCGCCCATTACCAGATATTATGTGCTCTCAATTTTAACTGGAGGGCTTTTGGTGAGTCTAAATATAAAACTGACGGGCACCGTTGGTGAATGGGGCCATGCTTTAAGAGATGGCTTCTTCCAGGTCATTTCCTGTGGAACGACAACAGGTTTTGCTTCAGCTGATTCTTCTATTTGGCCGGGATTTTCGATTCTGATAATAATATTTTTTACAATACAATGTGCTTGCTCAGGGTCAACTTCGGGCGGATTGAAGGTGGATAGGGTCTGGATTTTTTTTAAATCGGTCAAAGCACAGATTATAAGACAGATACACCCAAATGCGGTTGTGCCTGTTAAAGTGGGAAACCACTCTCTCGACAAAGAGGTAGTCTCTTCAGTTAATCTGTTTATAACGCTGTATCTTTTAATAATATTTTTGGTTGCACTAACATTAACTCTTATGGGAGTAGAAATAATTGACGCTTTTACCGGTTCTATCGCAAATATTGGTAATGTAGGTCCGGGATTTGGTTCAGTAGGCTCAATGGGAAACTATTCAGAAATACCAGCTTTGGGAAAATTTTTACTTTCTGTGGAGATGTTACTGGGACGTCTTGAGATATACCCCTTGATGTTAATGTTTGTAATTTTCAGATGGAGGTAAAATGAATTTTTAATGGGATTAGAATCCTTTCTATATGAAAAAATGGCATCCAGACTTGGTTTTAGTCCAACAGTATGCCAAGATAACCTGTTTAAGTCTTTAGCACAGTTTGTTGTTGGAAAAGATAAGCATGAGATAATGCTTATAAATGGTTATGCTGGAACTGGTAAAACTTCTGCTATAGCTGCGCTGGTTGCCACCCTAAAGGAGTTTGGGCAGAATATAATACTGATGGCACCAACGGGCAGGGCAGCTAAGGTTCTTTCAAATTATACAGAAACGAGGGCTTACACTATTCACAAACAGATTTACAGACAAAAATCCATGAGTGACGGTGTGGGATTGTTCTCTTTGAATGTAAACAAAAGCAGGGATACAATCTATATCGTAGATGAGTCGTCTCTTCTCTCAAACGGTGGCTTAGAACTTTCCTCTTTCGGATCCGGCCATCTTCTCGATGATCTGGTTACATTTGTTAATTCAAATGAGAACAATAAATTAATTCTGATGGGCGATTCAGCCCAGCTTCCTCCAATAGGGCGTGCCATATCCGAGGCTCTGGATCCGGGTTCTCTTAAACAATACGGCCCTGTTCGTTTCTCGCATCTTAAAAGTGTGGTGCGACAGGCAATATCCTCCGGAATATTATATAATGCAACCATTTTGAGAGAGATGATCGAGAGTGGAACAGTCGAATATCCAAAATTTGAATTAAAAGGGTACGATGACATCTATAGAATTGGCGGAGAAGAATTACTGGAAGAGCTTGGCAACTCTTATTACAAAGCCGGAATGGACGAAACTCTGGTTTTATGCCGTTCAAACAAACGTGCCAACAGATACAACCAAGGGATAAGGGCAAAACTTTTATTCAGAGAAGAGAGGTTGACCAGAGGAGATAAACTGATGATCGTAAAAAATTGTTACCATTTTCTGGACGATATTGATGAGATAGACTTTATTGCCAATGGAGATGTTGCAGAGTTGATAAAAATTTCAAAATACGAGGAGAGGTACGGATTAAACTTTGCCGAGGCAACTCTTCGCTTTGGTGATTACAACGATGTTGAGATAAATGCCAAAATCATTCTCGATACTTTGGACAGTGAAACAGCATCTCTTGGAATTGATCAGCAGAGGCGACTATTCTCAGAAATTATGGCGGAGTATTCCGATATTAAGACAAAGAGAAAAAGGATGGCCGCTGTAAGAGAGGATAAATATTTTAATGCATTGCAGATAAAATTTGCCTCAGCTATAACCTGCCATAAATCACAGGGGGGACAGTGGAGCAGGGTATTCATAGACAACCCCTTCTGGAGCGACAAGATATCACTGGACGATTTAAAGTGGTTATATACCGCCTTAACACGTGCTGTTGATAAAGTATATTTTGTTAATTTTGACAATAAGTTTTTTAAATAAGGACATATGAACATTTTGCAAATCACTTTACGAGTTGAGCTCTTTTTATTAAGCACAATTTTTACAGGCAACATTATTGCCCAGTCAGTTAAACCTGTTGCTCAGCCAGTTTCATGGAAAGATAATCAGACCGTCATCATGGCAAAATATGAAGGAATGAAAAGGATACTGTTTGATTACAATATTAAAACCGGTGACAGAAATGAGATTCAAATTAGAGATACCCTCCATAAGTCACCGCAAGTACCATTGAATCCAACAGACAAAAATTATACATTATCGCCAGATTCGACCAGGATGGCCTTTACCCGTAACAATGACCTCTACTCAATTGATCTTAAAACCGGAAAAGAGACAAGATATACATTTGACGGATCAGACTTAATATTAAACGGAAAGGCTTCATGGGTATATTGCGAAGAGATATTTGGCAGGGAAACTAATTATCGTGCATTCTGGTGGTCGCCCGACAGTAAAAAACTTACTTTTTACCGCTTTGATGATTCGCAGGTTCCCATGTTCCCTATATACAACTCAGCCGGAAAACACGGAGCCATTGCTGAAACCCGTTATCCAAAGGCGGGAGATCCCAATCCTAAGGTAAAGATCGGTTTTGTTCCAGTAGATGGGGGAGATGTAACCTGGGCAGATTTCGATCAGGAAAAGGATCAATATTTTGGAACACCCTACTGGAACTCCACAGGAGAATCACTTTTTGTTCAATGGATGGACAGGGATCAGTGCAATCTGATTATGTATGCTGTAAATGCTGCTGATGGATCTAAAAGAGAAGTATATAAGGAGTATCAAAAGACATGGATTGACTGGATTGAAGATATTCAATTCGGAAGAGATGGTTTCTACTTTGTAAGAGATTTTGATCTTTGGGAACAGATTTATTATCAAACCTATGACGGAAATAGACTGGTAAAACTGACAGAAGGCAAAAACTGGGGAACAAAAATTGTAAAGCTGGATGAAGCATCAAACAGGATTTTTTATTCCTCAAGGTGTGAGATCTCAACCAGAAATGACCTTTACAGGGTAAGCTGGAACAAAAAATATGTGACAGAAGTTAAAAAATTATCGTCAGGAGAATTTAACTACTCCGGAATTCTTATATCTCCCGACAATAAAAATTTTATTTCAGTTTTGTCAAATATTTCCACTCCTAATAAGGTGGTCCTCATGTATGCCGACAAAGGCGGAATTGTTAAGCCGGGAGAGATAAGGATTATTGAAGAGAGTAAATTAAATGAACCGGATTTTTCTAAGCTGCCAGTTTCAGAAGTTATATTTATGATTACTCCTGATGGTTACAGATTGCCTGCATCTGTTACCTGGCCAAAAAATATGGACAGAACAAAAAAATACCCTGTTCTGATTAGTGTGTATGGTGGTCCGAACCATTCATTGGTGATGGATGTCTGGAGAACTCCTGGAAAATCAACTCAGATGTGGGCAGAAGAGGGTGTCATTCAAATAAGTTTAGACAACAGAGCCTCCGGTCACTGTGGCAAAGAGGGAGTTAATTTTGTTTACAGAAACCTTGGCAATTATGAAGTACAGGACTATATTTTATGGGTAAAATATCTCAGGGCACTACCGTTTATAGACGGTGAAAAAATCGGCATTACAGGATTCAGTTATGGTGGCACAATGACCCTTCTGGCCATGACAGAGGGTGCCGATTATTTCAGGTACGGTATTGCCGGAGGAGGAGTTTATGACTGGATACTTTACGATTCTCACTACACAGAACGATATATGGATCATCCAAATGATAACCCGGAAGGGTACAAGAGCTCATCTGTCCTGGAAAAAGTGGCTATGTATAAGAGTGAAAACGGTTCTTTACTTCGTATAACCCATGGCACCAGCGATGATAATGTGCATGTGCAAAATACGATGCAACTGACAGATGCACTGCAAAAGGCCGGTAAACATTTTGAACTGATGCTTTATCCTGGTGGAATGCACGGTTACAGAGGATATCAGAGAGCGCATTCTTCTGATGAAGATATCCGCTTCTGGCGCAAGACCTTATTAAATAAGTAAATTAAACAGACAACAAAGCCAGCAACATAATCAGGTTATATACATCCCAGTTTGTTGAGTCATTGTAATCCTTTACCTTTTCTGAAACTATATCTGTTGGTTTTAGAAGATCTCTTTTATCCAGTTTAACTTTGTCTGTAATCATGTTGATAACGGCCAGCTGAGATTTTAAAGTATAATCGTTGTTCACAGATTTTTTGTTCCACCTGGCATGGAATTTAACTTCAGAAGTAGAGTAATCGAAGTACCATTTATTGTTATACTGTTTGTAATTTACAACATAGTTGGCATGCTTAACATCCATTTTCATTAAGGCAGGTTTCCGCTTTACAAAGATCTGATATGCGTCACCTCTTTTTTCTACGTTCATTGAGAATTCTACTCTGCCGATTGCAAGGCTTTTTGGCTCAATGTAGAGTATGCCTCTAAAAAGTATATCCTGACATGAGAACTTTTCATCAAATTTGACTACGTAGTAAGTTACACCATCAATAATTACAGGTGAATCATAACTGAATTTGTACTTGTCGTCGATTTCATTAATGTCGGCCCCAAGGAAAGGATATTTTACGACATCCACCAAAAGAGCAGAATTAGGCCCACCCTGAAATTTTACCATAATAGAATCAAATCCGTTCAATAAAAGTTTATTGCTGCGGGCTTTTCTAATTACGACCATATCGTTCCGAGCTGTTAAATAAGAAGCTTTATTAATATCAAGTATAGCTTCACTGATTAGTACACAACTATTATCCTTATTAATAGACTCTCTGTAAAAAGCATTCATGAGGCTGGCTTCTGTGGAATAGTTCTTAGGTACATTTTTATAGGCCATTTTTACTAATGTTGATGCATTGTAGGAAGGATTTTTAATAGCAGCTGGTTGAGCGGTTTTTGCCTCTAAAACTGATGTGGCAAAAATTGCTAATGATAACAGGACGGAATAAATCGGTTTCATGGGTTTGAGAATTTTGAGGGTTTAAAAATTTGTTTTCGTTTTCTGTATAATAGACGACGCCTCTGTCTCAAAAGTTGCAAATACAATATCTTTCTAAACCAATTAAAGGATATTCAGAGACTGTTCTTTAATTTTCTCGAGCTCGTCTTTCATCCTTACAACCCATTTTTGTATCTCTGCATGATTGGCCTTTGACCCCAGTGTATTTATCTCTCTGCCCATTTCCTGTGCAATAAAACCAAGTTTTTTACCGGGGTACTCCTCATTATCGAGGGTCTCAAGAAAATATTTACAATGCTGGGTAAGCCTAACCTTCTCCTCGGTAATATCAAGCTTTTCAATATAGTAGATAATCTCCTGTTCCAGTCTGTTTCTGTCAATAGACTGAGACAACTCCTCAAGTCTGCCGGTAAGTCGTGATTTGATTGCCTCACTGCGCTCCTGTTCGTATTTTTCAACCTCTCCCAGATGGTCCATGATATACCCTACACGTCCTCTTATATCCTCTTCAAGTTTTTTGCCTTCTGTGGTCCTGAAATCTGTCAACGATTGCAGAGCCTCAAATATACACCCTTTTAACTGATTCCAGTTGTCCTCTTCTAAATCATCCTTCTTAATTTCAATAACATCCGGAAGCTTTAATATGCAATTTATAAGACCTGAATAATTCAGCTTTTCGTCCAGTTCCTCGTTTATTGCCCTTATCTGGTTATAGTAGGAAACAAACATCTGTTTATTGATAGTTCTGTTGCAACTTTCCTGCACATTCTCCACGCCGGCAAAAAGATCAATATTGCCCCTTTGCAAAACCTGGCTTATCATCTGCCTTACTTCCACCTCTTTTTCCCTTGGTATTAACTGGGTTTTAAGACTTATGTCGGAATTTTTGCCGTTTACAGAACGTATTTCCACAACCAGTTTATTTTGACCATATTGGCACTCGGCTTTACCATAGCCGGTCATTGATAAAATCATACTTTATAAATGTTAAAAAACAAAGTTAAGCAAAGAAATCTTATATTTACAGGTTATTAATCGAAGAGTATGGAAGAACTAAAGAAAGCCGCTGCTGAGGAGCGGTCACTGAATTTTTTGGAAGAGATTATTGAGGCAGATTTAGCAAGTGGTAAACATAAATCGATATTGACACGTTTTCCGCCTGAACCAAATGGATACCTGCATATAGGGCATGCCAAAAGTATCTGTCTCAACTTTGGCCTTGCAAAAAAATACGGTGGAAAGACAAATCTCAGATTTGATGACACAAACCCTGCAAAAGAGGATGTAGAGTATGTGGACTCGATAAAAGGTGATGTGAACTGGCTTGGATTCCAGTGGGCAAATGAGTTTTATGCATCGGATTATTTTGAACAGTTATACATATGGGCGCAGGAACTCATAAAAAAGAATTTCGCATATGTAGATGATCAGACGCTTGAGGAGATACGCCTTAACAGAGGTACTGTCAATCAGCCAGGAAAATTCAGTCCCTACAGAGATAGAAGCGTTGAGGAAAACTTGCGGATTTTTGCAGAAATGCGGGCAGGTAAGTACAAAGATGGAGATAAGGTCCTTCGGGCAAAACTGGATATGGCTCACCCCAATATGCTGATGCGTGACCCGATTCTGTACAGAATCATTCATGCTCATCATCACAGAACCGGAGATAACTGGTGTATCTATCCGATGTATGACTACGCTCATGGTCAGAGTGATTCCATAGAAAAGATTACACACTCTATTTGTACTCTCGAATTTGATGTTCATCGGCCTCTTTACGAATGGTTTATAGAAAAATTAGGGATTTTTCCTTCTCGTCAGTATGAGTTTGCACGCCTTAACTTAACTTATACAATTATGAGTAAGAGAAAGCTTCTGGAACTCGTAAAAAACAAATATGTATCGGGGTGGGATGACCCCAGGATGCCTACCATATGTGGACTGAGAAGAAGGGGATATACTCCGGAGAGCATCAGACTTTTTGCAGATAAAGTAGGAGTTGCAAAAAGAGACAATATTATTGATCTTTCGCTTCTTGAATGGTGTGTTCGTGAGGATCTTAACAAAAGGGCAAACAGATATATGGCGGTACTTAACCCTGTTAAGCTCATCATCACAAACTATCCTGAGGGCCGGACAGAGTATTTTACCCCAACTATCAACCCAGAAGATCAACAGGCCGGAGTACGCCAGGTTCCTTTCACAAGGGAGTTATATATAGAACAGAATGACTTTATGGAGAACCCGCCTAAGAAATATTTCAGACTCCAGCCTGGAGGTGAGGTGCGTCTTAAATTCTCTTATATTATCAAGTGCGAAGAGGTCATTAAAAATGACTCCGGAGAGGTTATTGAAATAAGATGCTCATATGATCCTGCCAGCCGTCCGGGTGATGGAACATGGCGATCTGTAAAGGGCACTATTCACTGGGTATCTGTTGAACATGCAAATGAGGTGGAAGTCCGTCTTTTTGACCGGCTCTTTACAGAATCGGAGATGGATTCAATACCGGAGGGTTCTGACTACAAAGACTATCTGAACCAACATTCACTGGAGATTGTAAAGGGGTACACCGAGCCTGCATTGCTTGAAGATAACTCGGGAATTGCTGTACAGTTTGAAAGGCTTGGTTATTTCATAAAAGACACGGATTCAACTCTTCAAAAGCCGGTATTCAACAGAACGGTAGGTCTTAAATCGACCTGGTAGTTAAATAGGAATTTCTTCCGGAATCGTAACAGGCTTTACCCTGTGCTTTTTCCAAAGGCCGGATTTATAGTAGATAATTGCTCCTATACAGCCGACTGTCCATCCGATTGGAATTGACCACCATATCCCTGACTCCCCGAACTTGTCGGAGAGTATATAGGCAAGAGGAACTCTTATTACCCACAGCGATAAAATTGTTGTAAGCATTGGAACCAAGGTTGCTCCTGCTCCTCTTATTGCTCCATTTATGATGAACATTGTTGTGAACACTATGTAAAATGAAGTTACTATTACCAGATACTCCTTACCGATTCTAACTATTTCCGCATAGTGCGGAGAGCCAGACTGAACAAAAAGCCCCATGATATCCTCTCCAAAAAATACAACAACCATTGTTAATGAGATGCATAAAACAGAGGAGTAGATTAAAGACGATTTCAACCCCTTTTTAATCCTGTCAAACTTTCCTGCACCAAGATTTTGTCCAACGAAAGTGGAGAGAGCCGCTGCAAGGTTCATAGATGGCATAGAGACAAACATATCTACCCTGCCGGCCGCAGTATAAGCCGCAAGCACAGCCGTACCGTATGGCGAAACGATACCGAGAAGCGCCATTGAACCCAATCCTACTAGTGTCTGCTGTATTCCGGACGGCAATCCGATTTTAAGGGATAACCTGAAGTTCTCCCAATTGAACTCCCACTTTTTATAATTGAGATTAAAGCGTATCATATTGCTCTCTTTCCTGTTCAGATAGTACCAAAGAGAGCCCCAGGCAAGAATTGTGGCAATCCCGGTTGCCCACGCCACACCATCTATACCCCAATGGAATACGAGAACAAAAACCAGATCCAGTACTATATTTAAAAGAATGGACGCTCCACTAAAGTAGAGGGGTGTTTTTGAGTTACCTACACCTCTGAGCACCGATGATATCCCAAACATTGCAAAAGAGGGAATGGTGGTTGCAAGGATAACTATATCAAAGTACCTGACAGCATGTGGTAAAACCTCTTCCGGTATCGATAACATTCTGAAAATGGGCCGGCTGAAAATGAAGAAGATTATTGTAAGTACAGAAGAGCTGATCAGAAGAAAAATCTGCAGCGTATCCGAGGTAATTTTAACCTGATGATAATTTTTTGCACCAAAGTATTGAGAGACCAATACAGAACTTCCAATAGTGACACCACCAATAAGTGCAGACAAGGTAAAAAGTATCGGGAAACTCGCTCCAACCGCAGCAAGAGCGACCGAACCGATATATTTACCAACCACAATACTGTCAACGACATTGTATAACTGCTGGAAAACATTGCCTATAAGCATTGGTATTGCAAAAAGGAGAATCTGTTTCCCTTCATTTCCCTGAGTAAGGTCCTTCATAATTTGGGCAAAAGTACTGATTTTCCCGTCAATTATAACTAATTGAGTACCCTTATCCAGTCCATTTTGATATATTCCATTTATTTCCTAAGACATATACTCCTGAGTTTTCGGCAATGTTGATTGAAAAGATTATATGGCCGACCATGTTAAACCGGAAATAGCCGAAGCTATTGCACAACTTTGGAAAGCGGTTAAACCAACTGTTATTGATGAGTCGTCCAAAGCGGCAATTAATTGCAGGGTTGTATTCAAAGACAATGGATTTGACGACAACAACGACAAAACAAATGTTTTGCAGATATTGAAACAGCATGGAATTGATAATGTTGTAACCATATAAGGTTATGGAAAATAGAGTAAATATTCAGCTATTAGAAGCTCAGTTCGAAGAAATCCGATTAATTTTCTGGTTCGCAATATTGCCACGCCTTTGTCACATCTTTTGCCAATCTAACTTACCGATTTTCGGCTTGAGCTAAAATATTTTGCTTTTGGGCTGATATTTAGCATTGTCTGGGAACAACCAAAGAGAATTTGTTCTTATCTTTATAGTCAGCAAAACCTTTGTACCAAAGGCGTATCCATATAAAGAGTTAGATTTGAGGCAGGTTATAACACAGGGTATGGCTCAGCCCCCGGAGGCATATGGTTTAGCAGAGCAGAGGGTGGCCACACCATACCCTCAAACCGTTATAGCCAATGCTAAAAAAAACAGGTGCAATTGATAATCAGTTACTTATTAATATATTTTTGCTATGCTTTTTGGAAACATAAATATTGACAAATGGAGTTAAAATAATGGAAACTATTAATGTCCTTACAGGTGAAGTAAATGCTTCAAACGAAAATATAATATTCAAATCCTCAGCAATCGGCTCATGTGTTGTAATTGCTGGGTATGATAAAAAACTAATGGTGGGAGGAATGGCACATGTAATGCTACCAGGCGTTTCACCTGAAAAAAGTAAGACACCGAAAACAAGATACGCGCAAAATGCAATTGAAGAAATGATAGAAAGAATGATTAGTTCGGGTGCGAGAAATGAAAATATTGAAGTTTGCGTAGTAGGTGGCTCCAACGTACTTAAACGAAAAGATGATACGATTTGTCAGGCAAATATAAATTCGGTTTTAAAAATTTTAAATGAGAAAAACATTAAAATAAAAGCAAAATCTGTTGGAGGAACCGAAAGAAGAAGCGTTTTATTTGATACTAAAACCGGTAACGTTTATCATTCAATTGGCAGTGAAAAAGATGAACTATTAAGTTGTTTTATAGGTGACGATTAATAAGAAAAAATGAAAGCAAAAAGCAAAAAAGTGTTGGTTTACCTCGAAGATGTTTTTATTCAATATGAGAACAATGAGGATAAATTAAAGGCAGCTAACCTGAAACTTGACACAAGCAATCAGCAGTTGCAAGCAAATGAACTGCAACTTAAAGTTGCTAACCAGCAACTTGATGCAATAAACCAGCAACTGCTGGCAAATGAACAACACCTCAAAGCAAAGAATCAGCAACTTGATGCAATCAATCAACAATTGCAAGCAAGCGAACAGCAACTTAAAGCTGCTAACGCAAAATTAAGGAATCAAACACGTGAACTTTTACGTTTGGCAACCGTAGTTGCCGTCTCAAATGATGCCATCACCATTCGTGATTTGGATGGGAATATTACCTCATGGAATGCCGGAGCTACAAAAATGTATGGTTACAGTGAAGATGAAGCACTAAAAATGAATTGGCTTGATTTAGTGCATGAAGAATTTGAATTTATTGCAGTTGATATAATAGAAAGATTAAAAAATAATGAACAAATAGAATCAATTGAAACAAAACGCATATCAAAAGACGGAAAAGTTTTAGACGTATGGATTGTTGTTACAAGATTAGAGGATGAAAACGGAAATCTAATTGGAGTAGTTAGTACCGAGCGGGATATTACAGAACGCAAACAAATGGAGAATGAATTATTGATATACCACGAGCAACTTGAGAAATTGGTGGAAGAGCGTTCAACAGAACTAAAAAATGAAATTTCCGTCCGCAAACTTGCAGAAGTTGAATTAAAAGCAGCAAACCAGCAATTACATGCAGCAAACCAACAGCTACTTGCCAGTAATCAACAACTTAAAGCCAGTGAATTGAAGCAAATAAATACTTACCAAAAACTTCTTGAAAAAACGAAGCAAGTTGAAATTCAAAACGAACAACTTTTAGTCGCCAATAATAAGGCAACTGAATCCGACCGGTTAAAATCTGCCTTTCTTGCAAATATGAGCCATGAAATCCGAACACCTATGAATGGAATTTTGGGTTTTGCAGGATTATTAAAAGAGCCCGATTTAAAAAGTGAAAATCAACAGCAATACATTGAAATTATTGAAAAAAGTGGTGCAAGGATGCTTAATATCATTAACGAAATCATTGATATTTCTAAAATAGAATCCGGGATAATGAACATATACAATTCAAGTGTTGATATAAATGAAATACTTGAAGAATGTCATAAGTTTTTCAGACTTGAAACAGAGCAAAAGAAAATTGATTTTAAACTCACAAAGAGTTTACAAAATAATCATGCTATAATAACAACAGACCATGAAAAATTAAATAGCATCCTTATTAATTTAATTAAAAATTCAATAAAATACACAAGGAAAGGTTCTATTGAGTTTGGATATAATTTGAATAAATCAAAAACCGAGGTTGTTTTCTTTGTAAAAGATACCGGTATTGGAATACCAAAAGACAGACAGGTTGCAATCTTTGAACGTTTTATAAAAGCTGATATTGAAGATAAAATGGCTCATCAGGGAGCAGGTCTCGGTTTAGCCATCACAAGGGCTTATGTTGAATTGCTAAAAGGTGAAATATGGCTGGAAAGCGAAGTGAATGTTGGTTCAACGTTCTATTTCACAATACCAAATAGAAATGAAAATATAAAAGAATTTGTAAATTTTGATTCAATTAAGGAAGAACGGAATCAGACCAAAAATCTAAAAATTTTAATAGCGGACGATGATGAATCCTCAAATCAACTTATGGCGATTTCGGTTAAAGACTTCGCTAATGAAATTGTAACTGTAATAACAGGAAAAGAAGCCATAGAAGTATGCAAGAATAATGCGGATATTGATTTGGTGCTGATGGATATTTAAATGCCAGTTATTAACGGCTACGAAGCCACCAGACAAATAAGAAAGTTTAATAAGAAAGTAATCATTATTGCTCAAACTGCTTTTGCTCTTGCAGGTGACAGAGAAAAATCAATCGCAGCAGGTTGCAATGATTACATTTCAAAACCAATAAAAAAATGTGACTTAGAGCAAATAATTCAGAAACACTTTAAAAATTATAAAAAATTCATTACCAATTATTGACCTTCGGAAAACACGGGCGTTATGTTTCTTCAAAGTTCAAAACGACTCAATGGGGCAGCAAAGTTGTAGATATGCTGGTAGATTATCTAAAACAAAAGCAGCCCGACTTAAAGGGTTACGAAAGAAGGGCCATTTATAGAATGGTGCAATTTTATGAGGCTTATTCTATTCCTGAATTTATGGGTTTTCTGCCGCCACAATTACAATTGCCAGTAAATGAAAAAGATATAATTGTGGGGTTTGAAAAGCCACAATTAGAAAACGAGGACAATATCCTCTCTTTCTTGTGCCTCATTAATTGGGCTTGTCATATTAACTTGTCCGGATGTAAGTACGCCGACGAAAGAACATTTTATATCTTTTGTGTCACAAGGAAAAGTTGCTGGCTAAAGAGCTGGACAGGCAGATAAAAGCGGGTATATTTGAACGCAGCCTTATAGGAAATAACAAACAATCCTCTGTTCTAAAACAAAGTTATCCTGCAGCAAGACAATATTTCAAAGATTCATATATCGTAGATTTTTTAAATCTGCCTGAGGTGCATAGTGAAAAGAGTCTCCATAATGGGTTGATTAAACATGAGTGTACCCTAAAACCGTTTGACATACCGGTGACAATAAGGTTGACTGCCCTTTTTCAAATAGTAGTCCTGGTGATACTTCTCCGCCGGCCAGAACTTTTTAGCTTCAGCAACTTTCGTTACTACTTTATAGCCCTTGGCCTTTAAAGTATTGATTAATTTTTCTGCTATCTCTTTCTGTTTTGCTGTTTTGTAAAAAATCTCAGACCTGTATTGTTCTCCAATATCGGGTCCTTGTCTGTCACTCTGGGTTGGGTCGTGTATTTCAAAAAACAGCTTTGCAAGAGTTTCATAATCTACCTGGCTGGCGTCGTATATCACCTCAACAGCCTCTACATGACCGGTGTTTCCCTCACAAACTTCTGCATAAGATGGGTTGCTAGTTGTGCCACCTGTGTAACCGTTTGTAACTGAAATAACCCCTTTTTGCTGCTGGAGAAGATGTTCTACGCCCCAGAAACAACCTCCTGCAAAGATTGCACTCTCTTGTTTTTCCGGGATAAAATCGAGAGAAATAGAGTTTACACAATGTCTTGTATCCTTGTTGGTTAATCCTTCACCCAAAAAGACATGACCAAGATGAGCCCCACATTTGGTACATAATATCTCTGTCCTTACTCCGTCTGCATCTCTTATTCTTGTGACAGCTCCTGGAATTTCGTCGTCAAAACTTGGCCAGCCGCACTCCGAATCAAATTTATCCGATGAGCGGTATAATGCTGCACCACATCTGCGGCAGAGATATGTTCCTTTGCTTGTGTTTTTATAATATTTGCCGGTGAACGGAGCTTCTGTCCCCTTGTCCACTATTACCTTTTTTTCTTCTGCTGTGAGTTGTTTCATCGGTTGGGATTGGTAAATTAAGTTGGTAATCAGTATAAGCGTTAATTGTATTATCATTTTTCCCAAGCTTTTAGTTGTTCAATTTCCTTTGCCCATATCTCTTCATCCGGTGTTTCGAGAATAAGTGGAATATTATCAAAACGAGGGTCTTTCATCAGTATTTTAAAGGTTTCTGCTCCCAGAAGTCCAACTCCTATGGAATCGTGTCTGTCTATTCTTGAGTTAAGCCCCTTTTTTGCATCGTTCAGGTGCATCCCTTTTAAATATTTGAACCCTATTACCCTGTCGAAGTGTTCAAATGATGATTTAAAGCCATCTGCATTTGAAAGATCGTAACCTGCTGCAAAGGAGTGACAGGTGTCTATACAAACGCCAATCCTGCTTTTATCTTCTATATGATGAATTATTTCCGCGATCTGTTCAAATGTGTGTCCGAGGTTACTACCCTGTCCGGCTGTATTTTCAATTACGGCAGTAACTCCTTCTGTCTTGTCCAGTGCGATGTTTATCGATTCTGCAATTGTTTTAAGACAATCATCAATTGATATCCTGTTCAGATGGCTGCCGGGGTGGAAATTCAACCTGTCCAACCCAAGTTGTTCACAGCGCATCATTTCATCGAGAAAAGCAGCTCTCGATTTTTCAAGACCTTCGCTTTCCGGATGACCCAAATTTATCAGATAACTGTCGTGGGGCAAAATCTGCATTGGTGTGTAGCCATAGAGAATACAACGTTCTTTAAAGAGTTCTGTATTCTTGTGGGTCAACGGCGCAGCTATCCACTGTCTCTGATTTTTTGTGAACAGAGCAAATGCAGTTGCTCCGATATTGTGTGCGTTTACCGGGGCGTTTTCCACACCCCCTGATGCGCTTATATGTGCTCCGATATATTTCATTTTTAGTATTTTATTTTAACTTATTTGTGAATAGTCTTTTATCTCTTTTTTTAGTGCCATAAGACCCTCCCTCAATAATCTGTTTTTTTCGTTTTCAATGAAAGGGTCTTTTTCAAGTACCTTGAGTGCATATTGTCTTGCATTATCCAGTATCTGAGAATCTCTGGCAAGGTTGGCTATATGCAGCTCTACAGCCAGTCCGCTCTGCTGTGTGCCCTCCATATCTCCGGGTCCTCTCATCCTCAGGTCTGCCTCTGCCAGTTCAAATCCATCCTGAGTAGAGCACATAAGGTCAATCCTTTTTTTGGACTCTTTTGTTAGCTTGTATCCAGTCATAAGAATACAGTATGAGCTTTCTGATCCTCTTCCAACTCTTCCTCTAAGCTGGTGGAGCTGGGAAAGTCCGAATCTCTCCGCACTTTCAATAATCATGACAGATGCATTTGGTACATCTACGCCCACCTCTATAACTGATGTCGATACCAAAATGTTCGCTTTGCCGGTAACAAAAAGATTCATGTCATGTGCTTTATCCTCATTTTTCTGCTGCCCGTGTACAACAGCTGTTACATAATCTGGTTGTTTGAACTCTTGTACAATGTGTTCGTATCCCTCCTGAAGGTTCTTGTAGTCCATTTTTTCGCTCTCTTTGATTAAAGGATAAACCATAAAAATTTGTCTTCCGGCACTAATCTGTTCCCGAACGAAACTATAAATTCTGCTTCGCTGTGCCTCCGTTGCGTGGATTGTCCTGATAGATTTTCTGCCCGGAGGAAGTTCGTCAATCACAGAGACATCCAGGTCTCCATAGAGAGTCATGGCCAGTGTGCGGGGTATTGGAGTTGCCGTCATGACCAGAACATGCGGGAGCTCTTCTGATTTGCTCCAGAGTCGGGCCCTCTGTTCAACACCAAAACGATGTTGTTCGTCAATGACTGCAAAACCAAGATTGGAAAACTGAACACTATCCTCAATAAGTGCGTGAGTACCAAACAAAATATGAATTTTACCGTTTAGAAGAGCTTCCAGAATTACTCTTCTCTCCTTTGCTTTTGTACTCCCGGTAAGCAGAGCCACATTTATTCCAGAACCCTCAACTATTTTAATAATACTATTATAGTGCTGATTAGCCAACACCTCTGTAGGGGCCATGATACATGACTGATAACCATTGTCGGCAGCAATCAGGGCACACAAAACAGCAACCATGGTTTTTCCGCTGCCCACATCTCCCTGTAAAAGACGATTCATCTGACGTCCTCTAACCATGTCCGCCCGAATCTCTTTAATAACTCTTTTCTGCGCACCAGTAAGCTCAAAAGGGATGTTCTTGAAGCAAACATTAAAGTAATTACCAACCCTTGGCATCAAAAAGCCTTTTGTGCTTCTCTCCCTAAGACTTTTTTGCTTTAAAAGGGAGAGCTGCAGAAAAAATAACTCTTCAAACTTCAGGCGCATCTGGGCCATAGCCAGAATTTTAAGATTTAAAGGGAAGTGGATGTTCTGTAACGATGCTCTCAGAGGCAGGAGTTTTTTTTCTTCAATCAAATAATCCGGTAGGGTCTCAGTAATGCCATCCATGGATTGCCTGAGAAGAACCGATTGAAATTTGGCAAATTGCTTGTTGCCAATGCCACTGTTTCTTAGTCGTTCTGTAGATGTATAGACTCCGATCATATTTCCACCATACAATGGATTCTCTTCTGTTGCCAGATCAATCTCCGGATGCACGATGTTTATTGTTTGGTTAAAGATGGTTGGCTTACCAAACACAATATATTCATGGTTGAGTTTTATCTTGTCTTTCAACCACTTGATGCCTTTAAAAAAAACCAGGTCAATCACTCCGGTAGAATCCGTGAGGGTTGCCACCAGTCTTCTGGCAGGCCCTTTCTCTCCAATGATATTTATTCGGGTAATCTTTCCTCTAAGTTGAATGTAACTCATGCTTGATTCAACTTCCGATACCGAGTAAATTTTTGTTCTGTCTATGTACCTGAATGGGAAAAGATAGAGCATATCCCTGAAAGTGTGGATGTTTAGCTCCCTTGAAAGAAGTTCTGCCCTTTTGGGACCTACCCCTGGCAGAAACTTAATATCACTATCTAAAATCGTTGACATAGTCACAAATATAAGAATCTTATCTAAATTTTGTATCTTGCAAAAATTTTCTATTAAGTAAAGATAATGAATAATAAGATAGTTGTAGGTATCACCCAGGGAGATAGTAATAGTATTTCTTACGAGGTGATCATTAGAGCTTTAGCAGATATTAGAATTTTGGAAATCTGTACACCGGTTATCTATGGTTCATCAAAAATACTTGGCGTCTATAAGAAGCAAATAACGGATGTTGACAACTTTTCTACTAATGTAATAAATTCTATAAAAGAGGCACATCCCAAGAGAGTCAATATTATAAACTGTGTGCCTGAAAGTCTTCATTTAGAACCGGGGAAACAAACTGTTGACGGATCAAAAGGAGCTCTTATTGCATTGGAAAAGGCGGTTAAAGATTTAAAAGATGGTTACATCGAGGCTATAGTAACCGCACCCTTCAATAAGTCAGAAGTAAATAAAGAGGGGTTCAGCTTCTCCGGACATACAGAATATTTTACTAAAGAGTTCGGGGCAAAAGATTCATTAATGTTTCTGGTATCCGATAAAATTAAAATAGGGCTTGTTACCAATCATATCCCTCTTTCTGAGGTATCAAAATCCATAAACTCCAAATTGATTGTAGAGAAACTTAACATCATGACAGAGTCTCTTATGAGAGATTTTTCGATTCACAGACCAAAGGTTGCTGTTCTTGCTCTTAACCCCCATTGCGGAGATCAGGGTCTGCTGGGAAGCGAAGAGGATGAGATCATAAAACCAGCCATAAAAGAGGCTTATGATAAGGGGATGCTTGTTTTTGGCCCTTACTCTCCGGATGGATTTTTTGCAGGAGACTTGCTGGGAAAATTTGATGCAGTCCTTGCTATGTATCACGATCAGGGTCTTATTCCATTTAAGGCTCTGGCCTTCGAAAGTGGCGTAAACTTTACTGCTGGTCTTCCTGTTATAAGAACCTCTCCCGACCACGGAACAGCTTATGAACTTGTAGGCAAAAACAGAGCAAATCCTGCATCAATGATAGCTGCTGTTTATACAGCCTGTGACATATGCAGAAGTAGAGTAAACTATGATACTCTCATGGCCAATCCTCTTAATGTGGAGACACAGTCCGACAAATAGTGAATATGATTAATTTATATACAGATGGTGCCGCCAGAGGTAATCCTGGTCCAGGAGGTTATGGTGTCATTCTTAAATCCGGTAAACACTATAAAGAGCTTTCCGGAGGATTTTCGCTTACAACCAACAACAGGATGGAACTTCTGGCGGTAATAACAGGCCTCGAAGCAATTAAAAAAAACAATTCGGAAATTTGTGTCTATAGCGACTCGTCATATGTGTGTAACGCAGTAAATAAAGGGTGGCTGTTTGGCTGGGAACTTAAAAAGTTCGCAAAAAAAAAGAATTCTGATCTATGGAAAAGATTCTTGGGCGTTTACAGAAGGCAAAAAATCAAATTTATCTGGATAAAGGGGCATGCAGGACATCCTGAGAACGAGAGATGTGATCAGATGGCTGTAGAAGCTTCATTAAAAACAGACCTGCCTAATGATGACGGATATATTACAAGCATCGAGGAGTGTAATCCTGATTACGGAGCCAGGGTTCAAAACCAGCCTCTCTTATAATTTGTTGCATCTGCTCTGCATTCATACTGTTTGTTGCACCTGCAGAGGAAACCACATTCTCTTCTATCATAATTGAACCCATATCGTCTGCACCTGCATGTAAAGAGAGTTGTCCGGTCTCTTTTCCTACTGTCAGCCATGATGCCTGGATATGAGGAATATTATTAAGAATAATTCTGGAGACAGCAACCATTTTTAGGTATTCAACAGAGTTTCCGGACTCAATTTTGAATTTGTTACCCAATTTTGTTCCGGCGCTCTGCATAGGCCAGCAGATAAATGCCCTGAAGCCCGGAGCATCTTCAGGTTTGTCTGCCTGAATATCTCTTAATAAAATGAGGTGCTCTATTCTTTCCTTTATTGTTTCAATATGTCCGTACACCATTGTTGCAGTAGTTCCTATTCCGAGTTTATGGGCCTCCCTCATAACCTCCTCCCACTGTTTGCTGTCTGGTTTGCCTGGAGAGAGCACTTTTCTTACTCTATCCGAAAGTATCTCAGCACCGGCTCCGGGTAAGGTGTCCAGCCCCGCTGCAACCAGTCTCTTAAGAGTTTCACGTATTGTCAACCGGCTTAATCTCGCAATATGAGCAACTTCTGGAGGTCCAAGAGCATTCAGCTTTATGTTGGGATCTATTGATTTAAGCTCTTTTAAAAGGTTCTCAAAATAGATGATATCGTAATTCGGATGAAGACCTCCCTGTAAAAGAAGCTGATCGCCTCCAAGCTTGTAAAGTTCATCTATCTTAATTCTAAATTCCTCGTAAGTAGTTGTGTAAGCCTTCTCTTTCTGAGAAATGGTACAGTGGAAATTGCAAAAGATGCATCCGGATATACAGATATTTGTATAATTAACATTCCGGTCAATTTGCCAGCTAACCTCTCTTTTTGGGTTATATTTAAATCTGATCTGGTTAGCCAGTGATAGTAACTCTCTCACTGGAGTGCATTCATATAATTCAACCCCTTCTTCGCAGGTAAAATTTTTGCCGGCAAGAGCTTTCTTAAATAACTTGTTGTTGTGCATTAACAGGAATGATTCTTGTAGTGGCAAAAGTAGATGTTTTATTTAAAAAATCTTACAAATTTGGTATATTTGTACCTGTGGTGTTCTAAAATAAACCTGATATATTTTTATTATGGCTAATTTTCTTGAAAGAGATAATCTGCGTTATGCGATGATCGGTAGTGGTAGTTGGGCAACTGCTCTGGTGAAATTACTCCTTAACAACCATCAGGAGATTTTCTGGTATGTGAGAGATGACGAGATGATTGACCATATGAAAAAAACAGGTCATAATCCTTTCTATCTTACTGCTGTACAATTTGATACCAATAGGATAATGTTAAGCTCAGATATAAACGAGATCGTTGATTCTTCTGATGTACTAATCTTATGTATTCCTTCGGTCTATTTTATGGCAGAAGTTGTAAAAATCAACAGATCATTGGATGACAAATTTATCATCTCTGCAATCAAAGGAATTGTTCCGGGCGATAATATCACTATTGCAGAGTATTTTAACCAGATCCACAATATTCCGTTTGACAGGATCGGAGTGGTAAGCGGGCCGTGTCATGCCGAGGAGGTTTCCATGGAGAGGTTATCCTATCTGACCCTTTCGAGCAAGCAAATAGAGGTAGCAAGAAGCTTGTGTGAAGTGTTTAATTGCAACTATATAAAAACAGTTCCGGGAACCGATATATATGGAGTTGAGTATGCAGCAGTTCTGAAAAACATATATGCGATTGCAGCCGGTCTCTGCCACGCTCTCTCCTATGGAGACAACTTTATGGCAGTATTGATTACCAGTTCTTTCCATGAGATGAGAAATTTTCTGCATGCCTCTCATCCTGACCGCACCAGAAAAACTTCAAAAAGTGCATATCTGGGTGACCTGCTGGTTACATGTTACTCCCAGTTCAGCAGAAACAGAACATTCGGGTCTATGATTGGGAAAGGGTACTCAGTAAAATCTGCACAGGTAGAGACGAACATGGTTGCAGAAGGTTTTTACGGGACAAAATGCATATACGAGATAAATAAGAAGTATGGCGTAGAAATGCCGATTGCAGAGGCCGTGTACAAGATATTATACGAGGATAAATATCCGGCATATGTTATTAAACAGCTGTCCGAACAATTACAATAGACTATTCTAATTTTGAAATATTATGGACAACATTGTAAAGCTTAATTTACAAGCTGCCGTTCCTTTTGTTTCTGATAATGAAATGGAAAAATCATTAGAAAGGGCGCTTAATTCATTTGATATTCTGGTAAATAAAAATGGAAGGGGAAACGATTTCCTTGGGTGGACAGATCTGCCTTTCAGGACAGATAATTCACTTTACAACACTATTGATGATGTTGTAAAGAGATGGAAGAAAAATATTGAAGTAGTTGTTGTCATCGGAATAGGAGGGTCATACCTTGGTGCAAAAGCAGCAATTGATGCTCTTTCGAATCCATTTGAAATTCACCTTGGAAAGCCGGCAGTACCTGCTATTGTTTATGCTGGTCAGAATTTGTCCGAAGAGTACCTTTCTGAACTTTTGGAGTTTTTAGAAAAGAGGTCTTCTGCATGTGTAGTTATATCTAAATCCGGAACAACAACAGAACCTGCTGTTGCTTTCAGAATTATCAAGCATCATCTTGAGCAGAAGTATGGCAAAGATGAGGCAAAGAAAAGAATTGTAGCAGTAACCGATGTGACCCGCGGAGCTTTAAAGAATCTTGCAGACCAGGAGGGTTATACTACATTTATAATTCCGGATGATGTTGGAGGCAGATACTCTGTTTTAACTCCTGTTGGTCTTCTGCCTGTTGCGTTAGCAGGTTTTGATATCAGAAGAGTGATGGAAGGCGCAAAGAAGATGGAAAGAATTTGTTCACAAAAATCTGAAAAGAATCCGGCAATTATTTATGCTGCAATTAGAAACACATTATATACCAAAGGAAAGAAAATTGAAATTTTAGTAAATTACAACCCAAAACTGCAATATTTTGCGGAGTGGTGGAAGCAATTGTACGGAGAGAGCGAGGGTAAAGAGGGCAAAGGAATTTTTCCAGCATCTGTAAACAACACAACTGATCTTCATTCAATGGGCCAGTATATACAGGATGGTGAGAGAACTATTTTTGAGACAGTAGTAAGTGTGAAAAAATCAAATCGCTCATTATCAATTATCAATGATTCTCAAAATCTGGACGGATTAAATTTTCTTTCAGGAAAACCGATTGATGAATGCAATAAAATGGCCGAGTTAGGGACAAAAATAGCTCATATAGACGGGGGTGTCCCGAATATTCAAATAGAGATACCATCCATAAATGAATATAATTTGGGTGCACTGTTCTACTTCTTTGAATTTGCCTGTGGAATAAGCGCATATATGATTGATATAAATCCATTTGATCAACCTGGCGTTGAGGATTACAAAATCAACATGTTTGCGCTATTGGGTAAACCCGGCTATGAAGAGAAGGCAAAAGAGCTTAGAGGCAGATTCAAATGAAATTTTTATCTCAGATAGCATCTGCTTTTTACTCCAGAGAGGGGCAAAGAATAAATGAGTTCTGTTTTGTTTTTCCAAACAGGAGAGCCGGTATCTTTTTTCAAAAATATATTGGAGAGATTACCACTGAGCCGCTCTTCTCTCCTGCAATCATCACAATCAAAGATCTGTTTACCTTGCTGTCGGGAATTAATCCGGTAGAAAGGCTCGATGCGCTATATAAATTGTATAAACTTTATGCAGAACTCTCTGGTTCAAAGGAGAGTTTTGATGATTTCATCTTTTGGGGAGATGTAATTTTAAGTGATTTCGATGATGTTGACAAGTACATGACAGATGCAGAAAAACTCTTTGCAAACATTAATGACCTTAAGGATATTGAGAATGATTACTCTTTTCTTTCAAAAAAACAACAGGAAGCTGTCCAGACCTTCTGGTCAAACTTCCTGCCTGTTGGAGATAGTGAGAAGAAAATTAAGTTCAGAGCTGTCTGGGAGCTTTTGTACCCCCTATATGTTAAATTTAAAGATGAGCTGAAAGCGCTGAATATCGGTTATGAAGGAATGATATACAGAAAAGTTGCCGAGGCTATTCAAAAAAATGATGAGGATTCAGAATTATTGTTCAATAAAATTGCAGAGTACAGAGGTGTTGTTTTCATAGGCTTCAATGCTCTCACTCCTTGCGAGAAAACACTTATGAAAGCTTTTAAAAACAGAGGCTTTGCAGATTTTTACTGGGATTTCGAAGGAGAGCTCATAAGAGATACAAATAACAAAGCGTCTCTTTTTATGAGAGAGAACATTACTCTTTTTCCATCTAAACTTAATCTGGACTTCAGAATAAACCATACTCAGGAGATAGAGGTTATTGGCATTCCTTCTGCTGTGGGAGAGGCTAAAATGGTTTCAGAAATCATAAAAAAGATTGGTGGTGGACTCAACACTGCTGTTGTATTGCCGGATGAATCCCTGCTGATGCCAATTCTCAACTCCATTCCGGAAGAGGTTGAGGCTGTAAATGTAACCATGGGTTATCCTCTCAGAACCGGATCAATTGTTTCCCTAATGGAGAGTATCATGGAGTTGCAAAAGGGCTCCTTTTACTACAAGAGGGTACTTCCTGTTCTCAAACATCACTATGTAAAAATGGTTGTAGGGGAAGAAGCTGCCTCACTTATCAATAAGATTGTCAAAGGCAACATGGTGTACATAGACCAGTCAGAATTTGACAGTCATCCTCTGTTAAAACTGATATTCAGGCATACCTCTCAGATTTCAGATTATCTGCTCGAGATTCTTGAGTTTTTCAACAAGTCGGTTGAACTAACAAAAATCGAGAAGGAGTTTATTTATTTCTTTTACACTGCTGTCTCAAAAATCAGAGATCTGATGATCCCGATGAACATTGACACCTATTGCAAAGTTTTGCTCGAGATTGTAAACAGTACTTCCATTCCATTCAAAGGAGAGCCCCTTTCCGGATTGCAGATTATGGGAGTTCTGGAAACCAGAGCCTTGGATTTTGAAAATGTAATAATCTGTTCCATGAACGACGGGATTTTCCCTTCAAAGTCGCCGGAAAATTCATTTATCCCTTACAATCTTAGAAAAGGTTTTGCAATACCAGATTATGAATTTAAAGATGGCATGGCTGCATACCTTTTTTATCGCTTGATCTATAGAGCTAAAAAAATTTATCTGCTGTATGATACGAGAAGCGAAGGGTTGAAAAACGGAGAGATAAGCAGATTTGTTCATCAGCTTAAGTATCACTATCGGGTGCCGATGAAAGAGAGTATAGAGACTTATAGTATCAACTCAAACAGAAGAGATGCAATCGTGATTGAGAAGAGTCCGGAACTGGCAAAAAAAATTGAAAAGCTCTTCTTAAAAGGGGGAGAGAACCAACTTTCTGCTACTTCCATAAATGCCTATATTGATTGTCCTTTGAAGTTTTATTTTCAATTTGTCAAAGGCGTTGCAGAAGAGGAGAGCGTTTCGGAAGGAGTTGAGGCAGATACCTTTGGATCTATTTTCCACAAAGCTATGGAGTTGCTTTATTCTGAGTTCAAAGAGCGGATTGTGACAAGGGAGATGTTGTCTATCCTATTGAAGCAGAGTGAGAAAATTGAAAAGAAAATAACTGAGGCTTTTCAGAAGGTTCTTAACATGAAGAATATCAAAGGTCATAATTTACTTATTCATAAACTTATAAACAAGTATATCGAGCAAACCATCAAATATGATATATCAAGGTGTCCGTTTGAATATATCAGTTCCGAACAGAGGTGTTATTATGATTTTACTCTTGAGAACGGGATGGTTGTTACTATCAAAGGATTTATAGACAGGATAGACAGAATAAACGGAGTTCAAAGAATAGTTGACTACAAAACTGGTAGTGGGAGTTTGAAATTCAGGCATATTCCAGACCTTTTCGATGGCAAAAACAGCCAAAGAAACAAAATTGCCCTGCAGATGATTCTGTATGCCCTTATGTTGTACAACAAAGAAAACCTTATTATCTCTCCGTATCTCCTAAGAGAACTTTTTAAAGATGATTCAAACCTGGAAATGATTGTAGGAGAAGATATTCTGACCGAATTTTCGGATTCTTTAAATGCTACTCTAATTAAAATATTTGACTCAGACACACCATTTGTTCAGACAGAAGATTCCAGAAAGTGCTCATATTGTCCCTATTCTGTAATTTGTAGATAAAAATATGGGAAGACTTAATATATTCAAGGCATCGGCAGGTTCGGGAAAGACACATAATCTGACCCGGGAGTATCTGAGATTAATCTTTAAGAATGAGAATTCCTACAGACATATTCTGGCTGTAACATTTACCAATAAGGCAACTGACGAGATGAAGAGAAGAGTGCTTGAGGAGTTGTTTAAACAATCTGATGTTAACGAAATTGCAAAAAAAAGACTTATCACAATTCTTCATGACTACTCCTCCTTTTCCATAAGCACAATAGATAAGTTTTTTCAGCAGACCATGCGGGCATTTGCCAGGGAGATAGGAAAAAACAGTTCATACAGTGTAGAGCTTGACCAGGATATGGTTCTCTCCGAGGCCATTGACCAGATGATACTCAATCTTGATAAAGAGGAGAGCTCAGAACTCCTTGACTGGCTCATCTCATACTCTTTCGATTCCATAGAGAGTGGAAAATCATGGGATATCAAGAGAGGCATCAATGAGCTTGCATCTCAGATATTTAAGGAGGCATTTAAGATTAAAAACGGAGAGTTTGGAGAGAATTTTACAAGTAAAAAAGATCTTGCCGAGTATAAAAAGGTGATCGAAAAAGTGCTTATGAGCTTTGAGAGCGACCTTATGCAAATTGGAAAAAGTGCTTTTAAAATTCTTGAAAAAAACAATCTCCGTCCGGAAGATTTTAAAGGTGCATCAAAGTCTCCAATAAAGTATTTTTCAAAAATTGCATCAGGAGTTATTGTCCCGCCAACAGACACATTCGAGGCACTTCTTGATACTCCCGTAAACTGGTACAAGAATACTATTGTAAAGACAGATCCACCTCTTTATCACTCTATAGAAAACGCTTATGATGATGGACTTAATGAGCTGGTCAGAGAGGTGACTGGCCTGAATGACAGGTGGAGAGAGTACTATACAGCAAAAGCTATAGACAGCAACATCTATTCTCTTGGAATTCTTCTGGATATAAACAAGTATATTCAGGAGTATTCAAAGGAGAATAATGTGGTTTTGCTTTCAGAAACGACAGAGCTTTTGAATAAGATAATTGATGGCAGCGATACGCCTTTTATTTATGAAAAAGTTGGAAGCAGGATAGACCATTTTATGCTTGACGAATTCCAGGACACCTCATTAATGCAATGGCAAAATTTTAAGCCGTTAATCCAGAATAGTCTGGCAGCAGGGAATGATAATCTTATTGTTGGCGATGTTAAGCAGAGTATCTACCGCTGGAGAGGATCCGACTGGAATCTATTGAACAGTGGTATTTACAAGGACTTTGACAATAGTGCAATTCACGAGGTTGAACTGAAGGAGAACTGGAGATCCGGTGAAAATATCGTAGAATTTAATAATTCTTTCTTCACTTTTGCAGCAGAATTCTGCGACTCAATTCTTGGCAAACCAGAGATATCAACCTCCGAGGTATATTCCACAGTCGAGCAGATTGTCCCTGCGCAACGAATCGGGAGGAAAGGACATGTACACCTGAAATTTATTGAAAAAGGAGAGGAAAATAACTGGCACCAAGTGGCTCTCAGAGAGATTCCTCAAAGGCTGGACAAGTTGATGGAGATGGGCTACAGGTATAATGATATAGCTTTTTTGGTTAGAAAAAACGCAGAGGGAGTAGAAATTGTCAACTTTTTAATTGAATGTGGCTACCCGGTTATTTCCGACGAAGCACTGCTGATTTCAACCTCAAGAAGTGTAATGAAAATAGTTACAATTCTAAAGTACTACAATAATCCAAATGATTCGATCAACAATATAATTGCAGAGTTCGAGACAATAGTGCTGTCAAGGGAGGACGAGATTGAGCACCTTCCTCTCTACGAAATGTGCGAAAAGATAATTTGTAATTACCTGGGAGACATCGATATCTCTGAATCTGCTTTTGTTCAGGGATTTTTAGACTATGTGCTGGATTACGTAAAAAGTAACAGATCTGATCTTGCATCATTTTTAGAATGGTGGAGCGAGAAATGCTCAAAATTATCCCTTTCATCTCCTGAAGGCCAGGATGCAATAAGAGTTTTTACAATCCATAAGGCGAAAGGGTTGGGAATGAAAGTAGTAATAATTCCATTTTTGAAAATTGAGCTGGATCATTCTTCTCAAAACAGGAATATAATCTGGTGTGAACCTAAGATTGAACCCTTTAACAAGATCCCTTTTCTCCCGGTTGCTTACGGAAGTAATCTTTTGGAAACAATCTTTTCCGGTGACTATCTTATCGAAAAGCAAAAAACTTTTATTGACAACCTTAATATAGTCTATGTGGCCTTTACAAGGGCAAAGCAGGAGTTGATTATTTTTGCCAAGCTTCATGAGAAGGGAGATAAGGGAGGGCCATCTATTGCAGATATCCTCCACGACCGTTATAAAAATGATCTGGATGAAAATCTGGAACTCAATATTGGTGAGTGGTCTCCGGCAGGAGAGAACCTCGAACAAAAAACAAATGAAATTGAACTCTCAGGATTTCGCTCAATACCAATCGGAGAGAGGTTAACGCTTTCGCTTAACTCAACAGATTTTTTTGATAAAAGCAGTAAAAGAAACTATGGACTGATAATGCACAACATATTTTCAACTGTCTATCTGGAAAAGGACCTGCCGGATTCTATCAGATCTGCAATTATTAAAGGTGAATTAAGAGAGGATGAATATACCGTGCTGTTTTCCGGTATGTCAGAAATGCTGATGAGCGTGAGAGAGAGACACTGGTTTGATGGTTCGTTCAGAATTTACAATGAGCTAGAGATTATAGAACCCGGAGGGAAAATCAGCCGTCCGGACAGGGTGCTGATAGGGGAGGAGGCAATAGTTATAGATTTCAAATTTGGCACAAGCAGACCGAAATCTCATGAACGCCAGGTAGTCCGGTACATGAGTTTAATCAAGGGCATGGGAATAGTGGACGTAAAAGGATATTTGTGGTATCTGGAAGAAAATGACGTGGTTGAGATAAACTCTTAAGTTTAAATTTTCTTCAGATACTCTTCAATAAACTTGAATGGGGCATCTTTCAGTATTACGGTCTTTTGCCTGTCGAGTAAATAAAGTGCTGGTGTCGGCCTCAGATCATATAATGAACCTTCAGATATTTTCATTTCCTTGTCACAACCGTTAATCCAACTCTTGTTAAGATTTGGAGCCTCTACCATCCATCTCTCAAAATCTACCCCAGCGTACATTGTTAGAACCTTCACTTTTGAACTCAATCCTGAGAGAGTAGGGGACGACTTTATCTCATCCATTACCGACTTGCATGCAGGGCAGTCCGGATCAAAAAACATCAGAAGAGTGAATTCGGAGCGTATCCCATATAAATTCATAAAGCTGCCATCTGCCAGGACAAAGTTAAAATCTATAGCTTTGGTGCCTAAATGATTTCTGTTGGCAAGGTCAAGCTGATACTTCATCTGGATTTTTTCTGCATCAGAAATTTTACCGGAGTTTAAAAACTCTTCAAGTACACAGATGTACAACTCTTCATTTCTGTATAAAGAGTTAGGTTCATAAAAAGCGGTTTCGAACATCGTCTTAAATTTAGAAATTATCTTTGGATTGCCATTCAAAATGCTGTCTGTAAGTTTAACAACGGAGCGCTTTGCACCTTCTGCTGTGGTAGTGGTAAGATAATCAAGATAAGCACTAAAATGAACATTCAAATTCTGGATATTTGACAGATAGGATGTATCTCCAAAATTCATCATATCCCAGAAGTGTTCAATAATATACTTGTCCCTTTCGCCTGGCTCAGTTATCATAGCAGGAACCTCAACCATTCTTAAGGGTATAAATACGTCCTTGTTTTTCTCTTTGTTGCTGTTATTGCAGGATTGCAGAAGAGCAACTATGCTTAGGATTATGATGGTTGAAATTATTAAATTTCTCATGGTTTTAATTTTACCTTTTTAAGTGTTACAAATTTATAAAACTTGTTAGGACTTTTTTTGTTTCTTTTCTATATTTAAATGTTTTTAAGAAATTTAATTATGAATAAATCAGATATTGGTCTTATCGGACTTGCTGTTATGGGAGAGAATCTTGTTCTGAACATGGAGAGTAAAGGGAATAAAGTTTCTGTGTATAATAGAACCAAAGAGGTAACTAACAGATTTACGCAAGGAAGAGCCAAAGGAAAAAGGATCGAAGGGTTTGTAACTCTTGAAGATATGGTAAGCTCTCTCGCATCGCCAAGGATTGTAATGATGATGGTAAGGGCAGGAACTGCCGTTGACCAGATTATTGACTCTTTGATACCGCTTCTTTCGCCCGGTGATATAATAATTGACGGAGGGAACTCAAACTACCTTGATAGCTCCCGCAGAGTAAGTTACGTAGAGTCGAAAGGTCTTTTCTTTATTGGTGCAGGCGTATCTGGTGGAGAAGAAGGTGCTCTGAAAGGACCAGCAATAATGCCCGGTGGTTCGGAAAAAGGGTGGCCTTTCATCAAATCGATATTTCAAAGCATAGCAGCCAAAGCTGATGATGGAACACCATGTTGCGAGTGGATAGGTGGTGGAGGAGCAGGACACTTCGTTAAGATGGTTCATAATGGTATTGAATATGGAGATATGCAACTGATTACTGAGGCATACTCAGTTATGAAGGAGATGGTTCACTTGAATAATGAGGAAATAGGTGATAAATTCGCAGAATGGAACAGCGGTAAATTACAGAGTTATCTCATAGAGATCAGTTCAGAGATAATGAAGCACAAAAATAATGAAAATGAGTACTTAATTGACAAGATATCAGATACAACAGGACAAAAGGGTACCGGTAAATGGTCTGTTATAAGTGCCATGGATTTGGGAGTTCCTTTAAACCTTATTGCTTCGGCTGTATTTGAACGCTCGCTCTCCACTCAGAAAGAGATAAGGGTTGCTGCAGCAAAAGAGTACCACAGAGGGAGAAATTCATTTCCTACGCTGGATGTTAAAGAGATACATGATTCTCTTTATGCATCAAAACTTACCTCATATGCACAGGGCTTTGAGCTTTTGCAGAAAGCTTCAGCAGAGTACAAATGGAACCTGAACTTTGCCTCCATCGCAAGAATATGGAGAAACGGGTGCATTATTCGTTCCGGTTTCCTGAATCATATTGCGAATTCATATGAGAATGACCCGGATCTTATAAACCTTCTCCTTGCACCGTATTTTAAAGAGGAGATTTTAAACGCACTTCCATCATGGAAGTCACTTGTTTCAAAAGCTACTCTGGCAGAAATCTCTCTTCCGGCATTTTCCGCAGCTATAAACTACTTTTACTCCTTTTCGACAGAGAGACTGCCGGCAAATTTACTCCAGGCACAAAGAGACTTTTTTGGAGCACATACCTTCGAACGGATTGACAGGCCCAGAGGGGAGTTTTTTCATGAAAACTGGACTGGCGAGGGTGGAGATACCAGTTCCCGCAACTATAACGTATAAGCAGATAAAGGAGAATTTATGAAGAGTCTTATAATGATAATATTCGGTGCTTCCGGTGACCTGACGAAAAGGAAGTTAATGCCAGCTTTGTACAGATTATTTAAAGAGCGAAGAGTTCCTGTGTCTTTTTCAATACTTGGAGTAGGCAGAACAAAATTTGAAGACGAGAGCTACAGAGTACACCTTAAGAAATATCTTGCAGAATTCGTTGATGTAAAAGAATGGGACAATAATTTAGTTGAAAAATTTATCAGGTCTGTCCACTATCTTTCTATGGATCAGTCTAAAAAAGAAGAATATCTAATCCTCAGGGATCGGCTGGAAAAACTTGACGATGGAACAGGAAACTATCTCTTTTATCTTGCAACACCTCCGGCTTTATATGAAAATATTCCACTATTTCTCAAGAGCGCCGGATTGCATAAGGGAGAAATAGAAGATGATAACCATAAAGGAGTCAGAAGAATTGTTGTTGAAAAACCATTTGGCTACGATATGGAATCTGCACTGCGGATGAACTCAATTTTCAAAAGTGTTTTTTCTGAAAAACAGATATTCAGAATTGATCATTTCCTGGGAAAAGAAACTGTTCAGAACATACTTGCACTCAGGTTCGCAAATGGGATTTTCGAACCATTATGGAACAGAAATTACATTGATCGGGTGGAAATAACTGCAGTTGAAAATTTTGGAATCGAAAACAGAGGTGGCTTTTATGATAGCACCGGGGCCTTGAGAGACATGGTTCAGAACCATCTGATTCAGCTTTTGGCTTTGGTTGCAATGGAGCCTCCTGTGGCATTTAACGAAAGGGAGTTCAGAGACGAGATCGTTAAGGTATATAGATCTCTTAAGCCACTTAATATCAGTGATATATCAAAGAATGTTATCAGGGGGCAGTATATAGGAGTAACCAAAGGAGCAGACCAATCCGAAAAGGAAGTAGTTAAAATAAACGGTTACAGGGAGGAAGAGAATGTTTCTGCGGATTCATACACAGAGACATTTCTTGCCATGAAACTTTATCTTGCAAACTGGAGATGGGAAGGTGTTCCGTTCTATATTCGTACAGGAAAGCAGATGCCAACAAAAGTATCTGAGATTATAATTCATTTCAAGTCCACGCCGCACAGACTGTTCAGCAGCAGAGAGAGGTGTCCTGAGCAAAACCAGCTTATCATAAGGATTCAACCCAACGAAGGATGTGTGCTTAAATTTGACATGAAGGTTCCCGGAAGAGGATTCGACGTAAAACAAGTTCCAATGGATTTTACTTACGACAAACTTGGAGGCTTGCCTATTGAAGATGCATACTCCAAACTCATTGAAGATTGTATGAATGGAGAATCTACACTTTTTACCCGAAGCGATGCAGTAGAAACAAGCTGGCAATTTTTTGATCCAATCTTAAAATACTGGAGAGAAAATCAATCTGTTCCTCTTTACGGATATCCTGCAGGAACATGGGGTCCACTTGAGAGTGAGACAATTATTGAAGGGGGGAAAAAATGGACTAACCCATGTAAAAACCTCATTAACACAGATTTATATTGTGAACTATAAGTTATAAAAAATATCTGGCAGATGAAACAGGCCAAAGCTTTAACCGAACTGCTTATTCAGAAGATTTCGGAAAAATTTTCGAATAGCATATCGGAAGAACCAAAATTTTACTTAGCAATTTCAGGTGGGTCAGGCCCAAAAAACCTTTTTCATTTGTGGTCGGATGATTATATTGAACAAATACCATGGGAAAGAATAGAACTTTTCTGGGTAGACGAAAGATGTGTCTCTCCTTTAGATGACCAAAGCAACTATGGCCTTGCTAAAAAACAGTTGTTGGATTTTTTACCGTTACCAGAAGAACAGGTTCACAGAATAAAAGGTGAAGATAATCCGGCAGCAGAATCAGTAAGATATTCAAAACTGGTAACAGAGATGTTGCCAGTCAGAAACAGCATTCCAATATTTGATTTCATTGTTTTGGGTATTGGTAACGATGGCCACACCTCCTCAATATTTCCGGGGCAGAATCATCTCTATAATTATAAATTACCATATGCACAGTCTGTTAACCCGCATAATGGCCAAAACAGGATTGCAATGACTGGCTTACCAATTATTGAAGCCTGGATGGCAGCGTACTATCTGACAGGAGAATCTAAAGCAAAAATTATTGACATTATTTCCAAAAACGACGGAGATGCCGCTTTTCCAGCCGGGTACCTTATGAAATACGGAAAGAACAGCAGAATATTCTGGGACAGATAAATAAGATCAATTCAAATTATTGTTTAATATTGCCTCTTTCATTGCATTGTACCCAAGCTTGAAAATGAGATCAACCTTCTTCAAATCGTATACTTTGAATTGCATTGCCTGCTCTACTTCCACAAGAACATCACAGAGTCTTTTGTCTTCAACTGTATTTGCTCTGAACATAAAGTGATAGGAACGTTCGGCAATGCCTACTATTGTTTTGGAATATTTTTTGGTGATTAAAGGACTTACATTAATTCCAATCATCTTTTCGCAACTTTTCCGGATAACAGAAACAGGAAAGTTTTTAAAAATTCCTCCGTCCACATAGTGCACTCCATCTATCTCAATTGGGTTAAAAAAAACAGGGACACAAGCGGACGCCATAATACGCCTGCTTAACTCTCCTGAAGAAAAGACGACACTTTTACCATTATCAAAATCTGTTGCGACTACCTTAAGTGGAATTTGCAACTCTTCGAACGTTTCTACCAGTATATTGTCTTTCAAAAACTTGATAAAATCAGCAGTCCCAAATAAGCCACTTTTAGGAATAGTTAATTCTACAAAATTGTTAAAATATTTGGTTTTAAAAATCTTACGGATACTATCCGGAGATTGCCCGGACGAGTATAAAGCACCAACAATAGCACCAGCACTGGTTCCGGAAATGACATTGGGTTTTAATCCAAGCTCTTCCATTGCCATCAGAGCTCCTGCATGAGCAAATCCCTTTACACCTCCACCTGACAGAGTCAGCCCAAGTTTGTATTTTTCTGACATATATATTGTGATTTTTAGAAAATTTTATTTTAGCGTGAAATAAAATGTAGATCCTTTGTTTACTTCAGATTCTGCCCATATCTGACCCCCATGTTTATCAATAATGCGTTTTACTGTAGAGAGACCAACGCCTGTTCCACTGAACTCCATTCCTGAGTGATAACGGACAAAAGGTTGAAATAGATTATCGGCTTTTGACATATCAATGCCGGCACCATTGTCTTTAATATAGAACAGGTCATTTCCGTAATACTCTTTTCTACCAAAATAAATTTTTGGAAAATCAGTTTTAGAGCTGTATTTAAATGCATTGCCAAGCAAATTGTCAAGTAAGACACGGATCATTTTAGAATCTGCTTTTGAATTCAAATCTCTTTCAACTGTAACATCATACGTTTTATCGGGATATCTTATCCTGAGCGATCCAATTAACTCGTTTGCCATCTCGCTTAAATTTACGCTCTCTTGCTGAATCTCAACTCTGCCTGACTGTGAGAATGTTAAGAGGTCTTTAATCAATTGAGCCATTTCCAAAGAGGATTCATTGATTAATTTTAAATAACTCCTCTCTTCTTCGTTTATCATACTCTCCGGATTGTCAAGAATTACATTTGTGAACCCAATAATTACAGATAAAGGCGATTTTAGATCATGTGAAACGGTATGAGAAAATGAATCGAGGTCTTTGTTTGCCTGTACAAGATCTTCATTTGATTTTTCTAGCTTGGACTTTATTGCAATCAGCTCTTCATTTCTTTGAACAGCTGTTTCATATACAGATAAAAGCAATTCGAGGATCTGCCTTTTGGAAGATGTTATTGTATATCTTTTTCCCCTGAAATTTAATTCAATGTCATTATTGTCAGGTTTTGCCTCCCTTTGAGTTTTATTATCAAGTAAATGTTGCATTCTTGCCAGAAGATAATTTTCTTCATATGGTTTAGTAATAAAATTATCTGCACCAGCTTGCAGACCTTTGATAATATCATTGGTATCCTGAAGAGATGTCAGCAAAATTACCGGAACATTACAGAAATTACTGTCTGATTTTAACATTCTGCAAAATTGGTATCCGTCCATTCCTGGCATAACGATATCGCTGATAATTAAAGCAGGAGCACTGTTTATAATTGCCTCATAAGCCTCCTCGGCATTAGGGGCAATTATATATCTAATATCATGCTTTTTGAAGAAGTGTTCTAACTTTTTTGCTTGGACCAGAGAGTCTTCCACTCCCAAAACATATCCTTCCCCAAGATTAAACAGAATTGATTCTTTCATATTCCAAATTTTTTTAATACAATTTATTTAATTCATCTACTATCTCATCCGGCGACATTATTCTGCACACGCCCCCTATTTTTACTGCTTCTCCAGGCATACCATAGACAAGAGAACTCTTTTCGTCCTGAGCAAATGTGATAGCTCCAATATCTTTTAATTTTTTTAATTCCACAGCTCCGTCCCTCCCCATTCCTGAAAGCAATATGGCAATAGTTCCATTTCCGTAAAATCTGCCGACACTTTTAAAAAGAAGATCAATTGAAGGTTTATGAACAGAATCTGCCAACTCGTCATTCAGACTAATAGTACCATCCGGGTTAACCATCAAATGTGATCCTCCGGGGGAGAGATAAACATTCCCTTTTTTTATTGTTTCGCCATTTTCTGCAAGTTTAACAGGAATTGTCGAATAAGTATTCAACCAATTTGCAAACCCGGCTGAAAAGTTGTGATCTATATGCTGAACAATCAAAACTGGAAGCGGAAAATTGGGATTAATTCTGTTGAAAATTTTTCTTAAAGCTTCAGGTCCACCGGCAGATGCTCCAATTGCAACAATTCTGGATTTTTTTGGAATGTTAGAAATTAATGTTTCTGAATTTGCATTTGTTTGAGTTATTTTCTGAAATCCTTCCTCAGGATAGTTTTTTTTGACAACTTTAATTTCTGACATGAGCTTGAGCGTTCTTCTGAATTTGCCGGAAAACTTCAGAAAATCAGGATCTCCCGGACCAGATGGTTTGTAAAGCACTGTTAAGGCTCCTGCCTCCAACTCTTTAATTGTAAAGTCAATATCTTGCGATTTAGAATTACTGCTTACAATCACAATAGGAAGAGGATTGCTTGACATTATTTGTCGCGTTGCCTCAAGACCATCCATTAGCGGCATATTTATGTCCATACTAATTACATCCGGCTTGTAACTCTCTGCATATTCAATTGCCTGAAACCCATTCTCTGCAATAGCTACCACCTCAAAATCAGGATCAGTTTCAAGAATTCGTTTCAACAATTTCTGGCTGACAAGGGAGTCTTCAACTATCAAAACTTTAATTTTTTTCATATTAACCTTTTTATGGTTTCCAGCAGGTTACTTTTTTCGAAACTTCCCTTTACTATGTATGCATTTGCTCCCATTTCCATCCCTTTTCGCTGGTCATCGATACTTTCCAGTGCAGTGACCAGAATAATGGGTAGGTCTGAATGCTTACTTTGTTCCCGTAACTTAGCCGTTAATTCAAAACCATTCATTCCGGGCATCTCAATATCAGTGACAACTAAATCAAAATCCTCTGTCTGAAGAATATTATATGCTTCAACGCCATCCACTGCAGTCCTTGCGATATATCCCGAGTTTTCAATAAAGTTTCTAAGCATTGTTCTCACAGTAATAGAGTCTTCTGCAATAAGGATTTTCTTCTTTTCGGAATCCTCTTTAAGATTTTCGTTCAACTCGTCAGGGTTGTGTCTTGATTTAGAAATTGATTCGATAAGTTCATTTACCTCAATAATTGGAACTACTTTTCCGTCACCCAGAACAGTTACTCCTGCGATTTTATTGACTTTCAAAAGCTGAGATCCCAACTCTTTTACTATTCCCTCTTGCTCCTCAATTATTTCATCAACAGCGAACGCCATTTTCTTTTGAGAATTGGATAAAATTAAAATATTTATATATGAATCATTATTTCTTCCTGATAATTTTTTTCCTGAGCCAAGTGCTTCTGATAGATGAACTAATCCTACTGACTCTCCTGAATAAAGTATTGCTCTTTTTGATCCTATGTAAGAAATATCACTTTGTTTTATTCTTAGAGTCTTTTCAAGACTAACCGATGGTATAATAAATGCCTGTGCGTCTGATATAACAAGAATTCCGCGGAAAATGGAAAGTACTTGAGGGAGTTTAATGATAAAGGTTGATCCTTTATCTTTTGCCGAACTCAACTCAATTGTTCCTCCCAGCTTGGCTACCTTTTCAGCTACAATTGCCATACCAAGGCCCCTACCGGAAATGTCTGTTATGTAATCTCTTGAAGATACACCGGAATTGAAAATCAATGAGTAGATCTCGCGTTCAGATAAATTTTTAGCCGACTCTGAATCTATTATGCCATTTTTAACCGATGACTGGATGATTTTATCCCTATCTATTCCAGCACCATCATCAGCAACCTTAATTGATATTTTTCTATTTGGCTCCTGAGATATAACAATCTCAATTTTGCCCTCAGCAGATTTTCCCTTGATTCTCCTCTCTTCGGGAGTTTCAATGCCATGATCAATACAATTCCTGATCAAATGCACCAGCGGATCTTTAATCTCCTCAAGAATTCTTCTATCAATTACAGTGTTCTCGCCCAAAATTGTAATTGAAATTTTCTTCAGATACTCTTTAGAGAGATCTCTGACAATCTTTGGAAAGAGGTTAAGCAAAGAAGAAAATGGGAGCAACAATGAAGACTTTATGTCTAATGTAAGATCGTTAATCATCCTGTTGGCAACTAGCTGAAAGTTTATGAGATTGTTAATTACATGTTCGAGATTTTCTTCATGAATTCTGCTGTTGATCGAAGATAATTCATTTTTAAAATATTCCAGTGTGCTTTTGAAAGTAACAAAATTTTCAGCCTGGTTTAATATGTTTACCAGCTTTTTTGAAGAAATTCTTATTGTCTCACTATCTCTCTCTACTGGTCTTTCCTGAGATGAGCCTACATGAGGTTCAATGCCCATTTGAGTTTTTTGCATTTCATACTCCCCGGTACTACTAATAATAATCTGGCTTAAGGTTGACTTATGAATAAATTCAAGGTTTTTTATGATTTGATTAAAATTAGAGCTTAAGCCCGTGTTTTCGCGGTTATCAAAATTATCCAAAAAGAATTTTAAAATATCAAGAGCAGAATATAGAGCATCAAACAAGGGAGTAGTTAGTCTTACTTCTCCCTTTTTAATGCTGTTGAACAGAGATTCCATTACAACACAAAGCTTCTCTATATCAAGCAGATTTACTGCCCTTGCTGCACCTTTTAAAGAGTGCGCCTCACGAAATATCTGTTCAATCATTGATTTACTATTCTCCCCGTCTGATTCTTTTTCCAAGTATAAAAGTCCACTCACAATTGATTGATAGTGTTCGTAAGCTTCGATTTTAAAATCGGCCAGCAACTCTTTTAAAAATTCCTCTTGATCGTTGTTCATATCATTTATAAATCGTACTTAATGATAACTTTCTTTAATGCCTGTCCAAGATTATGAATATCTTGCGAAGCTGACTGTGCCTGTTGAATCCCTTTAACGTTCTGTTTACTGGCAATTTTTATGTTTTCCATTGCAGGAACAATCTGGTCCATTCCAGCCATTTGCTGTTGATTTGATGAAGATATCTGCATAGATGCCTGTGCTGTCTCCTCCACATTTTCTGACAGCAAATCGATTACATCACCGCTTTGGCGTACCAGTTTCAAACCGTTCTCAACCGTTTTTGCACCTTGGTCTGTTACTCCCACTGCTTGACTAACAGACTTATTGATATCCTCAAGGATTTCTTTTACCTGTTTTGTTGCCTTTTTTGATTGATCTGCCAAAGAGCGTATTTCTTGTGCAATTACCGTAAAGCCACGCCCGTGTTCACCTGCCTTTGCCGCCTCAATAGCAGCATTCACAGCAAGAAGATTTGATTGATCTGCAATGTCGGAGACCGTAGAAGTTATCTCACCGATTGTTTTGTTTTGTTCAGAAAGTTTAACCACTGTTTCAGAAATAATATTCATTTGATGGTCAATCTTCATAATTGCATCAATAACATTAACAACAGATTCTTTGCCTTTGTCTGCTGAATCGGCCGCTTTTTGGGAACTCTCAATAAGTGACTGAGCTCTTTGATTGGCAATCATTGCTGTTTGCCTGACCTCTTCAATAGTAGTAGTAGTTTCAGAAACGGCAGTTGCTGTCTCGGTAGCGCTTGTGGAAATTTCATTAACAGTGCCCAATATTTCTGCAGAAGAGTTAGCCAAAACACTTACTCCTGATACTAGTTCTTCTGTAATCTTTTTTATCATGTAAAGAACTATATAGGCCAGAGCGGATGTAAGTAAAATAAGAACGATACCCAATAAAGTCAATTCGAATTTTACCTGTTTAATAAGGACAGAGTTGTCAAGAAACACCACTTTTCTGATCGCAGATATCTCTTTTTCAATTTTCATACTTGTGGAACTGAGTGTTTCATAAAGGGGACCTTGTGTTTCGAGCATCAAAGTATATATTTCTTCAACTTTTCCATTATCTATCATAGAGAAAAATCTCTCGCCGTTTTTATGGTAAGTTTGAAAAAGTTCAAAAAGGTTTGTAACAAGTACTTTTTGCTCCGGATAATCGACCAGCATACTGTCAATTTGGTCAATTTGTCGAAACAGACTCTCCTCTTTTAGTGTGATCTCTTTTTTTATTTTTTCTTTATGAGAATCACTTTGGGAGATCATCAGTTCATAGGCGAGTGCTATAAGCCGGTTTTCATCTGCTCTGAGGCCGGTTAGATCATTTATGATGCCGTCAAGAGTAGTAATTTTAAATTGAGTATTGTTCATTTGTCTGATATTGGAATTGGAAATAAATGCCATAATAATAGTCGCTACTATTATCACTAAAAAACAAACGATTAGCTTTCCTCTGGTTTTAAGTCTGAATTTTGTTTTCATATTATTGCTTAATGATTAGTTTAGGACTGGTTAACAATTTTTGTGCATTTAGTAATATTTGCCCGTCGGGAAAGATGCCGGAAATAAATTCTACTTCTGCTGAATTTAAATTTAATGGAGGTTGAGAAGCTGAATTTAAATCAACCTCCCGTATTCCAAATATTGAATCGGAAACAATTCCAAAGCAGTTTTCACCATTTCCTAACACAATAACCTTGGTTAAATCGTACAGACCTCTGTCTTTTAAGTTAAAAAGTGATTTGAGATTAATTATTGAGAGAATTTTACTCCGTAAATTGACAACCCCCATAACGAAAGGTGGAGTTCCTGGAATCGGAGTGATTTCTCTAAGAATCAGAACTTCTAATACGTAACTCTCTTCAAATGCGTATTTTTCTGATGCCAGACTAAATTCAACCACAGAAACTGTATTATCCTTTTTTTTAAATGAGGATATGTTTTTTTGAGCAGTGCTTATCGCTCTATCCAAAAGAATCTCTTTATCGCTTTTCATCACTCTGGTCAGAAGTTAAATTTTCTATCATAATCCTTAATCTTCCTTTAGTCATCCCGTTTGAATTTGGGACGATTTGCTCCTCTTTCCACTCGTCAAGAAGGTTCAACACATTTCTATAGTGCATATTTGCAACCTCTTTTTTCCCGTTTTGCCGTTGAATGTTTCCAAGCATTATATGTGTAAGAAGATGACGAGGATTCAGGTAAATCCCCTTTTTTAATACACCGATTGCTTCGTCAGCTTTGTTTTGCTCATACAGTATCGTTCCATAAAGATAGTAAACATTCTCGTCAGCCAAATTGGATGATATAATTTTGTCAATATATTCAATTGCTTTATTATATTCTCCTTTGTCTGCACTCGTTTTTGCCTCTTGAAAATATGTTTTAACCGGATTAACCGAGGTTTTCTTGGCACTCTCTTCTTTTTTAAAAACGATCCGTTTGGGTTTCTTCTCAATAATTGTATTAGGTATTTTCTTCTGAACCTGCAATTTGGGTGCAATATAATAATTTGAAAGCTCTTTTTTATAGTAATAAATATTCTCAAAATTACCTTTTGTAAACATTGAAAAATACTCGTCGTTAAGTTCTACAAGGCTGGTTATCAAACAACCGCCATCGATGAGTGATTTGTAAATTCGTTCAGCTACCTCCCGGATTACCAATGGTGAGAAATAGATAAAGACATTCCTGCAGAAAACGATATCAATATTCTCTGTTTTGGTTAGTGAAGATGGGTATTCATTCATGGCCAGATTCAAAAAAGAGAATTTTACCATTTTTTTAATTTCGGATGACAGCATCCATTTATTATTGCAACTCGTAAAGTACTTGTTTTTTATTTGGGGGTTTGTTTCTCTGAATGACCACTCAGTATATTGACCAGAAAGTGCTTTATGTATTGCATTTGGGTTGATGTCCGTAGCAAGAATGGATATGTTCCAGCTTTCTAGTTCGGGGAAATTTTCCTTTATAAGAATTGCCAATGAATAGGGTTCCTCTCCGGAACTGCATCCTGCACACCATATGTGAATATGTTTTGTGCTACCTGCTCTTTTTTCAATGAGTTCAGGAATAATTTTTTTAATAAAGAGATCTAATGATGATTTTTCACGGAAAAAATAGGTTTCTCCTACAGTCAGATGTGAAGACAATATTTTGAACTCTTTTGTGGTAAGTTCTTTTGTAGAGATCCATTTGTAAATGCTAGCTATATCTTCTTCAATCTCAAGCTCCTTTGCAGAAGCTATCAATCCTCTTTCCAGATCGCTAAGGTGATTAAGAGAAAAATTCAGGCCAAAGGTACACTGGATAATTTCGGCAGTTTTTGATAACTCGTCTCTGTTTTTCATCGGTTAAATGTTAACATTAGGATACAATTCGGACAACCTTAGGAGCTCTATCTCTTCTTCCTCGTTGAAGATGCTGTTCATATCATAAATTAAAATTATGCCATTCTCACGATTCAGAATCCTGATGTATCGCAATCCCTTAAAAATTTCAGAGGATTCAATTATTTGGTCGGACTGGATGTATATTATATCACCAACATCGTCTGCTATAATACCTGCCTTTTTATTATCCAGCTTAACTATTATAAATCTGTCAGTTATCCTTATTGTGTGATCAGCTAATCCGAATCTCTTTCTCAGACTTATAACCGGAATAATTTCACCATGAAAGTCAATTATTCCACAAAAAGAAGCAACACTGCTCTCCAGCACGGTAATAGCCTGAGATCTGATCACAACCTCAACCGAATCAAGAGGAAGTGCGTACTTTTGACTGTCTATTACAAAGCATAATAATTTTAAGGTGTTGCTTTCCATCTTAATTATTTCACAGTTTCAAGAATTTGTCTTGCTACCTTAGAGTCAACAGTACGGTTTTCACCAAGGTGTATATTACGAACTGTAAACCTTCTGACAATTTCATCAATAGTTTCCTGACCGATACCATTTTCGCTTAATCTGGTTTTAAGTCCAAGAGAACGGAAAAAATCTTCGGTTTTGTCGATTATTAACCTTATTGCAATCTCTTTATCGGGATGTTCTATTCCCCATACTCTTTTTCCATACTGAACAATCTTATCTCCCTTTTCTCCTCTGAGAATCCACATTGTGCCTGGGAGAACGATGGTGAGACTATGACCGTGTGTTAATCCATTAAGTACAGTAAGTTCATGTCCTATCATATGAGTTGCCCAATCCTGAGTTACCCCCAAAGCTATAAATCCATTAAGTCCCATCGTTGCAGACAGCATAAATGTTGCCATTGAGTCGTAATCATGCTGGTTCTCCCTAACCTTGGGAGCCACCTCAATAATTGTCTGAAGAATTCCCTCTGCCCATCTGTCCATTAAAGGAGATTGGTCAGGAGTTGTAAGATATTGCTCAATTACATGCACGAATGTATCAGCCAGCCCGCATGCTATCTGAAAAGGCGGTAGAGAAAATGTTGTTTCAGGGTCCAGAATCGAGAAAAGTGGATAATTTGAGAAAAATGAGAACTTCTCCTTTGTAGCTTTATTTGAGATTACTGCTCCCGGGTTCATTTCTGATCCGGTTGCCGGCAGAGTCAAAACAGTACCAAGTGGCAATGTTGATTTACATAGGGCTGGCTTAAGAACCATATCCCATGCGTCACCGTCAAAAAGGACGCCTGCTGCAATGAGTTTGGAGCCGTCAATTACTGATCCGCCTCCTACTGCCAAAATAAAGTCGCACCTCTCAACTTTTGCCAGTTCTATCGCTTTTCTAAGGGTCTCAACTGTCGGATTTGGTTCTATTCCCCAAAATTCAACGAAGTGATGATCCTTTAGTGCTTCTTTAACTTGATTGTAAACCCCGTTGGTCTTTGCACTTCCTCCTCCGAATGTTAGCAATATGCGTTTTTCCGAAGGTATCTCGGCAGATAGTGAGACAATTGATCCCTTACCAAAAATTAGTTTTGTAGGGTTTTGAAATATAAAATTATTCATAACAAAACATTTAATTCTATTAAAAACGAGAATAGCTCTTAATAAAAAATAAAGATAATAAAAAATAGAGATAATTTATAGGACTACATACATTGAAAACAAAATGTTTCGTAAACCTGATCGTATTTCCTAAAAAAAGAGAGTGGTCCCGGTGGGTTTCGAACCCACGACCCCAACATTAAGAGTGTCGTGCTCTACCAACTGAGCTACAGAACCTGGTTAAACCGCTGCAAAGTTAGTAAATATTGCTAAAGTATCTAATGTAAATTAAAAAAATGAGTGTTTTTTGACTTCACTTTATAAGTTAAGGAGCAATAAATTGATATATGTACCATGTGTTTTGACCGAAAATGGCAACTTCAGTTTGCATTATCAGGAATTTTATTATATTTTTAGTAACAAGTCGTAAATAGAATAGCTCGATGTAAGTTTCCTTTAACGGCAGATTTATATTACTCAAGCACTGTCACACTAACCTGTTTTTGCTTTTAATAGGTCAATTATCTTATTATTAATTAGTTCAAAAACCAGTATAATATTGTTCTACCAATGACAAATAATTCTTCCAGTAAAGAATCGGCAACAATTTATCAGAAACGGCTAAAAAGTGGCTTTAATTATCTCTTTTTAAAGAAGGGTTTTTCTTACGAATTTACCAACGAAACAGGCAACCTTCTTATTTTTGTTCATTCAGGTAGGGTTCGGGTTTTGATTGGAAAATACAAGGAATATTTCTTCAGTGACAGGGAGATGTTTCTGATAAAAAATGCTGGATATCAATTTGATACGCTTCAGAATACGAAATTGGTTCTCTTGAATCAAGATAATCTATGGGTGTCATTTTATGAGAATTTAAGAAAAGATGCTTCAATGGCAAAGGATAAATATATTTTTTCAATATCATCTCTTGTTATACAACCAAAATTAGAGGTTTTTCTTGACTCAGTCATTCAGAGTTTGATAAATAACAAGGGCTGTTCAAAGAATTATCAACATATGAGGCAGCGGGAACTTGAAACACTGCTTAAAAAATGTTACAGTAAAAAAGTTTTGATTAACTTTTTCTCAAGGTTGAGTGGCGATGTACAGGATTTCTATCAATTTATTTTTGATAATTATCAAAAATACAGGGGTGTGGAGGAGTTAATTACAGCATCAAAACTTTCCCCAAGCACATTCAACAGAAAATTCCGTGAGCTTTTCGGAGAGTCGCCTTATCAGTGGATTCTCGGCAAAAGGTCAGAAATCATATACAGAAAACTCGTAGTAAATAACTGCCCGATCGTGAAGATAATGACGGAATATGATTTCACTGATGCTTCGCATTTTAACAGATTCTGTAAAATGATGTACGGGTATTCACCAACAGAATTGAGGAGAAGATACAAACAGGAATCAGAAAAATTACCTGTTTTTTAAAAGATCGCGGATCTCTTTGAGCAAAACGATATCTTCCGGAGGTGGGGGAGGGGTGGCATTTGCAGCAGGAATTTCCTCTTTTTTGCGGTTAAATCTGTTAATAAACTTGATCATCATGAATATTGCAAAAGCAATAATGAGAAAATCAAAAGTAACCTGAATAAAGTTACCGTAATTAAGAGTAACAGGAGGTTTGACAACTTCACCCATATTTAGAACAGTACTTTTCAAGGTAATTTTAAGATCAGTGAAATTTACTCCTCCAATTAAAAGTCCAAGTGGAGGCATAATTACATCTGCAACAAATGAGGATACTATCTTGCCAAAGGCACCACCGATAATGATACCCACAGCCATGTCCATTACATTGCCTCGCATTGCGAACTGTTTGAATTCATCAATAATTTTCATCCTGAAATTAAGTTTACTAGGTTAGTTTAGTCCAAATGTAGTAAAAATATCTAATTTTGACGCAAATTTATGATGAAATTGGATGGATAAGAACCGTTCTTATTTTGCAAAACTCACAGCCCTCGTCTCCCGGATAACGGTAATTTTTACCTGGCCTGGATATACCATTTCATCCTGAATTTTTTTTGCTATATCGAGCGAAAGTTGTTCTGAATCTTTATCCGACACCATCTCACTACCCACTATGACCCTAAGTTCTCTACCTGCCTGAATGGCATACGTTTTTGTTACTCCTGGATAAGCTAAAGCTAAATCTTCCATCTCTTTCAACCGTTTAATATAAGATTCAATTACCTCTCTTCTGGCACCGGGTCTTGCTCCGGATATCGCATCACCCACTAAAACCAAAGGAGAGATAAGGGAGGTCATCTCAACCTCTTCGTGATGAGAGCCTATTGCATTGCAAATCTCAGGTCTCTCCTTATATTTTTCTGCAAGCTTCATGCCCAGAATTGCATGTGGAAGCTCGGGATCTTCGTCTGATACTTTGCCTATATCATGAAGCAAACCTGCGCGTTTGGCAGTTTTAGTATTAAGTCCCAGTTCGGATGCCATTGTGGCACAAATATTTGCCACCTCTCTGGAGTGTTGAAGAAGGTTCTGTCCATAAGAAGAACGGTATTTCATTCTACCTATTAATCTTATAAGTTCCACATGAAGTCCATGAACACCAAGATCTATGCAAGTTCTCTTACCAGTCTCCATTATTTCATCATCAAGCTGTTTTTGAACTTTTGCAACAACCTCTTCTATTCTTGCAGGGTGAATTCTGCCATCTGTGACAAGCTGATGAAGAGCCAGCCTTGCAACCTCTCTTCTTACCGGATCAAAAGCAGACAATAATATTGCTTCAGGTGTATCATCTACAACAATTTCGACTCCGGTTGCAGCTTCCAATGCGCGTATGTTCCTCCCTTCACGGCCAATTATCCTACCCTTAATTTCATCACTTTCAATATTGAAAACTGTCACGGCATTCTCAATTGCGGTTTCAGGAGCTATTCTTTGTATAGTATTTATAACTATTCTTTTAGCCTCTTTGCTTGCTGTAAGCCGGGCCTCATCCACAACCTCGCTAATAAACGACATTGCCTCAGATTTTGCTTCTGCCTTCATAGTATCAACCAATTGATTTTTTGCTTCGACGGCAGACATGCCGGCAATGTTCTCAATTTTCTGGATTGCCGCAAGCCTTAGTTTTTCATACTCCTCTTGTTTTTTCTCCAAATGTTCCGCCTGTGCTTTCAGGTGTTCCTTGATTGCTTCAGCCTCCTTGTTCTTTTTCTGCAGTTCTGCAGTTTGTTGATTTAGAACAAGCTCTCTCTGTTTTAAACGATTTTCCTGTTGAATAACCTGGTTGCTTCTTTCTAGTATTTGTTGTTCGTGATCACTTTTTAATTGAAGAAACTTCTCTTTTGCCTGAAAGATTTTTTCTTTCTTAATGTTCTCTCCATCTTGTTCTGCGCATTTAATTATCTCTTCTCTGCGTTTTTTTAGTAAAATATTGTTGCCCACATAGTACGCTATACCAAAGCCGGCTAATGCGGGAAGTAGAATTGTTAATATTATTTCCATTTCGTGTATATATATAGTGTTGAGTTCTTTTAAAAAGCCGTTGGTAGAGCTGTTTAAACAAAAACCTTATTAATAAGATTTGAGCTCCGACTTGTACCGCAAACGTCCAATGTCCCAAATATGGAATCCCCGTAAGGGTTAAATAGGCCTGTTTTTGGCTGTCGAGTTTCGCTCGGTAATTTTTTAGTGTTGATTTTGGCAAAGAGCTAAACCAACGGCTAACCACTATAGTTGAAATTAAGCAATATTGACTTTGATATACTCGTCAAGGAGAGTATCCAGATTTTGCAATTCGTCTATTATTTGATTGCTTTCCTCTCTTTGTTCTGATTCAATTAAACGAATAACGAATTGAAGGAGAGCCATTGAAAGAGCATCTTGTGTATCCCGATTTATATATCTTTTTTTATATAAATCTACTTTTTCATTAATAATCTTTGTTGCAGTCCTTATCTTTTCCTCATCTGCAATTGCAATTCTGAGAGGATAGTATCTATCTGCAATGCTGATTCGTATTGATTGTTGTTCCATTAATACTTAGTCATTTAAAAGTGCAATACATTTGTCTATCTCTTTCACCATCTTGCCAATTTTTTGCTTCGCCTCCTTAACATCTTGTGAAGATGTTTTAAAAGCCTCAACTAATTGTAATTTATTTACTTTTTCTTCTAGTTCTTTTACATTGTTAATACTACTGTTCAATGCTTCTTTACAATTTATGAGTTCTGCAGATAATCTTTGATTTTCAGTCACAACCTGTTCATACTTGGATATTATAAGTTCAATCTTCTGTTTAAGACTGTTAATGACTAGTTGATAATCTTTGCTCATACTATTGTTTGCAATATTACAAAGATAATAAAATTAAAAAATATTAAACAAAAAAGCTGTCTAAAACTAATCAGACAGCCTTTATAAACGTAATTACACTGTTTACAACCTGTTTATTTCTTCAATTTTCTCCATTCCAACCTTGATTGCACGCTCATTCATAGGAATTAAAGAGTGGTGTCTCTCAGGAATGGATTTTTTTAATCCTTTGATAACATTTTCTATGGTTACTATCGGTTTTTTATTAAGGAAAGCACCTAGAACTACCATGTTGTAAGCTTTGGAACTTCCAAGCTCAGCAGAGAGATCGACTGCGGCAATTGAGCAAATTGTGATATCCTTTCTCTGTGGATGACGTAAAATTCCGTTAGGATCATAAATAAGCAGTCCTCCCGGCTTTACGCTATCTTCAAACTTATCCATAGATTGTTGATTTAGGATAATTGCAGTATCAAATTTGCTTAATATAGGAGAGCTGATTTTCTTATCACTCAAAATAACTGTAACGTTGGCAGTGCCACCGCGCATTTCAGGACCGTAAGAAGGCATCCATGTTACTTCCTGACCTTGCATAATCCCGGAATAGGCCAAGATCTTGCCCATAGACAATACTCCTTGCCCTCCAAAACCTGCGATAATTATTTCTTCTTTCATCCGTAAATAATTTATTTTCAATTTATTACAAATCTTTAATATCTCCAACAGGATACTTTGGGAACATGTTTTCTACCATCCACTCATTAGCCTTGACAGGAGTCATTTTCCATCCGGAATTACAGGTACTGACGACTTCGACAAAAGAAGTTCCTTTACCCAATGCGGAGTTCTCGAAAGCCTTTCTTATGGCCTTTTTAGTTTTGCGGACAGATGACGCATTGTGTACAGATTGACGTGTAACGTAACAAGTGCCTTCCAACTGTGCGAGCAGCTCTGTGATTTTCAGAGGTGAACCGTGGAGCTCTTTTGTTCTGCCGTAAGGAGAAGTCGCCGTTTTCATGCCCAAGAGGGTAGTAGGTGCCATCTGTCCTCCAGTCATGCCGTATATTGCGTTATTTATAAATATTACAACAATATTTTCTCCTCTGTTACAAGCGTGCATTATCTCGGCAGTACCAATTGATGCAAGGTCTCCGTCACCCTGATATGTAAAAACATATTTTTCGGGATAAAGTCTTTTTGTAGCAGTGGCAACTGCCGGAGCCCTTCCGTGTGCCGCCTGTTGCCAGTCAATATCAAGATAGTTATATGCGAAAACTGCACACCCTACTGGTGAAATACCGATGGTCTTCTCTTGGATTCCCATTTCGTCAATAACCTCAGCTATAATCTTATGAACTGTTCCGTGTGAACAACCCGGGCAGTAATGCATTATTGTATTGGTAAGTACAGGAGTTTTGGCATAGACTCTGTTCTCGGGTTTAATTATATCATTTACATCCATGATTGTCAATTTTTATTATTTGTTTATAGCTTTCTTGAATGCTTCAAATACCTCATCCGGAGATGGGACAATACCTCCAAGACGGCCAAAGAAATTTACAGGAATTCTGCCGTTTACTACGAGCCTCACATCCTCTACCATCTGCCCGGCACTAAGCTCTACAGAGATCATTGATTTTAACTGTGGAACCAATCTGTCAATCTCTTTTGTAGGGAATGGAAAAAGAGTAATCGGACGTAGAAGGCCTAATTTAATTCCCTCTTTACGGGCCAGTTCAACAGTGTTCTCACAAATTCTTGCCATACATCCGTAGGCAACTATCACATGCTCTGCATCGTCACAAGATATCTCTTCGAATCTTACGTCTTCTTCCTCCATCATCTTGTATTTTGCCTGAAGGGTGTTGTTTAATTGTTCGTGTATTATGGCATCCAGAGCTAATGATGTAACGACATTCTGTTTTCTGTTTGCAGTTTTCCCTGTTGTAGCCCAGGAAGAGAATTTCTCAATTATTTCTTCATTTGTCCACCTCGGTTTCATAGGACGAAGTTCAACTTTTTCCATCATTTGTCCAATAACACCATCTGCAAGTATCATTGCAGGATTTCTGTATTTGAATGCCAGTTCAAAGGATAAATCAACAAAATCATACATCTCCTGCGCTGATGAAGGAGCCAGTACTATAAGCTTATAATCTCCGTGTCCTCCTCCTTTACAGGCTTGAAAATAGTCACCCTGACCGGGCTGGATTGTTCCAAGACCAGGGCCGCCACGAACAACATTTACAACTAAGCAAGGAAGTTCGGCTCCTGCCAGATAACTGAAACCTTCACACATAAGGCTTACACCTGGGCTGCTGGATGAAGTCATTACTTTCTTACCACAACAAGCACCACCATATAACATATTTATTGATGATGTTTCACTTTCTGCTTGCAAAACCACCATTCCTGTGGTCTCCCATGGTTGCTCATACATCAGAGTTTCCATGACTTCCGATTGAGGGGTGATAGGATAACCAAAATAACCGTCACAACCACAACGAATTGCAGCATGAGCAATTGCTTCGTTACCTTTCATTAAAATCTTCTCTGCCATATTGAAATTTTTAATATTATTCAGCTATACTTTAACTCTATAAACAGTAATGCATGTGTCAGGACAAACAGTTGCACAATTTGTGCAACCAGTGCAACTTTCAGGTGATGCCATAAAAGCAAAATTGTACCCCTTGCGGTTAACCTCCTTCGTTAAAGCAATGGTATTAGTAGGACAATTAACAAGACATACACCACATCCCTTGCATTTTTCTTTGTCAACTACTATAGCTCCTTTTAATGCCATATTTACTAATAGTTTAATTTATAATTTTATACAAATATATATAATTTTATACAAAAAAGCAATAAATCGTAATGTAAAAACGATTATTGTTTAGAAAAATATTTAAAACCCCTGATAATATTATCAATTATATAATTCCATCTTAAAATAATTCCTATTACTAAAATCACTATCAGAATTACAAATCCCTGAATATTGGGGTTTAAATTTTTGAATGTGTTTGTGAATTTTTTTAACATTTTGGGGCTTATTTTTCTATGCGTATTCTGGCATCTACAGCTATCACCTGTTTTGTATTTCCCAAAAGAGGATTTAAATCCATTTCAAATATTTCAGGCGCTGCGTTGCATAGTGCAGAAACCCGACGAATTGCTTCGTTAAAGAGGAATTCATTTACTCCCTCTTGACCTCTTGTCCCCTGAATAAGCTTATATCCTCTCAAACCTTTAACCATCTCATCTGCTTCTTTTTTAGAAACGGGTGAGAGGGCACTGTTTATATCATGCAATGCTTCTATAAATATTCCTCCTAGTCCGCACAGTACAAGGTGCCCAAATTTTTCCTCTCTTTTTGCGCCAATAAAAAGTTGAGTCCCATTCAGCATTGGTTGAATCATTATTGCTTTCGTATGCGGGATATTCATCATTCTGTTGAATTCGATTAAGAGCGTCTCTTCTTCTGTAATGTTGAGAACAACACCTCCCACATCAGATTTGTGTACCGGCCCTACAACTTTCATTACAAGTGGATATCCGATATCTTTGACTGTTTTTTTTAAATTTGGAATGCTATCTACAACAGCCTCTTTTACCCTCGTTATCCCTGCTGCATCCAACAGCTTCTGAACCTGTTCAGGTTGCAGGTAGCCATTGGTGCTTGATTTGATTACTCCCCGGATCATTTTAAAATCAACCGGCGGCAATTGACAATCCATTATTGCTTCTTTGGTGTTGATTACTTTTGAAAGTGCCTTGCCAAATTGCACTTCATCCGGAAAACAGATGCCACCTTTTTCTTTGAATTTTTCAATTTCATCTTTGGCATTTACAATAGAAGGAAGAATCGCGAAGATCGGTTTGTTGCTTGTTCTTATTTTTTCAAGTAGTGTATCATACACGTTATACACAGGAGCTAGACCGGGGCAGCCAAAGATAACAGCCATAGCATCTATTTCGAAATCTTTTTCACAGGCATCGATTATTTTTTCAAGCTGATCTGCTGTTCCGGTAGCCAGAAAGTCAATAGGATTTGATACTGAGGAACCAGGATATAATTTTGACAAGAGTTCTTCTGCCTTTTTCCCTGTGATATGTGGAATATTAATTCCATTTTCTGACAGCACATCAGTCAGCATAACAGCTGGACCACCAGCATGGGTAATAATTACTACTTTTTTGTTTCCTTTAGGACAAGGATGCATTAGTACCGATGCTACAGTTGCCAGCTCTGTCCGACTGTAACATCTTATAATGCCCGCTTTTCTGAATAACGCTGAGACAACTTTATCCGGGCTGGCCATGGCTCCTGTATGGGATGAAGCAGCACGGCTGCCAGCCTCACTGACCCCGGATTTGATAGCGGCTATTTTTGCACCTTTCTTAATCAGAGAAACCGAGTGCTTAAGAAGCAGGTCAGGTTTATTGATACTTTCTATGTACATTAATTTAACCGGAGCACTCTTTCCGTGTATGTAAGTTTCATCGAGATGTTGCAAAATTTCTTCGATACCAAGCTGGGCACTATTTCCTACAGAATACACTGACGAAAAACGAAGTCCGAGTTGCATGGCTGCTTCCAGGATGAAAACTACCGTTGCGCCTGAACCAGAGATAATATCCACTCCGTTATCAACTAGTTTAGGTATAGGTTTTGTGAAAATTCCGGTATAGTTAGGAGTCATTACGCCTATGCAGTTTGGACCGATAAGAGAAGCTCCTGCTTTATCGACTATCTTAACAATCTGATCTTCGAGTAACGCTCCTTCAGGGCTATCTTCGTGGAAACCTGCAGATAAAATAATTACGGATTTGCAACCTTTTTTGTTGCATAAAATATCAACATTCTCGGGACATAATTGAGCTGGAATTGCGAGTATTGCCAGATCGACCTGAGGTAGCTCTTCTACACTACTATAACACTTTATTCCCTGAACTATCTCTGATTTTGGGTTTACTACATATAATTTTCCTCTGTATTTTGTATCAATCAGATTATTAAGAACGCTTCCGCCTGGCTTTTGTTTGTCATCTGAACCACCAACAATAACTATACTTTTTGGTGAAATAAGCTCTTTTGTTATCATGTTTTAAGAATTATGGTCACAAATATAAAAATAAGTAATGTAAAATAAGATTTTAGGTTAATATTATTAGAAGATTAGTTTATTATATAAAATTTAGCTGGTTTTCCTTTTTTATCTGTTTTGTCAAAGGCATACCAAAACACCCTGTCACGATCTTGTAAGTAATAGTAATTAAATAGATTAGTATCATCAAATAGAGGGTTTTTCTCGTTTGACACTTCTCTTATCCATCGCTTTGCCAATTTTCCTGGCCCCTTTTTTAGGGAAAGACCTGCCGCGATCCAGGCAGAAGCAACATCTATAACTGCAGCTTTCATATGCATGTTGCAGAACTCAAACAATAATATACCATTATTTTCAAGGCTTAATCTATTGTTCAGTAATTTATATGTTACAATGTAATCAAGAAACGTCTCAATAAACAGATTGTTTTCAAGATGTATTTTTCTGAATGTATCTCTCCAAATCTTATTGTTATACCAGATATCAATGATCTTAGACAATACAGATATTTTATAAAGTTCGAAAACAGATATTACATTTGTTCTGAGCACTTCATATGGAGGAAAGGCCGAATAGACAATACCATACTGGCTCGCTTGTTCTCTTAATTCTGTGCCAGGCAGCAATTTCAGTAATTCTATCTGAATCTCTTCTACTCCAAGCGGAAGCAAAGATTTAACATCTCTAATTAAGGCAGAATAGGAGTATAAAGGAAGTCCGGCAATGAGGTCTATATGAAGTTCAAACTTGTTAAGAGAAACAAGGAAGTTAATTCCATCTATAGATTTTTCGCTGTTTCCTGCTCTTTTGCAGGTATTTAGAACCAAGTTGTCCAAACTTTGCAGTCCGGCTTCCAGATGCAAAGTTCCAGACGAAACCTCCGTCAATTTTTTCTTTATCTCAGGGGTTAGCAGAGCAGGATGTATTTCGAGATGGAATTTCATGTCATTCTGAAATTTACTGAATATTCTAAGAAGTTCGACTGCCCTTTCGGGATTCGCATTAAAGGTTCTGTCCAATACCCTGACCTCCTTAACACCTTTAGAACGGAAATTATTCAGTCTTTCAACGACCTTGTCCAGTGAAATATTATGAACTTTACGGGAACCTCCGCTTACGCAAAATGTGCAATTATTGAAACAGCCCCGTGAAGTTTCAAATTGAACGAAATGTTTGTCCCAACTAAAGAAAATTGATTTTTCCGGAGGATTAAGTATGGAAAAATCAGATACAATAGCTTCTCCATTATCGTGATACTCTCCGTTTTCGTCAATCCAGCACATTCCACAGATTTTTTCCCAAGAATAATTTTGGAAAAGAGAATCAATTATAAGAGGGAAAACCTCTTCTCCCTCACCTCTGAATACGGCATTAATAAATTTATTGGAAAAGAGATAATCAAAGTTGCTTCCCAGAAATTCCGGTCCGCCAAGTATAACCAATGTGTTAGGGCTTAATGTTTTGAACCGTGATAATAAGTTTAAAATGTATGTGTGATTAAACAACCATGCAGTGGAAAAAATAACATCAGGGTTGTAATCTATCATTTCCAGCAAGCAAGTTGCAGAATCGCTATTAATTGTACCTGATACTACATGCCATTCAGCACGTTCTGAATTGTTCCCGGTAAGTTGAGAATGAAGAGCAGGAAAAGCCAAAGATGAATGAGAGTAAGAGGCGTTAATGTCTAACCAGATAAGCCTCATAAACAAATTGTGTGATTTGACATTAATTATTGAAGTGGTTCAAAATCATCTTTTCCAACTCCGCAGAGAGGACAAACCCAATCATCGGGAATATCTTCGAACTCAGTACCGGGTGCGATTCCCCCTTCTGGATCACCGAGTTGAGGGTCATAGATATAATCGCAAACGACGCAAATGTACTTCATAATATTTAAGATTATTGTTAATATATTGGTTTGGCTAACAATATTAACAATAATTATTTGAGTTACTACAAAAATCTAACTATTTTTACAAAATTAAAGTATTTTATATGACATCTATCCTAATTAAAAATATCATTTTAAACAACAAAAAGTCAGACATTTTAGTCTTAGGCAACAAGATTGAAAAAATATGTGAAAATATAGATTATCAAGCAGATAGAATTATTTACGGAAACGGAAAATCAGTAATTCCAGGATTGATTAACATGCATACTCACGCAGCTATGACTTTGATGAGGGGAATTGGCGAAGATTTGTCACTAACAGAGTGGCTGCAGAATAAAATTTGGCCAACCGAAAGCAAACTCACAGATGAGATGGTTTATTGGGGGACAAAACTAGCCTGTCTTGAGATGATCAAATCTGGAACGACCTGCTTTAATGATCAATACTGGAGTTTGTTATATGCTGTTAAAGCAACCGAGGAGATGGGGCTCAGGTCTTTTCAACCATTTGTTATATTGGATTTACTGGATGAATCAAACTCTGAAAAGATAAAATATGAGTGCGAAAAAATGTATGAACTTTCAGGGGACTGGTGTGACAGAAACAATTTTGCAATTGGGTTGCATTCTCCATACAGCGTCTCTGAAAAAATGATTTTATGGGCAAGCGAATTTGCCCAAAAGCATGATCTTTTTGTTCATATTCATCTTTCAGAAACAAAAGGGGAAAACGAGAGATCAATTGCCCTTCATGGAGTCAGCCCAACGCGTTATCTGGAAAAACTGGGTGTATTAAATTCAAAACTTATTGCTGCACACAGCTTGTGGATTGACGATGATGATATTGCCTTGCTCACTCACAGGGATGTTAAAATAGTTCACAACATTAATTCAAATTTAAAAATTGCTTCGGGCTATAAATTCAGATACAATGAATTTAAAGAGGCCGGGTTAACAGTATCTCTGGGAACAGATGGTTGTGCTTCCTCGAACAATCTGGATATGTTTGAGGCGATGAAGACTACAGCCTTAGTACAGAAAGGCTGGCGGGGAGATCCAACTGCGATGCCGATGGATGAACTGATTTCTCTTGCAACTGTTAATGGAGGTAAATCACTTGGAATTAAATGTGGAGTAATTAAAGAGGGATATTTAGCCGATCTTGTAATTATTGATACAAATTCATATGCCTTTACACCAAATATCAATTTTCTTGCAAACCTGATTTACTCTGCAAATAGTTCATGTGTGGATACAGTAATTTGTGATGGGAAAATATTGATGGAAAAAAGAATAGTTGAGGGTGAGGAAGAGATCATTAATATGGTTAATAAATTGTACATAAATCTTTTGTAATATATTTTGTTATGGAATACACGGAAAAAATCAATTCTGCTACAGAATTTGTAAAAATTAAAATATCAGGAAAAAAACCGATTGTGGGAATAGTTCTAGGCAGCGGACTTGGGGAATTGGCAGAAAAAATTGAGAATAAAATTATTATCCCTTATTCAACTATACCCTACTTTGTGCAATCTACAGCAGTAGGTCATAAAGGAAATCTTATTGCAGGCGATATTGGCGGCAGATTTGTTATTGCCATGCAGGGCAGGTTTCACTATTATGAAGGGTATGGTATGGATCAGGTTACACTGCCAATAAGAGTGATGAAGCAGCTGGGGGTCAGTTATATTTTTGTTTCAAATGCTGCGGGGGGAGTTAATCCAACATTCAGAGTAGGGGATTTGATGATTATTAAAGATCACATAAATTTAATGCCCAATCCACTTATTGGAAAAAACCTGGATAATTTCGGACCGCGCTTTCCGGATATGACAAGACCATATGACCTGAATCTGATAAAAATGGCAGAAAATATTGCAAATGAACTGGAAATCCCAATAAAAAAAGGAGTCTATTTAGCAGGTACTGGACCTACCTATGAAACTCCTGCAGAATACGCGTTTTTCGGGAAAATTGGAGCAGATGCAGTTGGAATGTCAACAGTGCCTGAGGTAATTGTTGCAAGGCACTCAAATATCCCTGTTTTTGGTGTTTCCATAATTACTAATGAAGCTTTTTCATTTTCTGACAACTATGTTAATGATGGAGATGACGTTATACGTGCTGCAAACAAAGCAGCTGAAAAAATGTCGCAATTATTTACGAACTTGATAGTCAAATTATAATTAATCTTTGATTTATGCCTCCAATACCAAAAAAATATTATCCGGAAGCTGAAAGCGTGTGTTACTACGCGGATCTTTTATGGCAGAGATCTTTTGTTGAGGGAAACGGGGGAAATATTACTCTAAAAATATCTGAATTTCTGATAGTTACTACTCCGACTCTTTATTCAAAAAAGGGATTAACAGTTGATGATTTAACAATTATTGACAAGAACGGAATACAGCTTTATGGTGAGAATAAAGTAACATCTGAAATATCTTCTCATCTTTCTGTTTACAAGGCTAATCCATCGGCAAAATCGGTAATTCACTCACATCCTCCTTACACATGTTCCTATGCATTTACGGAAAATTTTCCCACTCAACTTTTAAGTCCAGAATCAATCATATGGATTGACGACCTGGTTTTTGCCCCATATTCGCTTCCGGGTTCAGATGAACTGGCATCTCAGGTAGAGGTGTTGGCCAAGGGTAAAAATGTTTTGGTACTTCAGAATCACGGACTCCTGACATGGGGAGAGAGTATAAGAGACGCTTTCTGGAGAACAGAAATTGTTGAAACCCACTGTAAGGTATCGCATTTAATTGATTCAAGAAAAGCAGTTCCCAGACAGTTCTCCTATAAGCAACTTACTCAGCTCCATGAACTTAAAAAGAAATTTTTCAAATAATGGAGGGTGCATTATTGCCATATGATTCTGTTGACCTCTCTTTAGACAAATCCCTGCTGGTTATTTTAGATCAAACACAACTGCCGGAAAAAGAAGTGTTTCTTCAATTAAATGAAGAAGATGATATTTTTGATGCTATTTCTACTTTGAAAGTCAGAGGTGCTCCTGCCATTGGAATTGCCGCTGCATACGGACTTTGCGTTGTTTTGAACAGAGATACGTCACAAACGCTGGATGATCTCAAGTTAAGGGTTTTCGATGTGATTGCTAAACTTGAGTCTTCCCGACCTACAGCTGTAAATCTGTCTTGGGCACTGAATAGGATGAAAAACAGATTTTTAGAATCACTGAAATTACCTGGTATTACAAAAAAAAAGATAATTGATTTACTGTACGATGAGGCAAATGCTATAAAATCAGAAGATGTAGAGATGTGCAGAAGTATTTCTGAATCAGGTCTCTCTTTTTTAAAACCCGGAATGGGGATACTGACGCACTGTAATGCAGGTCATATTGCAGTATCAAGGCTTGGAACAGCTTTAGGGCCTGTGTATCTAGCTCAGAAAGAGGGGTATGGGATTAAGGTTTATGCAGATGAAACCAGACCTTTATTGCAGGGAGCCAGGCTGACAGCATTTGAATTGATGAAATCCGGGATTGATGTTACTTTAATTTGTGACAACATGGCCTCCTCTGTTATGGAAAAGGGTTGGGTTGATGTTGTGTTTGTTGGATGTGACAGAATCGCAAAAAACGGCGATGTGGCTAATAAAATAGGTACTTCGGCTCTTTCTGTACTGGCGAAAAACTGGGGGATACCATTCTATGTGTTTGGACCTTCTTCTTCTATCGATTATAAGTGCAATAGTGGAAATGATATCATTATTGAGGAGAGGCCGGCATATGAAGTGACAGATTTATGGTATAAAAAGAGAGTTGCTCCAGTTGGTGTAAAAGTATATAATCCGGCGTTTGACATAACCCGGGCGGAATTTATAACCGCGATAATAACGGAAAAGGGCATTTTTAAATATCCTTATAATTTTAACGGTTAAGTATGATTAAAAATATAATATTTGATTTAGGTGGTGTAATCGTACGATTGGATAAAAAAGCTTGTGTAGAATCATTCAGAAAACTGGGGTTTGAAGATTTTGGAAAAATTCTGAATGAATTTGTTCAGGAGGGCTTCTTTCTGGACTTTGAGAAAGGACTCATCACGGAAGAGGAATTTAGATGTTTTATCAGAAAAAATATTTACAGAGAAGTCACCGACAAGGATATTGATCAGGCAATGGCCAATTTTCTTGTTGAGGCACCCAAAGATAAACTGGATACAATCTACAAATTAAAAAAAGATTATAATGTTTTTATGCTCAGTAATACAAATCCCATTGCAATAAATGCAGTTAAATGTTTTTTTGAAGCGGGAGGAAGAAAAATGGAGGATTATTTCCACAAAATGTTCCTCTCTTATGAGATGAAACTTGCAAAACCGGATATCAGAATTTTCTCAAAAGTTTTGGAGATGGCCGGGATAAAAGCTGAGGAGACGCTTTTTATTGATGATGGGCCTGCAAATTTGGAATCTGCATCAAAGCTGGGATTCATAACTCTACTTGTATCTCAGGAGAGTGACTTGGAAGCAGAGATATATTCCCTGTTATGATAAGTTTTATTAGTCTCTCAAGTGGAAGTAACGGAAATTGCTACTTCATTGGTAATGAAGATATCTCAATCTTAATCGATGTAGGAGTGGGTGTGAGAACAATAAAAAAAAGATTGTCAGAATATAATATTTCTATCGAATTAATCGACCTGGTACTTATTACTCATGACCATATCGATCATGTAAAACATTTAGGGTCATTTGCCGAGAGGTATAAAATCCCTGTCTGGACTACAGACAAACTTTACCAATCCCTTTTGTACCACCCGCGTACAAAAGGAAAACTGGCCGGCTGCCGTAAAATTATCGTAAAAGATGGTGAATATAATTACAAGGGAGTTAAGATTACCCCTTTTGAAGTTTCGCATGATGCCACCGATACTATAGGTTATTATATTGATTTTTTAGGAGAGAAATTCACCCTTATTACAGATGTAGGCAAGATTACCGATGAAGTAATCAGCTACGCAAAAAAAGCTAACCATCTGATACTCGAATCGAATTATGATTATGAAATGTTAGTAGGAGGGAGTTATCCTAAAATATTGATAGATAGAATTCGAAATGGAAGGGGACATCTTTGTAACAACGAAACAGCTGACGCTTTAAAGCAGATTTATCATTCGAATTTGAGAACTCTCTTCTTATGCCATCTCAGTGAAAACAACAATACACCGGACCTTGCCTACAAAGCGGCGTTTGACTCTTTGTCAGAAATTGGGGTAATAATTGGAGAGGACTTAGAATTATTTTGTCTGCCAAGAAAAAGCTCATTTCACTATTCAACCGGGATCATCAATCAACATCATGGCAGACCCTGCGATGGAATTGATTGTGAACCCGATGTTCGTTGACAACTGCATGCGTAACCTTATATTTATATAAATATTAACAAATTTTTCCTCAAAAATCCGTACTTTTAGCTCATAAATTTTCTGCTATGTTTTACATCGCCGACCTTCATGTGCACTCTCATTATTCAAGAGCGACAAGCTCGAATCTGAATCTTGAATCACTATACCAGTGGGCTCGTGTGAAAGGTATAAATGTAGTGGGAACTGGTGATTTTACCCATCCGGGCTGGCTTAAGGAGCTAAAAGAGAAATTAGAGCCAGACGGTAGCGGCTTGTTCCGGTTGAAGAATCCACCCCGTGAGCCTGCTATGCCAGGGATAAAAGTGCAGGATATTGATGTAAGATTCTGCCTTTCCGCTGAAATAAGTTCCATTTACAAATACGGAGAGAAAGTCAGAAAAAATCATAATCTTATTTATGCGCCTGATTTTGAAACTGTAAACCGTATTAATGCCCGCCTTTCTACAATCGGAAATCTTACGGCAGACGGACGTCCTATTTTAGGACTATCTTCCCGCGATTTGCTGGAAATTGTAATAGAGTGCCCGGGTAAGGCTTATCTTGTGCCTGCGCATGTGTGGACTCCGTGGTTCTCAACGCTTGGTTCAAAAGGGGGTTATGATAGTATTGAAGAGTGTTTCAGAGATCTTTCAGAACATATTTTTGCCATAGAGACAGGATTGTCATCAGATCCGGCAATGAACTGGAGATGGAGCGTTTTAGATAAATTTACGCTAATTTCTAACTCGGATGCTCACTCTCCTCAGAAACTTGGGCGAGAGGCAAACCGCTTAGATACTGAATTTAGTTACGAAGGAATGTTCAATGCTTTTAAAACACAACAGGGTTTTCTTGGTACATACGAATTTTTCCCGGAAGAGGGTAAATATCATCTTGATGGTCATCGCAAATGTGGCATTGTCATGGAACCACAGGAGACTTTCCGGTATAAAGGAATATGTCCTGTTTGTGGCAAACCGTTGACTATAGGGGTGCTGAACCGTGTCGAAATATTATCAGACCGTGCATTGTCACAAAAGCCAGACGGTGCTGCCGGTTACGAATATCATATTCCATTGCCAGAAATTCTGGCTGAAATAAATGGGGTAAGAGCCGAAAGCAAATCTGTTCTGCAGACATATCAGCAAATAATTTCCACTTTTGGAAATGAGTTTAACCTTCTAAGCCAAGTCCCGGTAGAAGAGATCAGATATCACGGAGACTCTCTGCTCGCCGAAGCAATATATAGAATGAGGAGACATGAAGTCAACCCGGAACCTGGATACGACGGAGAATACGGTAAAATACGGATTTTCAAAGATGGTGAACTTTCCCGGCTGAACGGCCAACTTCAGCTTTTTGGAATGGAAGATGATACATCTTATAATGGCCCTAAAGTTTTCTACGGAGCTTCGGAATCTGCAGAAAATTCAAAATCAGTGCTATGTCCTCCAGTAGTGAAGCCTTTTTCAGAAAGATTTAATGAAGTACAACTGCGAGTAAAAGACATTTTAACGGGTGCAGTGCTCGTCAAAGCCGGGCCAGGCACAGGTAAAACAAGCACTTTAATTCAATGGATCCATAACCAGATTGAAAGCGGTCAGTCAAGACCTTGCGAAGTGATGGCAATTACCTTTACGAATAAAGCTGCCAGAGAAATCAGCGAAAGACTTGTTGGTAAGTTGGGGAACGAAGCCGGGCAAATTATATCAGGTACGTTCCATGCAATTGCCCTTAGAATGTTGCAGGAGCGTTATCCTGATTTAGTTACGGTATATGACGAGAGCAACCGCCTGTCGGTTCTCCGTTTTCTTTTCCCTGATATAGATGAAAAAGAGTGCAAAAACCTTTCTGTCTGTCTTGTGGATTTGTTTGAGAAAAATAAAAAAACAGCTGCCAAGTATGAAGAAGAGTCTGCTAAATACAGGCAATATTGCCATGAAGAGGGGGCGGTGGATATATCTGATATATTGGGACAGCTTCTAGAATTATGGGAAAAAGAACCTGATGTTCTTGATAATCAGCGAATAGCAGTGCATTCAATTGCTGTGGATGAATTTCAGGATATTAACCCTCAGCAATATCGATTTATGACTATGCTCGGAAAAGGAAAAAATCTGTTGGCTATAGGTGATCCAGACCAGGCTATTTACGGTTTCAGAGGCTCAGATGTCCGGTTGTTTTTCCGGTTTGCAGAGGAATTTAAGCCAGTAACAATTAACCTTACAGAAAATTACAGATCAATTCCTTCCATTTTAAAATCTGCTGGAGCACTCATTTTGCAGAATACACTGAGAAGCGGAATAGAACTTAATCCTGTACGGAAGGGCTCACAAAAAATTAAACTATTTCAGGCAGAAAGGCCAGAACAGGAAGCTAAATTTATTACTGCAGAGATAGAAAAAAAGGTAGGAGGGTTCAATTTACTTTCGGGGGGAACAGCTTATGAAGATGGAAATTATGCTTTTTCCGACATTGCTGTACTCTACAGAACACATCATGTAGGACGGCAGTTGCTGTCGGTTTTTAAACAGTCTGGTATTCCTGTAGTCATAGGAGATGGTACATCTTTTCTGAACAGTGAACCATTTACTCTGGTCTCAGATATTTTGAAACTTTCACTTTGTCGTAGTGACAAAATAGCTCTGAGTGGTATTCTGAGCCATTTGCCCGGGTGGGGAAAGAAAGAGATTCGCAACTTTATGAGCCTGCTTCATGAAACAGGAAAGCTATGGTCGGAACAAATATCTGATAATAAAAATAATAATATAGCTGCAGACAGTCTCTTACAATTTAAAAATTTTTTTGCGAAAACTGATGAGTGGCTGGCAAAAGAAGGTGTGGCTTGTATTGTAAACAATATTTTTGCTCTCTATCTGCCAGACAATGAGTTGTCAGAAGAACAGCTTCTAAAAAAAGAGTCCATTTTTGCTGCTGCAGGTGAGGCAGGTAAAGATGTCCGGACATTTCTCAATGATTCTACTTTGAATAATTATAACGATACTGGTCGCGAACATGCACATGGCGTACATCTACTGACTTTTCATGCGGCCAAAGGACTTGAGTTTTCTGTCGTTTTTCTCGCAGGAGCCGAAGATGGTATTACGCCTTCAGAAAGAAAAGACTCCGACACAGAAGAGGAGAGGAGGCTTTTTTATGTAGCTATGACCAGAGCACGGGATGAATTATATATTTCCGCCTCTGCAAAAAGAATGATGTACGGAAAAGAAGAACAGCATCATTTTTCACGTTTCATTAGTGATATTCCTTGTGAGCTTATAGAAAGAGTTCTGGCTCCAAAGCAGACCAATAAAAAAACGCTTCCAGACAACCATCAGTTGTCACTTTTTTGAAGCACTTAGATAAAGTCATTCTGTTTTGATTTGCCTGTTTTTGCTCAAAGCACAATAACCGGCATGATATTTAATTCGAAAACCAATGACAAAGTGCCTTATGTAAGCATTGGAATTGAGAGCAAAGCAGTATAGCGGATATTAACAAAGTGGCAAACAAAATTTATATCGTTCCTGCAACTTATGAATTAGATGAGGTAATTGTCACCAATCGGTCAACCAAAAACATCTTTCTTGGGAGAAATAGTGCAGGTTCAGATATGATAGAGTGTCCTTTTTTTATTTTGATATGCAAAATTTAATCTATATTACTATGAAACGCCCAAGACTAAAAATAAACGCCCAGGGGGATGAAAATATAATAGGATAATGAGGCTGTCTAAAAAGTATTAGGCAGCTTCTTTTCATTTAATTCCCCCCAAAGTGATTGCACCAGGCTATTTCGAAAAGAGTGTTGCCAATCTTAATTTTTAAAAGCAAAAGCTGACTCACCCTTTCAGGGTTCAAACAGACGCTTCTGCCTAAAAAAATCCGCGATGCAATA
>JBDKRJ010000026.1:0-4679 GCA_039683455.1 Rikenellaceae bacterium | reverse complement strand
AATTTACATTTCGACCCCTTCCTTAAAAATAAAACATAATTTATTTTTTTATAATATTAATTCAGCCTCAAATAGACTTTTTTAAAGTTTTTCTTTAAATAATACCTCTCAAATAATATCTTAAATGAAAAAAACAAATCAAAACGTAAAAAACAAAAAACGTTCTCCTTCTGCAGAAGGTACTAGGAATTTTAAAAAAATATCCCAACTTTTGAATGCCAGAAATTTCTCCCAAAAAACAGAAACACCTTTTGTTTTAATCGTTTGCAGTCAGATCCTTGACATACTCGGATTTGATAGTATCATCAATGATAATATTAGGTGGGATAAAGATCGGTGGGCCGTTTCTCCTGCAATACTTGCAAGAAGTATCATTTTAACACCTTTTTTAAGAGATGACAAAAGATGCCCTCTTTTTCGCATTGAAGAAGCTTTTGAAGGCATTGACTTGAAGCTTCTTTTTGGGGAGAATTATCTCCGTAGTGATTTCAATGATGATCATCTCGCGAAATTACTGGATCGGATTGCTGAGGCTGGTAGTACTGGATTGTTTAGCAGAATAGCAGCTAATTCTTATGTGAATTTCAAAATCCCTGTTAGCCATATACTTCACGCTGACACAACGTCCCATGTATTTTATGGAGAATGTGAGGTTTGTGAACAGGAAGGTTATGATGGGTTGAATGTAACTCATGGTCATAGCAAAGACAAGCACCCTGAACTGAAACAGGTTATGACTGGAATGCTTGTAGATGAATATGGGATTCCAGTATATGAACAAACCCTTGATGGAAATACTTCAGATAGTACCTGGTTTAAGAGTGCAATACAATATTTGCAGGGACTTCTTGGTTATGGTTGTGGTGGCTATACATTTATAGCAGATTCAAAACTCGTCAACAAAAATAATATCGAGGTTATATACTCCGATAAAGTTCCACTAAAGTTCATATCTCGCTGTCCTTCCAATTTTAACTCTAAAATTGCCGAAAAAGCAATAAAACAGGCTTATTTGCTAGATAATTGGGAAGATCTCGGAATTTGTTGTGAAGATGAAAAATCAAAAAGAGCTGCAAGGTACAGCTCTCAAGGTTTTGTGAAAACTATATATGAAAATGAATTTCGATTGATTGTGGTCAAGGGGGACGATGCGGAAAGCAAAGTGAAAAAGAATCTTAAAAAAGAGACACAAGCAATTGTGGAAGACATAAATAAGTCTTTTAAGGTACCATTTTCGTGTAAACCAGATGCAGAAAAAGAAATTGATGCATTCCTTAAGAAGCATAAGAACTCGTTGTTTGACATTAAACTCAGTGTTGAAAAGATAGTCATAGAAAAAAGGCTGAGAGGAAGACCTTCAAAAGATCAAAAGCCTCCTATTATTCTTGAAAAATCTGTAGTCAAGCTGGATAGATTAACCGAAAATGAGGAGCGTGTGAAAAAGTATAAACAGGACACAGAATCCTTTGTTTTAATTACAAACGTTCCAGTAGATGAAGGAAACAACAAGAAGATACTTCAGGATTACAAAAAACAAAGAGTTGTCGAAACCAATTTTGAAGAATTGAAAAAACCTACGATGGTGTCTACCATTTTCCTGGAAAAACCAGAGCGTATTGAAGCATTGCTGATGTTGCTCCATGTTTCACTGCTCATAAGGGTATTGATGAGGGTTATCACCAGAATGAATCTTAAAAATGAAAGTGAGCCTCCACTAATTGATTTTTCGGGGAGACCTTTAGTGAATCCTACTGCGGACAAATTGTTAAGATTATTTTCACTACACAGTGTTGTCACTGTAGGAGATGAACATATTATTTATTCGAAGTCTGGGAAAACAGAACACCTATGTAAGTTGCTAGAACTATTAGGACTTAATCCAGAAACAGGATAATTTTCTTAATTTAAAGCATGTAGATTATAAAAATAAAATTCCATAGCTGAAGCTATGGAATTTTGGGTTGAATTCGCATGAAGGAATATTGATTAATGAATATTTTCAAACAATTTGAATCCAAAACGGGGCAAATAATGTAAACTCTACGAAAATTCGGCGAAAAAATTAAAAGGGGGGTCGAAATGTAAAGTATAATGAAAATAAAAAGAGATATTCTAGCTGCATTGACATTTTTCATGCTAGTCTTTGCAACAACTACAATCGCAGCAGCGTCCCCTGTAGTCAATGATGTATCTCCCTCGTTTGGTATTGCAGGAGATACAGTGACTATAACCGGAGACGATTTTGCTAATGCAGATACCGTTTATTTTGGTGTCCCTAACAATGGCGGCATTCCATGTATTCCGACAGTCAATAACGACAATGAAATCACGGTAGTTGTACCACCCGGAACTCCTGGCAAAACTGTTTCTGTTTATGTCTCTCGTGCTAATGATTGGGGCCAATCTTTTGGTAGGTTTACATGGGTAACAACCCCATCAGTAAGCAAAGTATCCCCTAACACTGGCTCGGTTGATGGTGGAAATACTGTAACCATTATTGGGAACTATTTCCTCGGAACTACAAGTGTAAAATTTGGTGACACCAAAGCTACAAGTTTCAAAGTTGTTAATGCCAACAAGATAACCGCAGTCGTTCCAGCTGGAACTGGAAAAGTCGATGTTACTGTTACAACCCCATTTGGAACTAGTGCCTCCAGCTCTGGCGATAAATATACCTATGTACTGGTTCCAGTTATCACTGGCATAACACCTACATCTGGCTCATATCTTGGTAATATCACCACTGAGACCACTGATCCGGAGGTTCACCCGAATAAGGATATCATTAATATACTTGGATATGGTTTTACTGGAGCGTCTCAAGTAGCTGTCGGTTCTAATGTTGTACTAGCTAAAGATTTCATTAGTATCACTGACAATAAAATAAGCATATATGCTCCGGCACTTAATAAAGACCCATCTAAACCAGGAAAACCAACAACTGTTGACATTAAGGTAACCACAACCGCTGGAATTTCAAATACCGGTAAGTATACATATATAGCAGTTCCAAAGATCTATAGTCTGTCACCGTCCAAAGGCCCAACCGACGGCGGTACAGCCGTGACTATAAATGGTATCGGTCTCACAGGTACTTCGAAAGTGACGTTTAAAGACTCCTGGTTGTCGATTGCAGACGAAGCTACTATTACCAGTGTCACTGACACTCAGGTCAAAATACTTACACCACAAGAGGATGTTGGATCTCTGTATGTAGTAGTCAAATCAACAGGTGGAAATAGCTCTATTTGGCAGCAGGGAGACCGCAATATTTTTACATATACAGGACTTCCAACAGTTAACAGTGTTGCACCAAACGCAGGCCCGACAAAAGGTGGTACAAAAGTAACCATAACAGGGGAAAACCTGAAGGAAGTGCAGAAAGTTATGTTCGGAAACAATGCTGCAACTGCTGTCAAAGTCGTCGATGACACTCATATCACTGCAAAATCGCCGGCAGGAACAGGAGTAGTTGATGTTACTGTAGTTTCAACTAGTGGTGGCATAAGCCCTATTTCTGATAACGATAAGTTCACATATCAACAGGTAGCACCAAAAGTCACTAAAGTAGCTCCTAAGTCTGGAGCTGATGTAGGCGGAAATACTGTGACTGTATATGGATCTGGATTTACAGGTGCAACCGCTGTGAAGTTCGGGGCTAAATCTGGTAGTAAGCTGGCTGTTGCATCCGATACACAGCTTACTGTAACTGCTCCTGCAGGAAAAGGGACAGTTGATATTACAGTTATTACTCCTGGAGGCACGAGCCCAGTAACATCAAAGGATCGATATACCTATCTTTCTATACCTGTTGTAACTAGTGTTTCACCTACATCTGGGTCAGTTAAAGGAGGTAACGTTGTACTGATCTATGGTACTAACTTCAAAGGAACCACAGCAGTATACTTTGGAAATGCAAAAGTCACTGTGCTGAGTGTTAACAGCGCCGGTACTAGAATTACTGTGCCGAAATCTCCGGCAGGAGTAGCTAGAGGAACAATTGATATTACTGTTAAAACCCCAACTGGAAAAAGCGCTACTTCGGCAAACGATAGATATACATATAAATAATATATAAGAGTATAAATGAAAATAGGGGTGGTAACACCCTTCTATTTTTTTGGATATTCCATTGCGAAAATTTCAGAGTAAACATGTAAATTTATGGATCATGAACAAAAGTCAATATATCCGAGGAAAATGTATCAATATTATAGAACTATTCCAAATAATTGATTAATATTTAATATATTTGACTTCATTAAGAACAGAGTAAAGATCATTTACTTGTCCTTTTTTGATCATATTCATAGCTTTAATTCCTTTTAAAGTCTTATTAGCAGATCGAAAAGACTGAAATCCTAACATTGGATTAACGATTCGCTTTATAGATCTAAAATCTTGTTCTATAATGTTGTCCTTTAAATTTCTATATCTCAATGGGTATTTTAGGTACCACTTACATTCAATAGCATAATTTCTCCTTCATAATGCTACTATTTAAAGAAATTAGATAGCATATTACTATCTTTGGTTTTCTTTTTATTTTATTTAGGACTTACGCACTTGAAATTTAAAATCAAGTACAATAGACATTGTAGTTAAATATGATTTTTAAACCGTTAAAGATTTAGTGCTATCGATTCCTCGTTTCAACCGCGTAAGTCCTACTATAGAAA
>JBDKRJ010000025.1:0-46704 GCA_039683455.1 Rikenellaceae bacterium | reverse complement strand
TTATGTGCATTAGCGCGTGATTAGTGTTAAATACTAATTTGTTTTTTATTAATTGCGTGTTTATGTATGTAAATACAAAATTGTTGTCAAAACATTTCTTAAAGAAATCTTTTGATTTAGCATATTTGGATAAAAAATCTTTTGTTATAAATGATTTCCCAAAGTCAATTTTATACAGTGTTTTAACACTGTCGTTACTAATGGAATAAACTAATGGGTCAAATCTACGAGTAAGGATTATATTCGTATTTGAAGAGATAGAATAACCTTTTAAAAAAACATTATTATATTCCGGTAATGATTTAAGTAGCTTGATTTTCTTGTCATTTGAAAGATCAAGCATTGTTACAGTATATTTCTTTGTTGGCAGGTTCTGAAAATATATTAACTCGTCCACAATAGACATGCTCAAATAAGTCTCTTTCAGTTTCTTCTCGTACAAGAAATCTCCGGTATTACTATAAAATATAATTTTCCCCGGAATGTCTGAGTATAATACTAATCTTCCTTTGTTATCAAGAGAGAAATCAATTAATTGTATATATTCACCTGGACCATTACCCCTATTTTTGATTGATCGGACAAACTTTCCTTGATCATTGAATATAAGCACTTTCTGGGACTTCTTATCAAGTATATACAAATAATTATCTTTGATGTATATTTTAGATATTTCGGCTATTAAGGATTCAGCAATTGTTTCTAAAATAACAAATTTGGGTTGAGAAAAAAAATATTCTGTATTATATATTTCCCCTTTGTTGCTCACAAAAAAACATTTTTCATTGGATGATTCATCTTGTGATCTACAGGAAGTCATTATAAGAATCAAAAATAAAAGTGTATACCCATTGTATATATTTTTTAAAGTTATGTGTCTCATTTTCTTAGTCTTTTGAGATTTCTTTTATGTATAATTTCATTAATTTATTATTAAATATTGGATCTCCTGCTAATAGCACCTTGTTTTCTTTAACTAGTACTGTTCTAAATATTTCATTTTTGGAGATAGTATTCATTATTTTATAATTTCCATCAGGGTCAATAAAAAAAGGGAATTTTAAATCCAACATATTTATCACTTTTTTTAATCCTTGAACATTGGATGTGTTCATAATTATGTAGACAGGAACTCTTTTACTGTAAAAAAAATAGAAATAATCATTCCATGGGAATATTTTTCTTAGTTTACACTCAGAACAAGTCATTGAATCAATATAAACTACAATTTTATACTTATTGTTATTTTTGAAACTCGATGACTTAATCGTATCTGGAAAATTAATCGGAACTAGCCCTTCTGGAATTACAATTTCTTTCCCTACAATATTTGTTAGGTCATTCAGCAAATCTTTATTAGTGGGGTTACATGAAATCAGAATAATTGCCAGTAATATTAAATATGAGAATCTTCGTACCATATTATTTAAATAATTTTCATTAGTTACTCCATACTAAATATATGACACACTAACCAATAAAATATTTTTTTTCATAATAAATTGTTTTTTAGAAGTTAACGCCAATAAATTTAAAAAGTAATATTTTATTTTGCAAATAAATTTGTAAATTTGAAAAATAATTTATCTGTTTAATATCAAACTCTTGCAAAGATTTAATTACACTTTTTGGGTCAACATAACTCTTTTTCTTTTTTTCAACGGTATCTTATTTACACTCTTTGTCATATCTGGGCAATATGCTGAAAGTGCGGTTGTTGCGAAACGAGCGTATTTTTCAACAATATTGTTTGCAATAAATATCGTCGCTGTTATATTTTTAGCCCTAAAACACACCTTTAAGTTCTCTTTACAAGATTTTTTGTGGATTGTTTTCGCTTTCTTTGTTTCAATCAGCCATCATTATTTTGGAGAGGTACAGAAAACCCGATATGAGATGTTCCTGTTGCTTTCCATATTGTATATATGTTGCCGTATAATATGCTCAAACTATGAAGAGAGCAAAAGGATTCTTATTATTTGCCTGTTGATTTGTGGAATTGCTCAATCATTGCTGGGAGTAGCACAGATTTTGGACATTTCACAGTCCTGTAATTCCAGATTCAGTATCACCGGGACCTTTTTTAACCCGGGGCCATTTTCGGCATTCATCGCTTTGACATTTGTACTTGCAGTTGGTGTGGTATCTAAATTGGACTATCAATCAAATAATTATCTAAAATCAATTCCCTTCTGGCTGGCATCTGTATGTGCATTTTCCTGCATAGTAATAGTCCCTGCAACAATGAGCCGTTCGGCATGGGTTTCAATAATAGCAGTCCTGGTAATTATTTTTCTAAAAGAGACCAGATACTATTGTTTACTAAAAGACTATCTCAAACAAAACCGTCTTAAATCCGTGATTGGGATTTTCGTGACTTTAATCGTAATAACTGTCCTCTTTGTAGGGATGTATTTGCTTAAGAAAGATTCGGCAGATGGAAGAATTCTAATATGGAAAAATACGATTTCTCTCATAAAGGATAATCCTGTTTCCGGTGTGGGATTTGGTCTGCTTGGCGGTGCCTACGGAGACAAACAGGCTGAATTCTTCTCAACAAAAGAATATAGCCAAAATGATGTTAAAGTCGCCGGAGTCCCTCAATATTCTTTCAATGACTATTTACAGATAGCTGCCGAACTGGGAATACCTGCTATGATAGTTTTTTTATTATTTGTCTTTTTTGTAATAAGAAATTTATCAAAGACGAAATCCGAATTACTTTACCCTTTTATTGCCTTGCTGATTTTTTCTTTGACTTCATATCCGTTAAATGTGCTCCCTCTTTCGATTGTATTTGTACTCATTGCAGCCGCATCATCGGATAGTTCTCATATCATAATAGCAAACAAAAATGCAAACAGAACTGTTTTTGGAATGCTATTGATTATAGGAATCATTATCTCCGGACATCAATTGCTAAACAAGAAAGAAAAGTACGGAGCCTACAGGGAATGGAGGGATATTAAGATGCTCTACAATATGCAAAATTTTGAAGAAGTGTCTGACGATTATGCTTCACTATACGTCCGACTAAAAGATCAGGAGAAGTTTCTTTTTGAATATGGGAGAACTCTTAACCAGACGGGTAATTTTAACAAAAGCAATGAGATATTATACCAAGGGACTAAAATCAGCAGCGATCCTATGTTTTATAATGTTATCGGGAACAATTACAAATCAACAGGGTTAACTCAGGAGGCAGAAAGAGCATACAAAAGAGCCTTCTATGCTGTTCCAAACAGGCTTTACCCACTTTATTTGCTGTCAAAATTATACTATGATACCAATCAGACAGCTAAATTTAAAGAATATGCGAACAAAGTTCTTAATTTTGATCCAAAGGTAAGTTCAACCGCAATAATAGAGATGAAACAAGAAATAAGGCAACTCCTTAGCACATCAGAAAAGAACAAATGAGAAAATTCCGTTTAGGCAAATCGAGGCTAATTAATACTCTGTTTTATGGCATATTATCGTTTGTGTCGATATTAATTCTGTACCTTGTAATACGGGTCTTCTTTTTTGATCAGTTCCCGGTGAACACCTATTCTATGTCTCCTACAATCTCTGCCGGAGACAAGATTGTCGTTAATAAGTTGATATTTGGAGCAAGGATTTATAAAAGTTTAGATTTTAGCCCTGATAAGCCCATAAAATCGTTTAGAATTAAAGGATTTAGGAAAGTCAGGCACAACGATGTAATTGTATTCAACTTCCCTCTTGACAAGAATTGGAACGAAGTCCGTTTTAAAATCAATTATGTTTATACTAAGAGGTGCGTTGGACTGCCCGGAGACAGTATTTCTGTTGTAAATGGGTTTTACATAAATAGCAACTTTGATGATACTTTGGGATACTATCCAAACCAAATACTATTGTCCAAAACCCCCGTAGAAAATCTGCCGGTCAGTGTATTCAGAACCTTTCCATTAAATTCAAAAAGCTTTAACTGGAACATTAAGAATTTTGGGCCATTGTATGTTCCAAAGTCAGGCGACCAAATAATTCTTAACTCTAATAATTATATCTTGTACAAAATTCCTGTTGAGTACGAAACGAATCAGGGATTAAATGTTGCTAATGACAGTCTGTTTCTTGGAACTAAATTCATTGATCATTATACTTTTCAAAAGAGCTATTATTTCGTTGTAGGTGATAATGTTATGAACTCAGCAGACTCCAGATACTTTGGGTTTGTCCCGGAAGAATTTATTGTCGGGGTAGTGGGATATGTAAAAAAGAGGGATATTGACAGGTAATGCATAAGTGTCCTCTTTCAGAACAATTTTATCAGCCCGATGCTGTTTAGCAATACAAGTGAGATGGCAACAGGGGCAAGAAACTTAATCACCAGCATAATTCCTTTGAAAACGAAGCCCTTGATTGCAACGGTTCCGCCGCTACTAAGTTCGTCCAGTACATCGGAGCGCTTCATACGCCAGCCCACGAAAAGAACAACTAGCAGTCCGCCTGCAGGCAACAGAATATTTGATGAGGTGTAGTCGAAAAGGTCGAAGAAATTTTTGCCAAAGAGAGTTACATCTTTTAGCACACCCTGAGAGAGAGAGCTGAGGGTTCCGAAAAAGCCGATTATGGAGAAAGTAACTATTACCGCTGTTCGTCGGGTCATTTTAAGCTCTTCTGTGAAGTATGCGACAACTACCTCGAGCAGTGAGATGGCAGATGTTATTGCTGCTATGAGAAGGATAAAGAAGAACGCTATTGAGATGAGATTCCCAAACGGAAGCTGAGCAAATATTTGTGGAAGTGTAATGAAAACGAGGCTCGGACCCTGACTTGGAGATATTCCAAATGCAAAAACTGCCGGCATAACGGCAAGTCCGGCCAGTATGGCAAAACCTGTGTCGGCGGCAGCTGTCATCAGTGATATCTTAAAGAGATTCTCTTTTCTGTTTACATAAGATCCGTAGGTTATAATGCAACCCATTCCGAGGCTGAGGGAGAAGAAAGCCTGCCCGAGTGCGGCAAGGAGAGTAGCTCCGGTAATTTTTGAAAAATCGGGGTAAAAAAGAAACTTAACTCCTGCTGAGGCCCCATCAAGTGTAAGCGACCTTATTGCCAGTAGAACCACAAGGAAAAAGAGGGCGGGCATTAAAATCTTTGAGTACTTCTCTATGCCGTTTTTTATGCCCGCAACCACGATAAGCGCCGAAAGCCCGAGGAATAGCAGGTGCATAACTACCGGCATAAATGAGGATGAAGAGAATCCTGAAAACTGAGTTGAGAGAGAGCTGCTCTCTGATGTCAGAAAGTTTGGCGAGAATGATTTGAAAATGTATTCAAGGGTCCATCCTCCTACAACACTGTAAAATGACATAATACAAATGGCGGCAGTAACACTTATGACTCCTATTGAGAGCCAGCCCGATTTTGGAGCAAGTTTATTTATTGCACCAAAGACGTTTGCCTGAGTCCTTCTGCCTATAATAAACTCAGAAAACATAATAGGCAAACAGAGCACAACCACAAAAAGGAGATAAATAATGATGAATGCTGCTCCTCCGTTATTGCCCACAAGGTAGGGGAATCTCCACAGGTTCCCGAGCCCTACTGCCGAGCCTGCTACTGCCACAAGAACTCCGAAACTGCTTCCGAAGCCGTCACGTTTGATGTTTGCCATAGTATAAGTATTAAGTCTAAAGCAAAGATAAAGAAATGTTCCATTTTTTGTACTTTTGCAATATCATGGAAAACAGAATTTGCAAACTTTTTGGAATAGAGCACCCGATTATCCAAGCCGGAATGATCTGGTGCAGTGGCTGGCGTTTGGCCTCGGCCGTCAGCAAAGCAGGAGGCTTGGGCCTGATTGGTGCTGGGTCTATGTATCCGGACAATCTGAGGCACCATATTCAAAGTTGCAGGGCAGCGCTAAAGGTATCCAACGGCAAAGTGGCTGCTTCAGGCCTAAGCGATCTTCCGGGTGATCAGGGTACTGACGCATTCTTTCCATTTGGCGTAAATGTACCGCTGATGTATCCGCAGATAGAGGAAATAATGAAAATAATTGTTGAGGAGAAGGTGCCGATAGTTTTTACATCGGCCGGGAGTCCTAAAAAATGGACGCCGTTCCTCAAGGAGCACGGAATAATCGTGGCCCATGTGGTCTCGAATTCGGTTTTTGCCGTAAAGTGCCAGGAGGCAGAAGTGGATGCTGTAGTTGCTGAAGGTTTTGAGGCGGGCGGACATAACGGGAGGGAGGAGACTACCACATTCTGCCTCATTCCGCAGGTTCGCGAAGCTATTACAATCCCGCTTATTGCTGCCGGAGGTGTTGCGTCCCGCGCAAGTTACAATGCTGCTTTTGCATTAGGCGCCGAGGGCGTTCAGATAGGAACCCGCTTCGCATTATGTACAGAGAGTTCTGCGCACCCGGCATTCAAAGAGCGTTGCCGCGGACTCAAAGAAGGCGAAACAAAGTTGTTGCTGAAAAAACTTGCACCCGCCCGCCTTGTGGATAATGACTTCTCTAAAGCAGTTTCGATGGCCGAAGACAGGGGAGCAACCACAGAAGAACTTACTGCACTTCTGGGCAAAGGCAGAGCCAAAAAAGGAATTTTTGACGGTGATCTTTCTGAAGGGGAACTTGAAATCGGGCAAATCGCTTCGATGGTGAGAAAAGCAGAGAGCGCTGAAGAAATAATTAGAGATTTGGTGAACAATTGCACAAAAAAAGCCTCCTGAAGGAGACTTTTATTAAATACAAAATTGGTTATTTAGCCAGTACTTCATATTTCTTTGATACTGCATCCCAGTTGATTATGTTCCAGAATGCCTCGATATAATCCGGCCTCTTGTTTTGATACTTCAGATAGTAGGCATGTTCCCACACATCCAATGCGAGTATAGGAGTTCCCTTTTTATCGGAAATATCCATTAGAGGATTGTCCTGATTTGGGGTAGAAGAGACAAAAAGGTTGCCCTTGTCATCTACGCTTAGCCAAGCCCAGCCGCTTCCGAAACGAGTCTTGCCTGCATCTGATATCTGCTTTTTCAGTTCGTCAATCGATCCGAATGTTTTGTTGATGGCTGCCTCAAGTTTTGCCGATGGCTTGCCTCCGTTGACTTTCATGCTCTCCCAATAGATAACATGGTTATAAAAACCACCACCGTTGTTTCTTACAGCAACAGGGTATTTGCTGATATTTTTGAATACCTCCTCAATGGTTTTTGATTCAGCTTCTGTTCCTTTTACTGCATTCATGAAATTGTCGAAATAGGCTTTGTGGTGCTTGCTGTAGTGAATTTCTACAGTCAATTTGTCTATAAATGGTTCCAGTGCATCATATGCGTACGGAAGCTGAGGAAATTCGAGTTTATTGATTGTTGTCATGATTGTTTTGTTTTTTAAATTATATTCTGCTGTGCTCCATTGTGCAAAAGCTGCAAAAGGCAATATTGCCAAAGAGAGCATTATTATTAGTCTTTTCATCATAATATCGATATTATTGTTATAATGTAACAACAGATAAGCTTCCTAAATGTTTAATGCAAGAAAATATTTCTGGTAGAAATTTGGGGGGTTCGGGCTGAAAAGCGCGCTGACTCTCTTGTACGCTATCTATTCAGAATCCGTTCCAGAACCACAAACTCAAACGGATATTCGAACTTTTCACCCCGCAAAAATGACTCCCTTGAAATTTCTTTCCATTTTGAGTAGTCTATATGCGGGAAGAAAGTATCGGCATCTTCAAATGTGGTGTGAACCAGTGTTAGGTAAAGCCTGTCAACAATTGAGAGAGCATGACTATAAATTTCGCCGCCGCCCACGATGAATATCTGCGTACTTGTATTGGTGTGGTTAACCAAACCATCCGGACTTTCAGTGGCTGCAACGATACCCGCCTCCAGCGACCCATAAATCTCAGCCCCTTCAATCTGTACCCCGCTTCTGCTTATAACAATATTCCTCCTGTTTGGCAGCAGACGCCCTATGGACTCCCATGTTTTACGGCCCATAATAACCGTGTGCCCCGCAGTGGTCCTTTTGAAATACTTAAGGTCTTCCGGGATGTGCCACAGAAGCTGGTTGTTGCGCCCTATTGCACCGTTGTCTGCTATTGCTGCTATTATAGAAATCATACCCATCAAATGCTTTGCTTAATGCAAATATAGCCAAATATGACTGAGGCATGCTTCCCCTTTCATTTTTTATGCATAATTTCGGGTATGAATTTAAAAATAGTATTAGCGGTGATACTTTTAACCGGTATTTCCGGATGCAGTAACGCTTTGTATCTGTCACAAGTGGTTACCGGACATTTATAGGAGCTTTGTTGGTGCTTAAACAGCAATAGGCGCCTTGATTCCGGGATACGGGTCGTACCCTTCAACTTTGAAGTCGTCATACTTGAAGTCGAAAATGATCGTCACATCCGGGTTAATGACTATTTTTGGCAGCGGCCGGGGCTCACGCGAAAGCTGAAGGGCAACCTGCTCAAAGTGGTTTGTGTAAATGTGAGCATCACCAAACGTGTGTACAAATTCGCCCGGCCGCAGCCCGCACACCTGAGCCACCATCATGGTCAGCAGCGCATAAGAAGCGATATTGAACGGAACACCCAGAAAGACATCGGCACTCCTCTGGTAAAGTTGACAACTCAGCCGCCCGTCTGCCACATAAAACTGAAACAGTGCATGGCACGGCGGCAACGCCATTTTATCCAGATCACCCGGGTTCCAGGCAGAAATAATATGACGGCGCGAGTCAGGATTGCGCTTGATACCCTCAATCAGTTCCGAAAGCTGATCTATCTGCCTGCCGTCCGCAGCACTCCAGGAGCGCCACTGATGACCATAAACCGGCCCAAGCTCTCCGTTTTCGTCGGCCCACTCATCCCAGATAGTTACCCCTTGGTCGTTAAGATACTTCACATTTGTGTCGCCGTTTATGAACCAAAGCAGCTCGTAAATTATGGATTTGAGATGTATCTTTTTGGTTGTGAGCAGCGGAAAACCCTCGTTAAGGTCAAACCTCATCTGATACCCAAAAACGCTCTTTGTCCCGGTGCCTGTGCGGTCACTTTTTAAAGAACCGTTGTCCATTATATGCTGTAAGAGAGATAGATATGTCTTCATTAAAATTATTCGATTTAGGTAAACAAATATAAAGAATAATGAGCTATATTTATTATATTCGTAACTCTATTTTGTTTTTATAACTATGAAACGATTTTTTTACATATTGATTTTTAGCTTGCCGTTTACAACGTCATACTCACAAAGCAAAGCTATAGAACTCTCTCATTACCTTTTTCCCGAATTTACCAAGGGGGTTATCCTGATGAAAAGTGGGATAAAGAGAGAAGTTCTGCTGAATTATAATTCCCTGACAGAAGAGATGATTTTTAAAGATAATGGTAAAGTACTGGCGATAGGAAAGGAGGAAATAGGACAGGTTGATACGGTTTATATCAAGGAGAGAAAGTTTGTAGTGCTGAACAATAAATTTGTAGAATTATTATACCAATCAGGCAGTTATTTGTATGCCGAGCACAAGTGCAGCGTGATACCTCCAGGCAAACCGGCTCCATACGGAGGCACAACCGAAACTTCAGCCATTGATACGTATTCTTCATTAAATGCGGGAGGTGTGCTTTATGATCTAAAATTGCCCGATGGTTATAGAACAAAACCATTCATCTTTTACTGGCTAAAGAGAAACGGCCAATTGGTTAGATTCTTAAATATGAAGCAATTAGCCAGATTATATAACGACAAGAAAGATCAGTTTAAGGCTTATGTCAAAAATTATAATGTAAAATACGAAAATCAGGAGAGTATTGTTCAATTAATTAAATATCTGGATTGAGGGCTTTCATTTTGTGTTGTTCCATTTCCAATTTCTAATTTCCAGCATGTCTTCGCCGTGTTTGTCAATGTACTGTTTATGTTCGAGGAGCTTGTTCTGCACAATCTGCTTAAGTTTGGCTCCGCTGGCGCCCAACTGGGGCAATCGGTTTATAACATCCTGTACCAGGTGGAATCTGTCAAGATCGTTTAAGACCACCATGTCAAAGGTTGTTGTGATTGTACCTTCTTCCTTATAGCCCCGAACATGCATGTTTTCATGGTTGGTACGACGGTATGTAAGCCGGTGAATAAGCCACGGGTAACCATGGAACGCGAAGACAATTGGCTTGTCTTTGGTGAATAATGAATCAAAGGCTTCATCGCTCAACCCATGGGGATGTTCTGTATCCGGTTGCAGTTTCATCAGATCGACAACATTGATCACCCGGATTTTCAGATCGGGCAAGTGTTCACGTAGGATGGAAACTGCTGCCAGGGTTTCGAGTGTGGGCACATCGCCACAGCAAGACATCACCACATCCGGTTCTTCACCTCTATCGCTGCTGGCCCATTTCCATACACCAATCCCTTCTGTGCAATGCTCGATTGCCTCATCCATGGTCAACCATTGAGGCGCCTGGTATTTACCAGCGATTACAACATTCACATAATGTCGGCTCCTTAGACAATGGTCCCATACAGACAACAAACAGTTGGCGTCGGGTGGAAGATAAACGCGTACAATAGAGGCCTTTTTGTTTACCACATGATCTATAAAGCCAGGATCCTGATGCGTAAAGCCGTTATGAGCCTGTTGCCAGACATGTGAGGCAAGCAGGTAGTTCAGTGATGCTATTTTCTTCCGCCACGGCAATTCTGCTGTAACTTTCAGCCATTTGGCGTGCTGGTTGAACATAGAATCGATGATATGAATAAATGCTTCGTAGCTGTTGAACAGCCCGTGCCGGCCCGTGAGAAGATATCCCTCAAGCCAACCCTCACACTGATGCTCGCTCAACATCTCCATTACTCTTCCGTCGGATGCAAGAAATTCGTCATTCTCTTCTGTTTGGGCCTCCCACTGCCGGCTGGTAACCTCAAAAACGGCGTTCAAACGGTTGGAAAGTGTCTCGTCTGGACCGAAGATCCGGAAAATTCGTTTCTCACGATTGAGATTGACCACCTCGCGCAGGAATTTTCCAAGTTCGTTTGTGTCGGCTGCCTGAACGGATCCTGGCGACGGTATATTTACAGCAAAGTCGCGAAAGTCAGGCATAATCAGGTCTTGCAGCAGCAATCCACCATTAGCATGTGGATTCGCTCCCATTCGCCGGTCGCCTTTTGGTGCCAGTTCGGCCAGTTCGGGCATAAGCTGGCCGTTGTCATCGAAAAGTTCCTCCGGCTTGTAACTTCTTAACCAGTCATCTAGCTGTCTGAGATGATCGGGATGCTCGGAATTCACCTGGAGTGGAACCTGGTGTGCTCGAAAAGTACCCTCGATTTGAAGTCCGTCAACTACTTTTGGTCCCGTCCAACCCTTAGGCGAATTGAGGATTATCATAGGCCAGCGCGGCCGTGTGGTGTCGTTGTTATTTCTTGCATTGTTCCGGATCCTCAGTATATCCCCTATGGCCTTTTCCATGACAGTGGCCATGAGCTCATGCATTTTTTCAGGCTCATCACCTTCCACATAATAAGGTATCCAGCCATAGCCACGGAACAATTGGTCCGTTTCATCATGTGTGATGCGTGCCAGTATTGTAGGATTGGCTATTTTGTAGCCGTTGAGGTGCAGGATTGGCAATACGGCACCGTCGGTGATAGGGTTGAGAAATTTATTGGAGTGCCATGCCGTCGCCAAGGGTCCTGTTTCTGCTTCGCCGTCGCCAACGACACAAGCTACTATCAGTTCCGGATTGTCGAATGCGGCCCCGAAAGCGTGACTTAGTGAATAACCTAGCTCGCCTCCCTCGTGAATAGATCCTGGACACTCCGGTGATACATGGCTGGGAATTCCTCCCGGAAAGGAGAATTGGGTGAACAGTTTTTTCAGACCTGCTTCATCCTGTGTGATATTTGGATATATTTCACTGTAAGTACCTTCCAGATATGTGTTCCCCACGAGTGCCGGGCCGCCGTGACCGGGGCCGGAAACATAGATCATATCCAGGTCATACTTCTTGATTACCCGGTTTAAATGCACATAGATAAAGTTCTGCCCCGGTGTTGTGCCCCAATGTCCCAAAAGTGTCGGCTTCACATGCGACTGTTTCAGAGGCACTCTCAGTAACGGATTATCATAAAGATAAATCTGGCCGACAGACAGATAGTTGGCAGCGCGCCAATAGGCGTTCATCTTGCGCGCTAATTCCGGTGTTAGTGTTTTTGTATTTGTTTCCATAGCATGCTTTCAAGCTTTACGATATCTTCTGTAAATTTTCTTATCCCTTCCGCTAATTTTTCGGTTGCCATGGCATCCTCATTAAAAAGCCAGCGAAATTTTTTCTCGTCCAGTTCAATTTTATCGATATTCGACCTTTTGGCTTTTTCTGGATATAATTTTCGTTCAAGAACTCCCTCTTCTTTTTCAAGTTCATTGAGAAATGCAGGAGAAATTGTCATCAAATCACAGCCTGCAAGCGCTAGTATCTCCCCGATGTTTCTAAAGCTGGTGCTCATTATTTCTGTTTTATAGCCGAATTTTTTGTAATAATTGTAAATGTTTTTTACCAATAGTATGCCCAGTTCATCTTCCGGTTTTAATTAATTCCTGTCCAGGATAGTTTTTCATGTGCCAATCGAGAGCTCTTCCTACAAATGGCGAAATGAGTTGTACCCCCGCTTGAGCGCAGGCAATTGCCTGAGGCATAGAAAACAGTAACGTCAGATTGCAATGGATGCCCTCTTTGGTTAATTGTTCCGCTGCTATTATACAATACTATCAGTTTTCGGGCTTTCCGGACACTTGCTTCGGTATCGAAAGAAAGCCTCGCATCTACTTCTGTAGAGACCCTGCCGGGAACAATTTTCAATATTTCCAGTCCGAAATCAACGAAAAGCCTGTCTGTTGCTATGCTTGGCTGCTTTTGATTGTCAGTTGTTTTACTTTTGGCAAATGCTAAAGCTTCATCAATCAGATATGAATATTTATTATCCTGAGCAGCAGCATATATGAGCGATGGGTTTGTTGTCGAATCAACAGGGTTGAATTTCTTTATTGACTCAAAATCACCGGAGTCGGCCACTACTTTTGTTTGTGTTTTAAGTTGTTTAAGAAGATTCATGTCTGAATGTGATTTTTTAGTTATTAAATATAAAGGTGGACATTCACACATTATAGAGCGGATAATCGGTATATCCTTTTTCATCTGCTGTGTAGAATAGATCCATTTTAAGATCTTGTGATAAAGGCCAATTGTTTTCTAACCGTTCAACAAGATCGGGATTATTAATAAACGGACGTCCGAATGCCACAAGATCACCCAGTCCGCTTTGAATATCGGCCTCTGCCCTCTCCTTATCATAGCCACCGGAAAGGATCAGGGTATTCTTAAAATTATTCCGTATGAGTTTCTTTAGTTCCATTGGCACCACTGGAGAACCCATAGCAGAATGATCTACAAGATGGATGTACGCTATTCCAAGTTTGTTAAGTTGTTCCGACAGGTATTTATAGGTGGCATCTATTTCAGGGTAATATGGCATATCACCGGATACTCCATAAGGCGATAATCGAATTCCGGTTTTTTCCTTTCCAATAGCCTCTGCCACCGCAGTTACCACCTCGATAATAAACCGGCTCCGATTTTCAATGCTACCTCCATTATTATCCTTACGGATATTGCTTACAGGCGACAGGAACTGCTCAAGCAAATAGCCATTGGCTCCATGCAACTCAACACCGTCAAATCCTGCATCCATTGCATTTTTTGCTGCTGCAACAAATTCTGCTTTGACATGTAACAAATCATTGTCTGTCATCTCTTTTGGTATAAGAAAATCTTGCATCTTTTTTGAGTCGATCCACATCTGACCGGAAGCCTTTACAGACGAGGGTGCAAGAATCTCTGTTCCTTCCGGCATATTTAGCGGATGACTTATTCTTCCTGTGTGCATAAGCTGAACAAATATTTTTGCACCACCTTTATGCACTGCCAAAGTTGTCTTTTTCCACCCTTCTACCTGTTGCTTGCTATAAATTCCTGGAATACGGACATAACCCAGCCCATTGGGCGATGGTGATGTACCTTCTGTTATAATTAACCCTGCCCCTTGTCATAGGCGACATAACGATTCGATTTCTCACATCGATATCTCCAACCATTTTAGGAGTGAATAATTTGTATTCTATCATATTTTCTATTTATTACTGTATAATAACTGTATAATAAATAAAAACAAGTAAAAGGGTAAAAAGTTTTTTCCTTAAATCCAATACCCTATATGCTATAATATTATTGGAGGTTTATTAGCAACAATCTCGAAACGCTGTAAGATGTTGACATTGAGGCTTTCTCCCTTTCCTGAAAAATCAAGGTGAACGATTCGTTAAGTTTCATATCTTTGTACTAACAAATTCATAAAAAAGCATATGAAAAAAATTATAACAAAGGTGGCATTATTTGCACTACTTTCCGTATTTCTTGCAGCCTGTGGAAAAGTTATGATTACAGGCAGAAACCAGATGCTGTTATACAATCAGGGCCAGATTACCTCCCTGAGTAATCAGGCCTATGCCGATTTAATGGGCAAGTCTGTAGTCTCCACAAATGATCAGTACAAAAAGATGGTAAACGAAGTAGGTGTTAACCTGACATCTGCTGTTTCTGAATATTTGAAACAAAACGGCTGGGAAAAGGAGCTTGAGGGAATCAACTGGAAGTTCGATGTTCTAAAAGACGAAACGGTAAATGCCTTTTGCCTCCCTAACGGCAACATAGTATTCTACGAAGGTATAATGAAAATCACAAACACGCCTGATCTTATTGCGGTTGTAATGGGTCACGAAATTGCTCATGCACTTGCAAAACATGGTAACGAACGCATGAGTCAGGAGGCTATTGTAGGAGTTGCCGAACAAGCTCTCTCAAAATTTGTGGGCACAGAGAGCCAAAAAACTCAGGCAATATTCGGTATGGCATTCGGTATGGGTACTCAACTGGGGGTTCTGCTACCTTACTCACGCAAGCATGAGTACGAGGCAGATCGTCTGGGTCTTATCATCATGTCCATGGCCGGTTATGACATTAATGTGGCACCAGGTTTCTGGCAAACAATGAGCGCTTCTGGATCAAAGCAGCCGGAATTTATTAGCACTCATCCGTCAGATGATAATAGAATCAAGAAAATCAAGGAGGTTATTCCGGAGGCTGCCAAATATGCCAGGAAAAAATAATTGTATTACATTTGCAGCGGTTATTAGAAATTTTAAAATATGTATAGGACACACTCGTGCGGAGAGCTGCGCATAAACAATGTTGGTGAGCAGGTTACACTTGCAGGTTGGGTACAAAGAATTCGTAAGATGGGGGGGATGAGCTTCATCGACCTCAGGGACAGATATGGCATAACTCAGCTAACCATAGACGAGAGTGCGTCAAAAAATTTGAATGCTTCTGCAGAGAAACTGGGCAGGGAGTTCGTCATTCAGGCGAAAGGTATGGTTGCAGAGAGAACCAGCAAAAATGCGAAAATGCCTACGGGTGATATTGAAATTAAGCTGACAGATATTTTGGTGCTCAACGCTTCGCTTGTTCCGCCGTTTACTGTTGAGGACGAGTCCGACGGGGGAGAGGAGATACGTGCAAAATATCGTTACATTGACCTGCGCAGAAATCCTCTTAAAAAAGCGTTGGAGTTAAGACACAGAATGGCCCAGGAAGTTCGTAAATATTTGGATGGGATTGGTTTTATGGAGATTGAGACTCCTGTGCTTATCAAGTCTACTCCAGAAGGTGCACGCGACTTTGTTGTTCCTTCAAGGATGAATCCGGGTGAATTCTATGCGCTTCCACAAAGCCCGCAGACATTCAAACAGCTTTTGATGGTAGCCGGTTACGACCGCTACTTCCAGATAGTGCGCTGCTTTAGGGACGAAGATCTGCGCGCAGACCGTCAGCCTGAGTTTACTCAGATAGATTGTGAGATGGCTTTTGTAGAAAGGGAAGATATTCTGAATACGTTCGAGGGTATGATCAAGGCTCTGTTCAAGAACATTCTTAACCAGGAATTCAGGGATTCTTTTCCAAGAATTTCCTATGCAGATGCGATGAACTTTTATGGTTCCGATAAACCGGACATCCGCTTTGGGATGAAAATTGCCGATGTAACCAGTTTGGTTCAGGGGAAAAACTTTCCTGTATTTGATTCGGTTGAATACGTCGGGGGGATATGTGTCGAGGGTACTTCTGTTTATACTCGCAAGCAACTGGATGAGTTGACTGAGTGGGTCAGGCGTCCGCAGATAGGGGCTAAAGGTCTTGTATATATAAGAGTAGCAGAGGACGAAATTAGATCTTCTGTGGATAAGTTCTATAACGCCTCCGATTTGACTGCTATTGCAAATGCTATGGGGGCAAAGAGTGGAGACCTTATTCTGATACTAGCCGGTACACGCAAAAAGACTCAGGAGGCTTTGGGTACTCTACGTATTGAGATGGGTAACAGACTTGGCCTTCGTAAGAGCTCTGTTTATGCTCCTCTTTGGGTGTATGATTTCCCGCTTCTCGAGTGGGATGAGGAGAGTCAGCGCTTCTATGCAATGCACCATCCGTTTACTTCTCCTAAACCGGAGGATATGGATAAGTTCTACAGCTCAAATAAAGAAGATATTGCTAAGGTTTGTGCAAATGCCTACGACTTTGTGCTTAACGGGACAGAGATAGGAGGCGGATCTATCAGAATACACGATTCGTCTGTTCAACAGCGTATGTTTGAGGTTCTGGGATTCTCTGCAGAGGAGGCTGAATATAAGTTTAGCTTTATAATTAATGCGTTTAAGTATGGCGCCCCGCCTCACGGTGGAATTGCTTTTGGATTTGACCGCTTCTGTGCACTTTTTGGTGGGCAGGAGACAATTCGTGACTACATTGCCTTCCCTAAGAATAACGCGGGGCGCGATGTTATGCTGGATGCTCCGTCAAAAATTGACGAAGTCCAGATGAAGGAGCTCTTCCTAAAGAGCACTGTCTGACAGGAAGTTTCTAAAAAACTCTGAAATAATGGCTCTTCTGTTTTTTTATCTGTTTCTTGCCATTACTGTCTCTTTTGTCTGTTCGATTATGGAGTCAGTACTGCTCACAACGCCGGTCTCTTTTGTAAATATGAAAGATGCGCAGGGTGTTAAGCCTGCAAAGATTTTCAAGAAACTAAAGCAAAATATAGACCGGCCATTAGCTGCAATTCTCTCTTTAAACACAATTGCCAACACTGTTGGTGCTGCCGGCGTAGGAGCTCAGGCAACAATTGTTTTTGGCGAGGCTTACTTTGGACTTATCTCAGCTGCACTTACAATTCTGATTCTGGTATTCTCGGAGATTTTACCAAAAACCATTGGTGCTCATTACTGGAAGTCTATTGCAATGACCTCGGGAAGAATTATTCAGGGTATGGTCTATATTACATATCCGTTGGTAGTTTTATCGGTTTTTATGACAAAACTTATCTCAAGACACAATAAAGATGAGCAGACAGTAAGCAGAGAGGAGGTTTCTGCCATGGTGGACATTGGTACAGAGGAAGGAACATTTGAGGATACAGAGAAAAAGATCATTCAAAATCTTATAAGACTGCGGAATGTAAGAGCAAGTGACGTAATGACCCCCAGGGTTGTGGTGGCAACAGCTTCGGAAGATATTACAATTGGTGAGTTTTATACAAACAAGGTTTACCTCCATTACTCAAGAATTCCGGTATATTCAGAAAACAAAGAAGATATAACAGGTTTTGTATATCGTCAGGAGGTTTTTGAGAACCTGGCAAATGACAACTTTGACCTAAAACTAAAGGAGATTAAAAAGCCCATGTTAGTTGCGCCCAATATTCAACCACTCACGATTTTATGGGAAAAGCTGATCTCTCAAAAGACCCATATTGCTCTGATTGTAGATGAATATGGAGGTTTTGAAGGAATTGTAACTCTGGAAGATATAATCGAAACAATACTTGGTCTCGAGATAATAGACGATAGAGACATCGTGGCAGACTTACAACAATTTGCCCGCGACCGCTGGAACGAACGCATGGCCAAGTACAAACATCTAGGCAATGGGCAATGAATAGGCAAATAGGCTTAAGATAAGATAGCAACAAGTTTCTTCGCCAGATTTGCAAATGCCTCACTGTCTTCCCTCTCTTGTAAAGCGATCGGAACGCCATTGTCTCCGCTCTCCCTAATATTCTGAATTATCGGAATCTGACCAAGCAAAGGAATGTTAAACTTCTCTGCCATCCTTTTGCAACCATCCTTTCCAAAAATGTAGTACTTATTGTTGGGTAACTCCTCCGGAGTGAACCACGACATGTTCTCCACAAGGCCAACTATTGGTTTATTAATGTCTTTGCTACGGAACATATTTACCCCCTTTTCCACATCAGCCAGAGCGACTGCCTGTGGTGTGCTTACCACAATGGCGCCAGAAAGCGGAATATCCTTCACTATTGAGATATGAATGTCGCCTGTTCCCGGAGGAAGGTCAATCAGCAGAAAATCAAGCTCTCCCCAAATTACCTGTAGAACCATCTGCTTCAAGGCATTGCTGGCCATGGGACCCCTCCAGATAAGAGGCTGGTCGGGTTTTGCAAAATATCCGATAGACATCCATTTTACGCCGTATTTTTCAATAGGGATTATCATTTCCTTTCCACTCGAATCATCAACAAGAGGGGCCTCCGATTCTGTTCCTGTCATCTTAGGTACAGATGGTCCGTAAACATCGGCATCAGCAAGCCCGACTCTGAACCCTGCTTTTGAAAGTGCGATTGCAAGGTTAACGGCCACTGTAGATTTTCCCACACCGCCCTTTCCGGATGCAATTGCCACTATGTGGCCTACATTTGCCAGCGCCTCTTGCCCCATCTCAAGGTTGACTCTCTTTTCAATTTTTCTCTCTCTTACCAGCTCCATAATGCCAACCTTAATTTCCTCCCCTGGAAAGGCGTTTCTTACAGCCTCTTCGCAGTTTTTCTTTATTGATGAAGCGAGCGCATCAGGAGATGGAAATACCAGTTTGAACTTCACTTGCCTTTTCTCGGGGTCTACCTTTATATCTTCAATCATACCGAGAGAAACGACATCCTTCTCCTTAACCGGATGCATTACACTCTTAAGTGCCTCTTCAATCCTGTTTTTATCCATTTTTATAACTAAATTTTACGATCGTTTGTTCGAGCCAGCCTTCGTATATCTTGCGAAGCAGGCTTATTTTGCGATATTCATCTCCTTCAGCAGATAACCGGCACCACCAAACTTATCCATAATGAAAAGGACATAGCGGATATCCACACTGATGGTTCTTTGAAGTGTAGGCTCGAATATAATGTCTCCACTCATTGCCTCCCAGTTGCCGTCAAATGCAATTCCGATAAGTTCGCCGTTTGCATTCATCACCGGACTGCCTGAGTTGCCGCCGGTAATATCGTTGTTGCTTAGAAAGTCAACGGGTAATTCGCCGTTTTTCATTGCGTATGGTCCATAGTCTTTGTTTTTGTAGAGCTCTTTAAGCTTGGCCGGTACAACAAATTCCCAGTTGTCAGGGTCCTCTTTTTCCATTACACCGCTCAGGGTTGTGATGTGTTCATAAAGAACAGCATCCTTAGGTGAATAATTCAGCACCTTTCCGTAACTCAAGCGCATTGTAGAGTTTGCGTCGGGGTACATTGTCTTTCCTTTTTTCATTTCCAACTGACCTGCAATGTAGTCTTTATTGCCTTTTGTATATAGAGCGCTATATTTTGCAAGTTCTGCCTGCAATTTTGGAATTAATTCGAAGATGCTTTTCCCAAGCACCAGGGCTGGGTCGTTTATAAAAGCGTCCTTGCCAGACTTAAGTGCTTCATCAATCTTCTCTTTGGATGTGAATACCGACTTGTCAAACAGATCGTCTACATAGGCGTCAATATTGCCGGAGAAATCATTATCAATTGCATTATAGAAAGCTGGCAGGTCGCTTCTCTTTACTTTGTCCTGGAAGACTTTGATAAGTGCCTTAGCTACTTTTCTGTCTGTAGAGGCCGAATAATTTATAAAGAAGTTATTTATCCTTCCGTCAAGATTCTTAGCCATGTCAAGAGCTGTTTCATTATCCCCTTTGGCAAATGCCTCAACTATTCCTATGTAGTGATTCGCAACGGAAGCAATTTCTATATTGGCGAGTGTTTCGGTAAGATATCTGAATAGGTAGAGAGCGTCGGCACGGTCTGCAATTGCCTTGTTTAAATTTGCAAGAGCTATTCCGTACTTATCAGTCCTCTTTTTATCTGCATTTACCCAGGCGGTAAACTCCCTCTCCTCCTCTGCTCTGCGTGCCTGAACATTTAACTTCTTAAATGTCTCATTCATGCCGATAGCTTTTTTCCATGAGTTAGAGGAGCCGGAATATTTACTTGAGTATTGAAGACGGATTTTAGGGTCTGCCAACATATCTTTCATCAGAACATCCTGACGGATACCTCTGGCATAAATGGTTATGGCATTTAAAACTTCGCTTGTCTGCTTAACTTCTGCAGATGTCATAAAGCGGCTGGTGCGACCAGGGTAGCCGATAATCATTGCGAAATCATTTTGTTCAACTCCTTTAAGAGATATGGCAAGAGACTTTTTGGGTTGATATGGCTGATTGTCCGGCGAATATGGAGCAGGGTTATTATTTTTATCTGCATAAACCCTAAACATAGAGAAGTCACCGGTATGGCGGGGCCACATCCAGTTATCTGTGTCGGCACCAAAATTACCTATTGAAGAGGGAGGAGCTCCTACAAAGCGGATATCATTGTAAGTCGTGCTGACTATCAAATAATATGCATTTTCTCCATACATTGACGCTATTCTTGCCTGCAGGAACTTGCTGTCGCCAACAGCCTTAGCTCTAAGTTCTTTGGAAATTGCTTCCAGAGCATTTTTCTTCTCTTCAGGAGTAGAAGCACCTTCAGTTGCTTTTTCTACCTCTTTGGTTACATCCTGGAAGCTCTCCAGAAATGTTACAGACAAACCTTGTGAAGGCAGCTCCTGTTCACGGCTCATTGCCCAGTATCCATCCTGAAGATAGTCGTGCTCAACAGTACTTAATTTTTGAATAGCACCATATCCGCAGTGGTGGTTAGTAAGCAGGAGACCCTCTTTGGAAACGATTTCGCCTGTGCAGCCACCGCCAAACTGAACAACAGCATCCTTAAGACTTGAGTTGTTTAAGTTATAGATGTCCTTTGCAGTAAGCTTGAGCCCGAGTTCTGACATCTTTTTGCTATTAAGCTTTTCGATCAGAGGCAATAACCACATTCCCTCGTCTGCCCTAAGCGGACTGATTGAAAAGACTAAGGCAGATAAAATTAATAAGTAGATTTTTTTCATTGTGTTAAATATTCTATAATTTTAACAAAAATAGGAAAAAATGGCAGGAGAGCTTAAAATTCTTATTGTCACAGATAAGTTTAAAGGGAGTCTTTCAGCTTTGGAAGCCGCCGAATCTATCAAAAAAGGTCTTTTGCTGGGTTATGCAAGACTGGAGATAAGGATTTTGCCAATGGCAGACGGAGGGGAAGGAACCATAGATGTAATTATGAATTCTTCAGGAGGAGAGTTAAAATACGCAGAGGTTTATGACCCTCTGTTCAGGTTGATAAGTGCACCTTATCTTATTAAAGGAAATAAGGTTTTTATAGAGATGGCAAAGTGCTCTGGACTGCAGCTTCTAAAACGCAGGGAATACAATCCTTTAAGAACCAGCACATACGGACTTGGGCAAATGATTCTGGCTGCATCAGCAGGAGACACCGCTACGAAGATTTGCATAGGAATTGGAGGCAGCGCAACCAACGATGGCGGAATGGGAATGCTTAAAGCATTGGGATATAAGTTTACGGACAATAAAGGAGAAGATGCTGCCACTCCATGGAATGTCAAAGAAATAGATGATAAAGGTGTAAGCCCTGTTTTAAAGAGGATCAGGTTTGAAGTTGCCTGTGATGTTAACAACCCTCTTTTGGGTGTGCGGGGAGCAACAGCCGTTTACGGGCCACAAAAGGGTGCCAATAAAAAAATGTTAGAGGAGCTTGAACAGGGGATGCGGAATTATGCAAAGGTTTGTGAAAGATTTCTTGGAAAGTCATATGCAGACTATCCTGGAGCGGGTGCAGCAGGAGGAGTGGGTTTTGCTCTTACCGGGTTTCTGGGAGCACAGCTTATTCCGGGATGGAAGGTACTGTCTGACCTAACATATTTAGAGAGTCTGGTAAAAGGATCAGATATTATTATTACCGGAGAGGGATCGATTGACGAGCAGAGTGTCTCAGGCAAGCTGATAAGCGGCGTTGCAGAGATCGCAAAGAAATACTCCAAAAGTGTATGGGCATATTGTGGAGTAAACAGTTTAAATGAAAACCAGCTAAAACGTGCAGGGATAGAAAGAGTGTTTGCTATTTCAGATATAGAGAGCAAAAGAGAGAAGTCAGTAAGGGAGGCAAAAAAATATTTAGAAAAAATTTCATTCAAATCTGCAACTTTTCTGAACCATTTTCAGTCAAACAGGCAAACGTATTAAAAAATTAAAATTATGGAAGGAGTATTGGGTATTGTTATCCCTTTTACAACAGCAGTTCTTATTGTTCTCATTGTCTTTTTAGCAAAGGTATTCAAAGAAAAATCAAGGAACGAATTAATTGCAAAGGCAATTGAACATGGGAAAGATTTATCCCCGGATCTTTTTACAAAAGAAGGAAATAGTTCAAAGAAATCAGATCCTTTAACAAGTGCGCTTGTTTCCATAGGAGTTGGTGTAGGTCTTTTCATTGCTTTCTATTTCTTCTTTGGAGGTTTTAAATTTGCAGCATTCGGATGTATTCCATTGTTTATAGGTATAGGACAACTTGTTGCCTATTTTGTAAACAGAAAACAAAAAGAGACAGATAAGACTATCAGTGAATAGAAAAGAGTTCGAGCAGCAAGTATTAAACAATCAGGAACCGCTCCGGCGGTTCTTGTTAAACCTTTGCAACGGAGATGCTGCATTGAGTGATGACATTGCGCAGGAGGCATTTATTAAAGCATACTTGAATCTCAACTTTTTTAACGGATTCTCAAAATTCTCCACATGGCTCTTCAGGATAGCTTATAACTGTTACTGTGACCATAAAAGGGCCAGCCAGCGATACAGTTCTGTCCAGATTGAAGATAAAATATTAACTTCGCATGAGACAACAGACAAAAACTACCATAATCAGGAGCTGTACATAGCCCTCGGTAAACTGAACGAGAAAGAAAAATCGATGGTTCTGCTATTTTATATGGAAGATAAAAGCCTTAAAGAGGTATCAAAAATTACAGATACACCGGTTAATACGGTAAAATCTCACCTCTTCAGGGCTAAGCAACATATGTTGGAATATTTAAACTCAATTGGATATGAAAGATGATAATATAAATAAGTTTTTAAAGGAGCACAAACAAACCATAGAAAACGACGGATTCAGTGATAGGCTTTTTGCTCATCTGGATTATATTCCCGCTCCTGAACCCAGAATAGACAGGTCCAGATTAATCATCGCAATTTTTGCAACCTTAGGTCTGGCAATTTTCATACTACTCGGAGGATACAGCGCTCTTATTAATGGTCTTGGATCAATGGGATCGCTATTTGGCGATATAAAATTAATTAAGCCGGAAGTTATTGTTCCAGTTGTTTTTATGATTTGCAGCCTGTTTGCAATCGGAAAATTTGCTATAGAAGAAAAATAAACAGGGAAACAATCTGGTCACTACAACAGTTTATACGAAACCCTGTGGTATTTGCAAACACCATACTTTTCAATTGCCTCTCTATGGGCCCTTGTGGGATACGCCATATTCTTCTCCCATCCATATTGTGGAAACTCACGGGCTAAAGAGAGCATAAACCGGTCCCTGTGTGTTTTTGCCAGAATGGAGGCCGCTGCAATTGATGCAAACTTTGCGTCACCTTTAACGATACAGGAGTATGGTATTTCGTGATAACTGTAAAATCTGTTTCCATCTACAAGAATAAACTCCGGCCTTACAAAGAGATTGTCCAAAGCTATATGCATAGCCTTTATTGAGGCCTTTAGAATATTAATGCTGTCAATTTCGAGGTTGTTTACAGATGCAACTGCCCATGATATTGCCTCTTTCTCAATAACCGGCCTCAGAAACTCCCTTTCACGGGCGCTTATTTGTTTGGAATCGTTCAGAAGAGGGTGATAAAAATTCTGAGGAAGAATTACTGCGGCTGCGAATACGGGCCCGGCAAGAGACCCTCTTCCCGCCTCGTCACAGCCGGCCTCAATAAGATCTCTATTCAGGAATGACGAGAGACAAACCTCTTTTTTCATGGGTATGGAAATTTATTGCAAGATAGTGAATTCGCAACTATTTGCTGTATCTGTTCAGACTCTCTTTAAGAACACCAATGATGCTCTCCTTAGATTCGAGAGCAGCTTTAAGGCGTTGAATCTCTGCCTCTAACTCAACTCTGGAAATTTTGTTGTCAGACTCGGTTTTAGCAATTTTCTCCTTGTAAAAATTCTCTACCTCTTCAATTTTGCTGTTTTGATCTGCTTGGAGTGTAACTCCAACCAGAAGCTCCTCTGGAGTTGTTTTAAGAATTCTGGCTATATCGAATATCCGGTTGCTGATAAGCACGGTATTCCCGGTCTCAATCTGCCGGTAAGAATTAGTAGAGATACCAAGAGACTGTGCCATATACTCCTGAGTATATCCCAACCCCCTTCTCTCCTTCTGAATTTTTAATTTGATAAGCTTGTTTTCCATTAAAACAAATATATATTATTGTTAGGTCAGATGGTTAACAAGTAAAACATGTGATAAAAACAATATTTGCATGGCATTATCGGGTAAAAACTTAAGAAGAGATAAAATATTTTCAGAAAAAGACAAATAACAATATATGCCTGTTTTTTTAACAAGGGTTAGCATAAATTTGAGGAAAAAAGGAGTAGTTATGGAGACACATTCAACTGAAAAATATTTGGAACAACTTCTGGTTTTGATGGAAGTTAAGAGACTCTACCTTATAAAAGATCTCTCTCCCCGTGAAATTGCAGGACTGCTTAACATAAGTATCCGGCGTCTTGACAATATCCTTTATAGATGTCTGGGATTAAGCTTAAGTCAGATAATAGCCATGTATAGAATTCAACATGCAGCAGAGTTATTAAAAATGGGGGTTAAGTACAGAGATTTATGGAAGTTTTCTGGATTTATCTCGCTAACTGGTATGGACAGGGAGTTTGAAGATGTTGTCGGTTGAGTTTTTTTTACTAAATTTGAGATTCCGATTAATGAAAAATAATAACTAATATAAAATCAATAAATTAACATGAAAGTCTATCCCACCCAAAACATTCGTAACGTTGTTTTGCTCGGAAGCACTAAGTCCGGTAAAACAACTCTTGCGGAAACGATGATGTTTGAAGGTAAAGTTATCGATCGTAGAGGAGCCGTTGAGGCTAAAACAACTGTTAGCGACAATACCGAAATCGAACAAATTTATCAACGCTCAATCTATCCTACTCTGTTATATACAGAGTTCATGGATCACAAGCTTAATATTATCGACACTCCCGGCTCAGATGATTTTGTTGGTGGTGTAATCTCGGCCTTTAAGGTTGCAGATACAGGAGTCCTGATAGTGAATGCTCAACAGGGTGTTGAAGTTGGCACAGAGATATTTGCCCGCTACGCAGATAAACACAGCAAACCACTTATCGTAGGTGTTAATCAATTAGATCATGAAAAGGCAAACTGGGAAAACTCTGTCGATATGCTTAAGAAGGCTTTCGGAAAAAAAATTGTATTGATTCAATTTCCTGTAGAAACCGGTGCTGGGTTCAACTCAGTTATAGATGTTCTAAAGATGAAGATGTACTATTTCAAGGATGATAATGGTAATCGGGAAGAGCGTGAAATTCCGGATGAATTTAAAAATCACGCAGCGGATTTACATCAGTATCTGGCAGAAATGGCTGCAGAGAATGATGAGAATCTTATGGAGATATTTTTTGACAAAGGTATCTTGACAGAAGAAGAGATTCGTGCAGGTCTTAGAATAGGTTTGGTTAAATGCGAAATAATGCCGGTTTTTTGTCTGTCAGGTAAAAAAGATATCGGAGTTAAAAGGTTGATGGATTTTATTATAAATGTAGCCCCGTCTCCGGAAAAGACTATCCAAAAACTAAAGGATGGAACAACTGTACCATGCGATTCAAATGGTCAGACATCTGTTTTTATATATAAAACATCTGTTGAACAGCATCTTGGTGAGGTTTCGTTCTTTAGGGTGATGTCGGGTAAGTTGGTTGAGGGTGTAGATTTGATAAACCCTGAAAATGGTTCAAAAGAGAGGATTTCCACTATCTATGCAGTAGCCGGAAAGAAGAAAGAGAAAGTATCTGAAATGGTTGCCGGAGACATCGGATGTACTGTAAAATTAAAATCTGTAAAAACTAACCAGACCCTCAACGGTGGCAGCAAAGAGTGGGTATTTGAAGAGATTGTATTCCCTCCTTCAAAATTCCGTACTGCAATAAAGGCAAAAGCAGAAAAAGACGAGGAAAAATTAGGGGAGATTCTTAACAGGGCACACGCAGAAGACCCCACTATCGTTGTTGAGTACTCAAAGGAACTTAAACAGACAATTCTAAGCGGACAAGGTGAACACCACATCAATATTCTTAAGTGGCACATCAATAACACCCACAAGCTTGACGTAGATCTTTTTGCTCCAAGAATTTCGTACAGGGAGACAATTACAAAAGTTGCAGCAGCAGATTACAGACACAGGAAACAGTCAGGTGGGGCCGGACAGTTTGGAGAAGTTCACCTTTTGATTGAGCCGGTTGTTGAGGGAGTAGCACCTAACAACAGATTCAAGATTGAAGGCAAGGAGCTGGTGTTGAATATAAAGGGAAAAGAGGAGTACACTATGGACTGGGGTGGTAAACTTGAGTACTATAACTGTATAGTTGGCGGAGCAATTGATGCTCGTTTTATGCCTGCAATTCTCAAAGGCATCATGGAGAAGATGGAAGAGGGACCTCTTACAGGTTCTTATGCCCGTGATATCAGAGTCTTCATATACGATGGAAAGATGCACCCTGTGGACTCAAATGAAATCTCTTTCAGGCTTGCCGGAAGAAATGCATTTAAAGAGGCTTTCAGGAAAGCAGGGCCAAAAATTATGGAACCAATATATAACATAGAGGTACTGGTTCCAAGCGACTGTATGGGAGATGTAATGAGTGATCTGCAAAACCGCAGAGCAATGATAGAGGGAATGAGCAGTGAGAAAGGTTTTGAGGTTATTAAAGCCAGAGTTCCTCTTGCAGAACTTCACAAATACTCAACCACTCTTAGCTCTCTCACTTCTGGAAGAGCAACTTTCACAATGACCTATGCAGAGTTCCAGCAGGTTCCTGCAGAGGTTCAGGAAAAGCTGCTTAAGGAGTACGAAGCCAGCGAAAAGGATGAGTAACAAATTGATGATCCGTGCAGAAAATATAAAAAAATCATTCGGCAACCTTCTTGTTTTAAAGGGAATAGATTTTGAAGCAAAAGAGGCTGAAGTATTGAGCATAGTTGGAGCAAGCGGGGCAGGTAAGTCCAGTTTGCTCCAAATACTTGGTACCCTCTCCTATCCGGATTCCGGAAAGGTCTATATAGACGGGGTTGACGTGTTTTCTCTCAGTTCCAACGCCCTTTCTGATTTCAGAAACAAAAGAATAGGATTTGTATTTCAGTTTCACCACCTTTTGCCGGAATTTACTGCTTTGGAAAATGTGGCCATTCCTGCTTTAATATCAAATGAGAGCATGGGAATAGCAAAAGAGAGAGCAAAAGAACTTCTCACATTTTTAGGAATCGGAGAGAGACTGGACCATAAACCAAGTGAACTCAGCGGGGGAGAACAACAGAGGGTAGCCATTGCCCGTGCGCTTATAAACAGACCCTCGGTCATTTTTGCTGATGAGCCTTCCGGTAATCTCGATACCAATACCAAAAAAGATATTCACAAGCTTTTTTTCGATCTTAGAGATAAGTATCAACAGACAATAGTAATTGTAACGCACGACAGAGATCTGGCAACTATGAGTGACAGGACTCTGGAGATGAGAGATGGAGAGTTTCTGCTTTAAAGAGTTTAAAGTCAGGCAGAGTCACTCTGCAATGAAGGTAAACACAGACGGTGTTTTACTTGGAGCTTGGCTTTCGCTTCCCCATGACGGGTACGGGTACAAAGATGCGGACTTGGTAAAGCCTATCAACGACTATTGTACCCGTGGCAGATTCAGAGTGCTGGATGTCGGCACCGGCACCGGAGTCGTTGCCCTCATAATTGCCCAAAGACTTTCAAAAAACGGAAAATTTTCAAAGTTAGATTCATCAATCTCAAGTGAATCATTCTCCTTCAGCATTGATGCCATTGATATTGACAAGCCTTCGGTTGACGAAGCAAACTATAACTTCTCACAATCGCCGTGGGCTGAACAGATGAATGTTAAGGAGATCTCTCTTCAGAATTTTTTGAAAGAAAATCTTTTTACAGAGAAAGAAACAAATGGCAATCTGCTTGTGGAAAAATATGATCTGATTGTATCAAATCCACCCTACTTCATCGACTCGCTCAAAGCTCCCTGCAAAAGACGCTCCTCTGCAAGGCATAACGATGACCTGCCTTATGAGGTAATTATTGAGGCAGCTGTTAAGATGTTGAAGGATGAAGGAAAACTGGCTATTGTACTCCCGGCAGAAGAAGGTGAAAAATTTATAAATAATACGACAGGGGCAATAGTAACTACTTTGCAATTGAGAAGACGATGCAGAGTTAAGACACTGATTGACAAAAAAGAGAAAAGGTATCTGCTGGAGTTTGTAAAATCACAACAACCTTGTAATATGGTTGAGGAGGTACTGATTATGCAGGAAACCGGAGGATTGGAATATACCAAACAATATAAAAATCTCACCAAGGATTTCTATTTGAATTTCTGAATTTAGATTCTATATAGTTCTTATGTATGTCAGAGACTTTTTGCTGAGCACAGATTTTTAAAAATCTATTTTACTTCTTTTACTTCGCCAGGTCCGCCGCCCTTTCTGAGCTGATGGATCATCTTAATTCTGAAATCCTCTTCTGCCTTGTAAAGCTTTGCAACCTTCTCGGTAGAGAGTACTTTTGAGAATTCGTCGTAATACTTTCGCTGGATTACACCTTCAATTGCGAAGCTATTCACATAAATTTCGAGCATTTTTTTAAGTTCAGCGTCTGAAAATGGTTTTTCTCCATTAAGCATTTTGCTCATGAATTTCATGCTTCCCTGTATCTTTCTGTGCGCAACTTCTCTCTCTTTCCAGAATTTATTGTAGATTGGCCAAAACTCTTCGGCCTCTTTTGGTGTAAGTCCAAGTTCAGTAGTGAAAAATGCAATTTTTACACTTTGCACCTGTTCATATTTCGAAGGTTCTTTTTGTGGATTGTTCTGTGGGCTACTTTGGGTATTGATCTGTGGAAATTCCTGGGCATAAGATCCAATCGCAAAACAGAAGGCGATGATGGATATAATTATCTTTTTCATCCGTAAATAATTTTAATATAGCAGTAAGTTATTCAAGTGATGCTAAATACATTAAACCTGCATCGGTATTCAAGTACTCAATTATCTCCTCGGGATTGATTTCTGCTTTTTGTGTAAGAGAATCGGTTTCTTCGTCGAAAAAGTCGATAAAAGAGGTTTCCAAGTGTGCTTCTTCAAGCAGACCTAATTTTGATATAGCTGAATTTGAGCTGTTCACTAAGGAATTGGGAGAAAATATTGTAATTGCAACGTATCCCATCAGAAATATGACTGCAAATGTTGATACGAGAGCCAGTTGCGGTTTAATGAGCATCCACACTCCCGCTTTAGAATCTTTATGAGAGATTATTTCGGAAATGTTGCTCTGAAAGGAGGAAAAATACCCTTCTGGAACTGAGTAGGGGTTCTCCTTTAAATGTGGTTGTTCTATGTTAAATTTTTCTTTCATGCTTCTTTGACTATTATAAATGTAAAAGGATTAAAGCAACTCCTGTAAAGATTCCTGAATTTTTTGAATCGCATGGTGATAGGAGGCCTTTAGTGCACCCACAGAAGTACCCAGAATATCAGATATCTCCTCATATTTCAATTCATCGAAATAACGCATATTAAATACGATCCGCTGTTTTTCCGGAAGTTTAAAAATGGCTTTGTATAGTGCCTTTTGAGCTGCATCGCCATTAAAGTATGTGTCCGATTCCAGAATGTTCTCCAGCTTTTTGGAATAATCTGTAAGTGATAAAAAAGACCTGACCTGCTTTCTTTTTAGAAATGTAAGTACCTCGTTTGTCGCAATTCTATATAACCATGTAAAAAGCTTTGACTCCTCCCTGAATTCCGGAAGCGCTTTCCACGCCTTAATAAATGTATTCTGTAAAAGATCATTTGCATCATCGTGCGACGCAACCATCTTTCTTATGTGCCAGTATAACCTTTCGCTATACTTACCGACAATAAGGTTGAAAGCATAATTCCCCTTTCCTTCCTCTTTATAGAGTTCCAAGAGATCCTTATCGTCCATTTTTCACATACATAAATTATTTTCTGAGTAACACTCTTTTTACGGCTTCAATAATACTGCCAGAATCCAGTTTATACTCCTTTAAAAGTTCTCCCGGAGTTCCACTTTGGCCAAAAACATCATCAACAGCAACAAATCCGACCAGTGTAGGAAGTTCTCTGGCCAGAAGTCCTGATATAAGTTCTCCCATCCCTCCGGCAATCATGTGCTCCTCTGCACAAACAACCGCCCCGGTCTTTGCTGCTGAGCCTATGACTGCTTTAGTGTCCAAAGGTTTAATTGTGTGTATATTTATTAATTCTACGGAGATTCCCATCTTTTCCAGCTCCTGAGCAGCAACAATCGATTCCCATACAAGATGACCGGTTGCAAAAATTGTAATATCTTTTCCCTCAATCATTCTGATGGCTTTTCCAATTTCGAATTTCTGATCTGACGGGGTAAAATTAGGAACTGCCGGACGCCCGAAGCGTAAATAGACAGGACCATAGTATTCAGATATAGCTATTGTAGCCGCTTTTGTCTGATTGTAATCGCATGGGTTAATAACTGTCATGTTCGGCAGCATCCTCATAAGTCCAATATCCTCCATTATCTGATGCGTGGCACCATCTTCTCCCAATGTTATTCCGGCATGAGATGCGCAAATTTTTACATTTGTGTCTGAGTATGCAACAACTTGCCTCACCTGGTCATAAACTCTTCCGGTCAAAAAATTGGCAAATGAACCGGCAAAAGGAATTTTGCCAGAAAGCGCCAGGCCGGCTGATGTTCCAACCATATTAGCTTCTGCAATGCCGCACTGGATGAATCTGTCAGGAAACTCTTCTGCAAACGCATCCATCTTTAAAGATCCGGTAAGATCTGCACAAAGAACAACAATTTCCGGATTTTTACGGCCCGCCTCCAAGAGACCGGCACCAAATCCCGATCTTGTATCTTTATTACCTGTATTTGTAAATATCTCGTTCATTACGGATGGATTTAAGTTTTAAAAATCGCCAAGAGTCTCTTTAAGTTGGCTTAAAGCCTTTTCTGTCTGCTCGTTATTAGGTGCTTTTCCATGCCAGTGATGGGTCCCTTCCATAAAATCTACGCCTTTGCCCATAGTTGTCTTCATCAGTAACATTTTTGGCTTTCCGTTTCCTGTCCTCACCTTTGCCCATTTGAATGCATCCAGAATAGCCTCCATATTATGACCATCTACCACTAAACAATCCCAACCAAAGGAGTTCCATTTTGACTCAAGATTTCCAAGATTCAGAATTGAACTCACGGGACCATCAATCTGTTGGCCGTTCCAGTCGGTCATTGCAATGAGATTGTCAAGCTTTTTCTGTGCTGCAAACAGAGCTGCCTCCCAAATCTGTCCCTCCTCACTCTCTCCGTCGCCAATCAGAACATAAACGTGATTATTGTCGCCATTAAATCTTTTTGCAATTGCTGCCCCGTTAGCAACAGAGAGTCCCTGACCAAGTGAGCCGGATGCAATATGAATTCCCGGGAGGCCCCTTTCTACAGACGGGTGACCCTGGAGCCTTGATCCGATTTTTCTGAATTCAGCGAGCTCTTTTATAGGAAAATATCCGGTTCTTGCCAAAAGACTATAGTAAACTGGAGACAAGTGTCCTGCAGAAAGGAAGAACATATCCAGCCCCTTTCCTTCTCTTGTCCAGATTTTAGGATTATGATTTAACTCCATGAAAAAAAGCGCTGTCAGAAAATCGGTACTGCTCAAGGAGCCTCCCGGGTGGCCTGAGCCGGCCATATTGACCATTCGGACAATATCTCTCCTGACCTGAGATGCTACCTCATGTAATTTTGCGATACTTGTCATTCTGTTATTGATTTGTTACCAATCGAACAAAGATAATACCAAACGACTGATTTTGGTAATTTTTTATAACTTTGCACACACTTAAAAGTCTTTTATATTAAGATGGAGCAAATTAGGAACTTTTGTATTATAGCGCATATTGATCACGGAAAAAGCACTTTGGCTGACCGTCTTCTTGAGTTTACACACACTCTAAACTCAAGAGATATGGAAAATCAGGTGCTGGACTCAATGGAACTGGAGAAGGAGAAGGGGATTACCATTAAGAGCCATGCGATTCAGATGGACTATATTCACGAAGATAAAAAATATATTCTTAATCTGATTGACACTCCCGGCCATGTAGATTTTTCTTACGAAGTCTCACGTGCTATCGCATCCTGCGAGGGCGCACTTTTAGTTGTTGATGCCACACAAGGTATCCAGGCTCAGACAATATCTAACCTCTACCTTGCTCTCAACCATGATCTTGAAATTATCCCCGTTCTCAACAAAATTGATATGGATTCTGCAATGACAGACTCTGTAAAAGATCAGATTATTGAGCTTATTGGATGTAAAGATGAGGATATACTTTTGGCCAGCGGGAAAACAGGTGTCGGTATAGAAGCAATTCTTGAGGCTATTGTAAAGAAAGTTCCTCCACCAAAAGGCGATGAGGATGCTCCGCTTCAGGCACTTATTTTTGACTCTGTCTTCAACTCTTTCAGAGGGATCATTGCCTACTTCAAGGTTCAGAACGGAATATTAAGAAAGGGAGACAAGGTTAAATTTTTCAATACCGGCAAAGAGTATGAGGCCGACGAAGTTGGATTGCTCAGGCTAAAAATGATCCCCACCGGAGAGGTTCGTACAGGTGATGTAGGATACATAATTTCAGGAGTAAAGACAGCCAGCGAAGTAAAAGTAGGAGATACCATCACTCACCAGGGGAGGCCATGTTCTGCATCTATTGCAGGCTTCGAAGAGGTTAAGCCTATGGTTTTTGCCGGATTGTATCCTGTAGAGGCCGACGAATATGAAGACTTAAGGGCATCTTTGGAGAAGCTTCAGTTAAATGATGCATCTCTGGTATTTGAACCGGAATCTTCACTTGCGTTGGGCTTTGGATTTCGCGGAGGTTTTCTTGGGCTCCTTCACCTTGAGATAATTCAGGAGCGTCTCTACAGAGAGTTTGACATGGATGTAATCACAACCGTTCCAAACGTTTCTTACAAAGTATATACTACACAGGGAGAAGTTATGGATGTTCACAACCCTTCCGGACTTCCTGCGCAGACCCTCATAGACTATATTGAAGAACCATATATCAAAGCACAGGTTATTTCCAAATCTGATTTCTTTGGAGTCATTATGAAACTCTGTCTCGACAAGAGGGGTGTTCTGACCAGTCAGCACTTTTTGACCAGCGAGAGGGTAGAGCTTAACTTTGAGATGCCTCTTGCGGAAATTGTATTTGACTTTTACGACAAGCTTAAGTCTGTTTCAAAAGGGTATGCCTCATTTGACTATCATGTTACCGGATACAAGCGGGCAGAACTGGTCAAGCTGGATATTCTGCTTAACGGAGAGCCGGTTGATGCTCTTTCAAGTCTGATACACAAAGAACATGCATACGACTTTGGAAGAAGAATGTGCGAAAAACTTAGGGAGCTCATCCCACGCCAACAGTTTGACATCGCCATTCAGGCAGCAATTGGTGCAAAGATCATTGCCCGTGAAACAGTTAAAGCGGTGAGAAAAGATGTTACCGCAAAGTGCTATGGTGGAGATATTTCCCGTAAACGTAAGCTTCTGGAAAAACAGAAAAAAGGCAAAAAAAGAATGCGTCAGGTAGGTAACGTGGAAGTTCCGCAAAGTGCCTTTATGGCCGTGCTCAAATTGGACTAGCGACACTTTGACGAAGTTTTTAGAAACGAAGCCGTGGGTTTAACTAAAGCCTGTTATGTAAATATCATTTATCAAAGTGCTACAAATTCGCCCGACATTGTAACGCCTTCGGCACTGATATTCAGCTTTGAGTTATGATCTCCTGTGTAGAAAACCACAGAGGCACTTCCATTTTCGTCTGTGCGGATGCAGGGGTTCCAGTAGATTGTGCTCCTCACATCGTCCCGCTTTGATTCTTTCTCTGCAGTTGTTTCATATTTTGGGGAGTAGAATTCAACATTTTTTTGATATCCCAGAGGAGCGATTTTTGCGATATTTGTCGGGGCCTTCTTTGCCAATCCTCTACCTCTTTTGGTTGTAATAAGAACAACTCCGTTTAATGTTTGAAACATTGAACCTGCATTACCACGCAAAAACGCAACGTTCTCGACATCCATAACCAAGAACTGATCAAGAATCGATTGACCATCCGTTAGATTCATTCCATCTATATAAACCAATGGCTGAGGATAATAGAACTCCCCCATAATTGTTCTTACCCCTCTTGTGGTCTGCAAAATGCGTCCAGAATTTCCGGTTCCAACCTTGAGTCCCGGAAAGGTACGAACAAGGTAATCCAATAAGAAGGAATCGTCATACTCCTTAAGGTCCTCTCTCTCTTTCAACTGACTTTTGCTGAAAGATTGCAAAAAGGGAGATGGGTTATATTTGGGTCTGAAGACCTCCTTGTGGGCTTCAATCACAATAGGCTTAAGTTTTCTTTCCTCATCTGCCGGCAGAATCACACCTAAGAGGTCGGAGGCTTTTTGTATGGTTTCTCTTTCCTTTGGGCTATAAATAGTTGTTTTTAAATGAGATATTGGGAGGAAAATATCTTCTTTTATAGTAAGACCAAAAAGTTGTCCGCCTGATTCTCCTGCTACGCCTAACAAAAATTTAGTGCTGTCCGGAAAATCGAGCCCCTCCAGTGTAAATGTATTTGTTTTTGGAAGAGTGTACGCTTGTTGAAGCTGTATTGCCGGCGCCAGGATCATAAGAGTTGTGTTTTTTGGCTCCCGTTTGAACATCCCTGAGATTGATCCGGATATCTCCTGTCCATACTCTCTTTTAAACATTCCTGAAGCGGGTGTATGATATCTCCATCCATGTGTCATCATTACAATGTCCAGATACTTTTCACTTTCGGCTGTAGGATTATTGAAATAGTAGCCAGGATCTTCTATCTCTCCGCGAAGTTCACTACTAAGTTCCATATAACTTAATATGTTATCTTTTTTGCAGAAGACGGGAGCAAGTGTGCTGTCTGTAACGGCAAGCGAAAATTCCCCGGCGACAGACTTTCCGGTAACCTCCTTCAAAGAAAACGTAAGTTCAACTTTCTCTCTTTTTTCGTACTTATGTTTGTTCTGCAGAACATCAATCTTAGGACGGGAGTTATTGTTAATAAAAAAAAGCCTCTCTGCAAGTATTTCACCTGTATCATTTATAATTTGTGCCGAGTTGACACCATAAGGAAGAGACCCTTCAGACATAATGAAGTTTTCCTTAAAATCACCTGATTGTAAACTACTTGTGATTGGTTTTTTTATCAATTCCTCTGAGCCATTCCGAACTATAAAAGATGCCCTTTTTAAATCGCTGGTCACGCAGACGGAAACTCCAATCTTATCTCCAATTCTTGTTATTTCTATAACCGCACCGGAACGAACAGGTTTAGGCAGTGTTTTTTTTTGTGTGAATCCTTCTGCTCCGCTTACTATTGCATAATATCCGTCTGCATCTGTATTGATAAGATTTATCAGCCCCATTCCATTATGTCTGGATTCGTATTCTCCTACAAAAATATCTGCGTTTGTGTAAAGCATTATCTTAACGTTTGCAGATTTACCGTCTGAACCGACAGCCTTAAAAGCAATCCGCGCTGGTCTGTTAATCAGATAACGACCACTTTCGGGCAAAAACTGAACATCAATGTCGTAACCAGCCGCTTTAATAATTTCATCTCGCGTAGGAACAGCAAACTTGTTTTTTTTAAGTACTACTACCTTTTTCTGAAAAGCAAACTCAGCAGGAAAATTCTGCATATTTTTAGTATAACCCTGGATCACATAATTGCCGGGAGAAACATCTTTTTTAATAGGCAAATAGCCGGCATAGCCTTTGTCGGAACACTTAATTTTTACCCGGGATATTAGAGTGTCGCTGTATAATTCGACATATATATAGTTGCTCAATGGCACTTTTGAAAGATAAGAACTATTTATAAGATATCCTCTAAACCAAATAGTGTCTCCGGGCAGATAGGCATCCTTGTCTGAGTGAATGTAGAGTTTTTCCGAATCGAACGCCATGGAATCATATTTATCAGAGTTCTTTTCCACTGATTGGGCATATAAACTGTTACTAAAGAATGCTATGATAATTAACAGAAAAACATTAGATTTCATAAGAATTTGTGCTTATCCAATATAATAGTTTCAAAGCGATATTTTTAGGATACCCACACAAAGAGGAAAGTGTATAACGGAACAAAAATTGGCAGATGATGTGTTATAGCACACTCTCTGCCAATTTTCGCCTCCGCCTCTGTTTTTAGTGTGTTGCTAAGTAGGGGGTAACTGTTGCATCAGAAAATCCCGCACCTTATCCATGGAAATGGGTACACAATACATCCCCATGTACCCCGCCAACAATTATTCGCGGAATTTTGCGAACTCTATGTCTTTTTGTGAGCGAAGTTTTAACTCTTCACTTTTACTGTAAACGATTTCAAGTTGTTTTGCAACTTCTGTCATGTTACCCTGACGGGCAGCAATTACAGCGCGCATGTAAGCTGCGTGAGGACAGTTGTGAGTAATTGCCTTAGAAGCTTTGTCGAGCTGATTTGTGAGAATGTATGCAAGACCCTCATTGTCATCACCTGTGCCGGCTAACTTGGCTACTGCATCGTTGTACCTGCCTTCCAGAATGTCAATAATTGCCAGGTTTTGTTTAGAAACCTGCAGATCTGATTTTTTGAACATCTCTGAAGCACCTTTAAGGTTATTGTCCCTCAGGGCAATAATACCGGCATTATTGTAGTAGAAATTAGATGTCTTGTTGCCGATCTTAGAAAGAGCAATCTTTGCATCAGCCAGTTTATTATTGTCCAGATATGTTGCGACAAGGTTGTTATAAGCACGGTCACATTTGAATTTTTCTCCTGCCTTGCTGTAAATTTTAACTTTGGAATTAAAATCTTTTACTAATGTAGCAGAGTATAAAAGAGCTTCAAGGTCCATAATCTCAATGTTTGTTTTTGTAAGCTCAACTAACTCCTGGTCGGTATAGTTTGAGTAATCAACATTTGCAATAAACCTTGCCCTGCGAAGTTCCGGAAGGATTTTGTCTGCAAGAATTCTGAATACTTTAGACATATTTTTAATCTCTCTTTCACGAACCACAGGGTCGCTGTACATAGAAAGTACGCGAAGAATAAGTTCTTTGTCCTGAATAGTAGAGGCAGATACCAGCTCCTGGAAGCCGTCCCAGTCTTCTGCTATTGTTGAGACGTTAACAGGTGCTGTAACAGGTGTTTTTTTTGTAATTTTATCAAAAGCACTCTTTGCTGTTTCCCCACGTTTGTCGGATAATTTACTATTTAAATCCAAAGATCCGTCAGGAGATGCATAAGCAACAATATCGGTGCTCTTAATTTCTCTGCGGTTATCTTTTTCGACAGATGCAAGGAATTTTTCAAATTCTTTAATCTCATCTTTGGTTAGTTCTTTAGGGCGTACGACAGAACTGTTTATTTTATAAAGAATCTGAGTCTCTTTTTTCTCCGGAATAATCTTTTTATAGTCGTAGGAAGTAATCAGAGCAGTTGTGCCGGAAGTATGTACTAACTTGTAAGTAATGTTCGCACCATCTGCCAGTTTGTACGGAGCAGGAAAGTCTACTTTCTTATCCTTATTCCATACGGCAACCCTGATCTCTAAGTGGGAAGCCTCCATTCCGGGTTTGTATGCAAACTTTACAGTATTACTTGCTTTACCGCCGGCAAGAGGAATTACCTGAAAGTTGTCTGTTATTTTTTCTCCCTGAAGTTTAAAAGCAGGGGCAGCAACTTCGCCACCTTGATATACTAAAACAGGAACAACTTCAAGTATTGCCTTAGGGTGAAAATAGTTTTCCGGAAAATTCATAGTGTAAGTTGCTGTAATTTCGTCTGCAACAACTTCAAGTACCTTGGGATTGTTCTGTACGCTTACCAATTGAGCGTCTTTGGCCATTTTGGATGGATTGCTGCATGAGAGGGCGGTCAATCCGATAAAGGCAACAGAAAGGATTCTAAATAAATTTTTTTTCATTATTTGTAAATTTTTATTAATAAATTGGCTACTAATTCCACAAATATAGGAATTTTTTACACACTTGATTTAATAATGTTTTTTGAGATTAAATTATCTATATCATCGTGCGTATCTATAGAATAGGAAGAGTGCTGGGTTATGGCAACTTTTACTCTGTAACCGTACTCGAGCCATCTCAGTTGTTCCAATTGTTCTGCCATCTCCAAAAAGGCAGGTTTCAACTTTGAAATAGCTACCAAAGTGTCTCTTGTAAAGGCATACAGCCCTATGTGCTTGTAATACGGCATATTTCCATTCCAGTCTTTAAGGTCTGCTCCTCGCTGAAAAGGGATTGCATTTCTACTGAAATAAAGCGCATAAAACTCTTTGGAGATTACAACCTTAGGACAGTTTGGATTAAAAATATCCTCTTCGGGAGAAAACCTCTTTACAAGAGTAGCAATTTTTGTACCACTATCATTAAAAAAACAGGCAATCAGTTCCAAAAGTTGTTCTGGAGATATAAATGGCTCATCTCCCTGAATATTGACAATGATATCGTACTGTTTAGTGTCTCTCTTTTCTACAATATTCATTGCTTCGAAACATCTGTCTGTTCCACTTTTGTGGCAGGAAGATGTCATGACTACATCGCCCCCAAAACGAATGACCTCATCAAAAATTCTCTGATCGTCTGTGGCTACGCAGACATGCTCCAAAGCCAGTGAACTACGCTCATATACCCTTTGGATCATCGTTTTGCCATCAATCTTAACGAGAGGCTTTCCGGGAAATCGGGTTGATCCGTATCTGGAAGGAATAATCGCAAGAATTTTCATTACAAATTGGGTTTAAATTTTTCAAAGGTACAAATTTTATCTAATTTTGTGAATTATGGATATACGAGCAATAAAATTAAGGTTCGATATAATAGGAGACAACCAGGCGCTTAACAGAGCTATAGATATAGCAGTTCAGGTTGCCAGTACAGACTTGTCTGTTCTCATTACTGGAGAGAGTGGTGTTGGTAAAGAAGTTTTTCCTCAAATCATTCACCTTAACAGTCCCAGAAAGCATAACCAGTACATTGCAGTAAACTGTGGTGCTATTCCTGAGGGTACAATTGACTCAGAACTTTTTGGACACGAAAAAGGATCGTTTACAGGAGCGTATGAGACAAGAAAAGGCTATTTTGAGGTTGCTGACGGGGGGACACTTTTTCTCGATGAAGTGGCAGAACTTCCTCTTTCTACCCAGGTCAGACTTTTGAGAGTACTTCAATCCGGAGAATTTATTAAGGTGGGTTCTTCAAAAGTCCAGAAGACAGATGTAAGGGTAATTGCTGCGACTAATGTGAATATAATAAGGGCGATTGAGATAGGCAAGTTCAGAGAAGATCTCTATTACAGGCTTAACACAGTGCCAATTACGATCCCTTCGCTAAGGGAAAGGAAGGGGGACATCCATCTGTTGTTTAAAAAATTTGCGTTGGATTTTGCAGATAAATATAAAATGCCGGCAGTAAAACTCACTCCGGAGGCGACTCATTTTCTTGACTCTTACAGATGGCCGGGGAATATTCGCCAGCTTAAAAGTATTGCAGAACAGATTTCGGTTATTGAACATAACAGGTTAATAGGAGCAGAGGTTTTAAAAAAATATCTTCCACAGGACAACCCCAATCATCTTCCTGTAAAAACTAATGGCCACAACCCTGATTATCTTACAGACAGAGATATAATTTACAAGATTCTTTACCAGGTAAGGCAAGAGGTGGAGGAACTCAAAAATCAGTTGCATGGATTGCAGAACCCACAAGCTGGGAGCATACTGTCCGGTCCAAAAGATATTTCTGGTGGCATTGATGAGACATCTGTTGTGGATTATGATGAGGAGGAGGAAATATCTGCCGAACAAGGACTTCAGAGCTTCTCAATTCAGAATATGAGTGCAGATCTTATCAAAAAAGCCTTGGAAAAACATAATGGAAAAAGAAAATCTGCTTCAACAGAGCTCGGAATTTCAGAAAGGACGCTCTATCGTAAGATTAAAGAGCTAAATTTAGATCTATGAAAAAAATAATTATAGCTGTTTTTACTTTATTACTTGTCTCATCTTGCGGGATATACTCTTTTATAGGAACCTCAATAGCTCCCGATGTCAACTCAATAACTGTCGATTATATACAGAACAAAGCGATGAGGGTGAATCCTGCCCTTAGTAACGCCCTTACAGAAGCTTTAAAGGACAAATACAGAAAATTCACCAAGTTAAAACTCGACCCGTCAGATGGAGACCTTTTTGTTGAAGGTGATATAGTGTCTTATGAAACAACATCCCTTGCCGTTACAGCACAAGAAGTGGCATCTCAGAACAGACTTACCATAACCGTCAATATCCGGTATACCAATAACAAATACCCGAAAGAGAACTTTGAGAAGACATTTGCTGAGTTTGAAGACTATCCGTCTACCAGCAGTCTGGATCAGGTGGAAGCAAGACTTGTGGACGCTATTGTGGAAAAACTGGTAGATGCGGTGTTTAATGCAACAGTTGCAAACTGGTAGTTATGAATAACGTTGATACTTCTGCCCTTGAGCAGACAATTGAGAAGTACCCCTGGTTTTCACTGGCCCATCTGGAGCTTTTTAAAAAAGTTTGTGAGCTTGGAGAGGAGCAAAAGCTTGCCTATCTTAATAGAACTGCAGCCTATGTTTACTCCAGAGAGAGACTTTTTAATATCTCAAGAAAATTACAGAAAGCAGATTATCAAGACGTTGATACAGAAAAAGGCATTGATACAGAAGAAAATGCAGGAGCAGTAGAGAAATCAGTAAATGAGGAAATAACTTTTGAAATTGAGACAGACCCTCTGCATATAAACGAGTTTCCAAAGCTAATTCTGACAGGTGGCGATTATTTCTGCAAGAATGATTTTGAGGAGATTCGGCTGGATACTTCAAAACCTTTAGATAAGTTTATTGTGAAGAAACCTTCTTTACTCAGATCGAATCCCGCAATTCAACATAATGATAGCCAGCCAGCAGAAGAGATTGAAGGGGGTGAGAAATTTGACGATTCGGGATTCTATACAGAAACACTTGCAAAAATTTACACAGAACAATGCTTTTACAAAAGAGCTTTAGAGGTTTATGCAAAACTAATTTTGTTATATCCGGAAAAAAGTAGTTACTTTGCAGCCCTTGTCCAGGAATTAAAGAGTAAACACAACCAATGATATTATGTACACAGCAATTTCAATCTTAATTATAATCGCCAGTGTATTGCTGACTATTATAGTTTTAGTCCAAAACTCAAAAGGCGGCGGATTAGCTGCAAACTTTGCTTCTGGCAACCAAGCATTTGGTGTTCGTCAAACAGCGGATTTTCTGGAAAAGGCAACATGGACTCTTGCAATAACAATTATTGTGCTTTGCGTCTTAGCAACAGCTTTTGTTTCTACAGGCAACTCCAAAAAACAAAATACAATTCAGCAGAGAATAGAGAATTCTGCACCGATTCAAGGCCAACCTGAATTCCCGACTAACCCTGCACCAACAACTCCGGCAACAGAAAAGCCAACAATACCAAAGAAGTAGAAAAATTTTCTTGCGGAATATCAGCTCGTTACGACCGTAACGAGCTTTTTTATGAAAAATCTTACTACTATGCGGTACAAGGTATTGAAGTTTTTATATATATTTGCACAACCAAATTCTATGGAACTCTAAATACTATATAAAATGAAAAAAGTTGTAAATGTAGGGATAGGCGGAAGAAGTTTTGTTATTGACGAAGACGCCTATCAAAAATTGGACAAATATCTGGAAAAGTTCCGCGAAAGAACCAGGATGGGTGTGCAGACCAGAGACGTAATGGACGATCTTGAACAGAGAATTGCCGAACTCTTCTCCGAATCTCTTAGAACAGGACAAGAGGTTGTTAATTTAGCTCTTGTCAATAAAATCATTGCTCAGTTGGGAATGCCGGACGGAGAAGCTGTAGAAGATGATTTTACCTCAAAAAGTGAGGCAACTTATAGCGGATATGCTGTAAAGAAATTGTACAGAGATCCGGACACAAAGACCATTGGTGGTGTTTGCGGAGGGTTAGCTCTCTATTTAAACATAGACATTGTTCTTGTGAGAGTACTTTTCTTTATCTCCCTGTTTATGGGAGGTATTGGATTTTGGACTTATGTAATCTTTTGGATAGTTGCGCCCCTTGCGACTACAGCAACCCAAAAATGCGAGATGAGAGGGATTCCTGTTACAGCGGAGAATCTAAGGAAATATTCAATTTATAAATAAGAGAGGTTATGAACGATTTTAATACAGACAACATTAAGTCACAAATGCGTAAAGGCGTTCTGGAATACTGCATACTGAGTATTCTTAATAACAACGACGCATATGCTTCATCGCTGATATCAGATTTAAAAGATGCAAAGATGATAGTTGTAGAGGGTACACTTTATCCTCTTCTCACAAGACAGAAAAATCAAGGTCTGCTCAGCTACAGATGGGAGGAATCTCCACAAGGCCCTCCAAGAAAATATTACTCTATAACAGAGAAAGGAAAAGAACTTTTATCCGAAATGGATATTGCATGGCAAGAGGTGGTTGATACAATCGCTTTTATTAGAAACAAAAAAAATCTATAAGATAAGATGAAAAAAGTTGTTAAAGTAAGTATCGGAAACTTAGCTTTTACCATTGACGAAGATGGTTATGAACTATTAAAGGCCTATCTTGGAGAACTTAATGCTCATTATAAATCCAAACAAAATGGTGATGAGATTATTGAGGGGATAGAGGAGAGAATGGCCGAACTTTTCCTCGAGAAGTCCGGTAAAGACGCCGTTGTTTCTATGCAGGTTGTAAAAGATGTTATCAACATCTTGGGCAGACCTGAAATAATTGATGAAGAGACAGGAACTTCCGGTTTTGAGTCGAGTCATGAAAAGGGTACCAGACTTACACCTAAAAGGATTTACAGAGATCCGGACAATAAAGTTTTTGGTGGAGTATGTTCCGGCTTAGCCACATATTTTAATGTTGACAGAGTATTGGTTAGGATCATCTTCATTATCTGCTTAATTGGATTTTCTGCTTTGGGATTCCATTTTGGCGGAGGATCATTCATGGTATTGACCTATATTATTCTATGGATAATTATTCCAGAAGCTAAAACTGTTGAGCAACGTTGTGCAATGCATGGAGAATCGCCGGATCTTTCACACATACAAAAAAGGGTAGAGGATGGTGTAAACCAGGTAGGCAGTGGTCTCAGAAGAGCAGGCTCGCAGGGAGGAGCAATCGTGAATGACATATTCAGAGTTATAGTTAAAGTGATTGCCGTATTTCTTGTTCTCTTATCCGTTTCAGGTATTCTTTTTCTATCCTTCCTGTTATTGGGTGTTGAGATTTTCCAGGGAGTAATACCTTTTGATGTTTTTGATTATGTGAGCTTAGGTTTTGGAAACGCTATCTGGTTAAAAATATCTTTTCTTATGGTTCTGTTCCTGCCATTGGTAGGAATGCTATATGGAGGGATACAAATTCTTTTTAATTTTAAATCGTCAAAATTTAGGCCGGGACTTATTATACTTATACTTTGGATAATTTCCGGAATAGCATTTGCAACTCTTTCAGTAAAAGCTTCAAGGCCTTATTGGAGCGAAGGCAGGGATAGCAGTAATCTTACGTTAAGAGAAGATATTGACACGCTTTATCTTAAGTTTGAATCGCCAAATCCAATGCCGGCTTCAAGAGTATTTATTGATGCAAACAGGGCAGAAATGATTTTGTTCTGGATAGACGGACAAAAAGAGAACAGAGAGATTGTTACTTTTCCCAAAGTCAATATAGTAAGACAGGGTGAGGGAGATACTTCTATTGTCTATTACGACACTCATGCTCTGGCATATTCATATGCAGAGGCTTTTATAAAGGCACAAAACAACTTGCCGGACATTGAGCTTAAAGATTCTCTGCTTACTATTCATGCCGATATCTATAATAAGCTTGATAAATGGAGTGGTCTGGTAAAAGAGGTCTCAATATATCTTCCGGAAAGAGTAAAGGTAATAGTACAAAACCCAATTAAACACGACTTCGACAAGGATCACAAACGTAACTTTGACTGGAGTTGTCACCGGAACTGGCACAGAGATTGGTACAAAGAGAGGGATTAACAACTGATTTGCTGTTAAATCACTTTAAGCTCTTTGCCAACCTTAATAAAAGCAGCAATACACTTATCCAGATGTTCAATCTCGTGTCCGGCAGATATCTGCACTCGGATGCGAGCTTGTTCTTTTGGAACGACAGGAAAATAGAACCCTACCACATAGATGCCCTCTTCCAGCATTCTCGCAGCAAACTGCTGGGAGAGTCGGGCATTGTAAAGCATAACTGCACAAATGGCAGATTGAGTTGGTTTAATGCTAAAACCGGCATCTGACATTCGTTTTACAAAGTAGTCAGTATTACTGTGCAACTTATCCTGCAACTCATGGGTCTTTGCCATCATATCAAACATAGCAATACCTGCTGCTGCAACCATTGGAGGAATAGAGTTGGAAAAGAGGTATGGTCTTGAACGCTGACGGAGCATGGCGATAATCTCTTTTTTACCTGTGGTAAAGCCTCCTATGGCTCCGCCAAAAGCCTTTCCCAAAGTGCCGGTAATGATCTCTATCTTTCCCCTGAGGTTGTATTGTTCTGTTGTTCCTCTTCCGGTCTTTCCCACGACTCCTGCCGAGTGGGATTCATCTACCATAATCATGGCGTTGTATTTATTGGCAAGCTCGTATATCTTATCGAGAGGTGGTACATTGCCATCCATGGAGAAGACACCGTCAGTGACTATAAGCCTGTATCGCTGAGTTTGTGCCAGCTTAAGGCAATTCTCAAGATCTTTCATGTCTGCATTTGCATAGCGGTACCTCTGAGCCTTGCACAGCCGTACGCCATCTATTATTGAGGCGTGGTTAAGTGAGTCTGAAATAATGGCATCCTCTTCGTTAAGCAGAGGTTCAAAAACTCCTCCGTTTGCATCGAAGCAGGCAGCATAGAGAATAGTATCTTCTGTTCCAAAAAATTCGGCAACCTTTTTTTCAAGCTCGAGGTGAAGATCCTGTGTTCCGCAAATAAAACGGACACTCGACATGCCAAACCCCCTTGTATCGAGAGCCTCCTTTGCCGCCTTTATTAATGCAGGACTATTTGAGAGTCCCAGGTAGTTATTTGCGCAGAAGTTTAAAACTTCCTGCCCTGTACTAACCTTGATGGATGCCTGTTGTGCCGTTGTAATTACTCTCTCTCTTTTATAAAGGCCCGCAGAATCAATATTCTTCAGTTCATTATTTAGATATTCCTGAAAATTTGTATACATATTATGAATTTTTAGTTTTTAAGACAGGTATTTATACAAAGTTAGCAAGTAAAAAATGAATAGAAAAAGAAAAATAAAAAAACTATTTTTGTTTTTTCAGTTTTCTTTTATACTTTTGCAGCCTTATAATAAAATAAAATGGATTTAAGGGAGAGAATAATTGAAAATTCAATGGAGATGTTCCTGCACAGAGGATGCAAGTCTGTTACTATGGATGACATAGCCACGGAAAATGGAATCTCCAAGAGGACTCTTTACGAACTTTTCAGCGACAAGTCAACTTTTTTGGAGGAGTGTATATTATATTCGAGCGAAAAGATGAAGTGTAGCAATGAAGAGATGATGAAGGTGCCCGGTAATGCTTTTGATCTGCTTTTTAAGGCACATGAGCATCAATCTGAAATTGTTGTAAATCTGAGAATTAACTTCTTTGTTGAGTTAAAGAAATTTTATCCGGAAATATATTCTAAGTTAATAATCAAGTTTGCAATTTATCACACAGAGCGTATAACAGGTTTTTTGAAAAGAGGACAGGATGAAGGTTTGATACTCAGGGATATTGAGACTTCAGTTGTATCAAAGACAATAAT
>JBDKRJ010000024.1:0-3109 GCA_039683455.1 Rikenellaceae bacterium | reverse complement strand
CATTATCTTTTACTGCTTCGGCCACGTCGTTTTCATTTAAAACATTGGCTTTAACAACAGTCACCTGCTCCGCCTGTTTTATTTTTTCAGGGTGGCGCACTATGGCGGTTACTTTATGCTTTCGTTGTAACAATTCATTTAGAATTGCTGTACCTACGAATCCTGATGCTCCTATTAATGCTACTTTCATTTTCAAGTTTTATCCTATTATTTGTTCACATATGTCATATTTTGCCCGGAGTAACGAGTACCGGAGGCAGCACCGGCAGGTATCGCATTGTTAAGTTGCGTTATCTCTTCCCTGGTTAGGGTTATGTCCACTGCTTTGACATTCTCTTCAAGATATGTCCTGCGTTTTGTACCAGGTATAGGCACTACGTCTTCACCCTGAGCAAGTACCCATGCAAGAGCTATTTGAGCCAGAGTACAGCTTTTTACCTTTGATAGTTCATCCAGCTTGCTAAGGAGGTTCAAATTATTTTTGAAATTTTCTCCCTGGAAACGAGGAAGACCTTTACGGAAGTCCTCTTCTTTCATATCTTCATCTTTCCTGAATTTTCCGGTAAGGAAACCTCGTCCAAGAGGACTATAAGGAACAAACCCAATTTCCAGCTCACGACAAGTTGCGAGTATTTCCTTTTCTACGTCACGCGTCCATAAGGAATACTCTGTTTGCAGTGCTGTGATCTTATGAATTTTATCAGCACGTCGTATCGTATCAGCACTTGCTTCAGAAAGTCCGATATAGCGTACTTTGCCTTCTTTTACAAGTTTTGCCATTGCTTCGATAGTCTCTTCAATCGGAGTATCCGGGTCAACCCTATGCTGGTAGTAAAGGTCTATTACATCTACATTAAGCCTTTTCAGACTGGCCTCGCAGGCAGAACGAACATATTCCGGTTTGCCATTCACTCCTAAAAACTCCCCTTTAGAACCTCTCAAATTTCCGAATTTTGTTGCGAGAAATACCTTATTTCTTTTTCCTTTCAGAGCTTTGGCGACAAGCTCCTCATTTTTGCCAACACCGTACATATCGGCAGTGTCAAGAAAATTGATGCCAAGCTCTATCGCACGATGGATAGTAGCAATAGATTCAATGTCATCGCCTTTCCCATAAAATTCTGACATACCCATGCAGCCCAGACCGATTGCGGATACTGTGGGGCCATTCTTACCTAAAGTTTTGTTTTTCATATTACAATCAATTTTACTTCTACATTGCCACGGGTGGCATTAGAATATGGACATATCTGGTGCGCTTTGTTTGCCAGTTCTTCGGCTACACTATGTTCAACGCCCGGTACTTTTATTTTCAGCGTTATTTCTAAGCCATAGCCTCCTTTCTCATTTTTGCCCAGGCTTACCTCTGCTGTTACAGACGTAGTGCCTGCTTTTATTTTTTCTGCCCTTATGATGTTGAGCAGGGCGTTGTCAAAACAGGCGGCATATCCACCGGCAAACAGGATTTCAGGATTCAGGTAATCACCCTTCGGGCCGCCAAGCGATTGTGGTGCCCTTACCTGTATGTCGAGTACGCCGTTATCTGATTTTACATGTCCGTTACGTCCGCCTGTTGCGGTGGCTATCGCCGTATACATTTTTTCCATTCGAAGGTTATTTCCGAAAATTTCTTCCACACGGTTGCGTTTCTGATACATGTCCCAATAAAGAGCAGCAATTTGATCGGCAATTTCCGGTGTAATCTGGCAGCAAACAGTTACAGTCCCGCTATAAATTCCTTTCTCCGCTAATTCTTCGTTCAATATATAAGTGTAATTTCGCAAAGCGGCAGCCATCAGACTTAAAGAACCAATCATTGGCATAGGAGTGATAGACGACTTGCCGCCCGTCAACAAAATTGCTCCATTTTTATTTTTAATCATATCCGGCAGTACTTGTTGAACGCTTGCTATCGCACCAAGAACTTGAAATTCGAATGTCCTTTTAGCAATAGCCGTCGTTACTTGCGACGGAGGTATAAATTCCATATTTATAGGGCTGTATTCCAGCACATCAACCGATCCGTACTCGGTTCTTACCAACGAAAGGGCATTAATGATTGACTGTTCGTCCATAACATCTGCCACAAACCCTTTTGATTCAATTCCAAGTGATTTAAGAGAAGCAACCATTTTTTCCAATGATTCTTTGCGTCGGGCTATCAACGCTACCCGGAAACCATTCCTGCCAAACGTTTTCGCAATGGAAAGGCCGAGTCCCGGGCCCGCACCAATAATAACTATTGTTTTCATACGTAGATATTTTATAATTTTTATTAATTTAAAATCCGGTCTTGCTGCATAGAATCAACCATCCAGCCAGGGTATTCCGGTGCAAGTTTACTTACTTCATTTAGTTTCTTAAGTTCATCTTCTGTAAAAAATATTTCGATTGATTTTAGATTGTCCCGCAATTGTTTTTCGTTTTTAACTCCGAGTATTACACTGGTAACTACCTTTTGGTGCAGTAACCATGCTAAGGCAACCTGAGCAACTGAAGCATTGTGTGCTTTACCTACTTCATCCATTATGTCAATAATATCAAAAGCTTTTTCTTTATTGATTGGGGGAAAATCAAATTCTTTTCTTCTTGATTCTTCTTCCGGTATTTGGTTTCTTCTGTATTTACCGGATAAAAATCCACCGGCAAGCGGACTCCAAACCATCAAACCCAGATTTTGATCGTTAAGCAATGGAACAATTTCTCTTTCCAAGTCCCTTCCGGCAATTGAATAATAAGCTTGCAAAGATTTGAATTTATTGAAACCATTTTTATCGGATATCCACAAACTCTTCATCAATTGCCAGGCTGTTAAATTGGAACAACCGATATACCTGACCTTTCCGCTGTGAACTAAGTCATCCAAAGCGCGTAATGTCTCTTCAAGCGGGGTAAGTATATCGAAACCATGGATTTGATAGAGGTCAATATAATCTGTCCCAAGTCTTTTCAAACTCTCATTAACCTGATTCATAATATGCACGCGCGATAAACCTGTCTGGTTTACTCCTTCGCCCATTTTGCCCCTGACTTTTGTCGCTAAGATTATGTCTTTTCTTTTTGTGCCTAAAGACCTTCCCAGTATCTGCTCGGAAATTCCGGTCGAATA
>JBDKRJ010000023.1:0-150535 GCA_039683455.1 Rikenellaceae bacterium | reverse complement strand
CTTCCCATTCCGAACAGAGAAGTTAAGCCCGTTTGCGCCGATGGTACTGCTATACCAAGTGGGAGAGTAGGTAGCCGCCATCCTTTCAAAGGAGATTTAATCGAAAGATTAGATCTCCTTTTTTGTTATATATATATCCATTGTAAAAGTTTTGTCTGATTAGATTTATTCATAACTTTACTACAATATAACACAATGATAAATGCAAAAAATCATCAACTTTCTGAACCAGTTGCAACAGAACAACAACAGACTTTGGTTTGAAGAGCATAAAGAGGAATATAAAGAAGTTCAGGCCACATTCAATACTTTTGTAGAGGCATTAATTGCTGGAATAACTGATTTTGATTCCTCAATAAAAAATCTGACAATAAAAGATTGTACTTACAGAATTTATAGGGACATCCGTTTTTCTAACGATAAAACTCCTTATAAAACCCATATGGGAGCATTTATTGCCCCTCATGGAAAATCCGGGGGATATTCCGGTTACTATTTTCATATAGAGGCTAAAGATGCAAACTACATTGGAGGCCACCTTCTCAGTACAGGGATTTACCATCCCAATCCAATTGTGGTTAAAAGTATCAGGGAGGAGATTATGCTTAACGGAGAGCAACTAGACAAAGTAATCAAATCTGCAGAGGGTTTTGCGATTGATTTCAGCGATGCACTTAAGAGAGTTCCCAGGGGGTTCTCATCAGATTCGAAATATGCAGAGTACTTTAAGTTGAGAGACTATTTCCTGGCAGAACATCTGGATGAAGCCTTTATTATGAGTGAAAATTTGTTGGAAAACACATTAAGAGAGTTTAAAAAAACTTTGTTGTTCAATAATTGGATGAACAAGGCTGCTGAATATGCATATGAGAATATGCGATAACAACAAGCCGTATAATAACTTTCTCACACACTGCAGGTGTCCAATGTAGCTATTTAAGTTCCCAGGCTAAAGCGCTTGCTCCCAAAATAGCAGCATCAGATTCTTTGAGCTGGGAGAATACTATTTTAATCTTGTTCTTCCATAAGTGGAGAAGATTTGCATTCATATTCTCCTCAATTGGTTTTAGAATAAGATTTCCTGCTCTTGCTAGTCCACCAAAAAGAATAATAGCTTCAGGGGCACTGAATGCTACGAAATCGGCAAATGATTCACCAAGCTTTTTGCCAGTATATTCGAAGATTTTTTTTGCCATTTCATCACCCTGAACTGCTGCTTCGTACACATCTTTAGATGTAATAGCCTCTTTAATATTACGTAATATGCTTTGTTCAGTGGTGTACTCCAGCCATTCCCGGGCTGTACGGGCAACTCCAATAGCCGAAGCATATGTCTCAAGGCAGCCGGTTTTACCGCAGTTACATTGCCGTCCGTTATTTCGGACAGATGTTGTGTGTCCCAGTTCACCTGCAAAACCATCGTGGCCATATACAACTTCTCCATTAATTACAATACCGCTGCCAACTCCCGTACCAAGTGTAATCATAATAAAATTTTTCATCCCGCGTGCCGCTCCGTAAGTCATCTCGCCAACTGCTGCAGCATTAGCATCATTGGTTAATGCTACCGGTAAGTCTATCTTTTCAGACATCAATTTGGCAAAAGGTATCATATTGTTGCCTCCCCATACCAGATTTACGGCGTTTTCTATTGTGCCGGTATAATAGTTACCGTTTGGGGCGCCTATTCCGATTCCGCGAATCTTATCAATCCCGCCAACTTCTGAGATTATCTTGTTTAGAGCTGTACAAAGGTCTGTTATATAATAATTTACGTCAACATGAGTGTCTGTGCGGATTGTTGTCTGCGTTAATACTGTTCCGCGGGCATCTACTATGCCAAGTTTGCTTGTTTGTCCACCGATGTCAATACCGGCTACATAAGGTTTTTCCATATGATTGAAATTATTCTGTTATTGATTATAAATCACTATGTTGTCTTTATATCTTTGTTTACATTTTTTGAACCTGCCAGCGCGAAGAACAATATAAATGTAAGACCAGCGAAAACAACCCAGTAGCTGTTGATATAACCGGCCATATCTGCAATCCATCCCTGCATTGCAGGGAGTATGCCTCCGCCACAGACCATTACCATAAAGAGACCGGATGCTGCTGCTGTATATTTGCCCAAGCCAGATGTTGCCAGGTTGAAAATGCTTCCCCACATAACTGAGGTACATAATCCGCACAAGATAAAGAACATTATCCCGATTGGAACTTCTGCCAGTCCGAAAGAGATATCGGATTGGAACACAGGCATATTCACCAGATAATTAGACGGAAGAAATATTGCGGTCAAAACGAATATCAATGCCAGAGAGGTAGCTCCGGTAAGCATCGATTTACTTGAGAACTTAGAGCCAAGTATTCCGCCTGTCAGACGGCCAATAAGCATCAGAAACCAGTATGTACCAACAACTGTTCCTGCAACAGTCGGATTTATTGACAAACCGCCACCTTCCAGACCGGTGGTCATATAAAGGTTTGCAATGTTAGGAATACCTACCTCTACTCCAACGTATATAAAAATTGAAATCATGCCAAATACAAAATGCCGAAAAGAGAGAGCGCTGTGTTTGTCCTCTTCTGTTTTTTTCTTTTGTGATATAAATGGTTCCGGAATACGTACAAAAGAAAGAACTATGAATGCAAGTGCAAATATTCCCATAGCCAGAAATAGTGCTGGGTTGGCTTTTGCTATTGACCTGGCAGCTTCGTTTGTGCCCATAAGATATCCGACTAATACAGGAACTATTGTGGCACCAAGAGAGTTGAAGGTCCCTCCGAACTGAAGCAGTTGATTGCCTCTTTTTTCGTTTGACCCGAGACCGTTTAGTAAAGGATTTACAACAACATTCAGCATGCACATTGAAAAGCCAGAAATAAACGCACCAAGAAGATATACTTCAAAACTGGCCACCTGGCCGGAGAGGAATGTTATGGTGACACCAGTAAATCCGACGACGATTGCAGCTAGTGCAGTTTTTTTGTAGCCAATTTTTTGCAAAAGCATACCTGCCGGAATACCCATGAAAGCATAGGCAATAAAATTTGCAAGGTTACCTAGCTGTGAAAGGAAATTAGTTGCTCCGAACTGGTTCTTTACAATAACCCCCATTGGGTTTTGGAGCCCTGTTACAAATGCAATCATAAAGAAGAGCGCAAACATCATTGCAATTGGCAATGCATAGTTTTTTTTCTGAGTGTTCATCAATTTATGTTTTAGTAATGTTTTAATCGTTAGCTTTTATATCCAGCTATCTATTATTAACATCAAAGATAGTAATTGACGAATAAAATGAAATAATTTTACTTCTCGGTTTGTTAATTTTTCGCTGACCACTTCAATTAGATTATTTATTTCGAAGCGAATTCATTACTTTTGAGAACTTAAAAGGTTATGCATTTTAATCTGGTATGAGGCTGAATTATAGTCGCTGTGTTTATGTAAAGAAAAAAAAGAATACTTATGAAAGAACGAGCTTTAAGATTTAACAGAAGTTTTACATTACTCCTGCTGATTTTCCTGGTTAATTCAAATCTGTCTGCCCAGACATATCGTCAGATCAAGGGATGGTCTGCGGAAATTAATCATCGCATAGAAAAATTTCTGGATTCAACTCTTGCATTGAGAGAGAGAAAAGTGGCAGTATTCGACGGTGATGGAACAGTGTTTGGCCAGGTTCCTCATTATTTAGCAGACGAAGCATTATTTCAATATGCAGATGATGTATACAGAGAGAAGGATGATAGTATTTCAGAAAAAAAAATGGCAATTATCGAAGCCATGGTTAAAGATGGTAATAATGTCGGGAAAGCTTATGTAGAAAATCGTGTTCATTTCCTGGAAGGGCTTTCGCCGGATGAGATTGCCGGCATCGGATACAATTGTTATTTGAAATCATATAGGGGAAAATTCTATCCGGAGATGAAGGACTTGATAGCTAATCTTAAAGAGTTTGGGTTTGAGATCTGGATATTAACAGCCTCCCCGGAATTTTTATATCAACGATTTATTGCTCAGGAGTTTGGCATATTAGAGACAAATGTTCTTGGTGCTAAATCCGTAGTTATTGACGGCAAGACATCTGGTGAAATAGTTCTTCCCATACCACAAGACGATGGTAAGGCTAACGTAATTCCAACCTTTATTAAAGCCATTCCGTTAATTGTTGGAGGAAACAGCAGAGGGGATATGGATATGTTAAATCAGTCTAAAGGGTTGAAAATCGTTGTTAACCCTGACAGCATAACTGTAAGAACAGGTAAAGAGGATGGCCCGATGAGGGGCTATACTGTAAAGACTTACTGGGAGAAAGAGGGGGCAATGATAGTGAGATGCAATGATGTGAGGAATCCCGAAGTTCGCTTTCATACAGGAGAATGGCAAATCCGGGAGAACATTCCTAATCCAAAATAAAGGCCTTTTGCAGTCAGTATAATTTTTTAATACATTTCATATTATTATTATGGGTATAGTTATTAGAGAAGCAAATATAAATGATCATTCTGCCATAGTCGATTTTCAGCTTGCAATGGCACTCGAAACGGAAAATCTGCAACTTGATAAAGATGTCCTTTCCAGAGGAATACTTTCTGCCCTAGAAGATTCGGCCAGAGCAAGATATTTTATTGCAGATATTGATAGTTCTGCTGTCGGAATGCTGATGATAACTCTGGAGTGGAGTGACTGGAGAGATGGCTGGGTATGGTGGATACAGTCTGTGTACACAAAACCTGGATACAGAAAAATTGGCATATATAAGATGTTGTACAAATATGTCCGGGATATGGTTGAAAAATCTGACAACATAAGAGGTCTCAGACTATATGTGGACAAAAGAAATATAAGAGCGCAGCAAGTATATGAGTCCCTTGGAATGAACGGGGAACACTACACAACCTATGAATGGATGAGAGAGCTTTAATAGCCCCCAAAATAGAGCCCCCATACAATAGAAACTGTATGAGGGCCTTATAGAATTCATAGACTAATATCTTCTTCTTGTATCTTGTCTTTTCTCATAACCACCGCCATAGCTTCCGCCACGGCTGTTATCTCTGTTTTCTTTTGGTTTAGCTACATTTACGTTAATCACTTTACCGTCATACTGACCTTGATTTAACTCCTTGATAGCCTTTTCACCTTCTGCCTCATTTGGCATTTCTACAAAGCCAAATCCCCTTGATCTGCCTGTTTCCCTGTCTGTAATTACTTTAGCGGAAGTAATCTCTCCGAATTCGCCGAATAGCTCTTTAAGATCGGCATCATTAACGCCGTAACTTAAGTTTGAAATAAAAATGTTCATTAAATAAACTTTAATAAAATAAATAAATAATTGATTGATTGAGTGTTAAAAACGAAAGTCTACTTAATAAAATTTTTTTAAAAAAACAGAAAAAGCCAGATGCTTTGAATAATAGGAGCTAACACTCTATTAATGTGCAAATGTAATATAATAATTTAATAAAACAAAATTTGCATGCTATTATTTGTATATGCAATAAATACACCTTAACATTGTATTGTAAAAATACTCTGAAAGTTTATTTGAGTATGCAAAGAAAAGGACTCAAACAGTTACTGCTATCTTTAATTCTGATAACAACGTTTTTAGGCGTTGTTATAGATATATATGCCAATACTATCGATGATAACATCTGGAAAGGGTTGTCAATTTTCAAATTTTTCACGATTCAGTCAAATGTTCTGATCATGATATATTCGTTCCTCGCATTAACCAATTGTAAAAAGTATCGGGAAACCCCTGTTTTTAAAAGTCTTCTCAGCCCGTTTACTTCATATATAATACTAACCGGGATAACATTTGCAACGCTGCTGGCACCAACTTCTACCGCCCAGGGTCTTCATAAAGTGGCATCCGACCTCCTTCATTACCTCTCTCCGCCACTGATGTTTTTCTACTGGCTTATCTTTGAGGAGAGAAAACTGGAATACAGATTTATAGTTAAATGGCTTATATATCCTGTGATATTTATGATTTGGGGATTGTTCCTTGCTTTCGCCTTTCAGGATTATCTGTATCCGTTCTTTGACCTGTCAAAATCCAGAATTTTTTTATTTATCTACCTGTTATTTATGGCAGCATCAACAACTGCCATAAGTCTATTTTTGGTGTTTGTAAATAAACGACTTAAATTAAGCAGAATAGATTAGTCGAGTTTGTGTATTGCAAGTCCGCTTCTCAGTTTTGGTTCAAACCAGGTTGTCTTTGGAGGCATAATATTACCAGTGTCTGCAATATCAATAAGTTGTTGCATAGAAACAGCGTAGAGTGCAAAAGCGACAGCCATCTCACCTGAATCTACCCGTCTCTTAAGTTCTCCGAGTCCGCGGATACCACCTACGAAATCGATTCTTTTAGATGTTCTGAGGTCATTAATATCCAACAACTTGTCGAATATAAGGTTAGAGAGGACAGTGACATCCAGAACTCCAATAGGGTCATTATCATTAAAAGTACCGGGTTTTGCTGTGAGTGAGTACCAGTGTCCCTGAAGATACATAGCAAAGTTATGAAGAGCCTCTGGTTTATAAATATCTGTTCCTTTATCTTCAACCACAAAGTCAGTTTTTAGTTTCAAGATTAGTTCTTCTGGCGTCATTCCGTTAAGATCCTTTACCAGTCGGTTGTAGTCGATAATCTTCAGATGACTCTCAGGAAATACTACAGCCAGAAAATAATTGTATTCCTCTTCACCTGTGTGATTGGGATTTTGGTTTCGTTTTTCCTGGCCAACGAGAGCTGCTGCTGCTGTTCTGTGATGACCGTCTGCAACATAAAACGCAGGTATTGTAGCAAATATCTCTGTAATACGATTAATAATAGTGTTATCGTCAATTATCCAGAAGTGATGACCAAAGCCATCTTCTGCAACAAAATCGTACTCTGCAGCTTTCGAATTAACAATTTTCTCCACTATGGAATTTATCTCTTTATTGTCCGGATAGGCAAAGAAGACCGGTTCTACATTGGCATTCTGAATGCGAACGTGAATCATTCGATCTTCCTCTTTATCCTTGCGTGTAAGTTCATGTTTCTTGATTTTTCCTGTCAGATAATCGTTTACATTTGCACCAACTACCAAACCGTACTGGGTTCTTCCTTCCATTGTCTGGGCATAAATGTAGTACATCTCTTTTTTATCCTGTACGAGCCAGCCTCTCTGCTGCCAATTTCTGAAGTTCTCAACGGCTTTGTCGTAGGCCTCTTTAGAGTGTTCGTCAATTATCGGATTAAAGTCTATCTCAGGTTTAATAATATGTAATAGTGACTTTTCTCCTGCTTCTGCCTGAGCTTCAGCAGAGTTTAACACATCATAAGGACGTGAAGCCACTTCCACAGCAATAGTCTTAGGTGGTCTGAGGGCAGCAAACGGTTTTACTTTTACCATCTTATATTCTTATTTCTTAAGTTAACTGCTATTTGTTTAACTGGAATGTCTTATCACCTGTTGCAAAGAACCTGATAATCTGGTTTGCAGCAGCAAGCCCGGCATTAACATTTGCTTCCGCGGTCTCTGCACCCATCTTTTTGGGACTGGCAAATACTCTGATGCCAAATTTCTCGTTAAGTTCTGCCTGGTTGTCGGCAGCAATGTCTGTGATATATTTTAAATCTGTCCTCTCCTCAAGAATTTTAACAAGCTCTTCTTCGTTGATAACCTCTTTACGGGCTGTGTTTACAATACAAGCACCCTTAGGAAGTTTTGAAAGAAGATGGTATCCCACAGATTTTTTAGTTTCCGCGGTAGCAGGAATATGAAGAGACAAAAAATCTGATTTGCTATACAACTCCTCAATTGAAGCAACAGGAATAACACCGTCTTTTTCAATCACCTCTGCTTTTACGAATGGATCAAATGCATAAACATTCATGTTAAAACCAAGTGCAAGTTTAGCAACCAGTTTGCCAACATTTCCATAGGCGTGTATACCGATTGACTTACCCTTAAGTTCACTTCCTGTGCCGGGGGAAAAGCAGTTCCTTGATATATAGATCATCATTCCAAGTGCAAGTTCTGCAACTGCATTCGAATTTTGTCCTGGGGTATTCATTGCAACAATACCTTTTTCAGTGCAGGCATCAAGATCAAGATTATCGAAACCGGCTCCTGCACGCACTACTATTTTAAGTTTTTTGGCAGCGGCAACAACCTCTTTGGTCAATTTGTCCGAACGCACTATAATTGCATCTGCATCTGAAGCTGCTGCATAAAATTGTTCTTCTGCTGTATATTTTTCGAGGAGAGTCAAAGTATGACCGGCCTCTTCTACAATTGATCTTATTCCCTCTACCGCAGCCTTAGCAAACGGTTTCTCTGTCGCAATCAAAACTTTCATCTCTTTAATTTCTTTGTTGATAATGATTAGCCGTTATTTTTTTCAAACTCCTGCATGCAGGATACCAGTGCTTTTACACTCTCAGGTGGACAGGCATTATATGTAGATGCACGGAATCCACCAACAGAACGGTGTCCCTTAATGCCAACCATTCCCCTCTCTTTTGCAAATGTCATAAATGTCTCCTCTTTATCTTTATACTCTTCTGACATTACAAAACAGATATTCATAATTGAGCGGTCCTCTCTTTCGGCTGTTCCAACGAACATTTTGTTTCTGTCAATTTCATCGTAAAGCAGAGCAGCCTTTTCCTGATTCATCTTATACATAATTTTAAGGCCCCCCAGATTTTTTAACCACTTAAGTGTCTCATTCATTACGAAAATTGAAAATACAGGAGGTGTGTTGAACATAGAGTCCTCTTTAATATGGATTCTGTAGTCAAGCATAGTTGGAAGGTAGCGTGAAACTTTCCCAAGAATATCCTCGCGGACTATTACAAAGGTAACACCTGCCGGACCAACATTTTTTTGTGCGCCACCATAAATAAGAGCATACTTGCTTATATTAACGGGGCGGCTCATTATATCAGATGACATATCTGCCACAAGATTCACAGGAGAATCCATATCTTCGTGTATCTCTGTGCCGTAAATGGTATTATTGGTTGTAATGTGGAAGTAGTCAAGATCTTCCGGAATATCATATCCTTTTGGGATATATGAATAATTCTTATCTGCAGAAGACGCAACTGTCAAAACGCTGCCAAATCCTTTTGCTTCCTTAATGGCTTTTTTGGCCCAAACGCCAGTCTCGAGATATCCTGCTTTGTTTTCAAGCAGATTCATTGCTACATAAAGAAACTGCATACTTGCACCACCGCCGAGGAACAAAATGTGATATTCTTCAGGTATATTCAGGATCTCTTTCCAAAGTGCACGGCACTCCTCCATAGTTGCTTCCCACTCTTTTGAACGATGAGACACCTCTATAACAGACATTCCGGTGCCTTTGAAATCAAGAAGAGCATCAATAGCTGCCTGAACAGCTGTTCTTGGCAGAACACAAGGTCCTGCATTAAAGTTGTAAGCGACTTTCATAAGAATATATTTTTAATAAATGTTTTGATTTTACCTCAAAGGTAGCTAAAAAATGTTAAATCCAAAGGATAATCAGCCAAAAATCCATCAATTGATAGGTTGAGAATAGTTACTGCTTATAATTTTTAAATTATTCTTATCGGTGATTTTTTCACAATAGTGACATAGCAACTGAAGCTCATGTTTGTCATATATTGTAGTAAAAAGAGTTTCAACTGGTTGATGGTTAGTAATACAAACAGGGTTCATACATTTAACAATCCCCTTTATGGAAGAAGGGATTGAAAGTATCCTCTTTTCAACTACTTCGAAGTCATGAATGATATTGATTTTAGCCTGCGGAGCAATAAGTGCGATCCGGTTAATTTCATCACTTTCAAAGTATCTGTCGGAAATTTTAATAATAGCTTTTTTCCCAAGAAGTTTACTATCCAGATTTGTGCCAAATGTAATTTGATTGCTACTATTGTTGAGACCTAATATATCTATTACTTTAAACAGTTGATCTGCCGGAATGTGATCCAAAACAGTTCCGTTTTTTATAGCACTCACTTTTAGATGTTTTTCCATTACTAATAATATTTAATTGTTACCAAAAAGTTTTGCGATAATTGCCATTCTGGTGAAGACCCCGTTTCTCGCCTGATCGAAATAATATGCATGGTCGTTGTCATCTACATCTATAGCGATTTCATTTACTCTTGGAAGAGGATGAAGTATTTTCATATTTGATTTTGCTCCTTCCAACATGGAATTATTTAAACTATATACATTTTTAACGCGCTCATATTCAATTGCATCAGTAAAACGTTCCCTCTGAACCCTGGTCATATACAGTATATCTGACTGACTGATGCCATCCATCAGATTTCTGGTCTCCTCAAAACGTATGTTTCGTTTCTTCAGATACTCCTTGTACTCATTAGGTAATTTTAACTCTTCCGGAGCTGTGAACAGGAATGTAGGATTAAAATGAGACATAGCCTGAAGCAATGAATGTACCGTCCTGCCATATTTGAGATCACCCACTATATTAATATAAAGATTATCCAGCTTGCCTTGTGTTTTTTGAATTGAGTAGAGGTCGAGCAGAGTCTGGGACGGATGCTGATTAGAGCCATCACCGGCATTTATTACAGGAACGGGTGATATTTCAGATGCATACCGTGCACTCCCTTCCAACGGGTGACGCATGACTATAAGATCTGCGTAATTCGACACCATTTTAATTGTATCCTTGATAGTTTCACCTTTGGTTACACTTGTATTTCCGGCATCTGAAAAACCAATAACTCTTGCTCCCAATCTATTGGCTGCGGTTTCAAAACTCAAGCGAGTTCTGGTTGATGGTTCAAAAAAGATACTGGCAATAACCTTGTCCCGGAATATTGGCTGGGAAGGATTTTTTTCAAACTCATCGGCCATCTTAAGTACTTCCAAAATTTCATCTTTAGAAAAATCCTGAATAGATATTAGGTTTTTTGGCATATGTATTTATATTGATTATGTTTGTATTAGCTATTTAAAATTTCCCCTCCCATCTCCTTAAGTGACCCTGCAAATCTTTCAAAGTTACTCTTTCTTATGCTCGCCTTTATCACGGAAATGTTGTCAAATTGCTGTTCCAAGATATTTGCAGATAGATCCTTTATAAGTTTCATGATGGAATTTGTCTGTTCATAGTCAAAACTGAATTTTATATTCCTTACAGCAATTTTTTCTACGATATCCGTATTGTTAATAGCGTCAATTGCTGCAGATTTATATGCTCGTATCAATCCCGGCACCCCCAATTTTACACCTCCGAAATATCTAACCACTACTACCAGCACATCACTGATCTCTTTGGAAAGGAGCTGTCCAAGAATCGGCTTACCGGAAGAGGAGGAGGGCTCTCCATCATCATTTGCTCTCCAGATTTCACCATTAATACCTATACGGTAAGCGTAACAATGGTGCTTTGCGTCAAAATAGCTTTTTCTTAATTCAGACAAGATATTTTTGATCTCCTCTTCTGAGGATACAGGATAAGCAAAAGAGAGAAATTTGCTTCCAAGTTCTTTATAAATACCGGTAGAGGCCTTTGATATTGATTTATAGGAATCTATGGGAGAATATTCACTCATATGACATTCATAGCGTTTGGTAAAATTAGCCTCTTTTTACTAAATTTGCAAAATGTATAAAGAAGTTTTTATCAGGGACTTTTCATTACTGAGAGAATCAGTTGATGCCTCATTGCAGGGTCTTTCGGACAATACTCTGTTAAAGAATGCTTTTGAAGATTCATTGTATGTTAATCCTCTTTTTTCAATCAGCATGCAAAAAGAGGCGTTAAAGGCAATTTGTGAAAAATTCCTCAATAGCAATTGTTTGAGTAATTGGTTAGTGCCATATAAAAATCGATTGTTAGAGAGAAATTGTATTGTTGGCATCATTATGGCCGGCAATCTCCCTCTTGTGGGGTTTCATGACTTCTTAGTCTCTCTGGCATCAGGCTGCAAGGCCCAAGTAAAACTTTCCGGCAAGGACAGGTTTTTACTTCCTGCTCTTTTCCGGATGCTTTGTGAAATTAATCCATACTGGAGCGGAAGAGTTGAATTTACCAGGAATCTCCCGGAGAACATTCATCTTTTGTTGGCAGCAGGAGGAGAAGAAGCTGCAAAATTTTTTGAATATAATTATCGTGAAATTCCCAAAATTGTAAGAGGCTCCAGGTCGAGTATTGCAATTTTATCTGGTAATGAAACAATTAATGAGCTATACAGGCTGTCGAAAGATGTTTTTTTATACTATGGTATGGGTTGCAGAAGTGTCAGCACTCTGCTGGTTCCCGATGGATACTCATTTGATTTATTGATTGAAGCTTTTAAAAATATTGGCAGAATAATAATCAGCGAAGACTATCTGTCCGCATACAGATACCAAAAGGCTATTGCATCTATGCAGAACATTTGGTACATAGACGGAGGTTTCTATCTTTTGAGGGATATTTCAGACTTTCCACCTCCGATGGGAGTGATCAAAATATTAAAATACGGTAATCTCAGTGAAATATTTGAATTTACAGATTCAAACAGATTTCATCTGCAGGGTGTGGTAAGCAGGAATTTTAAAAATTCGGATATTGAATTTGGTAAAGCGCAATATCCATCAATAGACGATTATGCAGACGGAGTAAATAGTTTAGAGTTTTTACTAAATAATATTTAACTTCGCTTAAAATATATCTGAGATGGTTTATAGATACAAAGCCACTATTGCAGGGAATAAGATTTTCTTAAGAGAGTACGAGGTAAGAGGGAATACTTCTCTCTACTCCTTTCATCTTTTCCTGCAGAATGATCTTGGCTTTGCTCCTGATCAGATAGTAATGTTCAGGGGATTGGATAAAAATAATAAGATAAAAGCAGAGTATGGTCTGTTTGATATGGGAGATGGCACTATGGACTCCATATCTCTTGAAAAAACTATCTCATCGGGCCAGTCAAAACTGCTTTATGTATATGATACATTTAAAGACAGGGCAATTACCCTTGAACTCCTTTCCCGGGAGGAGGAACTTTCCAGAAGATCTTATCCCAGACTGATTGCAGAAAAAGGGAAAAATCCGGACCAATTTTCTGATAATTATGATGACTTTGAACAGATGATCGAGTTGAATGACTCAGATCCCCTTTTTCAGGTTGATGAACTACCAGAAGGAGAGGAGGGATAATCTGAATCTGATGTCTAAAAAAAAACTTATTATTATTATCGGCCCGACTGCTGCCGGAAAAACTGAATATGCAGTAGATTTGGCCATAAAACTGGGTTCCCCTGTTATCTCCTGTGATTCTCGTCAGATTTATCGTGAGCTCAGAATAGGAACAGCACCGCCAACCCCGGAACAACTCTCCGCAGTAAAGCACTATTTCATATTTTCTCATTCTATTCACGACTTATATACTGCCGGAAAATATGAAGTAGAAACTCTTGCTTTGCTGGAAGATCTTTTCAAAACTCACGACTCATTGGTGATGGCAGGCGGATCTGGACTCTATGTGGACGCTGTTTGCAGGGGCATTGATAATTTTCCTCCTGCTGATATACCATTAAGAGAAACACTTATGCAACGTTTGAAAAATGACGGACTGGAATCGTTGAGAATGGAACTCAGGCTTTTGGACAGAGAGAGCTATGAGACAATAGATATTTCAAATCCACAAAGAGTTGTAAGGGCACTTGAGGTTTTTTTTGCAACAGGAAAGACTTTTTCCTCTTTTAAAAATTTTAAGAGCAAAACCAGAGATTTTGAGATAGAAAAACTTTTTATTGAAAAGCCGAGAGAGGAACTGTATGCCAGAATAAACAGGAGGGTAGATTTGATGATGGAACAAGGGTTACTTGAAGAAGTCAGAACTCTGTATCCTTATAGAGAGCGACCAGCCTTAAAGACTGTAGGCTACAGAGAATTATTTGAATATTTAGATGGGAAATGTTCTATAGAAGAAGCTATAGACTTGATAAAGAGAAATACCCGGAGATATGCAAAACGACAGATGACCTGGTGGAGACGTGACATTGGTACAGTTATAGATAATCCATCGGTACGTAACCGTCCATAGAAAAATATTAACAAAAAAGAGGGCTCCAAAAATTACATTTTGGACACCCTCTTTTACTATGTTTAGAACGGCAGATCATCCTCTCCGCCATCAGATGAGAAGGGATCTGTAGTTTCCGGCTGTTCGGTTGCCCGTGGTCTGGACTGGTCCTGAGCGCCTTCGGAAACTCTTTCGATTTTCCATGCCCGAACGTCTGTATACCATCTTTGGTTAAATTCTCTGGACTCAATATTAACAGAAACCTTTAAGTGCTCTCCCTCTCCATAACCTGTGAGCTCATCTACCTTTTCCGCCCCCCAAACATTCATACAGATTTTTCTTGGAAAGCTCTCCTGAGTTTCAATAATAAACTCCTGCTTTTTCCATTCACCTTTTGTGCTGGTGCCTGATTGCTGAGGGAGTTTTTTAATAAGTTTACCTGTAATCTCTAATGCCATAATTATTTTTTAACAGGTGCAACAGAAGTTACTTTAGCAGCAACCTCCGGAGTTGCAGTTGATTTTTTAACTTTTAGCAACTCAACGTCAAAAATAAGAGTTGAGTTAGGACCAATTGTCGGGCCGGCTTGTTGCTCACCATAGCCTAATTCTGCAGGAATGAAAAGTCTGATTTTGCCACCTTCTCCAACTAATTGCAGCCCTTCTGTCCAACCTTTTATAACACCATTCAGTGGGAAAGAAACCGGTTCGCCTCTTGTATAAGAGGAGTCAAATTCTTTACCATCAATAAGAGTCCCTTTGTAGTTAACTTGTACAGTGTCTTCTGCAACAGGTTTAATGCCTGTTCCTTCTTTAATAATTTTGTATTGAAGACCGCTGGCAGTTGTAACTACGCTGTCTTTAGTTCCGTTCTCTTTAAGAAAAGCTCCGCCCTTCTCTTTGTTTTCTGCTGCAACTGCTGCTTGTCTCTTAACCACGAAGCCTTGTATAACCTCATTGGCTTTGTTGAGGTCAATTTTTAGAGTTTTGTCCCCAATGACGTCGGCTATAGCTTTGTTTACCTCTTTAAGATTAAGGTCTCCAAAATTGGCTTGTTTAACCATGCTGCCAAGAGAAACCCCTACAGCATAACTTGCAGAGTCAATTTCGGCCTTAGTTAAAGCACCGGGAACAGAAGTTTTTTTCTCACCGCAAGAGTAGGTCACTAAAGCTGCTAAAGCGATGATGGAAAGAAATTTGATTGTTTTCATTTTTTATTTATTATTAATTGGTTTGGTTCTTAATATTCGATTTTGTTGAAACATAAATAGCAATTAATCCAAATACTGCAGCAACAAACGAGGTAATTAAAATAGTCACCTTTCCGGTATCAACTAATGTTGAATCGGTAAATGCCAAATTATCGATAAAGATAGACATTGTAAATCCAATTCCCGCAATAATTCCCAAAGAAAATATCTGGCTCCATTTTACACCTGCCGGAAGTTTAGCAATCTTTAACTTACAGGCAATCCAGCTTGCAAAGAAAATGCCAAATGGCTTACCCAGTAAAAGTCCGGCAAAAATTCCTTCTGAAATAGGAGGGAACGGAGCTGAAAACAGAGTGCTGTTAAATTCTACACCTGCATTTGCAAGCGCAAATACTGGCATAATTAAAAAAGTAACCCAAGGATTGAGAGAGCGTTCGAGACGATACATCAATGGATTAATAGATTTTAAATTGTTATGCATACTTTGGATAATCTGCTGTTGAGCCGGATTTGCCAGTACCATAACTTCGTGGTTACCTGCAGCTTTGAATTTATCGAGCAAAAACTTGCAATGTACATAAAACCTGACCTCGTTAATTGATGTCCTGCCCGGTATTGTCATAGCAAGAAGAACTCCGGCTATTGTCGCGTGAATTCCAGATCCCAATATAAAAAACCATAATAATATTCCGGGAATTACATAAAAAAAGGCATTGTGAATGTTTAGTCTGTTGAAAAGGATCAGAAGGAGAATAATCCCCCCTGAATATATAAGCAGTTCCGGTTGAATTGCATGAGCAGGGTAAAAAAGGGCTATAACTACAATGGCTCCCAGATCATCCACGATAGCAAGAGCCGTAAGAAAAATTTTCAACGAGACCGGAATTCTTTTTCCGAGCAGCGATAAAATTCCAAGTGCAAAAGCAATGTCAGTTGCCATTGGAATGCCCCAGCCATTCTGACTGTCGCTACCATAATTGAATATGGAATAAATCAAGGCAGGTAGCGCCATGCCTCCGATTGCAGCAATGATGGGTAAGCTTGCCTGTTTAAGCGATGACAGTTCACCAGCAAGCATCTCTCTTTTTATTTCCAGACCTACAACAAAGAAAAAGATTGCCATTAATCCATCGTTGATCCAATGCTTCAGCGTCATCTCAATTTTGCCCGTGCCAATAAAAAAGCCAAATTTTTGATCCCAGATGTTGTCCAGAAAGTTTAGTTGTGTCACATTGGCAATTATTATTGCCAATATGGCACAACTAAGCAAAACAATCCCTCCGTTGGACTGATTCTTAAAAAAGGTGTTGAAGATATTACGAATCTCTATTCGTCTGTTAACCTTTGGCTTTGAAAAGACATTAGTCATCGTCTATAGTAGTCTGGTTTTTTTGGTTAAGTTTAGAATAGATACATAGTTTATAAAGGATTCTGGCGCCAACATTGGCATCCCACTCCCCATCTTCTCCAGGGGATACCTCACAAAGATCAAAACCCACAATTTTCCTGTTGGAAGTTGCTAACAAAAATAGCAGAAAATCAACTTCGCGAAAGCTAAGTCCACCTGGAACAGGAGTTCCTGTATTCGGACAAAGTTCAGGAGACAGACCATCAATGTCAAAGCTTATATAAACATTATCCGGAAGGGAAGCAATTATCTCTTCACACTGTTTTTTCCAGAGTTTACCTTCGAAACTGTTTTTTTTTAACTCAATATCGGTAAAACAACGTATCCTTGGATCACTGTTGACAATATCGGACTCCTCCTGACAAAAATCTCTTATTCCCACCTGAGTAAGTTGAGAAATCTGATGAATTTCGTTAAGTGCATTGTACATAATGGATGCATGAGAATAGAGGAATCCTTCGTAGGCAATCCTGAGATCTGCGTGTGCATCAATATGCAAAATCCCAAACTCCTCATAATTTTCAGAAACAGCTTTCATGTTTCCAAGTGGAACACTATGATCTCCCCCCACGACCCCAACAAGTTTCCCATTTTTAATTAATTCATTGCAAGCCTTATACACAAATTGATTTAGCTCTTTTGAAGCCTTGTTGACACTGTCGAGCTCATCCTGAAGCAATCTGCAATCGATCCCTCCCTTAAGTTTTTCGATAATACTTTCGGCTGCTTTTCTATACTTTGTGTTTTTTTTTAAAATTGAGTCTTCGATAGGAACAGTACCAATAAGAGTCTCCCAGGCATCAGGCACTAAGGTATCAAACAGATCTACCTGCAGAGATGCGTCAATTATCGCCTGTGGACCCTTATGACTACCCGCCCGATATGATGTTGTAACATCCCAGGGGAGAGATAGCAAAGCTATTTCTGATTCTTCTAACTTGTATGGAAGAGCAAAATAATTTCCATTTGCCATTCCAATTTCATTTGGGTTAAAATATGTCATACAATTCCTTCTCTGATAATATCATGTATATGTACTAAACCAATATATTTTCCTCTTTCTAAAACAATCACAGAGGTAATTTTGTTCTTTTCCATCAGTTCAAAAGCATTTACGGCCAATTCATCGGCCTCAATGGTTTTGGGATTTTTAGACATAATATCCTTAGCCTTTAATGATTTAAGGCTAAAACCTTTCTCAAGCATCCTTCTGACATCTCCATCGGTAATGATTCCCAGAAGGTTACTCTCTTTATCAACTACAACTGTAGCTCCCAGCCTGTTGGAGGAGATGTTGATTATTGTATTCTGAATGCTCTCCTCTTCATAAACATGAGGTTTGATATCTTTGTCAATAAGATCTTTAACGCGGGTATATAACTTTTTACCCAACGATCCTCCAGGGTGAATCTTTGCAAAATCTTGTTGTGAAAAACCCCTCATCTTAAGCAGGCATACTGCCAGCGTGTCTCCCATAACCAATTGTGTTGTTGTGCTTGATGTAGGAGCAAGGTTGTTTGGACATGCCTCTGAATCTACGGTTGCGCGAATTACGAAATCAGCTTGCCGTGCGAGAAAAGAGTCGCAATTTGAGACCATTGCAATAACCTTGTTACCCATTTTTTTGATCAAAGGAACTAAAACCTTTATCTCTGATGTGTCTCCACTCTTTGAGAGGCAGAGAACTATATCATCTTCCAGAATTATTCCGAGATCACCATGAATTGCATCAGCTGCATGCATAAATATAGAAGGTGTTCCGGTTGAATTAAGTGTGGCAACAATTTTGTTGGCAATAATTGCACTTTTGCCAATACCTGTAACTATGAGACGTCCTTTGCTTTGAAAAATGAGGTCAAGAACATCAAGAAATTGCTCATCAATATAGCCTTTAAGACTTGCAACAGCTGCGGCCTCCTTTTCAACGACTCCCTGTGCGATATTTATCAGGTCTCTCTTAGAAATATTCATAAAAATTTTGTGATGAGAAAACAAATAGATAACTTAGATTCGCAAAGGTAACTTATTTTGTCAATTTCTACAGTAATTTTTCCAATAGTATATGCAGATCACTTCTGAATTTTTGCACGACCAATTAAAGACTTTTTTTGGTTTTAATACTTTTAAAGGGGATCAGGAGGAGATTATCATGCATCTGATCAAGAGAAATGATGCCTTTGTCCTTATGCCTACGGGTGGGGGAAAGTCTCTTTGTTATCAACTCCCTGCTCTTGTAATGGATGGGACGGCTATTATAATATCTCCATTGATAGCTCTTATGAAAAACCAGGTAGATGCTATACGTGGCTTTGTAGAAGAGAAAGACGGAATTGCTCATTTTTTAAACTCTTCTCTTAACAAGAGCCAGATTCAGGAGGTCCGTGATGATCTTCTCTCCGGACTTACAAAGTTGTTGTATGTAGCTCCGGAGTCGTTAACAAAAGAGGATAATATCCTTTTATTAAAGCAGATAAAAATTTCTTTTTATGCAGTTGATGAGGCCCATTGTATTTCTGAGTGGGGGCACGATTTCAGGCCGGAGTACAGAAGAATATATCCGATAATTCAGGAAATCGGCAAAGCCCCTGTAATTGCGCTTACTGCTACTGCAACACCAAAAGTACAGAGTGATATTCAAAAGAACCTTGGCATGCAGAATGCGAGGGTATTTAAATCGTCATTCAACCGTCCAAATCTTTATTACGAAATAAGGCCCAAGATAAATATAGACAGGGAAATTATCAGATTTATCAAAAACAATGCCGGTAAAACCGGAATCATCTACTGCCTGAGCAGAAAAAAAGTAGAAGATGTTGCAGAGTTGTTGTCGGTTAATGGTATAAGAGCACTTCCCTACCACGCCGGACTTGATGCAGGAACAAGAGCCTCAACTCAGGATAAATTTCTGATGGAGGAGATCGAAGTGATTGTTGCAACAATAGCCTTTGGCATGGGTATAGATAAACCCGATGTCCGGTTTGTAATACACTATGACATTCCTAAAAGTCTGGAAGGTTATTATCAGGAGACCGGCCGTTCAGGAAGAGACGGAGGAGAGGGGCAATGCATTACATTCTATTCTTATAAAGATATTCAGAAGCTTGAGAAGTTTATGCAGGGCAAACCAATTTCTGAACAGGAAATTGGCAGACAATTGCTCATGGAGACTGTTTCATATGCAGAATCAAATGTATGTCGCAGAAAAGTTCTGCTTAACTATTTTGGGGAGAGTTATCTGCAAGATAATTGCGGGTCTTGTGACAATTGTCTTTATCCAAAAAAACAGTTTGAAGGTAAAGAGGATGTTGCACTTATCCTGGATCTTATTTCAAGTATGAAGGAGCAGTTCAAAGCAGACCATATTGCGAACATACTGGCCGGGGTAAACAATTCAATAATTAAATCCTACAATCACCACAATCACGAACTTTTCGGGATTGGAAAATCCAAAGGAACGAGATTTTGGATGGCAGTAATCAGACAGGCTCTGATTCATCATCTTCTGGAAAAGGATATTGAGAAGTATGGTCTTCTTACCTGTACTGAGGAGGGGTTAAAATTTTTGGAAAATCCACACTCAATTTTGCTTACAGAAGACAGAGAATTTGTCGAGTCAGATGAGGATAACGATATTGTTGCCGCAGGCAGCAGTAAGGCAGGCGGCGGGGGAGACGTCACACTTCTCGCAATGCTCAAAGATCTGCGTCACTCGATGTCTAAACGACTAAATCTGCCCCCTTTTGTAATTTTCCATGATCCATCGCTTGAAGACATGTCATTGCAATACCCCATTACTCTTGAAGAGCTTAAAAACTGTCAGGGGGTAGGAGAGGGAAAAGCTAAAAAATTTGGAAAAGACTTTATAGATCTTATTGCTAAATATGTGGCAGAAAATGAAATAGAAAGGCCTTTGGACTTAGTTGTAAAATCTGTAGTTAACAAATCAGTTAATAAGGTTTACATAATTACAAGTATAGACAGAAAGCTTCCGCTTGAAGATATTGCAGAGTCCAAGGGTATTGAGATGGAAGATCTTCTTGATGAGATTGAATCAATTGTAAATTCAGGAACAAAATTAAATATTGACTACTATATAAGACAAACAGTAGATGATGACAAGGTGGACGACATTTATGAGTATTTTAAAACAGAGGCATCGACTGACTCTTTAAAAGAGGCAGTCGATGAACTCGGACGAGGTTATACTGAGGAGGAGATAAGACTTGTTAGAATTAAGTTCCTTTCTGAGATTGGCAATTAGCAATTAGCCACAGTGATAATACATTTCGAGCAACTCAGCTATTTTTTCCGGACTATTCTTTATCTCATCACGGATGCTGATGTCGTTATATGAGATTAGTTTTTTGATAATACCATCTGTCAGATCCGGACTAAAGACTCCATCTTTCTCATAAATCTCTCTTTTTGAAGACAGTTCTTGTGCAGATTCAAAGCAGGAGGAGGGAAGTTGTTCCAAAGAACTTAATCTTGATTCATTTTCCGCATCGTGAATGTTCACATCTACATATGTTCTCTCTGCTACCTGCAGCGCATCAGCCATCTCAAAACCGGTTCTTGCTGCAACGGCCAAACCCGCCAACATATGATAAACATCTGCAGACCCGTCCGGTGAGCGCATCTCCACTGTCTGTTTATCGGGAGATCTTCTTATCCCCGAATCTTCAAGCGGATTTGCTGTGGATAGCATGTCATTATCACTTGTCCATCCCAGGGGAACTCTTACCAGAACAGATCTGTTCCTGTCGCCCCAGCATATACTTGTTGGTGCTTCCTGATTAGGAACAAGTCTGAAGTATGATGTGGGATTTGTATTTCCAAAAGCAGTTAATGAAGATGCACACCTCATATATCCTGCAATAGCAGTAAGTGATTCCTGAGAAAGTTTGCCATCTTTAATCATAACTGAATTTCCATCCTTAACCATTCTGGTGTGGAAGTGGAGGCCACTACCCGCCTTTCCTGCAGTAATTTTTGGTGCAAATGTTATATCAAGACCGTATTTGTAAGCAAGAGTTCTTATAATCCATTTTGCCATGACCAATTGATCGGCAGCCTGTTCAACAGGCGAAACAAGAAATTCAATCTCGTTCTGCTCATAGGTTTTGTTATCCAGCGTAAAGTTCCCCACCTCTGAGTGTCCATATTTTATCTGACCACCTGTCTGAGCAATAAGATTCATTAAATCGCAACGGAATTGTTCAAATTTTGTGAAGGGTTCGGATTCGTGATAACCCTTTTGATCTGGAATCAAATAGTTATTCTGTTTATTATTAACTATGTAAAACTCAAGTTCTCCCATAGCTTCAAAAACATAACTGGTGTTCTTTGTAAATGATCTGGCTGCTTTAAGAAGAGTGTTTTCGGGAGCACTGTCAAGTGGTAATCCCTCCTTGGTAAAGTATGAACACAACAAGCCAAGAGTTGGAATTTTTGCAAAGGGATCTAGGTAAGCGGTTGAGAATCTCGGAATAACATAAAGATCACTCGAGCCTGTTTCTATATAAGGAAACAGATTTGAACCATCTACTCTTTCTCCATAAGATAAAACTGTATCCAGATACTGGTAACTGGTAACGGGGAAATTCAATGTCTTAAGCCTTCCGTCTGATGCAACATATCTGAAATTGAGGATTCTGACACCTTTGTCGATGATGTATTTAATAATATCTTTCTTGGTAAAATCTGTCGGGTACTTATTGAGCTGGGCCACAACCGGATTAATATTATAATTAAGAAAAGAGTCCATATGTATTATAATTTGTAAATGATTTAATATAAATTGTAGTAATTTGTGTGCAAAATTATAAATTTTTTGACATTTTTTTATTTTTGTTCCTTTTTTTATTTTTTAATAACTTTGTAAGCTAATGTTAATCATAAACAGGAGATATATATTCATTGTTCTACCCATAGTTTTATTACTTTTGGGTGGGGGGGTCGCTTTTTTTTTAATTAACAGGAAAAAAACAGCCGAGGAGATTGATAAAAGAGGGGTTGTTTTAAAAAATGCTATAGCTATACCGGTAGATGCCGTTGCAATATTCAGCTTCAGGAATATCTCAGTTCTGAAGAAGTCATTTATGGATACGAGCAGTCTTTTTTCGAGATTCATTAAAGATGATAATGAGCTTATGAAACTATTAGGCTCTATTGATAAAATCAGTTATGACATGCTTTCTTTAAAGGAGTTATCAAATTCGGAAATGTCGTTTTCTGTTCATTATTCAGCCAAAAATGATCTTTCTCTCCTTTTTTGTACTGACCTGTCAGACAAATCTATTGATAAGGAAATGCTTTTAAAATGCATTTTAAAAGCCTATCCTAAGTGCACAAAAAGAGGGTTTAACGGAGTGGATATATTTATCTCAAAAGGGGTACTGTTTTCGATTTATAAGGATCAGTTAATTGCAAGCACATCTCCAATCGTGCTGGAATCTTCAATAAGGCATCTCTTATCGAAAACTTCAATCCTCGACAATCATGACTTTGCAAAGGTTTTGAAAAAATCGGTAAAAGAAGATAATATTCTCCTTATAAATCATCAGAATATCGGAAAGATTTTTTCCAGCATAATGGACAGGAAATTCTGGGGTTATTCAGATTTTTTTTCAAAATTCAGCTCATGGACAACTCTCAATGGAGAGTTTAATCCAACATGTCAGAGCTACAAGGGTGAATTTCTGAACATGAAAGGAGTTGGAAACTATTCTGAAGTATTTAAAAACAATGAAGGAGGCGAGTTGAAAGCATGGAAAATTTTACCTTACAATACATTTGCAATGCTTACCTTCCCTCTGAAAGACTTTAAAAACTTTTTCAGTGTGTACAGGGAGTATAAGGAGTTATATAAAAAGCTGAATTCACTTAGTTTAGAGGAGCATCAGAGTTGGTTTCTCTCTCTTAATCCCCAGGAGTTGTCAATTGCTTTGATACCATATGGAGGAACTCTGAGATGGGTCACTCTTATAAAGGCAAACATTAAAAAAGAGGCGAAAGATGGTCAGGTAGAAATTTTTAGGCATAAAGGAGCAATTGCAGATCTTTTTGGGGAGCTATTTTCATATACAGAAGAGAAGTTTTACTGCAAAACTGGAGGGTGGATCATTATTGGAGGTAAGGATATTATTGAAGAATTTGCAAACGGATCATTTTCAAATTTTACAATGGATGAGTATTTTAGTCAAAGCGATGTTTACAACAAGATACTGAAAGATAACATGTTTCTTTCTCTGATTGTAAATGTCTCTTCTCAACCTGATTCGCTGGCCATTATATTTAAGAAATCTATGAAGGAAGAGGTGTCAAAAAGGTTAACTGATAAAAACTTTGAGGTACTTACATACCAATTGACCCAATCAGAATCGGGAGTTAAGATGGATATTTTGCTTTACGCAGATCGGATGAAAAAATTACCGGTATCAAAGAGAGTTGGAGTGAACAAACCTACAAACTGGGAGCTGGATACAATTGTTCAAGTCCCATCAGGGCCGTTCAGGTTATTAAATTTTAACAATGGAGAAGCAGAGTATCTGGAGCAACTCCCAAATTATAAACTCAGACTTTTGGACAAGGATAAAAAGGGAGTATGGACAGTTCCTTTCTCAACTCCTCTGCGTGGTTACGTAGCGCAAGTCGATTATTTTGGGAATAAAAAGCTGCAAATGCTTTTCGCGAGCGGAAACGAGTTATATTTACTGGACAGATTGGGCAGGTTTACCGGGACTTTCCCAAAAAGGGTAAACTCACTAATTATGCTCGGGCCAAAAACATATGATATTAAAGGTGACGGAAACTTTGCAATTATGCTGCTGCATACAGATAATTCATTACGGCTCTATGACAGGGAATGCAATAATTATCCTGCATGGAACAACATAAAAACAGCAGAGACAATTAAAGATTTTCCTGAATTGATTAAGGTAGGGAAAAACAAATACTGGGTACTTAGAACCCAATTACAAACGATAATATTTACAATTAACGGAAATCCGGTAACAACATTTTCGGACAGAAACATCCTGATGCCAGCTACGGAGTTAAAAATTATTTCAGATAGCGAGGTAATGGTTACGACTAAAGCGGGAACGGATGTAATTTTGAATTTAGAAAACGGTAAAATAAAAAGATTGAAAAAGTAATGGGAGCATTTTTTACATTTATATTTATACTGATCCTGGTCTTTTGGCTGGTCGCCCGCTTTGGGCCTCTCCTTCTTGGCTGGTGGATAAAAAGAAAAGTTAATAAGTTCGCGGGACAGGGCAAAGGATACTCTGCCGGAGATGAAAGATACAGAGAGGGAGAGACAATTGTGAATAGCACCAAACTTCAGGAGAAAGTCGTTGACAAGAACGTAGGTGAATACGTGGATTTCGAAGAAACAAAAGAGGATACAAAAGATCAGACTAAATAATTATGGAGACATTTTTCAGGTTACTTTCATTTGCAAAGCCATTCGGCAGGTATTGGCCCACTTACCTTTTAGTATCAATCTTGTCTGTCCTTTTCGGTGTAGCCTATTATGCATTGGTAGATCCTCTCACCAGAATCATATTTTCCCCCGAGACGCTGACCGCTCAGCTTTCAATGCCTGAGTTCAATATAAGCGCAGACTACTTTACGGATATTTTCCAATATTATCTGACAAAATTCATGGGAGGCACCTCCAGACTTAAAGGACTTCTTTTTGTCTGCCTTTTTATGACTTTCATGTCTTTTCTGGCCAACTTTACGACTTATATCTCGAGGAGAATTCTGGTCAGCATCAGGACAAAGATGATGTACAATGTAAGGAAAGCTCTTTTCCTTAAAATATCAAGATTACATATCGGATACTTCCATGAAAAAAGGAAGGGAGATATACTCTCCAGTGTCTCGAATGACGTCACTGAGGTTCAGAATACAGTTGCAGACACATTCCTTATTCTTTTCAGAGACCCTTTGATGATAATCGGTTTCCTTGCCGCACTGTTCTATATGTCGCCACAACTGACGGCAGTAACCCTAATTGCCCTCCCGGTCACAGCGTTTGCCATTGGCAAAGTAATAAGGTCGCTTAGAAGAGGAGCAGTAGAGGCCCAGTCACTGATGGGAAGAATAGTGAGTCACTTTGAGGAGGCTATATCCGGTGCAAGGATTATTAAGGCATTTAATGCACAGAAATATACCAATTCACATTTTGACAAGACAAACAGCAGGCACAGATCTGTGACTAAAAAAATGTTCAACAGACAGCAAATGGCATCCCCTCTCTCTGAGTTTTTAGGCTTTACGGTAGCTGTTTCGGTACTCTTCTATGGAGGCTATCTCCAGATAAACGGTCACTTGGGATTGGATATGCCTGAGTTCATCGTTTACATAGGGTTTTACTGGAAGGTGCTTGAACCGACCAAGTCAATTGCCAATGCATTTGCGGGGCTCCAGAGGGGAATGGTCTCCGGTGAGAGAATTTTTGCTATAATGGATGTTGAACCTGCAATCAAAAAATCTGCAAATCCATTACCTGTTAAGAAGTTCAAGAGTGAGATCGAATATAAGAATGTGGAATTCTCATACGCAACCGAACCTGTACTGAAAGATATAAACCTGAAGATTAATAAAGGCAGTATGGTTGCTCTGGTAGGCCCGTCAGGTGCAGGCAAATCGACCATGGCAGATCTGCTGCCGCGTTTTTATGACGTGACATCAGGATCAATAATGCTGGATGGAATTGATATACGGGATTACGAGCCTAAAGAGTTGATTGGCCTTATGGGCATTGTGACTCAGGAGGCGATTCTTTTCAATGATACGGTGTTCAATAATATTGCTTTCGGCATGGAGAATGTGAGTGAGGAGGATGTTGTAAAAGCTGCTAAAATTGCAAATGCAGATGAGTTTATCTCTCAGATGGAAGGTGGGTATCAGGCAAATATTGGAGATAGGGGACTCAAGCTTTCCGGAGGACAGAGGCAACGCCTGGCGATTGCCAGAGCGGTTCTCAAGAATCCTCCGATTCTGATACTGGATGAGGCCACCTCGGCACTGGATACTGAGAGTGAAAGGCTTGTCCAGGAGGCACTCCTAAATCTTATGAAGAACAGAACATCAGTCGTCATTGCTCACAGGCTTTCTACTATTCAGCATGCAGACGAGATAGTCGTCCTCAAAGAGGGCTCGATTGTTGAGAGAGGAACACACAATGAACTTATCCAGCTTAAGGGTCTCTATTCCCACTTATGTGACCTGCAAACTTTCGCATAATTTAAATATACTAAATGGAAAAATCACTAAACCTGATGTTGGAAAGGAGCTTTAAGGAAAATTGGAACAATCCGGCTCTCTCTGATTACAAAGGAATTACTCTCCACTATAGAGATGTGGCAAGAAGAATGGAAAAACTTCATATTATATTTGAAATTTGTGGTTTAAAAAAAGGTGAAAAAATCGCTCTCTGCTCAAAAAATCAGGCAAACTGGGGCGTTGTTTTTCTGGCCACTCTAACTTATGGTGCAGTAGCAGTTCCTATTCTTCATGAATTTAAACCAGGCAACATACATCATATTGTAAATCACTCAGATTCGAAAATTTTATTTATTGGAGATCAGAGCTGGGAACTGCTTAATGAAACCGAAATGCCCAACTTGGACGCTGTAATTCAGATAACTGATTTCTCAATATTATTTTCCAAAGAGCGGTTAATATATGAGATGAGAGAGCACCTGAATGAACTTTTCGGAAAAAAATACCCTAAAAATTTCAGAGCTCAACATATAAAATTTTACGAAGACTCACACGAGGAACTGGCCTTAATAAACTATACATCAGGAACAACCGGTTTTTCCAAAGGAGTAATGATCCCATACAGAAGCCTTATCTCCAATGTTGAATTCGGGTGGGAGGTACATCCACAACTTAATAATACGTCCAAGGTAGTTGCCATGTTGCCCACTGCACATATGTATGGAATGATGTTTGAATTTTTGTTCGAAATTACCGTTGGTGCTCATGTCCATTTCCTCACAAGAATTCCTATTCCAAAAATAATAATGGAAGCTTTTGCAGAGATAAAGCCAGATATTATTATCGCTGTACCATTAATTATTGAAAAGATATACAAAAAGAAATTGCAGCCTATTATCAGTAAGACTTCTATGAGGGTACTTCTGAGGGTGCCGGTCATTGACCAGAAGATCCAAAAAAAGATACGGCAGGAACTGGTAGAAACTTTCGGCGGAAGATTTCGGGAAGTTATTGTTGGTGGAGCGGCTTTTAATAAAGAGGCTGAGGCATTTTTTCGCAAAATAGGTTTCCCCTTTACTGTAGGTTATGGCATGACGGAGTGCGGTCCGATTATCACTTATGCTCCATGGAATGACACCAGACTATATTCCTGTGGAAAGGCAGCGCCAAGAATGCTAATAAAAATTAATTCTGCAGACCCAGCAAACATTCCGGGAGAGATTATGTGTAAAGGTGCCAATTTGATGCTTGGTTATTATAAGAATCAGGAGGCCACAGATTCTGTGATGACAGAAGATGGCTGGATGAGAACTGGAGATATGGGAGTGATTGATGAAGAGGGATTTCTGTATATAAGAGGACGTTCAAAGAGCATGATATTGGGTCCTTCCGGGCAGAATATATACCCTGAGGAGATTGAGAGTCTGCTTAACAACATGCTCTATGTCAACGAGTCACTCGTAATTGAGGAGCAAGGTTCACTGACAGCTCTGGTATATCCGGATTTTGAACAGGCAGAACTAGATGGCATTTCAATTTCTGACCTGGAAAACAAGATGGAGGAGAACAGGTCTGCTGTAAATGAGGATCTTCCAAACTTCTGTAAGATACAAACTATTAAGATATTTCCGGAGGAATTTGAAAAAACGCCAAAGAGAAGTATAAAGAGGTTTCTATATCAAAGATTACAAGGTTAATATGTCTGAAAAACAGATTCAATTTGACCAGAGCTATCTGGAGATGGCTGAGGTCTGGGCAAAGAATTCATATTGCAAGAGAAGGCAGGTAGGCGCACTGTTGGTCAAAAACAGAATGATCATCTCTGATGGCTACAACGGAACTCCTGCAGGGTTTGAAAATATTTGCGAAGATGAAACCGGCCGCACGAAGGCTTACGTATTACATGCAGAGGCAAATGCAATTACTAAAGTGGCAAAATCCGGAAACAGCAGTGAAGGAGCAACCATGTATGTAACTACCGCTCCTTGCCTCGAGTGTTCAAAATTAATCATCCAGGCGGGGATAAAACGGCTGGTATACAGAGACGACTACCGGATTACAGATGGGATAGACCTGTTAACCAAAGCTGGAGTAGAAATTGTAAATCTTAGCAAATAACATTTATTATATGAGTAGCTTTAAAGAGCGTATAAAAAACAACCCGTGGTCTGCTATAATTATTATAGTACTGCTAATTCTGCTGGCGTTCAAAATTTTGAGCACAGTAAACAATAATCGTAGAGAGCTTTTCGTTAAAGCGGAAAATTGGGATAAACTGATGCTGGTACTCTCAGAGATAGATAATAACTATGTAGATTCGATCAATAAAAAGGGTATCACCGAGAAGATAATCCCTTATATTTTAGAGAGTCTGGATCCTCATTCGATTTATCTTCCGCCACAAGAACTCAAAGATGCAGATGAGATTCTGGAAGGAAACTTTGACGGAATCGGAATTCAGTTCAATGTACCCAACGATACAGCGATTGTAATAAGTGTTATAACGGGAGGACCGTCAGAAAGAGCAGGGCTTCTTTCCGGAGACAGAATAGTTCAGGTGAACAAAGAGACTGTTGCAGGGATAAAGATGCCACAGGATAGTCTTGTAAAAAGATTAAGGGGAAAATCGGGTTCGGTGGTAAATGTTGGTATTAAGAGGGGAAATTCAAATAAACTGGTCAATTTCGATATTAAGAGAGACAGAATTCCAGTGAAGAGCATAGATGTAGCATACATGGTAGATGATAACACAGGTTACATCAAACTTTCCAAGTTTTCCAGAACCAGTCATAAAGAGTTTTTAGAGGCTGTGAAAGATCTGAAAAATGACGGAATGAAGGATTTAATCTTTGATTTAAGGGGTAATAACGGTGGCTATTTTGATCAGGCTTTTCTACTTGCAAATGAATTTCTGAAAAAAGGAGAGCTGATTGTATATATGGAGGGATTACACCGGAAAAGGCAGGACTTTTTTGCCGATAATAACGGAACTTGTAATGACATAGGGTTGAAAGTGCTGATTGATGAAGGCTCTGCATCTTCAAGCGAAATATTCGCAGGGGCAATTCAGGATAACGACCGCGGAGTTGTGATTGGGAGGAGATCCTTTGGAAAAGGCCTGGTTCAGGAGCCAATAAACTTTACAGATAAATCAGGAATAAGACTTACTGTGGCGAGGTTCTATACACCTACCGGAAGGTCAATCCAGAAACCTTATTCAAAAGATTATCAATATGATATCCTTGAGAGGTACAAACATGGAGAGATGTCTTTTGCAGACAGCATCAGAAAAAATGACTCACTAAAGTTTACAACGCCAAAAGGAAAAATTGTATATGGCGGTGGAGGAATCACACCCGATATTTTTGTTCCTGTTGACACAGTCGGGGTAAACGATTTCTTTATAAAGGCCAGTAACCAGGGCTTGGCTTTCAAATTCAGTTCGCTCATGGCAGATGAATACAGACCCAAACTCAAGGATATAAAGGACATAAAGAGTCTGAACATGCTTTTCTCTTCAATTGACTTTGAAAAAAGATTTTTAATATATGCAGCTACGAATAATCTTAAGCCCAAAAATGGTGAGTGGAGCCAGTGCAGAGATGTAATACTGACACAAATCAAGGCTTTGGTTGGAAGATATTCACCTCTTGATGACGAAGCGTTTTACCCGATTATGGCAGAGATAGACAAAGTAATGAAGATAGCTACTGAGCAATAAACCTGTATATTATCTCGCCTACCTGCCGTTCAGGAGCATTGGCAGAAGCAGTAAACCGTGAAGACCTTGCAGCCTTTACCGCGTAATCCTGCAAACAAACATCAGATGAAGATACTTTGGAAATTACAGATGCTGCAACGACATAACCCTTTCTGTTAACAATTATTGCAACGCTGACATCGCCTCCACCTATACATTTGTACACGGGGATGGGAAGGCTCATTGCTTTCCGTCCATCCAGAGAATAAGATATAACTGATGGCCCCTTGTAAGTTTCGCTCTTTTTCTGCTCCTTTACAGGTTCTGCAACATTATCACTTCCCTGATAAGCTTCGGCCTCTTTTTTAGAAGCATTTAACTTGTTCTGCAGCTTTTTAGCCTCTTCATAAATTTGGTTGGGATTCTTAAAGCGGTCATCTTTAAGTGCTTTTCCTCTCTGACTTGCATCCACTACAACATTTCTTATGTTTGTTCTTCCCGAAAGAATATCGTCAAGCTCATTACTTACTTCCTCCTTAAGCTGCTCTTCCTGTTCCAGTTTCTCAGCAGCCTCCTGTTGGGTAAAATCGAGCACGAATGAGTCTTCCTCACTAAGTACAAAGTCAATCTTTGTGGCTAAAAGAATAATGATTACCAGCAGGTGGACAACTACGGTAAGATAAAGACCTACTTTATTCTCTTTGTTAAACATTATTTTCTATGGAGTACTTTTTCTATACTGGCAAGTAGTATATCAATAGCTACCTGGTTATGTCCGCCCTGAGGAATTATAATATCTGCATACCTTTTGCTCGGCTCAATGAATTGAAGGTGCATGGGTTTGACAGTCTTCTCATAGCGTTCAAGTACCTTGCCTATTGTTCTGCCTCTCTCAAGGCAGTCTCTGGTTATTACCCTGCATAGCCTGTCATCTGCATCTGCATCTACAAATACCTTAATGTCTATGCAGTTTCTGAGTTCCTGACAGGTATAGATCAGTATCCCTTCTACAATAATAACCTGCGCTGGTTCTACCCTCACTGTTTCTGTTGTTGACCTGGTGCATGTCAGGTATGAATAGACAGGCTGATCAACAGCTCTTCCGGATCTAAGCTCTTTAAGATGTTTTACCAGAAGCTTAAAATCAATAGATTCCGGATGATCAAAATTAAGTTCAAGACGTTCTTCGAGAGGTAAGTGGCTGTTGTCCTTATAATATGAGTCCTGAGGGATTACAACAACCTGCTGACTGTTTAACAATAATTTTGTGATCTTTTTTACAACTGTGGTTTTTCCGGATCCGGTTCCACCGGCAATTCCAATAATAAGCATAACCTTCTAAAATTCTGCGTTTTTAGGGGCTCTCGGGAACGGAACTACATCGCGTATGTTTGACATTCCTGTAACAAACAGAAGCAATCTCTCAAATCCCAGACCAAATCCGGAGTGTGGAGCTGTACCAAACTTACGTGTCTCAATATACCACCAGAGAGATTCAGTACCCATATTCAGTTCCTGAATTCTCTTTTCAAGCTTCTCTAACGACTCCTCTCTTTGTGAGCCACCAATGATTTCTCCGATTTTAGGGAAGAGCACGTCCATGGCTCTCACAGTTTTGTTATCGTCATTTTGTTTCATATAAAAAGCCTTAATCTCTTTAGGATAATCGGTTAGAATCACTGGCTTTTTGAAGTGCTTTTCTACAAGATATCTCTCATGTTCACTCTGAAGATCAGTTCCCCACGATACCGGGTACTCAAATTTTTGTCCCGACTTTATAAGTATGTCAACACCATCTGTATAGCTAAGACGGATAAACTCCGTATCTACAACGCTTTGCAACCTTTCAATAAGTTCCTTGTCAAACATGTCGTTAAGAAACTTCAGATCATCTGCACAATTATCCAAAGCATACTTAACAAGATACTTAATAAATTCCTCTGCGAGGTCCATATTGTCTTTTATCTCATAGAATGCAATCTCTGGCTCAATCATCCAGAACTCTGAAAGGTGTCTTGGAGTATTTGAATTTTCAGCTCTGAAAGTAGGGCCAAAAGTATAAATTTCGCCGAGCGCAAGAGCTCCCAGTTCTCCTTCGAGCTGTCCGCTGACCGTGAGACTCGCAGCTTTTCCGAAAAAGTCTTCGGAGTAATTTATGCTGCCGTCAAGGTTCTTAGGAATATTATTCAGATCTAGTGTTGTAACCTGAAACATTGCACCGGCTCCTTCTGCGTCCGATGCAGTAATAATGGGTGTGTGCAGATAGAAAAAGCCCTTGTCGTTGAAAAATTTATGGATAGCAAAAGCCATTGCGTGCCTGATACGAAAGATACAGCCAAAGGTATTGGTTCTGAGGCGTAGATGTCCGATCTCTCTGAGGAACTCCATACTATGACCCTTTTTCTGAAGAGGATATGTCTCCGGATCTGCTGACCCGTATATATCAATCTCTTCTGCCTGTATTTCTACATTCTGTCCACTGCCCACGGATGAAACAAGAGCACCTTTCACAGCTAAGCAGGCTCCTGTATTTACACCCTTCAACTGCTCCTCTGTAAATTTATTCATATCAAAAACGATCTGGATATTATTTACAGTTGAGCCATCGTTTAAAGCTACAAAAGTTATATTTTTATTTCCACGTTTAGTTCTGACCCATCCTTTCACCAGCACATCTATACCAGCCTCTTTTTTCAATAATTCGGAGATTTTAACTCTCTTTTTACATTCCATTTTAATCTCTGATAATAATTTAATTGGGTAAAGTTACTCAAATGATAAGAAATGACAATAATAAAAATGGCCTATTCACTTACAGAAACCGGCATGGAAAGTCCGCTCTCGTTCCAGCACCTGTCAATTGCAGTCACAACGTAGAAATAGTGACCTTTCTTCTTTCCTTTGCTTTGTATTAAAACATACTTTGGTTCAGCAACCAGTTTAACAAGGTATTCAGTGTTGTTCAAGTCCGTTTTTACACCTTTTGGAAATCTGTAAACCGCAAAAAATGCCGCCTCCTGCATTTTGTCATTATCTGAACTATGGCTCCAGACGAGCATCTTTCCCTTTTTTGTAATTCTGGATACAGCAGAGGGAGCAATGCTGTCAAGTTTGCTGTAAGCAGGTATTAATGCAGGGTGTTTCTGATATATGTTTATGAGACTGTCTGTAAAGCCAAAAGGATTGTTGTTTATACTCCATCCTGGCCACCAGACATTTCCGTTTACATTTGGAAGTTCTCTGACCAGTTTCATTTTTGTCTCAAACTGAGTTTTGTCGGGATTATCCAGATCTTTTTCACTGAATGTGCTTATATTCTGACCGATATATAGTTGACCACCAAAGTTGGAATTGTTCCACCACTCAATAAGAGTTTTAAAATCGGCAGCGGGATTCCCTATTTTCCAATAAAGTTGAGGAACAATGTAGTCAATCCAACCCTTTTGAGCCCATGATGGCACATCTGCAAAGAGTTGCTCATAATTTGAGAGCCCGTTGGTCTTGCTACCGCTTCCATCCGGAGTATCTTTCTGGTTTCTGTGAATACCAAAAGGGCTTATTCCAAATCTTACCCAAGGTTTAATTGATTTGATAGTATCGTTAAGAGCCTTGATGAGAGTTGCAACATTATTTCTGCGCCAGTCTGCCTTTTGCCAATATTCGAAACCCTGTAATCTGGCATATTTTACAAAAGAGGCATCATCGTGAAACTCTTCAAAGGCAATAGGATAGGGGTAAAAATAGTCATCGAAGTGAATTGCGTCAACATCATATCTTGTAACAATATCTGCAATCACCTTTACAGTATGCTCAATAGCTTCAGGTTCTCCCGGATCGAAATAAAGTTGTTTGCCGTATTTTTTAAAAAGCTCAGGCTTTTTAAAATAGAGGTGATCCGGATTGAGCTGCTCCTTATCATTTGACGTTACTCTGTAAGGGTTGCACCAGGCATGAAGCTCCATTCCTCTTCTATGTGCCTCTTCTATCATAAACTGAAGCGGGTCCCAAAGCGGATCCGGGGCTTTTCCCTGTTCTCCGGCAATGAATCTGCTCCAGGGTTCAATGGAAGAAATATAAAATGCATCAGCCTGTGGCCTTACCTGAAAGATTACGGCATTGATACCTGCTTTCTCAAAATTGTCCAGCGTCTTGATAAACAGCTGTTTTATTGAGTCGGTACTCATGGTTTTGAACTTCTCGTTACCGACGGTGTGTAGCCATGCACCGCGGAACTCTCTTTTTGGCGTACCCTGAGTAAAAGCTATAGAGAACACCAGTAATGATAATAAAAGGCAGAAAAGTTTTTTCATAGTTTAGATTGTCAAAATTAAAACTCAATATCCATTATTCCCGAGAAACTAACGCTTCCTGTGTCAATTGAGAAAAGTGGCACAGCGTTTCTATCTAAAGAATTGTTGTTTTTGCTGGTCAACTTATTTGTATCCGGATCTATACTTAGAAAAGGAGAAGGGTGTCCTATTGTTCATAGAAGACACCCCTTACCTTGATTTGCCGGACGAGACTAATGGTTAACAGTTCCACCAGATTTTCTGGCTGCATACATAATCTTGAGAGCAGAGGTTCTCCTCAGCTCCTGTTTAATGTCTGTAATGATACCCATACGAACATTTTCGTCTGCCTTAATAGATACTGTCATAAATTGACGGTCCACCTCACTGAGTGCCTCTCTCTCTGCTGCAATAAAGTCACGGATGTCATCAACTGTCTTAAAAGAGTCGTTTAACTGAATACGTGCATCGGTCCCGTACTTCGCTTGTTCGCTTGGTATAGGTGTTCCAACATATATATATGCAGCCAGGTCTTTCCTCTCCAGTTTAGAAATTTCAGAGGCATCAGGTACCTTTAAAATCACCTTTTTTTCGCCATGTCTCATGCTGGTAGTAAGCATAAAAAATAACAGTATCATGAACACAATGTCAGCAAGTGACGAGGTACTCAGCGCAGGTACTTTACCCTTACCTTTTCTTGAAAATTTTGCCATACTTTTCTCCTTTATTATTTCTTTCTACCTGTGTCTTTTGGATCTGCCTCAGATATATTCTGAGGTATAGCATCTCTTACAATGCGTTGCTGATCTTCGTCAAGAGTTAAATATTTCTTGCCGAAATTTTGCATTGCAAAATCATCGCGGATTTCGTTAACTGCTTTAACTAATTCATTCTGAACCTTGATATATGCATTGTAACTTGTTCCACGAGTATTTTGCAGAGAAATAACACCTTTAGAAACCGAATATTTGCCAAGTCCTTCTATCATCTTCTCCTCTTTCTCAGGAAGGCTCTCATCATTTGCAGAATTGAGTAAAAACTCTTTTGCCTTGTCTTTCAACATACTAATATCCGTAAGAGTACCTCCGGCGAACAAGCGGTCGGCATCGTTAATCCTTACAATCATAATATTGCGGCGTTTAATTTTAGCGTCGTCAATTTTTTGATTAGGATCCGGCATTGGTGGCAGACGGCGTTGCAAACCCATCTCCTGATCCATGGTAGATACTAAAAGGAAAAAGATAAGAACCATGAAAGAAATATCGGCCAACGAAGAAGAAGGCAGTCCTTGTACTGGTCTAGCCATATTAATTTTTGTTTTTATTTGGTTTTTTTACTTGTTTCTAAACATGTTCACTACTCCTCCAACAACAATTGAGAGGAATGCTAAAGTGGCCAAAATATAAGTCAGTATCAGACCAGTATCAGTCATTCTCAGCACATTTTCTGAAGCTTGCATGTTAGGTTTCGATGAAATAGGATCTCCCGAAGAGAGGAGAAACGATACACCAACCAGAACTACTACTGCCACAACACCTGTAAGAATTTTCTTTAAGTTTTTAGGGTTGTTGAACAGGTTGATCAAAGGAAGAACAACCACTGCAAGTAAAGCAATCCCGATAAGGGTGTATGTATAGTAAAGGAATGAATCCAGTACTGCATCCTGATTGATAAAGAAAGCCACGATGAATATCGCGGAAATTACCAGCAGTATATATAAAATATATTTAACGAACTTTGACATAATAAATTGTTATTTTTTTACTTTTACCAAAATATCAATAAGTGATATTGATGCATCCTCCATAGAGATTACAATCGAGTCAATCTTAGAAAGGATATAGTTGTAGAAAATCTGCAGAATAATACCTACTACCAGACCACCTACAGTGGTAATCAAAGCCACTTTCATACCTGAGGCAACAATAGTTGGAGAGATGTCCCCTGCAATTTCAATAGAATCAAAAGCCTGAATCAAACCTATAACTGTCCCGAGGAATCCCAACATAGGAGCTGTTGCGATGAATAGCGAGATCCATGTTAATCCGCTCTCAAGCTGGCTCATTTGAACTCCGCCATAGGAAACAACGGATTTCTCAACAACTTCGATACCTTCATCCATGCGAGAGATACCTTGATAGAAAATTGACGCAACAGGACCTCTGGTTGTGCGGCAAACCTCTTTTGCTGCTTCAGCACCACCTGTAGTGAAAGCCTCTTGAATTTGCTGCAGAAGTTTATCTGTGTTGGTTGTAGCTAAGTTTAAATAAATAATTCTCTCAATGGCAATTGCTAAACCAATGATAAGACAGATGAGAATTGATGCCATAAACCCGGCGCCTCCCTGAATAAAATAGCTCTTTAGTTGTTGGTGGATAGGAATTTCCTGTTGAACTGTCTGGTCAGAAACAGTAGTTGCAGTAGGTTCTGACGTTTGAGCAGCAGCATACTGAGCAGAAATGGCCATAAAACCCATTACTGCCAAAAACATGAAAAATTTTTTCATAAATTTTTGAATGATTAAAGTATTAAACAATGTATTTTAAATAGTTATTTGTTTCTAAACAATCGATAAATAATGTGCAATTTAAAAAGAATATTTTAATATTCACTAACTGATTGTAATTTCTCCCCGTAAATTTTTTGTCAATTGAGTGTTAATATAAAGAGGGTCATTGCTTTGTCCGAGTAAAAAAAATAGTTTGGTAATTGCTGCCTCAGTAGTACTGTCATAGCCGCTTATGACACCAATTTTTTTAAGCAGTATTCCGGTAGAGTATGCTTCCATATCTACCCTGCCTGCGTGACACTGAGTTACATTTAATATGGTCAGCCCTCTCCCGATAGCGCTTACAAGAAGTTTAATAAGCCAATCTTTGGTTGGAGCATTTCCGGAACCATACGTCTCAATTATAATTGCTCTTAACCTCTTAATATTAAGGAAGGCTTCAACAACATCCGGGGAGATGCTCGGGAAAATTTTCAGAATGGCAACTTCGGTATTGAGTTTTGTGTTTACCGAGAGTACTTTGCCCCATTGTTCCGGATATGATATGAATGTCTTATTGTATTTAATATGTACTCCCACTTCCGCAAGACATGGGTAATTGGCAGACTTGAATGCGCGGAAATTTTCTGCATTATACTTTGTAGTCCGGTTGCCTCTGTAGAGTTGACTTTCAAAATAGATACAAACCTCAGGTACCATTGCGTGTCCGTATTCGTCCCTGGCAGCAGCAATTTCAATTGAGGAGATCAAATTCTCTTTACCATCTGTTCTTAACATTCCAATAGGAAGCTGGCTACCCGTAAATATCACGGGCTTTTCCAGATCTTCAAGCATGAAACTCATGGCAGATGCAGAAAACGACATAGTATCAGTTCCATGTAAAACAACAAAACCGTCATATTCAGAATAATTCTCCTTGATGAGATTTGCGATATCAACCCAGAAATCTGTTTGAATTTCCGAAGAGTCGATTGGTGGGTCAAAAGAGTAGGAATCGATTCTGTAACCAAATTTTTTTAGCTCGGGAACCTCCTCCAGAATTTGGTTAAAGTTAAAGGGTACCAAAGCTAAACTTTCAGGGTCTTGTTTCATTCCAATTGTCCCACCGGTGTAAATAAGAAGAATGGATGAGTTCATTATTTATAAATTAAAAAGTTTTTCTGCGTTTTCTGTTGTTCGTTCGGCTATCTCGTCTATTGAGCAACCTTTAATTTCTGCCAGTTTCTGTGCAATAATGGAGATGTAGGAAGGCTCATTCCTTTTGCCTCTGAAAGGAACAGGTGAAAGCCAAGGGGCATCTGTTTCTAGGATCATATCCTTCAAATCTATCTTTTCTGCCACCCTGGCCAGGGTGGAGTTTTTAAAGGTGATTACACCACCAATTCCAATCTTAAAGTTTCCAAATTCGGATAACCTTGTGTAGGTTTCGTAACTGCCTGAAAATGCATGAAAAACACCTGAGACATTAAGATGTTTTGTTCTTTCCAGTACTTTGATTATTTCTTCGTTAGCAGCCCGGGCATGAATTATTACAGGAAGATTTCTCGAGGCTGCAAGTTCAATCTGCTTCTCGAAGACAACAGATTGCTCCTTCATGAAATCTTTTGACCAATAACCATCCATTCCGATTTCACCTACGGCGTAGAAGAGATCCTTTTCAATATTTTCAAACACAAATGAGAGTTCGTCCTCCCAGTCTGACTTAACAGATGTGGGATGCAAACCAATTGCCGGAAAAGCATATTCAGGAAAGAGTTTTGAAAGTTCTGTCATTTTATGATGAGAACTACTGTCGATAGCCGGCAAGATGCACCTGTTTACCCCTGCAGCTTCTGATCTCTCTATTACTGCATGCAGATCTGCTTCAAACTCCCGATCATACAGGTGAATATGTGTGTCAATGAATTGATTCATCAATATTATGCTAAACTGTATCTGTTACCGGCTAACGAGAGAATAAAACCTTCCATTTCCAGCTCAAGTAAATTCTCGCAAAGACTCTGCAGTCTGTCCCCTGTAATGTGGAGCAACTCGTCAATATTCAGCTCGGAATTAGCCCTTAAAGCTACTAATATTTTTTCTTTTTCCGGACTTCCGGAATAAAATAATCCTCTCTTTATCTTGCTGCTCTCTTTATTGTCCGAACTCCAGCCCATATATATTGTAAAGTCTTTTGTTGAATTGTAGATGTTTGCAATATTCTGGAATATCAAATTGTTGCATCCGGTGGAGAAAAGGTCTGAAACCCTGCCGGGCAGTGCAAATACCTCCCGGGAGTATGATTGGGCAAGCTCTGCCGTTATAAGAGCGCCCCCTTTCTCTCTTGATTCAATTACAATTGTAGCTTTTGAGAGGGCAGCTATAAGTCTGTTTCTCTGGATGAAGTTTATTTTAAAAGACTCAGTATTCCTGGGAAATTCGGTAACTATAGCTCCTTGTCTTGAAATTTTTTTAGCAATTTCATGATGTGCTGCCGGATATATCCGATCCAACCCGTTAGGAAGCACTGCAACTGTCTTTAGCCCGAATTCGAGAGCTGCCTTGTGTGCCGCAACATCCACTCCATAGGCGAGTCCGCTTACAATAACCGGATAGTAACCATAATCGAGAAGTTCTTTTACAATTTTTCTGCAACTCTCCGTTCCGTACCTGGTGGACATCCTGGTTCCAACTATTGAAATGATTTTTTCCTGATTCAGATTCACCTCACCGTAGAGATAGAGAATTACAGGAGGGTCAGAACACTCTTTAAGAGACAAAGGATAATCGCGGTCATTAACATGAATAAGTCTTATACCTTTTGATTCTGCCCAAGAGATCTCCTCTTTTGCCCACATAAATATTCTACTGTCGGAAAGGTCATCAAAAAATTTATATCTTTTGTTAAATTTCTCTAAAAGAGCCGACTGACTTAAGCCAAAAACAGCTTCTGCAGACCCGAACTCTCTCAACAGACAATTTGAGATTTTGGGATTATACCTGAATATTTTATTCAGAGCAACTGCGTATATCAACTCATCCGGATACATAAAGCAAAGCTAAACCGGAAGTCTTGACAAATAAAGCAGAATCGGGTAAGATTATTTAAGAAAAGGATAATTAGATATCAGAAATGGACAGCTCTGTTCTATTGTATAATTAACATAGCATCGCCGTATGTGCCAAATTTGTAACCCTCTTTAAGTGCAACATTGTATGCCCTCATAACAGTTTCAAAGCCTCCAAATGCAGCTACAGACATAAGCATTGTAGATTGTGGCAGTTGAAAATTGGAAATGAGTGCATCGGGAATAGAAACGCTGTATGGGGGAAAAATAAATTTATTTGTCCATCCGTTGTAGGGTTTAAGCTGACCATGAGTAGTAACGGAGGTTTCAACTGCTCTTAATACAGTAACGCCAACTGCAAATACTTTTTTACCTCTTGATTTTGTGTTGTTGATCAAATCTGCAGATTCTTCAGTAATAATAACCTGTTCGGAGTCCATCTTATGTTTTGAAAGATCCTCAACATCCACAGTGCGAAAATGACCAAGACCCATATGCAGTGTAATGTTTGTAGAATTTACACCCATTATCTCCATCCTTTTAAGAAGTTCTCTGCTAAAATGTAGCCCTGCGGCAGGGACTGCAACAGCACCTTCGTGTTCTGCATATATTGTCTGGTATCTCTCATTATCTATGCTCTCTGCTTTGCTTCTTATCCATTTAGGAATAGGCATTTCTCCCAATTTAAAAAGAGTAGCCTTAAATTCATCGTGAGTACCGTCAAAAAGAAATCTTAAGGTTCTTCCTCTGGATGTGGTATTATCAATTACTTCGGCAACAAGATTATCGTTATCGCCAAAATAAAGCTTGTTTCCAATTCTTATCTTCCTGGCCGGATCTACCAGAACATCCCATAACTTTTGTTCGCTGTTTAACTCCCTCAGCAGAAAAACCTCAATTTCGGCTCCGGTCTTCTCCTTATTTCCATTCAACCTTGCCGGAAATACCTTCGTATTGTTAAAAATGAAAACATCACCAATGGAACAATACTCCAAAAGGTCTTTAAAAATTTTATGTTCAATTTCTCCACTCTTCTTGTGAAGTATTAATAATCTCGACTCATCGCGATACTTGGCCGGATATTTTGCAATATGATCGGGAGTAAGCGGGTAATTAAACTGTGATAATTTCATATGAGGACTTTAAAAATTTTTGACAAATTTATTGTTATACGTATCGATTCGGAAAATGTTTCGTTTGGTTAAGAAATTTTAATCTGTTTTCATAAGAATATCCAGGTCATCAATAGAGACACTGTTCTTTACAGAGAAACCGCCTGAAGAGGTTCTGACAAGATCTGAAAGATGTGCACCGCTCTCCAATGCCAGTCCAAGATCTCTTGCAAGAGATCTTACATATGTTCCTTTGCTGCATTTTATTCGGAGCTTTAAGGAAGGAGGCAAGTAAGATATTGCCGTAAGATCATAAATTGTTATTTGTGAGGGATTTAATTCTTTTTTTACTCCGGCTCTTGCAAGCTCATATGCCCTGTTGCCATCTACAAGTTTTGCAGAGAAAATTGGAGGAACCTGATCCTGTTCTCCCAGAAATTTTGGAAGTACATTATTTACAGATTCAATGCTGATGTGTTCAAAGGGGAAATGCCGGTCAATCTCCTTTTCGAGATCAAATGACGGTGTGGTGCAACCGAAAGTAATTTCAGCAACATACTCTTTTTCCTGTTCCTGAAGTTGTTCTGCCTTTTTTGTGGCCTTGCCCAGACATATTAGAAGGACTCCTGTAGCGAGCGGATCAAGTGTCCCGGCGTGTCCGACCTTAATATTCTTAACTCTGAAAAACCGCTGGGCTTTGAACTTTATCTTCCTGACGGCATCAGAAGATGTCCAGCCGTAAGGTTTGTCAAGCGAGATGACAATACCTTCTGGATACTCCTCAATATTTCTTGCAAGAGTTTTTCCGGGGTGATCTTTTTCAATTAGATAGAAAGACATTCTAACAGTTGATTTTATTAATTCTTCTCAGATGTCTTCCTCCTTCAAAATCTGTGGTAAGAAATGTATAAACGATCTCTTTTGCAAGCTCTGTAGAAATAAATCTAGCGGGCAACGAACAAATATTGGCGTTGTTGTGTTGTCTGGCGAGGGCAGAAATCTCACTTGTCCAGCAAAGAGCAGCCCGAATTCCCTGGTGTTTGTTAACGGTCATATTGACACCATTGCCTGAACCGCATATTGCAATACCCACAGACACCTCTCCGTTTATCACAGCCTCAGCCAGAGGGTGGGCAACATCCGGATAGTCCATACTGGCGGGCGAGTTTGTGCCAAAATCTTTTATCTGATAGCCCATTGTCAAGAGCTCCCTCTTAAGTGTCTCCTTAAGTTCAAATCCGGCATGATCTGAAGCTATTCCGATAAATATGTCAGTCGTACTCATAATAGACAAAGGTAGTTATTTATTGTAGTAGGCAAGATTATTTATACATTTGCACCAGTTAAATTTTTTATAGATATATGGCTATTCCCATGTTGGACCTTAAGGGTCAGTACAAAAAAATAAAAGTAGAGATAGACTCGGCAATACAGCAAGTGTTGGATAATACAAATTTTATCAATGGCAGAGAGGTGGCAGAATTTGAGATAAATCTAGGTTATTATCTGAATTCAAAATATGTGATTTCCTGTGCCAATGGAACAGATGCACTTCAGATTGCTATGATGGCTTTGGAACTGAAACCCGGAGATGAGGTTATTGTTCCGGCATTCACATATGCAGCAACGGCAGAGGTTGTAGGCCTTCTAGGTCTGATTCCCGTCCTTGTTGATGTGGATTCAAATACTTTCAATATTAAAGTAGAAGACATAGAACCATCTATAACAGAAAAAACCAGAGCTATTGTTCCTGTTCATCTTTTCGGACAAACAAGCGATATGGAGAGAATAATGAAGATTGCGAACAGATACAATCTTTATGTGATTGAGGATAACGCACAGGCTTTAGGGGCGAAGTATACATATGAAGACGGAAAAGAAGTTTATTCCGGAACTATTGGACATATTGGGTGTACATCATTTTTCCCGACGAAAAACCTGGGATGCTATGGCGATGGAGGAGCCATTTTTACTCAGGACAAAAAGCTGGCGGATCGAATAAGGATGGTAACAGATCATGGACAAAAAGTTAAGTATTTTCATGATATTATAGGATGTAATTCCAGACTGGATACAATCCAGGCTGCTATACTGAATGTAAAGCTGAAGCATTTGAATGAGTACTCGGAAGCCAGATATGGTTTTGCTCAAAGATACAAACAACTGTTAAAGGGAGTTGTTGGCATCATTTTACCTGAAGAGGCAGTTAACACAACACATGTTTACCATCAGTTTACAATTCAGGTAAAGGGTAGGAGGAATGAGCTTAAACAGTATCTTTCCGGCAGGGGAATTACTTCAATGATATATTATCCAATGTCTCTGAACAAGCAGAGAGCTTTTGAGAAAATTTCAAAAATAAGGGTTGCCTTGAACAACTCAGAATATCTTGCAGACCAGGTTCTCTCCCTGCCAATGCATACAGAACTGAAGGAAGAGGATCAGATTACAATCAGCAGGGCAATATCGGATTTTTATAACAGATAACTTTCTTGTCTCAATTATGAAAAAGGTAAAAGTGTTAGTAACAGGAGGTACAGGATATATAGGAGCTCATACTGCTGTCGAGTTGAATAGTGCCGGATATGATGTTCTGTTGGTGGACAATTTCTCTAACTCTTCACCGGATGTACTTGCCGGAATTGAGAAAATAACCGGCAGAAGATCTCTTTTTGAAGAGGTTGACTGTGCAGACTACAGTGCTTTCAAATTGCTTTTTGAAAAACATCCGGATGTAGGTGCTGCTATTCACTTTGCTGCATATAAAGCTGTTGGAGAGAGTGTGGAAAAACCTCTGATGTATTACAAAAACAACCTGTTCTCTCTAATAAACCTGATAGAACTTATGACTCAGCAGGGGAAATCATCCATAGTATTTTCATCATCATGTACTGTTTATGGTCAACCATCAAAGGAGAACTTACCTGTTGGCGAGTCTGCTCCCTTACAACCGGCGGTCTCTCCTTACGGACGAACAAAACAGATGAGCGAAGATATACTCGAAGACAGTGCTCGTGCATATAAGGAAAAGCTTAATGTGATTTTGCTCAGATACTTTAATCCAATAGGAGCACACCCGTCTGCACTTATTGGCGAGCTTCCCAAAGGTACCCCGCAAAACCTGCTCCCGTATATTACCCAGACTGCTGCAGGTCTGCGTGATGTTCTAAACGTCTATGGAAACGACTATTCTACCCCTGACGGTTCTTGTATTCGTGACTATATCTATGTTTGTGATCTGGCAAAGGCACATGTTGCTGCTATGGATAGACTGCTCGACAAAGCAGCGGAGATGAAAGACAACATAGAATATTTTAACCTTGGAACCGGGAAAGGACTTTCCGTTCTGGAACTGATCGCTCTGTTTCAGAAGGCTACAGGAGTAACTGTTCCTTACAGAATTACTGGCAGAAGGGCTGGGGATGTGGAGCAGGTTTGGGCAGATCCTTCGTTGGCAAACAAGGTTTTAGGATGGAGTGCATCAACCTCTGTTGAAGATACTCTTTTGTCTGCCTGGAACTGGGAGAAAAAGATAAGAGGGATTATCTAAATCTCTCCACCTTAATCCTGTGTTTGATGGATGTATGAATTATCTGAGAGTAAATGTTGTTTTCCATCGATCTCTTCTAATTTTAAAGTACTACTCTCCCGTGAATCGGCCTGTTTGCCTATATTGCCTGAACTCTGGCTTATTTTCATCTGTTTACGAATATATGCCGGTTGAGACTCCAGGTCGGAAATACTTTCGCCAGATTCAATAATTAATGCAGGTTTGTTTTTTTTGATAGCAGGCACTACAACTTCTTCTTTCCTTACCATAGGAGTTGTAGGACGGTTTACAGGGAGTTCGGTTGAAGTAGAAAATATTTCACCTGCATAAGTGGAAAAACCTGATTGATTATCGATTGGATCATTTCCCAGCACCACTGACTCAACCAGTTTACCACCGGAAGAGGAGATCTGAGGGAGTGAATTCATATCAAAACCGGTTGCAACAACCGTAACACTGATTGCGTCCTCAATAGAAGGGTCGCAAACTACGCCACGTTTAAAGTTTTCCGGGTTATTTCCGGTAAACTCCTTGATATAGTCCATAATCTGCGACAATTCTGCCATCGTAAGACCATGATCTTTACTCGAAGTTATGTTAACCAGAACGCTCTTTGCGGTTGTGAGGTCAAAATCATTTAAAAGCGGCGAAGAGAATGCCTCTTCTACTGCTCTTATAGCCCTGTTCTCACCGCTTGCAGTACCACTTCCCATCAAAGCCATACCGCTGTTGTTCATTACCATTCTTACATCTGCAAAATCCACATTTATGAATCCGGGACGGGTAATTATCTCGGCAATTCCCTTTACTGCTGTGCTAAGTACTGAATCAGCTTTTGGAAATGCATCAAAAATGGTTAAGTCTCCGAATATTTTATATAGTTTTTGATTGTCTATGATCAACAGGCTGTCCACATATTTTTCAAGCTCTTTTATACCTAAAACAGCTCTTTTTAAAAACTCGCTTCCCTCATCTCTGAAGGGTAGTGTGACTACACCTACTGTCAGGAGACCAAGATCTTTTGCAACTTTTGCAATTACCGGGGCTGCGCCTGTGCCAGTACCACCACCCATACCTGCAGTTATAAAGACCATTTCGGTTGTGCCTTGAAGCATATCCTTGATTTTGTCAATTGTCTCCACTGCAGCCTTTCTGCCCCGTTCAGGATTACATCCAGCACCCAATCCTCTTGTGAGCACATTTCCGAGCTGTAATTTTTCGGGGACAGGACTTGCAGCCAGTGCCTGTGTATCGGTGTTGCAAATCATAAAATCAACATTCTGGATTCCTTGCCGGAACATTTGATTAACAGCGTTGCCGCCACCCCCCCCGACACCGATCACCTTAATGATTGACCGATTTGCCTCCCAATCTACCGGTAAATATTCTTTCATACTCTTATTAAGCTTCGTTATCAGAATTATCAAAGATGCCTCCCAGCACCCCAAGTGTTTGGTTCAGAAAGCTTCCGTGCCTCTTTTCCTTTTTCCCGGTTTTTGATTTATGAGTTGTTTCTGATACAACCTCAGGTATTTGTTCTTTAGGGAAAAGTGTTGCAACATGTTGCTCTTGTCCTGTAACCTCTTTTGCCGATTTTTCACTTTCAAATCCTTTGATAATGAGGCCGACAGCAGTTGAGGAACTAGGTTTACATACCCCTTCGCAGGAGTCAAAGGTAATACTATTATTTGGAGAGGCAATCCTTGTATCAAAGCCTGTTTTGAATTTTACAAACTGACAGAGATTTGTAAGTTGTGAGCCACCTCCTGTAATTACTATCCCTGCCCGAATCTTATCCTGATAACCTGAGTTATCAATTTCATACATTATCGCCTCGATTATCTCCTCTACCCGTGCCTCGATTATGCCTGCTATCACTTTGAAAGAGACCTCTCTTGATTCACGCCCTCCGATGCCCGGTATAATTACTGTTTTATTTTCCGGTGCATACTCGCTATAACATGAGCCGTACTGGATTTTCATCTGTTCGGCGTTGCGTGAAGATACTCCGCAACCCTGCCGCAGATCTTCTGTTATGGAGTTGCCGCCAAAAGGTATGACTGCTGTATGCCTTACAATGTTGTCTTCATAAATCAGAAGATCTGTAGTTCCACCTCCCATATCTACCATTGCAACACCAAGCTCCATTTCATCTTCTGAGAGAACAGCACTTGCAGAGGCGACCGGTTCCAGAATCAGTTCTTTTAGAATAAGCCCAGCTCTGTTAATTACAAGTTTGCTATGTTCTACGGAGTTAACTTTTCCGATAAAAATTTTGTAGTCTCCCTCAATTTGTGTTCCGGTCATTCCAACCGGATCCTTTACTCCAATGTGGTCATCAACATTATATGACTGTGGCATCACGTGGAGTATCTTCTCACCTGCGGAAACTCTCGAGTTAAACATTTCCTGTTCCATTTCTTCTATCTCTCTCTCAGAAATCAGTTCGTCTGACTTGCCTCTGTTCCTGCTGTGACGCGCAGTATTACATTTGATATTTTGCCCTGCTATACCCACATATACTTCACTTATTTCTATGCCTTCTTCCTGTCTGATCTCTTTAATGGTCGGAATCAGTGAGTCAAGAACATTCTGAATGTTTACTACCTCACCACGCATTACACCTTTAGACGGGGCCTCTCTGAATGAAACTATTTTGTAACCGGAATCTGTCTTTTCTCCAACCAGGGATACAACTTTTGTTGTCCCTAAGTCAATAGCTGCAACGTACCTTTTCATATTTTTAAATTTTTATCTGTTTTATTGTCTCTTTTTTTACATACGATCTGATTGCTGAATTGCAGATCAATGGATTTATATTTTTCCCACCCCTCTACAGGCATCACCTCCTGATAAAAAACATAAAGTTTTTTAAATTTATATGCTATGTTATCGAGGTGTCCGAAAATTATCTCTTGCTCTCCGACTCTCGGGGTAAGATGGATAATGCCCTTATTATCAACATATATCTGTTCCACCATTGAGTTCCAGAAATCTTCTTTGTCGAGATAAAGACCTAAATCTTTAAGCTTCTCCGCCCATTCGGCATTTTTTTTCGCTTTTCCTCTGTATCCAGGCATAAGTTTCAGGGGAACATCTCCGGAAACGACAGGAACGTAAGACGTAAATGTTTTTACAAGCGGAAAAATATAAGCGGTTTCATCCATGTAAAAACCTCCATTCTGTGTCTCTATCCTTAATATCGGCCTCCTTTGCCTTATCTCAACTCTTAAAATCCCCTCTCTTGTGTAGCTGACCTCCGATCTCCGGATTGCATTACGGTTGTTCAGAGTACATTCGAGCATATGCTGATTGATATGTTTCAGCTTACTTTCATTGGGAGTAATACCTTCTATCCTTAATAACTCAATAATCTCGGCCTTTGTGACAAATCTGTTGTCCGAACTGTCGAGAATTATAACCTTGATAGTTTTACATACCTGTTCGCTCTGTTTCTCTTTTGCAAGAATAGTAGAAAAGAACAGGTAAGCTGCAATTGATGCAAACAGGAGAGTATATCCAAGATATGTAAGTATTTTTTTAAACATTATACCTCTTTTTCAAATATCCGGTTATTGGTTCAATAAATCTGTCAATATCACCAGCACCAAAACTAATCAGTGTGTCTATCTCTCTTTTGGCCAAAGTCACCATCAACTCTTTTTTGTCGATCAATACTTTATCTTTCAGTTTTACTGAGTCAAAGATTATCCTTGATGTGACTCCCTCAATGGGAAGTTCGCGTGCCGGATAGATGTCGAGCAGTATAAGTGAATCCAGTTTACTCAGACTCTTGGCAAAATCCAACGCAAAATCTCTGGTTCTTGTGTACAGGTGTGGCTGAAAAATAGCTGTAAGCTTTCTTCCCGGGAATATATTTCGCATTGAACTTATTGCTGCCGATATCTCTTTGGGATGATGAGCATAATCATCTATATAGGAGCATATTGGTGTATTAAGACGGATGTCAAATCTGCGCTCTACTCCGGCAAATCCGGCCAGGGCAACCTTAATCTGATCTTCCTGAACTCCTGCTAACAGAGCAACAGCAGTCGCTGCTATGGCGTTCTCAACATTTACCCATCCCGGAATACCAAGTGTACAATCTTTTATTATTCCCTCAGGATGATTTATGTCAAATGTAAAGAACCCATCGTTGGTTACGCGAATGTCTGATGCATAGAAATCGCACGGAACATCATAGGAGTATTCAAAAATCTTCTTCACTGCAATTTTTGAGAGATCCAGATCTATACCCTTTTTTACAACAAGATCACCATTCTCTTTTACCTGCCCGGCAAACTCGATAAAGGCATCTTTTATATTCCTGAGGTTTGAGTAGATATCCAAATGGTCTGCATCTGCTGATGTTATCACTGCAATATCCGGATAAAGCTGTAGGAATGAGCGATCAAACTCATCTGCCTCTGCGACTAAAAAGTTACCTCTGTCCAATAGAAGATTTGAATGGTAATTCTTTGATATGCCTCCAAGAAAAGCTGTACAACCAACATTTGAGTCGGTAAGGATGTGTGCCAGAAGAGTAGAGGTTGTTGTTTTACCGTGGGTTCCTGCTACCGCCAGTGTCTTTTTCCCAGATGCTATCTCTCCCAGTGCAGCAGATCGTTTAACAATTTTAAAGCCTTTGCTCAGTAGGTAATTATACTCTTTAAGATCATTTGGTATGGCAGGCGTATAAATGACAAGTGTCTTTTCTGCATTTTTGATAAAATCAGCAGGGATATTGCCTGGATCATCTTCAAAGTGAATTGCGATTCCTTCTGCCTTCAGCTCAGAAGTGAGTTTGCTTGGTGTCCGGTCATATCCGGCTACTTTGCAACCGGCATGGTTATAGTATCGTGCCAGAGCACTCATGCCTATACCACCAATTCCCAAAAGATATATATGTTTCATCTCCGTTGTTCAATCAAATTAGTTACCTCTTTTGCAATAATTTCCGCAGAATCTCTGAAGGCGAACTTTGCAATGTTGTTCTCCATGTTTTCAATTCTTTTTGTGTCTGTGGCCAGTTCCAGCGCAAGATCCATCAGTCTGCTCTCTGCCTCCCTGTCCGGAACAAGAAGGGCTGCCCCTTTTTTAACTAGTGCCATTGCATTGTGTGTCTGGTGATCTTCTGTTACATTTGGCGAAGGGACGAAAATGCAGGCCTTTTTTGCAATGCAGAGTTCTGAGATCGTACCGGCTCCCGCTCTTGTAATTACCACGTCTGAAGCAGCAAAGGCATAATCCATCCGCTTTATGAATTCATTTTCTTTAACAAAATCTCTTGGGTTTTTTTCTATGAACTCTTTTACTTCTCCTCTGTAGTATTTTCCATACTGCCAGATAATCTGTATGTTGCTCGACGTATTATTGATAATCCACCTCTTTACACAACTATTCAGTGTTCTTGCCCCGAGACTACCTCCCACAACTAAAATTGTTCTCTTTTCCGGATTGAGGTCATAATATCTAAATGCCTCTTCTTTAAGCTCTTTTGTCATTTCAACAATATCTTCTCTCACAGGATTACCGGTCACCAATATTTTTTCTTTTGCGAAAAACCTCTCCATCCCCTCGTATGCAACACATATTTTTTTTGCTCTTCGTCCCAGGATTCTGTTTGTCAACCCTGCGTGTGAGTTCTGTTCCTGAATCAGATAGGGAATTCCTTTTTGGCCTGCCATCCACAACATCGGGCCACTTGCATAACCGCCCACGCCAACTGCTACATCTGGTTTGAATTTGTCGATGATTGTTCCTGCCATTTTTAAACTCCGGATAAGTTTAAAAGGCAATTTTAAATTTCCTGCATCTAACTTTCTTTTTAGTCCTGCAACCGGCAAACCGGCAATTTTATAACCGGCAGCGGGCACTCTTTCCATCTCCATTTTTCCGAGAGCTCCTACAAAGAGAATTTCACAGGAAGGATATGATTTTTTTAGTGCATCTGCAATTGAGATGGCAGGGAAAATGTGACCTCCTGTTCCTCCTCCGCTGATAATCACTCTGAAATTTTCTCTCATAAGATTACCTCCTCAATATTTTTGTCAATGTTCTCTTTTTTCTCATTCTCCGCCACTTTATCCACTTCTATCGTCCTGCTGACAGAGAGTATTATTCCGAATGCGGCACTCATGATTACGAGAGAGGTGCCGCCAAGACTAATCAACGGAAGGGTGTGTCCTGTTACAGGAAGAATCCCCACATTAACCAGAATGTGAAGCAATGCCTGAGAAGTGATCAAAAGCCCCAGACCGGTTACAAGCACAGATGTAAAGACTTTGGAACATGACCTGGCAAGAACTATGCATCTGAACAAAAACCATAAATAGAGCATTAAAACCAGCAGCCCTCCAAGAAATCCCCACTCTTCTACAATTATGGTATAGATGAAATCGGAATAAGGGTGTGGAAGCACATATCGTTGCGTGCTGTTTCCCGGTCCTTTGCCAAGAATCCCTACAGAAGCAATCGCAACTTTTGCCATATCTGCCTGAAACGTTTTGTCCATCTCCTTCTGTTTCTCTTCTGGGTTTAGCTCTTTACTGATCTCTTTTTCAATTACAAAATTCTTAACACGATTGACAGCTGTTTCAATCCTTGGAAAAAGGCCGAATGCCTGATTTAATGCTACTACCAGAATCAAAGTTACCAAAGCAATCCCTGTGCTTTTTAACAGATGACTCCATTTGATACCCGCAATAAACAATATCAGAAATGAAATTCCTGCGAGAATGATGGCAGTTGATGCACTCCCGTTAAGGATAAGCAGGCAGACTACTCCAATAGGAAACAAAACCCAGATGGAAAATTCCTTAAAGGTTTCAAACTTAAAATCTTCCAATACTTTTGCCAGATACAGTACAGTTGCAATCTTGGCTATTTCTGCCGGCTGGAATGATAAACCAAAAATATTTATCCATCTGTCTGCCCCATTTATATTTTTCCCGATTACAATAGTCGCAATCAAAAGGGCCACACTTCCGAGTAAGCCAAGATAGGAAAGCATTCTGTACCATCCGAGTGGAATTTTATAACAGATGTAAAGAGTGGTAAGTCCGAACAAAACAAACCGCATCTGTTTAAGAAGAAAATCCAAAGTGCTTTTGCCCTCCTTAAATGCAAGAGAACTGCTGGAAGAGTACACTGCGGCAATTGAGATCAATGAAAGAAGAAATACGATAATCCAAATTACCTTATCCCCCTTTAATCTGTATATTATAGAACCGGAATCGCTCATTTTTTATAAATTTTGAACGGCATCTTTAAATAGTTTTCCTCTCTCTTCATAATTTTTGAAGAGGTCAAAACTTGCACAGGCAGGTGACAGCAGCACCGTATCTCCTGGTTTGGCAATACTGTATGCAGTTTTTACTGCTTCCTCTGCAGAGAGGGTATCATACATAACTTCTACCTTATCTTCAAAAACAGCGTGTAACTTCCTGTTATCTGCTCCCAGACAAATTATTGCCCTGACCTTCTCTTTTACCAGATCAAAAAGCGGCGAGTAATCATTACCCTTATCTTTGCCTCCTGCAATCCAGATTACAGGAGTGTTAATACTCTCCAGTGCATACCAGGCTGAGTTGACATTAGTCGCTTTAGAATCATTTATATAAAGCACATTCTTAACCTTTAGCACCTTCTCAAGACGGTGTTCAACTCCCTTAAAACTGGACAGACTGTTACGGAGAATGTCATTTTTAATATTCAGCACCTTGCCGGTTATTGCTGCTGCCATCGAGTTGTAAATATTGTGTTTTCCCTGTAGGGAGAGCTCGTTGATGAACATGCGGTAATCTCTGTCATCATAGTGAACATGTATCTGGTCGTCCTGTACATATGCTCCCTCTTCCACCACTTTTGCCTGACTGAAAGGAAGTCTTTTTGCCTGTAAAACAATTTTATTCAGGTGAGAGATAGTGATTTCGTCATCTGCACAAAATATAAAACAATCCTCGCTGGACATATTCTGAGTTACCCGGAATTTAGCCTTTATATAGTTTTCCATCTCATAATTGTATCTGTCGAGATGATCAGGAGTGATGTTTAGAAGGACAGCAATATCTGCTTTAAAGTCGTACATGCCGTCAAGCTGAAAACTGCTTAGTTCCAAAACATAGTAATCATAATTCTGAGTTGCTACCTGGTAAGCATAAGATTGTCCAATATTTCCGGCAAGGCCGACATTCAAACCGGCATTTTTTAAAAGAAAATAGATTATGGAGGTTGTTGTGGTCTTACCATTGCTTCCGGTAATACAGATCTTTTTTGCCTTGTCATATCTCCCTGCAAACTCAATCTCTGAGATAACCGATATGCCTTTGGCTGCAATCTCCTCAACTATGGGAACAGTATCAGGAATTCCTGGACTTTTAATTACTTCGTCTGCATTCAGAATGAGCTCTCTGCTGTGTCCGCCCTCTTCATAGGCAATACCGTATCTTTCAAGCATAACCTTGGCTTCGTTTGTAAGCATGTTGCTGTCCGACAAAAAGGTGTCATTACCCTTTACACCAGCAAGTACTGCTGAACCTACTCCACTTTCTCCACCACCCAGAATAACTATTCTTGACATATTATCTTATTTTTAACGTTATTATTGTTAACCCGGCAAGCAATATTGCTACAATCCAGAATCTTGCTACAATCTTGGCCTCTGGAATTGCTTTTTTCGGGGTTTGGATCAGAGCCGCAACACCCTCTTTCTGAAAGTGATGATGAAGTGGTGCCATCTTAAATATTCGGATGCCTGTGCCATATCTCTTTCGTGTATATTTAAAGTACATCTTCTGAGCAATAACCGAGAGGGCCTCTACGAAGAAAATGCCGCACAGAATTGGAATCATAAGCTCCTTTTTTATCATAATTGAAGCAACTGCTATTATGCCACCTATCGCCAAACTTCCGGTATCGCCCATAAAAACCTGCGCAGGATAAGAGTTGTACCATAGAAAACCCACAAGAGCTCCTATAAATGCCGATAAAACAATAACCAGCTCTCCGGTATTTGGGATATACATTATATTAAGATAGTTAGCATAGATTATATTACCGGAAACATATGCCAGAATAGCCAGAGTAACTCCGACTATCGCGGATATTCCGGTTGCGAGGCCATCCATGCCATCTGTGAGATTAGTGCTGTTGGAGACCGCTGTAACAATAAATATTATTACGAGTATGTAGATAAACCAGGTAACTTTCTCACCCATTTCTCCCTTAACCGGAGATAACCATGAATAGTCAAATTCATTTCCTTTTACAAAAGGAATTGTGGTCTTGGTACTCTTCTCTTCTTTAAAGTATTTTATCTTGTCTGAGAAGCCTTCCTGAGAGATTATCTCTGCCTGCGCCTCCTTAGTCTTTTGGGTCGAAGGTACGCGAACAACCACCTGATCACTTAAATACAGACTTATGCCTATAATCAGACCAAGACCAACCTGTCCGACAATTTTAAACTTTCCATGCAATCCCTCTTTATTTTTTTTGAAAACCTTGATGTAGTCGTCCAGAAATCCTATGAAGCCCAGCCAGACAGTTGTTACTATCATTAGCTGGACATATATGTTGGTAAGGTCTCCAAAAAGGATTGCCGGAATTAAAAGTGATACAAGAATTATTATTCCACCCATTGTTGGTGTGCCCTTTTTCTGAATCTGACCCTCAAGGCCCAGGTCACGAATCTCTTCTCCAATCTGCATTTTGGCCAGCCTTCCTATTATTTTTTTACCTACAAACAGTGCTATTAAAAGGGAAAGAATTAAAGCAGAAAAAGCTCTGAATGATATGTACCTGAACAGACCAATACCTGGAAAGTCAATAACGTCTTTAAAGTAATCGAAAAGATTGTATAACATATCACTGGCAATTTTGGTTAAATACTTCTGAAATCACCTCTTTGTCGTCGAAGTGATGTTTGACCCCCTTAATATCCTGATAATTCTCATGTCCCTTTCCTGCAACCAATATTATTGATCCGGGTTTTGAAATTAATATTGCCGTTTTGATCGCCTCCCTTCGGTCTGTAATAAAAAGGACTCCACCTGCTCTCTCTTTAATGGTAAACCCGGCCTTGATATCCTCGATTATCGCCTCAGGCTCTTCAAATCTTGGATTGTCAGAGGTAACGATTATTCTGTCAGAATATTTTGCAGCAATCTGTGCCATTTCCGGCCTTTTGCTTTTATCACGGTTTCCTCCGCAACCGAAGAGTGTTACGATTTCATTTTCACCTGCACAGTCTTTAAGCGTTTTCAAAACATTTTCCAACGCATCAGGAGTGTGTGCATAGTCAACTACTACAGTAAGCTTATTAAATCCCTTAAGGTATTCAAGCCTTCCGGAAACAGAAGAGAGTGCACTTAGCTGAATAAGCACCTCCTCTTTGTCTGCTCCCAGTAAAATTGCTGATGAATATACAGCAAGAAGATTGTAAGCATTGTGTACTCCGATGAACTTGGTCCAGACTTCGCGGTTGTCAATTTTGATGAGCATTCCGTCAAGCCCCTTCTCAATTATCCTGCAGTTGAAATCTGCCGCGGACTGACAGGAGTATCTGTACTTATTTGCTGCTGAATTCTGAAGCATGACCAGGCCGTTTTTATCGTCAATGTTTGTCAATGCAAAGGCAGAAGATGGAAGCGCATCAAAAAAACTCTTCTTTACCCGTATGTACTCCTGAAATGTTTTATGATAATCGAGATGGTCGTGAGTTATGTTTGAAAAAATTGCTCCTGTAAAACTCAGTCCGCAGGTCCTGCTCTGATCCAATGAGTGTGAACTTACCTCCATAAAGCAGAACTCGCATCCGGCAACCACCATTTCTGAAAGAAGAGAGTTTGTCTCAACGGGGTCAGGTGTTGTGTGAGTTGATTCGACTTTTTTCTCAAAAACATAATTTGCAATTGTGGAAAGAAGTCCGCATTTGTACCCCAGCCTGGTGAAGAGTTGATAAAGCAAAGTAACGGTAGTCGTCTTACCGTTTGTGCCGGTTATGCCAACAAGTTTAAGCTTTTCTGAAGGGTTGTCATAAAAGTTGGATGCAAGAATCCCTAGCGCTTTATGACTGTCTTCTACAAAAATCACTGTGGCTGACAGAGAATCTGAAGGCATAGCCTCACAAACAACAGCAGCAGCTCCGGCCTGGACTGCCATGCTGATAAAGTCATGCCCATCTGAAGTACCTCCTCTGAGAGCAACAAAAAGAGAACCCTCTTTCACCTCTCTGGAGTCAAAACAAACGGAGAGAACCTCTGCATCTCTGTTCCCGATAATGGTTAATGTCTTAACCTTATTTAGTAACTTGCTTAATATCATATTCTTCTGAAAGTTGAATTTGGATTATTTCTTTTTTATCGGCAGTTGAGCCAGGTGCCGGAGTTTGGCTTACGACTCTTCCTCTTCCGCTAAACTGAACTCTGTAACCCTCGTTTTCCAGTAAATAAATTGCATCTCTTATACCCATATTTAATACGCTGGGTACAGAATCCCTGTTTATTACATACTCCTGAACGAATATTTTGTTACTGTCTTTCGAAAATTGTAACCACTCCGCTTTTGGCGGTGTAATTTTCTCACCTACAGGTAAGAGGGCAAGAAGCTTATTTGTAGCTTGACTCTTGCCGGAAAGGATTATCGGCTTAATTCCAGCCACTTTCCCTTTCCCTTTTACAGGTTCTTTCCACTCCGGACTGGAGGCATATATTTTATCTGATATTTGCTTAAAAACAGGAGCTGCCCATGCTCCCCCGTAAAAGTTTACTTTTGTCTTGTTTGTGTACAAAACCACAATTGCCGAGTATTTCGGGTTTTCAGAAGGAAAGAACCCTGCAAACGAGGCCTGATGCTTTCTGTATCCTTGTGCATCTATGTATCTTCCGTCAAAAGCAATCTGAGCTGTGCCTGTTTTTCCTGAGATTGAATATCTTGGATCATTATAGGCTTTGGCTGTTCCATTCACAACAACCCCTCTGAGGGCCTGATGAACAGCCTCAATTGTAGATTTGGAACAGATGGAACCGCTTAACTCCTGTGGCTGAAATTCTTTCTCAATAACACCAACTCTCTGAAGATTTTCTACAAAGTATGGTTTCATCATTTTTCCACCATTAGCAATAGCGTTGTAAAAAGCGAGTGTGTGAAGAGGAGTGAGGAGTGAAGCATAACCCATAGCCATCATAGGCAGGGTGAGCTTAGACCACATTGCATCTCCTGGAGAGTGAATAACTGCACGGCCTTCCCCCATGATATCGAGATTGAATCTTTCACTCAGTTTCATGTTGTTAAGTCTGTCTATATACTTTTTTTCATTGTTTGAATAATATTCGACAGCCAGTTTTGCAAAAGAAACGTTGGAAGATTTTTCAAAAGCCTTTTGTACAGTGATAAGTCCGTAACCACCAGGTGTTACATCTGAAAAGGTTTTTGTGCTGTAAGTCCATTTTCCGTCACCTGCGTCAATAGGGGTATCAAGAGTTACATAGCCATCTTCTATGAGTGCAACAAGTGTTGCCAGCTTGAATGTGGATCCGGGTTCTGTTGCCTGACTGATTGCATAATTAAAGGATTCCTCGAACTCTCCGTCAGGATTCTTTTTCATATTTGTAATAGCGAGAATCGCTCCTGTTTTGACCTCCATAACAACCGCAGTAGCTCCCTCAAAAACATCTGAAAGAGCAAGCTGATTTTTAAGGGCATTCTCAGCAGCCTCCTGAATATCAATATCGAGAGTGGTTTGAACATCGTATCCGTCTTTTGGCGGAATCATATTTTCGCTATCTACAGGTTTCCACTCCCCACCAAGCATTCTCTGCACGGTTTGCTTACCCGGAATACCCTTGAGATAGAAATCATAGCTACCCTCAATTCCTACGCCTACTCCCAAAGTGTTGATAAATCCAATGGTTCTGTATGCCAGTCTGCCGTATGGATTATTTCTCTTGTTTTTCTGTTCAGCGATGATTCCGCCTCTGTTGGCCCCTAGATTGAAAATCGGGAACTTTTTGATCTCCATTAGCTCCGAATAATCCACCAGTCTGTTGCCGATACTCTTATAACGCTTGTTCTGTTTTCTGGCCATCACAAGTTCTGTCTTGTAAGCAACTGCGCTCTTGTCCTTAAAGAATCTGCTCAAGGCTGCTGATAGTGCGTCCACGTTGTTGTTAAATGTTGTCTCAGCCGGTACCAGACAATCCATTCTGACCTGGTAAAATGGAACAGACGCAGAGAGGGACCTTCCGTCACGGGCAAGAATGCTCCCTCTTGTGGCCTCGATTTCCTCCACCCTGAATGATATATCATCTGAACTTACATCCAGTGTTGTGAAGTATTGAAGCTGTATAATACGGCCAATAACCATCAAGCTGAGCAGAATGATGAAAAAGTATATTATGCTTGCTCTTTGAACTATCTCTTTCATACTACTTCTCAATTATTATCCTTCTGGGTGGTTCTGTTGGTTTAATCAGCCTTGAGTTGTGCTCAAACAGGCGTTTCTCAATTTCGACCCTCTTGCTCTGATACAATAATTTTGATGATTTACTTGTGTAATCAGCCTTGAGGTTTTTTATCTCTTTTTGATTTCTTCTCTCAGTGAGCAGGCTTTTTTCTATTCCAAAATTTATACTGATATATAGAATAATCAGAGCAAAGATGTAGATGACAAATTTTGCCTGCTGCAATATGCCGCTGTGCAAAAGAATCTGCCCACCCATTATCTCTGATACCCAATTACGCTTTGCCACTTCTCGTTATATTTTTTTTACAACTCTCAATTTTGCGCTCCTTGCTCTTGTATTATTTGCAATCTCCTCCTCTGACGGGGTTACTGGTTTTTTAGTAACAGCTGTAAAAGGACTTCTGATATTACCGTAAAAATCCTTTTCTATTACACCGTCAATATTGCCGGAGCGCATAAAGTTTTTAACCATCCGGTCTTCCAATGAGTGATAGGTTATTACTACAAGCCTCCCCCCCGGTCTCAAAACCTTTACCGTACCATCTAAAAAACCGTCCAATGCCTTCATCTCGCCGTTAACCTCAATTCTCAGAGCCTGATAGACCTTTGCCAGATATTTATGCTCAGCATATTTAGGCAGCACTGGCGCCAACACTTTGTTAAGATCGGACGTTGTCTTTACAACCCCATTTTCTCTGCTTTTACATATAAGCTGAGCTACTCTTTTACAGTTCTCTATTTCTCCGTAATTGCTCATGATCCTAATCAACTCCTCTTCTGTGTAGCTGTTAACAATATCAGTTGCTGTGGTTTTGGCCGATTGATTCATCCGCATGTCAAGAGAGGCCTCAAATCTGAAAGAAAAACCTCTTTCCTCTGTGTCAAACTGATGTGATGAAACCCCAAGGTCTGCCAGAATTCCATCTACAAAATCAAACCCGTTGAAATGAACATAATTCTGAATAAACCTGAAATTGTTATGGATTAAAATCAGCCGGTTGTCCTTTGGTGCATTGTTCAAAGCGTCAATATCCCTGTCAAACGCGAGTAACCTGGATTTTTCGTCCATTCTCGACAGTATCTCCCTGCTGTGTCCGCCACCGCCAAAAGTTGCATCCAGATAAACACCGGATGGTGCAATGGCTAAAGCGGATACACTTTCATCAAGCAGAACGGGTGTATGATAACTACTCATAATACAACTCCTTTCCTTATCCTAAGATTTTTTCGGCTAATGTGAGATAGTCGCTCTCTGGTAATTTAGTGTTTTGGAAATTCTCTTTTGCCCAGATCTCAATCTTATAATCGTTTCCGGCAAAGACAACCTCTCTTTCCACACCAATTTGTTCAAGTAACCTCCTGGGGATAGATATTCTTCCAAGCTTTTCATCCGGCTCAACAATAGCACGGTCTCTCATGTATTCTCTCCAAAATTGGTTATGTTCCCGGTTGAAAAAATTAAGACGAGATTTTACTTTTTCCGACTCCTTTGCCCACTCCTCATACGTGAACATTTCCAGACAATTGGAATACAAATCTTTTTTTACAACAAAACGAAAATCTTCATTGGATATCACAGACTTAAATGACGAAGGAAGGATTAGTCTTCCTTTGTCATCTACTTTGACCGTGTATTCACCAATGAACTTAACCATTTTAAATTTCGTTATCTGTTTTTTGACTAATGCAAAAATAAGCAATGTTTTCCATTTTCTTACATTTTTTTACAAATTTTTCCACAATATTGTTAACAAATCCCTATCTTCGAATTGTAAAAAATGGGATATGGACAAACTAATACTTTTTTTAGCACTTTTTTTAACTCTATCTTGTTCAAGGAGAGCGGATCAAAATGATAGTAATGGCGAAAATGATCTGCCCAAAACGGATATTTCTGAATTTGGAATTCCTGTTTCTGAATTCGAGGTCAGAGAGGGTCAAATAAAGAAGGGGCAATTTTTTACCAATTTAATGAATGATCTGGGAGTACCCAATGCAGATATTTATTCATTGACACAAGCATCCAGAGATGTTTTTGATCTGAAAAAACTTAAATTGGGTAATAATTACAGAGCTTTTTACACAACTGAGGAAAATCCCAGACTGGCCTACCTTATTTATAAAGAGAGTAAAAAGGCATTTGTAATATTTGGCTTGCACGACTCTATTTTTGTAAAGGTGTACGAAAAGGAGGTAACAACAAGAACCAGGCTTGGAGAAGCACAAATTACCACATCTCTTTGGGATGATGTGGAGAGGGCTGGCCTTAACATAAATATTGCACGGAGACTGGAGGATATCTACGCATGGTCCATTGACTTCTTTGGACTTCAAAAAGGGGACTCATTCAAGGTTATTTATGATGAAGTTCTGATTGGAGATGAAGTTGTGGAAATAGGGACAATATATGCAGCATTTTTTACGCATGGAGGAAAGGTTTACGATGCATACAGTTTTTCACAAAATGACACAGGCTCTGTCCAGTATTATAACGCTAAGGGGGAAAATCTTAAAAAGGCCTTTCTGAAAGCTCCTTTAAGTTTTACCAGAGTCTCTTCCGGATTTACCTATGCCAGAAGACATCCGATAACAAGAATTGTCAGACCTCACACAGGGGTGGATTATGCTGCCCCAAAAGGGACACCTGTTATGAGTATTGGCGAGGGGGTTGTTGTTCAGAAAGGATATGCGGGGGGCGGAGGGAACACAGTTAAGATTAAGCACAATGCAACATTCACAACTGCCTATATGCATCTATCTGCATTCGCAAAAGGAATAAGGGTAGGTAGCCGAGTGAGCCAGGGTCAGAAAATAGGTTATGTAGGGAGTACAGGCCTCGCAACGGGGCCTCATCTCGATTTTAGGATATGGAAAAACGGCATTCCAATTAATCCTCTTAAAATGGAATCTCCACCTGCCAAACAGATAGACAAATCACAGACAGAGACTTTTAGAAGTCGGATGGCAGCTGTCAAATTCCAGCTGGACTCACTTGTAACAATGCAATATATGGATACTCTGCTTCTCAAATTGGGAAAGAGATAATCTAATATTATCTTTGCTGCAAATAATAATTTATGGCAGACGAAAAGGTCATTTTTTCAATGAACGGTGTTGGTAAAATTCTACCAAACAATAACAAGGCGATTTTAAAAGACATTTACCTCTCTTTTTTCTATGGTGCCAAGATTGGTATCATAGGTCTTAACGGTTCGGGTAAATCTACCCTTTTGAAAATAATAGCTGGGATTGAGACTGCAATCGAGGGTGATGTAGTGTGGGCTCCGGGTTATTCTGTAGGGTATCTGGAACAAGAGCCTCATCTTGATGAAAACAAGACCGCACTGAAGATTGTGCAGGAGGGTGTGCGGGAAGTTATGGACCTTTTGAAGGCATATGAAGAGGTTAATGCAAAATTTGCAGAACCCATGGATGACGACCAGATGAACAAGTTGATTGAACTTCAGGGGGAGCTTACAGATAAAATTGAACACGCAAATGGATGGGACATAGATTCAAAGCTGGAGAGAGCAATGGATGCTCTTCAATGTCCCGATCCTGATGCATTAGTAAAAAATCTCAGTGGAGGAGAACGCAGAAGGATAGCACTGTGCAGGCTACTTCTGAAGGAACCGGATGTACTGCTTCTGGACGAGCCTACCAATCACTTGGATACAGAGAGTATTCAATGGCTGGAGGCCCATTTGCAGCAATATAAGGGCACAGTGATAGCTGTAACACATGACAGGTACTTTCTCGATAATGTTGCCGGCTGGATTCTCGAGCTGGACAGGGGAGAGGGAATACCTTGGAAAGGGAACTACTCTTCATGGCTTGACCAAAAGACATTACGTCTTAGTCAGGAGGAGAAACAGGAGAGCAAACGACGTAAAACCCTTGAGAGAGAACTGGAATGGGTACGGATGTCACCTAAGGCGCGTCAGGCAAAATCCAAAGCACGACTCTCTGCATATGAAAAAATGCTTAATGAAGACGGAAGAGCAAAAGATGAAAAGCTGGAGATCTTTATTCCAAACGGACCGCGTTTGGGAGATAAGGTTATAGAGGCAGTAGGAGTTACAAAAGCCTTTGGTGACAAGGTGCTGTTTGAAGATCTCAATTTTAAACTTCCGCCTGCCGGTATTGTGGGAATTATTGGTCCCAACGGAGCTGGTAAAACGACTCTCTTCAGATTAATCATGGGACTGGAAGATGTAAATGCAGGCACATTTGCTGTTGGTGAGACAGTTAAAATAGCATATATTGATCAGCAACATAAGCAGATAGATCCCAATAAAACTGTATATCAGACCATTTCGCAAAATTCTGAATTTGTGAAATTAGGAAACAAGGAGGTAAATGCCCGCGCCTATGTATCAAGATTCAACTTCTCCGGTGCAGATCAGGAGAAAATGTGCGGTATCCTCTCCGGCGGTGAAAGAAACCGTCTTCACCTGGCCCTTACGCTAAAAGATGAAGGAAATGTTCTTTTGTTGGATGAACCTACAAACGATGTGGACGTTAACACAATTCGCGCATTGGAAGAGGGTCTTGAGAATTTTGCCGGCTGTGCTGTTATTATTTCGCATGACAGATGGTTTCTGGACAGAATTGCAACTCACATTCTTGCATTTGAGGGTGATTCCAAAGTATATTTCTTTGAAGGTTCATACAGTGAATACGAAGAGAACAAAAAACGCAGAATGGGCGACCTGACTCCAAAGAGATTCAAATATAAAAAATTGATGGAATAAAAGTATTACTCACTGAGCTCAATCCATCTCTCGCTTTTGCAGTCGATCAGTGACATTACCTCCATTATTCTGTTAGAAGAGAACAAAAGCTTTTCCGGAGATAAAGTCCCGGACGAAAGGGCAGCCTCAAGGCTGCTTTTCTCTTTCTCTAGTTCTGCAATAGCACTTTCAAGATACTCCAGCTCCTTCTGCTCTTTAAATGAAAGTTTGCGTTTAATATGTTTCGGTACCTCTTTCTCCTCTTCTCTCTGCTGCTGCCTTACTGCTTTTGCCGCAAGTTCAACCTCCCTCTCCTTCTCTTTTATGACTTCACGGTAGTCTGTGTATTTTCCAACGAAGTCCTTTACAACACCCTCTCCTTCAAAAATAAAGAGGTGATCTGCCAGTTTGTCGAGAAAATATCTGTCATGAGAGACTATAAGCAGACACCCGGGAAAATTGCTCAGATACTCCTCAAGCACATTCAGGCTCATTATGTCCAGGTCATTTGTAGGCTCATCCAAAATTAGAAAGTTTGGATTTTTCATCAGCACTGTCACAAGATATAGCCTTCTCCTTTCGCCACCGCTGAGCTTCTCAACCTTTGTGTTTTGAGTAGAAGGAGGAAAGAGGAAACGAGTCAGAAACTGGGTTACATTTATTGCAGAACCATCGCTAAGAGTCGCTACCTCTGCTATCTGTCTCACAACATCAATTACGGTATCTTCAGGATTAAACTCAAGTCCGTTTTGACGATAGTAACCAAAAACAACTGTCTCTCCCCATTCTATCTCTCCACTATCGGGAGGTATTGCTCCGGTAATTACATTCAGAAAAGTCGATTTACCCACGCCATTCGGACCAACCATTCCAATTTTTTCTCCACGAGCGAAGTTGTATGTAAATCCATCAATTGTGCAGAAGCTATCGTAGTGGTGGGTAACATCTTTGCAGTTTATAATTTTTCTCCCGAGGCGCGAGCTTTTCACGTCTATCTTTATACTCTTTTCGTGATATTGTTGTTCTGCTCGTTTCTTAAGATCGTAGAAGGCGTTAATTCTGTATTTTGCTTTTGTTGCTCTTGCCTGGGGCATTCTTCTCATCCAATCGAGTTCACCCCTTAGAATATTCCGGACTCTTTCGGTCTCAGTGTTGAGGATATCTACCCGCTCCTGCCTCTTCTCCAGAAAGTATGAGTAGTTGCCTCTGTATGTATAAAGTTTGCCATTCTCGAGTTCCAGAATCTGGTTGCAGACCCTGTCCAGAAAGTAGCGGTCATGCGTTACCATAAGTATGGTTGCCTGACTACGTTTAAGATACTCTTCCAGATATTCAATTACCTCAAGATCAAGATGATTTGTTGGTTCGTCCATAATAATCAGGTTGGCCTCATTTATCATCATCCCTGCAAGCGCAACCCGCTTTTTCTGTCCTCCTGAGAGTTCCCCCATTTTTTGTCCAAGATTGTCTATATTCAAACGCGAAAGGATCCTCTTCACCTTTTGTTCATACTGCCATCCGTCAATCACATCCATCTGATGTATAGCCTTCTCCAGCCGTTTATGTTCCTCCGACCTGAGAGCACTCTCATATTCAGCAACGGCTGAAGATAACTGATCAGAAGCAGCAAAAACTTCTTCAAATACTCCTCTTTGCTCATCAAACCCCGGATCCTGTTCAAGATAAACTACTTTTATTCCATTCATTAGTCTTACAACACCAGTAGAATCAGAACTATCTTTTCCTGCAAGAATTTTCAATAGTGAACTCTTCCCGCTTCCGTTTGGAGCGATGAGTGCTATCTTGTCTCCTTCGTTAATGTTGATTCCCAGATTCTCGAACAGAATTTTTGTTCCGTATGATTTAGAGATGTTCTCTGCCTGAAGTATGCCTGCCATACTGCAAATGTACAAATTTGCTTTTGCTTTTTCTGTTTTCCGGAACTTTCGTAAGATTGTTGTTCCTGCTTCAGATGAGCAATCACAATTACAGAATTACTTTTTCAAAATGCTCAGGTGTCAGCTTGCTTATCATCTCTAAAGCATCAATAGACTATATAAATACGTGGTTATTATTTCGGGTTGTTACGAGAAAAATTTATTTACCTTTTTGAGGGCAGTTGGAAGTGCGAAAACCACAACCCTGTCATATGGTTTGATTTCAGTGTCTCCCAAGGCAATATAACTATGGTTCCCCCGGATTACCCCGCCAATAATGGCATCTTTCGGAAATCCCAGATTTCTTATTTTATCTTTTGTTATTGCGCTGTTAGGGTTAACAATAAATTCGAGAATTTCAGCATCGGAACCGTTCAGGCATTTTATGGACTGAACTTTGTTTGAAAGTGTAAAACGAAAAATACGGCTTGCTGTAATGAGCTTTTTATTAATGACGGCATCCACTCCCATGCCCTCAGCAAGTTTAATATAATCCAGATTTTCTACCTCAGCAATTGTTTTGGCAACACCCATCTTTTTTGCCATAACACATGAGAGAATATTCGTTTCCGAATTGCTCGTTACTGCAACAAATGCATCAAAATCGTTTACATCCTCTTCTATCAGCAAATCTGTGTTTCTTGCATCACCATTAATAACAAGTGTTTTTGAGAGCCTTTCTGTGAGCACTTCGCACCTCTCCTTTTTGCGTTCAATGAGTTTTATATAATCAACACTGTTTTCAAGTTTTTTTGCAACCATCTCTCCGATTCTTCCACCGCCAACAATCATCAATCTTCTGACTGCTATGTTATTCTTGCCAGAATAACTCATCACTTCCTGAACGCCGCCTCTTTTTGAAATTACAAAGACAAGATCGTGCTCCTTGAATTTTGTTGATACTCTGGGAATAATTGTGTCCCCGTCTCTGGATATTGCAACAGCTCTGTAGGGGGGGAATTCGTTAAGGAAAGCAACCTCGGTCATGGTCTTATCAATCAACGGTGCCCCGTCGTCAAGTCTGAAAACTATAAGCTGTAGTTTCCCCCCGGAAAAGTCCATAAACTCAGAAGTACCTGTCTGCTTTAAAAGATCAATAATCTCATGAGAAGCTATCTTTTCCGGGTAAAACAGAAGGTCTATACCCATTTCGGTAAAAAGCAGCTTGTTTTCATTCTGCAGGTACTCATCATTATTGATACGGGCTGTAACCTTGGCACTCCCCATTTTTTTTGCCAGGAGAGCACTTATAATGTTCACATCCTGCTCCTGTGCAGGGCTTACGGCAATAAAGAGATCTGCGTGAGCTGCCCCTGCAACAGACAGGGTTTTGATAGATGTCGGAGATCCAAAAACAGTAACTACATCGTAATTTTCCGCAACGTGGTTCAGCCTGGTTTCGTCGTTGTCAATTATAGTAAGATCGTGATATTCATTACTGAGCATCTTTGCAAGGTGGCTTCCGACATCGCCGGCACCGGCGATTATGATCTTCATCTCAAATTATGTTAATACTCCTCTTCGTTAAAAAAGAAGTCCTCTTTGCTTGGGTAATCGGGCCAGATATCTTCTATGCTGTCATATACCTCACCGTCATCTTCCAAATCTTCGAGGTTCTCAATAACTTCCATAGGTGAACCGGAACGTGTTGCATAATCTATAAGCTCCTCTTTAGTAGCTGGCCAAGGTGCATCTTCTAATTTTGATGCCAATTCAAGTGTCCAATACATAGTGCAAACGATTAATAATTAATTACTTAAGATAATTTATCAAAAATAGTGTGCGAAGATAGTTATTTATTTTTGATTAGCAACTTTATTGATGCCAAAAATCGTCCGATATGCTATTTAGCATAGCTAAGTATCTGGCATATACAAATAAATAGTCTGAAAGTCGGTTTAAATACTTAACTGCAGTTTCCAACCGTGGTTCAGTCATTATAGCAATAGCCGATCTCTCAGCTCTGCGACAGACACTTCTCGCAATATGACACTCAGCAGCAACACGAGGTCTTTCGGGAAGAATAAAAGCAGTCTGCTCGGGCAGCTTGGATATCATCTCATCAATTTGATGTTCAAGAAACTCAATTTCAGTAACATTGAAAGAATTCAGTCTTTTTGCTCCAAAATCATCTGAGGCGAAATGTGCTGCAACCAGCATAAGATTGGACTGAATTCTCCTGAGATTTTCTGAATAGGGAGCTCCATATGCATCTGCCCTGAGCAGTGCTATATGCGAAATCAGTTCATCAACAGTACCGTATGCATGCACTCTGGGATCATCCTTACTGACCCTCGCACCTCCGACAAGTGAAGTTCGTCCTTTATCTCCTGTTTTTGTATAGATGTTCATAACGTTACTTTTTCGTTTACATTATCAGATTCGATAATACCGTCGCGTAATCTTATTATTCTCTTGGCATGCTTTGCAATGTCTTCCTCGTGAGTAACTATGATGATTGTGTTCCCTTTGTCGTGAATCTCTTCAAAAAGCTTCATGATATCTATTGAGGTTTTTGAGTCGAGGTTGCCTGTAGGTTCATCTGCCAGAATAATGGATGGGTTGTTAACCAGAGCACGGGCAACTGCAACTCTTTGTCTCTGGCCTCCGGAAAGCTCATTCGGTTTATGATGCATTCGATCTGTCAGGTCAACGCTGCCAAGTGCAGAACGAGCTTTGTTTTCGCGATTTTTTTTGGATTCACCTGCATAAATTAACGGGAGAGCAACGTTGTCAAGAGCGGTATATCTTGGCAGCAAATTGAACGACTGGAATATAAAGCCAATCTCTTTGTTGCGTACCTCAGCCAGATCGTTATCCTGCATTTTACTCACATCAATTCCGTTTAGAATGTATGAACCACTTGTGGGACTGTCAAGACACCCAAGTATATTCATCATTGTAGATTTTCCTGAACCGGAAGGGCCCATAATTGCTACATACTCATTTTTATTTATGGTAATATCCACTCCGTTCAATGCTTTGACTTCTTGATTACCAACCTTATAAAACTTTTTAATCCCATGGATTTTAATAATTTCTACGCTCATAAAATATATTTGAATGTGTAAATCTATAAAATAAATAAATTATCTCTTTTAATAATTTTTGGTTCAATCTCTAAAGCCTTGTTATATAGTGAGTAAACAGCGTCAGTTCCAACCTCTCCTATATCAATGCTGTAGTCGTTTACAAATAGTTCAATATGTTTTTTCTGGATATCGGCATCAAGTTCCCGGGCATTACTGCAAACATAGTCTTTAGAGAGATCAGGGTTTTTAAAAGCAAATTCTATGCTTCTCCTCAAAACACGATTAACTTTTTGCTGCATCTCTCCGTTTAACTTTCTTGAAACAGCTATCCCACCAAGTGGGATGGGATCCCCTGTGGAAATTTGCCAAAAATTACCTAGATCTTCTATAAGTTTTAACCCTTTACCCTCATATGTAAACCGTCCCTCATGGATTAACACTCCAGCATCGAATTCGCCGGAGAGAACCCTCTCTTCAATTTGAGAAAAAGTTACAGGAGTGAGGTTTTTACACTCAGGATATGCAACTCTCAGCAGCAGAGCACCAGTAGTCATTACTCCCGGTACAGCTATTTTTAAATCTGCCGGTAACCTTCTGTTTACTGAACCATCTTCGTTGAAAAGCTCCTTTGATTCTTTGCGCGTAACAAAGAGTGGCCCGTTATTGTAACCCAGTGCGCTCCCCGAGCGGAGCATTGCATAGCGATCGCAGACGAAGAAGAAAGCGTAATAACTCAGCTTGCAAACATCATATTTTTCTTCTGTTGCTCTAATGTTCATCTGTTCTACATCTGCGAGTTCCACGAAGAACGAAAGGTCTTCTGTATCAATAAGACCGTGCACCATTGCATGAAATGCGAAGGTGTCATTTGGGCACGGGGAGTAAGCGAGTGAAAGTGTCATATTCTTTTTTGCAGATTTTTAGCGTAATAACGCTCCCAAAAGCCTTTTGTTCGCCTCTTTTAAAGAATCAAGTGCAAGAGGTATATTCCAGTTTTTCCGGTTTTTCTCTCCAACTTCGTTTGAAACAGAACGTAATTCAATGAATGGAATCTTTTCCATTATACACACATAGAAAAAAGCAGCGCCTTCCATACTCTCTATCTGTGGAAGAAAATCACGCTTAAGTTGCAACATTTTTTCCGGTACGCCACTTACTGTCTGAACAGTAACAGCAGCAGCTCTGGAATAGACTTTCAATGCCTCCTCCACTTCTGCAGAGAGTTCAGCCGCATGGAGAGCGCCTCCTCTGTAGGGAAAAGTATCAGCATCCAGAATATTATAATCGAAGAGTGTCTGGAATCCGGAAAGAGTTTCAAAACCCAGATCCCCAAAATATTCCCTCTCAATCCTGGCGACGGAGCCGATTGGAAATTCCGGAGAAAAACTTCCTGCAATTCCAATATTCACCGCCAGATCAAAACCTTCTGCGGAACTGTTAAGAATCTTTGTAAGTCTGTAACTGGTAGAAGTGGCCCCGATTCCTGTTAGCATATATGTGATATCGAGCCCGTACTTGTCGCTTTTTGACAAAGAGTTGTAAGCTTGTTTTGCTGTGATTAATTCCTCTTCCTCTGCAGCGATAATTAAAATTCTCATTATTAAAACTGTTTGTAGGCTAATTTTCTTAAATTTGCCCCGAATTTAGACAAATATTATGGCATATACAAAGATAGAACAATACGATGAAGAAATAACTCAAAAGCTGGCTGCACATTATAGAGAGGTTCTGGGATTGATTGGAGAAGATTCTTCAAGAGAAGGATTGCTTCTTACTCCCATAAGAGTTGCCAGATCTATGCAGTTTCTTACTCAGGGATATGAGGCTGATCCCGCTGCAATATTAAATTCTGCAAAGTTTAAAGAGGAGTACCAACAAATGGTGATAGTAAAGGACATAGAACTTTACTCCTTGTGTGAACACCATTTATTGCCATTCTATGGTAAGGCATATGTTGCCTATATTCCTAACGGCTATATTACCGGTCTTAGTAAAATTGCAAGAGTTGTGGAAGCCTATGCAAGAAGACTCCAGGTTCAAGAGCGATTGACAGTTCAGATAAGGGACTGTATTCAAAATACACTTAACCCTCTTGGAGTAGCTGTTGTGATTGAAGCTTCTCATATGTGTATGCAAATAAGAGGAGTACAAAAACAGAATTCAGTTACTACCACTTCTGCATTTACCGGGGCTTTTCTTAAAGATATAAAGACAAGAGAGGAGTTCACACAGCTGATAGGAGTATCTCTACATTAACAGATGGTCAGGATTTGATTTTAAGGGCAAGAGAAAATTTGAATACGAGCCCGCCATCATCTCTGTTTTTTACACTGATTGTTCCTTTGTGCATATTAATGGAGTTTTTCACAATTGACAACCCAAGTCCGGATCCTCCGCTTTTACGGCTTCTTCCCGCTTCAACACGGTAGAACCTTTCAAAGATCCTGTCAAGATGCATCTCCGGAATTCCTTTTCCGGTATCGTAGTATGTGAAATAAGCGTAATTCTCATCGCACCTTGTGTTTTCGATACAGATTTTAATATTCTCCCCACCATGTTCTATAGAATTGTCAATCAAATTTTTAAATAAAGAGTATATTAATAGATAAATCCCTTCAATGGTAAGATTTTCATCTACATTAATTGTGAACTGAATATTCTTTTCTTCAAGTTTAAATGCCAGATCGCTCTCTATCTCTTTGATACACTGTCTTATATTTATTTTTTCAATATAAAACTTATCAGCTGCCTCTTCGATTTTATTGAGTATTGAGATGTCTGTTATTATTGCCGAGAGTCGCATTGTTTGTGCATACGCCCTATCCAGAAAAAACCTCCTCTGTTCATTGTCTATATTTTCTTGTTGAAGCAGGGTTTCAAGATAGCCACGTATGCCGGTAACCGGTGTTTTAAGTTCGTGTGCCACATTGTGTGTCAACTGCTGTTTATACTGTTTTGTATTTTCAAGCTGACGAAATGTCTGAATAATCTTTTCACCCAATTCTCCAAACTCATTATCGGGAAAACGGATGTTGTCATAATCTCCCTTACCCTGTTGTACCTTGTCTATAAACTCTTTTAGAGCAGAGACCGGCTGGCCGATTTGCCTGCTGATATAGACAAGAAGTGCAATAACAATAATAAAAACAATTATTATGAAAGCCCTGTATTTATTATCGCTCTTTACCAGAGGCTGCACGGAAGCCTTGTAGTCAAGAGCAGTCCTTATATAGAGATCAGGATATTTTTTTGCATAATACAAATAATCAGAATGAAGAGTAGCTGAGTATCTGAGAGCAGAACCAAATCCTTTTTTATTCGCATCTTGTATTTCAGGTCTGTCAATATGGTTCTCATTCTTTATATTCTCGCCGGAGAGATTGTCATAAATTACCCACCCAAAGGGATTTATAATGGTTATTCTCATCTCTTTTGGCAGAGTTCCTGAAAGTTCTGTAATTCTGTTTTCAACAAATTCCCCTGAGAAGTTGACACTATCTTTTGTGATATAGTTGTAAATAAGATCTGTGTAGGGATACATCTGAAACTTAAGCATATCCATCTTTATGTTTTTTTCCTTCTGGACAAAAACGTAAGAGAAACCTAAGCTGATAGCAATAAGCATCAACGAGAAGTACAGAATTATCTGGTACTTGTATTTAATCTTTACCTGCTTCATCTATATCAAAACAATATCCGTAACCAGATCTGTTAACTATACAGGAACTGAATTCCCCAAGTTTTTTTCTGAGTCTTGCTATGTGAACATCAACTGTCCTGTCAAGGACATAAGCTTCATTACGCCAGACTGCATCAAGAATATCTACTCTGGAGAAGATCTTATGAGGTGAGTTTGCAAGCATAAATAAAATCTCAAATTCCTTTTTTGTGAGCTTAATATTTTCTCCATAAATTGTCAGTTGCTTATTTTCAAAATTAATAGATAGATTTGGGAAACTAATTTTTTGAGAGCCAGACACGTTTTGACCAGCTACTTTCTTTTCGTATTCAATTTTCTCCTGCTCTGCTTTTTTATAGAATGCTGTTCTGCTCAGAACTGCCTGCACTCTGGCAACAACCTCCTTTATAGAAAAAGGTTTTGCAATATAGTCATCGGCACCAACATTGAATCCCTTAAGTTTGTCTGCAACGTTATCCCTTGCCGTTATAAATATTATAGGAACGCTATTTTGATACTCTTGCCTTATCAACTCTGCAAGTTTGAATCCGGAAATTCCTCCCATCATTATATCCAAAAGGAGAATATCATAGTTGTTTTTCAATCTGGCAAAGGCCTCTTCTGCTGAATAGGCAACATCTACCATATACCCGGCACTCTTTAAGTTAAACTGGAGAATCTCACACAGATCCTCTTCGTCATCAACTACCAGTATTTTTTTCTTTTCCATGATACAAAGGTATATTAAGATTACAAATCGACACAAATCCACGCATTTTCGTAAGAATTTCTTAATTTTTTTGTCTTACTCCCGTAACAGTCGAAGTATACTTTTGCCACAGGAAACAAAAAGGGAAAAAGTGAAAAATCTATTAAAAATTCTATTTGTACTACTGATCTTTGGAGTAAATACCCATGATTTAGCTGCTCAGACTGCAAATATACTAAAAGGAGTTATACTTGACAAGGCTACTGGAGAACCTGTAATTGGTGCTACGGTCTATTTTGAAAAACTTAAAAAAGGTGTCTCCACAGATCTTGACGGGGCTTACAGGATGGAGGGGATCCCTGCCGGAATATATAAGATTGAGGTAGCCTCCATGACATACAAGACAATCTTTGTACCCGACCTTAGCATTAAGGCTGGAAGTAACAAATTTGATATTGTTATGGAGGAAGCAGAGAATGTTTTGAATGAAGTTGTTGTCTCTTCTGTCAAAAAAATGAGCTCTGAGATTGCCATGGTTCAGGCTACCCGCACGGCCAGCGTGGTAATGAGCGGTATTTCCGGAAAACAGATATCACGTTCACAGGACAGGAGTGCTGCGGAGGTTGTGAAGAGAATCCCGGGAGTGTCTGTGATTAATGACAGATATATAATGGTCAGAGGACTGTCCGAAAGATACAATAACGCCTGGATAAACAACGCAGCCGTTCCCAGCAACGAGGCAGACAAAAGAGCATTTTCTTTTGATATGCTGCCAAGTTCTCAGTTAGAAAATATAATGATTGTAAAGTCGCAGTCTCCGGAAATCCCTGCAGATTTCTCTGGTGGTTTTGTAAAGATAACAACCCGGAGTATGCCGGATGAAAATGAGATCTTGTTATCCTATGGTATGAATGCAAACAGTCAGACTCACTTTAACGACCACTTCTACAATACTGCCTCTTCAACGGATTTTCTTGGATTTGACAGCGAGAGGTCTTTACGCTCAAATGTGCCGGCAAGGATGGATAACAACGATCTCTATCAGGTTGCTGATATTACAAGAAATGGTTTTAGAAATGACTGGTCTGTAAAACAGCATCGTCCATTCTTTGACCAAAGGTTAAATTTTATGATTAACAGAGTCGTTAACCTTAAGGATAGAGCACAGTTAGGGATAGTGGGAGCTGTTAATTATTCGTACAGTTCCCAAACATATTCAAATATGCTAAATGCAAGGTTCAGCGTTTACAATACAGTTTCGGATGAGTCGGAGTATATATATAAATACACAGATAATCAATATAGTATAGATGCAAAAATAGGTGCGATGTTTAACCTGACATATCTGAAGGGTAACAACAAAATTGAATTTAGAAATATTCTTAATCAGATAGGCAAGAACCGCTACACCACTCGTGAAGGCTGGCAGAATGTCAGTGCCAGATATAATCAGGAAAAACAGGAGTATATGTACTCAGACAGAACGACATATACAGGACAGTTAGCAGGAACACATAAAATTTCCGGATCAGACCTAGAGTGGAATGCTGGCTATTCATATGCAGGCCTTAACCAGCCGGACAGAAGGATTATCAACAGAGAGGAGAACCTGATCTATGGAGACAGATACTACGGCAAGATGGCAATTGACCAGAACGAGATTACCAGAGACTTTGTAAAACTGGATGAACATATTGTCTCATCTGCAATAAATTTCACAATGCCCATAATGCTTAAAGAAGAGGTGAGGTCAGAGCTGAAAGCAGGAATATATGGTGAATTCAGAGCCAGGAAATATAGCAACCGACAGTTCTTTTACAGGTTCAACCAGTATAACCTTCCGGAGGACTTTGTCTACAAACCGGTAGTTGATGAAATTCTGAAAAGTGAAAATTTTGGAGCAGACAAAGTTTACATCTACGAAGATACAGATAACAGAAACAGCTATAAAGGACAGAATATGCTTGGTGCCGCCTACCTTTCATATAAAATTCCTGCCGGCAGGTTCAATTTTCTGATTGGAGCAAGAGTTGAAGCAAGCAGGATGAGATTGACCAGTTATGATAAGATATACGAGTTTTCTACAAATAAGAGGGACTATGATCAGATTGATCTCTTCCCCTCTTTGAACGCAAGTTATAATCTGAACAAGAAAAACCTGGTAAGAGTTGCTTATGGCTACTCTACAAACAGACAGGAGTTCAGAGAGGTCTCATCATCTGTTTACTACGATTTTAATCTCTTTTCAGACGTTAAAGGAAATCCCGATCTTAAAAATGCGACCATACACAATCTAGATATCAGATATGAGTATTATCCATCAACCGAGGAGTACATAACTCTGGCTCTCTTTTACAAATATTTTATCAATCCTATAGAGTGGACCTATCTTGATGCAGGGGGGTCATATACCTACACATTTGAAAACGCTCGGGCAGCCAATAATTTTGGAGCTGAGATAGATTTAAAAAAGAACCTGGACTTTATCGGGGTTAAGGAACTTACAGTGGGACTCAATGCAGCCTGGATTTCGAGCAAAATAGATTTTGACCAGACTACTTCGTTGGAAGAGGACAGACCCATGCAAGGTCAATCACCATATTTGATAAATGCATCCCTATTTTACGATAATAAGAAATACGGATTAAGTACAGGTCTGCTTTACAACAGAATAGGCAAAAGAATAGTTGGAATAGGAAGGGTGGATACAGGATCCGGAGCTAGTATAAACAACGATGTTCCGGATACATACGAACTTCCAAGAGATGTGATTGATCTGGTTGTAAGCAAAAAGATTGGAAAACATTTCGAGGTTAAGGCAAACTTCAAGGATATCCTGAATCAGGAGATACTGTTTGAACAGTATCCAAAATATATGGATAATAATGGAGTACTTCAAAGGAGGAGTCAACTCAGCAAAAAATTCAAACCGGGTGCTGACATCTTCCTGGGACTACAGATAAATTTTTAAATTAATAAAAAATGAAGACGATTAAACAATTTGCACTTGTATTTATGACAATAGTTGTTCTGACAACAATCATGTCATGTGAAAAGAGTAACAAACAGGATCCCGAACCACCGGTCCCTTCAGAACAGATCATTTTTAATAATAATGAGATTGGCAGCGGGGTTCAGGAGTTTGAAATTAAAGAGAGCCATACAATTAAAAAAGGAGTGTATGTGATGAAGGGGTGGATCTATGTGACAAATGGAGCAACATTAACCATTGAGTCCGGGACAGTCATTAAAGGAGATAAAGAGACAAAAGCTGCCCTTATTGTAGAGATGGGTGGAAAAATAGTTGCTCAGGGAACAGATGATGCACCAATAGTCTTTACCTCAAACCAGCCTGCCGGTTCCAGAAAACCGGGTGATTGGGGTGGTATTATTATTTGCGGCAAAGCAAGAAATAACAAAACAGAGATGATTATAGAGGGAGGTCCACGTTCTAAGCATGGTGGCGACAATGATGCAGATAATTCGGGTGTTCTCTCCTATGTCCGGATTGAGTTTGCAGGGTATCCTTTTAAAACAGACCAGGAGATAAATGGACTCACAATGGGCTCAGTAGGTAACGGGACAAAAATTGACCATGTTCAGGTATCGTACTCCAATGATGACTCATACGAGTGGTTTGGTGGGACAGTGGATGCCAAATACCTGATCGCCTATCATGGCTGGGATGATGACTTTGATACTGACAATGGTTTCAGAGGACGAATTCAATTTGCATTAGGCATAAGAAACCCCAAGATTGCAGATAAATCTAATTCAAATGGTTTTGAATCAGATAATAACTCTGATGGTACTACTCAATCTCCAATTACAAAGCCTGTGTTCTCCAACATGACAATTGTCGGTCCTGTTGGTCAGGATCCGCTTTTTGTAAACACTACTTCATATATTGACGGTGCTTCATATAACCCTGCAAATGGTTCCAAGTTGGGTCAGTTCCAATCAGCTTTGCAAATTCGCAGGAGTTCAAATTTAAACTGCTATAATTCAGTGGCATTTGGTTATCTTGTTGGGATAATGATATGTAACGACAAAGGTTCACAGACTCAGGGAGCAGCAAATGCCGGTAGTATCAATCTAAAGAATTTGATTCTTGCCGGAATGACAATTCTTGGGAGTGACAAGGATGCGTCATTCAAAGATTCGCTCTCTGTGGATGCGACAACTTTTGACAAAACAGCTCCCGAGTCATTCTCATCCGGGTTTTTTAAGAAAAGCACAAACGGAAATGTCAATTATGCTTCAATTGCAGATATAAAGATTTCCCAGCCAAACAGTCTCATAGCCGGTGCAAACTGGGGGCCTGCAGCGGGCAGTCCTTTGACAAACAAAAGCAATCTGTTTACTGACGCAAATGTAGCAGATGCATTTTTCGACAAAGTCAACTTTATAGGAGCATTCAGATCAGATGCATCTGTTGACAACTGGACAAGTAAATGGGCCAATTTTAACCCACAGAACACTTCGTATTAAAATATATAGAACCCTTTCCCTCTACGTTTCCATTTTTCCTCGATGCCATTATCTACAATGGCATCGAGGTTTTTTTTTGGGTTAAATTAAATAATTGCTTTACATTTGTTTGCATAAAAGAATCCTTAATGATCATCAACCACCTCTTACCGGATCTGAAAGATGTTTGTACATTTAATTCAAAGAGTGACTCTGAAAGTCCCTCTGTTAAGATTTCAAATAATGTCGCAATTCTTATCGGGCTTTGTGTATTCTTTTCATTTGGATTGTTTTTCTTTTATGAAGATTCACGTTATTATAAAGATGTAATATTTTTTATATCACTGTATGTGCCTTTATCGATGATTGTATTCTATATCAATTATAAAAAGTTTTATTTCCTGGCAGGATTGCTGTTGAACCTTATATTTACCTTTTTGTTTTTTGGCTTATCCGGAATTTTCTTTGGAAAAACTCCAGGTCTTCACTTTTACTTTCTTCTGTTTTCACTTATTCCGCTTTTGACATTTAAACTCCAAAGGGTTGTTTATGTAGTCACACTTATGGTGATAAATGTTTCGTGTTTTGGATATGTTCAATATTTTAAACCCTCAGATGAATTTTTGCTTGTTTTTCCGGAATCTTCAGTTAGTCTTTTTGAGAATATTTCGACTGCTCTACTGTTTTTAATGTTGATCCTGATTATTTTGGTCAATCAAGTAATTTTACAAAATAAAGAGAAAAGATTAAAAAAACAGGCAGATGAGATATCAAGAAAAAATGTTGAACTTACTAATCTTAATATGTCAAAAGATCGTTTTTTTTCAATCATAGCTCACGATCTACGAGGGCCGGTGGGAACAATCTCCACCTTTCTCGATTATTTGGCAGACACCTCAAATAATCTTACAAGTGATCAATTTACAGAGTCTCTCGAGGTAATAAAAAGATCATCTCAGGATATCTATAATCTCCTGGAAAACCTTTTAACATGGTCCAGAATTCAGTATGGCAACATTGTTTTTAACAGGCAGAATTACAATCTGACCGAATTGATTGCCGCAAATATTACTCTTTTCAAACCAATGACTAATCAGAAAAATATTAATTTGGTGAATAGGGCAGAGGATCATGATTATTTTATCTCTATAGATAAGGAGATGATAAATACTGTACTGAGAAATATGTTGAACAATGCTCTTAAATTTACCAACAATGGTGGAGAGATAGTTGTTTCAGTTAAGAGGGATGAGGACTACATAACTGTCTCAATCGCAGATAACGGACTTGGAATGAAAAAGGAAACAATAGATAATCTCTTTAAGATTGAAATAAAACAAAACAACATTCTGGGTACTCAAGGCGAAAAGGGAACTGGTCTTGGACTTATTCTGTGTAAACAATTCGTTGAGAGACACGGAGGGGAAATTTCAATAAAAAGCGAAATTGGCAGAGGAAGTGAATTTTCATTCACAATTCCCGTTTGTCATTAAAGAGTCAGTTTTTTACAAGGTTCATTTCTGCAGCTTTTTTCTCCATAAGCTCTTCTGCTTCACGAAAATTATTTCCGATAATGCCATCCAATATTGCATTCCGGATATATTCCTTGATTATTCCAATCTCCCTGCAAGGAGGTATGCCGTATCTTTCCATAATTAACTCACCAGTAATGGGGTTGTGAAAGTTTCTTACAGCATCCTTTGCTTCCACTTCAATAAGTTTCTCTCTCACTATTGCAAAATTGTTCTTATGCTTCCTGACAGTTTTTTCGTTTTTGGATGTTATATCAGCCTCACAGAGAAACATAAGGTCTTCAATATCGTCTCCGGCGTCAAATAAAAGCCTTCTTATTGCCGAATCACTTACCTCATCCTGAATCAGGGCTATCGGTCTAAGATGAAGCCGAACCATCTTTTGAACATACTTCATCTTTTCATTCAAAGGCATTTTCAGTTGCTGAAATATTTTTGGGACCATCTTTCCTCCAATAAATTCATGCCCGTGAAAGGTCCATCCGACACCAGGCTCAAAATTTTTAGTAGCAGGTTTTGCAATATCGTGCAGTAATGCAGCCCAGCGCAGCCATAAATTATCGCTGGTTAATGCCAGATTATCGAGCACTTGCAATGTATGAGAAAAATTATCTTTATGACCCCTTCCCTCCATCATTTCAGCTCCTTTCAGCTTCACGAGCTGAGGCAAAATAATCTCAAGCAGACCTGTGGATTCAAGCAAATAAAACCCCACAGAGGGTTTGGAAGTAAGTAGTATTTTGTTGAGCTCCTCGCTTATTCTTTCAAAGGAGAGTATTTTTATCCTTTCTCTGTTTTTCCGTATAGAGTCAAGTGATTCAGGCACTATTGTGAATGACAGTTGGGCGGCGAAGCGTATTGCACGTATCATTCGTAAAGGATCATCACTGTAGGTGGTGTCGGGATTCAAAGGCGTTCTTATAAGACCGGCCTGCAGGTCTTTAACCCCTCCGAAAGGATCCACGAGATTTCCAAAATCCTCTTCCTGCAGACTAAATGCTAAAGCATTTATAGTAAAATCCCTTCTCAACTGATCGTCCACCAATGTGCCATTCTCTACAATTGGTTTACGGGAATCAAGCCTGTAAGACTCCTTTCTTGCCCCCACAAATTCAACTTCAATATCTCTGCTTTTTAACATTGCGGTTCCAAAATTCTTAAAGACAGAAGCTTTTACTCCCAGCTTTTGAGCAACTCTCTCTGCCAGATCGATGCCACTCCCCTCAACAACAATGTCGATGTCCTTGCTTTTTCTTTTAAGAAAGCAGTCCCGGACATATCCGCCGATAACATAGGCCCTGACGTTTGAGTTACGTGCCTCTTGAGCAATGACAGAAAAAATCTTTTTATTCAGAAAGTTCATTGTAGGAAGGTATCTCAGTTAGATATTGATAATTATTTAATGAATTGTCATAAGAGGCAAAATAGGTGGTCTCTCCGTTTGTCAATAAAATATATTTAACATTCAGAGCCATATTGTACCTCAAAACTTGTTCAAATGTATCTCTGGTAATTTTTACCGATGGTGCTTTACACTCAGCCAACAGCAGGGGCTTAAGATCTTTGTTTAAGAGAACAAGATCTCCTCTGTACTTAAACCCGTTTATTGAAATCGAATATTCGCAACTCATTAGATTTACAGGATACCCAAGATTTTTATGAAGCAAAGTAATAAGTTGCTGCCTGACTCCCTCTTCTGGTGTCAAAACTACTCTTTTTTTTCTTATAGGGTCAAAAACGAGGGTCTTCATAAATCAGATATATTCAACGGCAAAGATATAAAATTTGCTCCGTTTACACTTTTTGCATAATTTAGCCCTGTATAATTATGGCAAAACAAGGGACAAAAGATACCGTTCAGCACTTCGAAGAGATACTTGCTGAAATTAGAAGTGGAATTATTAAACCACTCTATGTATTGATGGGAGACGAACCTTACTATTCAGATAAAATAATTGAGGAGATATCAGAAAGAGCACTATCACCGGAAGAGAGAGGATTTAACCATTTGCTTTTGTATGGCACAGATGTTTCATCCAGCCAGGTTATTGAGGCTGCCAGAAGGTTCCCGATGATGGCTTCCCGTCAATTGGTAATTGTGAGAGAAGCCCAGCTTATTGACGATCTGGATAAGTTCGAATACTACTGCAAACGACCGCTATCTTCTACGATTCTGGTTATTTCACTAACAAACAAGTCTTTGGATAAAAGGAGTGCTTTTTATAAACAGGCACTTACAAATGGAGTTGTTTTTGAATCGGCTGCTTTAAGAGAAGATAAAGTAAATTACTGGATTGAAAGATATGTAAAGTCCAAGGGAAAGAGTATCTCTCCGGATGCTTCTGTGCTTCTGGCAGATTACAGCGGAACGGAGCTCAGAAAACTGGTGCTTGAACTTGATAAACTTCTGACAAATCTTAAGGAGGGTCAAAACGAAATTAAAGCAATAGATGTTGAAGAAAATATTGGAATAAGCAGGGAGTACAATTTGTTTGAACTCACAAAAGCTATTTCGGTCAAGGATAAATCTAAAATTTTTAAAATTGTTACCCATTTTGCAGATTCCCCAAAGCAATATCCGCTTGTTGTGACCTTTGCCACAATATTCTCACACTTCTCGAGAATTGTAAAATATCATGCGTTTGTAAACAAAAAAAACGGTGCTTTCCGTGGAGAAATAGCCTCTTACCTTGGTATTAACCCATATTTTGCTTCCGAATACGAGTTCGCTGCACAAAATTATCCATTAATTAAATGCATGGAGATAATCTCTCTGGTCAGAAAATATGACTCAATGAGTAAGAGTAACGGCAGGGGAGAAGCCACCGATGGAGAGCTTTTGCTTGAACTTGTATTTAAGATCTCCCACTAGGATACAACTACTCTTTTGACTCTGGCAGAGACTGAGGTATAAACCTCATAAGATATTGTTTTCAATATTTTTGCAATTTCAGAGGCAGTTGGAGATTCACCGAATACAGTTACTATATCCCCGACTTTTGCATCTACTCCTGTAATATCGAGCATAAATGTATCCATGCAGATGTTTCCTATCGTTGGAACCAGTTTGTCGTTCAGCAGAAAACTTGCAGAACCCCTTCCAAGATGTCTGTTTACCCCGTCTGCATACCCCAAAGGGACCGTTGCAATAATTTTACTAGCATCTTCTATGACTCCATGCCTTCCATAGCCAATGCTTCCTTTTTTGACCTCCTTAATGTGAATTATAGGGGCTTGCAGAGATCCTGCGGGCTTCAACTTTGATTCATCTACATAACTGGTGCCATATATTCCAACTCCAACTCTTACCATATCCATTTGGGCATATGTAAATCTTTCAATTCCGGAAGAATTAAGAATGTGACGCATGGGGGTATAGTCAAGAACTGATATTATGTCTGAGCTCATTTTTTTGAAAAGTTCAATTTGAGAGAGGGTAAACTCGTCATGCTTAGCCTCATCTGCAGCAGAAAGGTGTGAAAAAACAGATTTGATCTTTAGGTTAGGATTAGATAGTATAAGTTCTTTTAGACTGCTAACATCACTTTCGTCAAAACCAACCCTATGCATGCCGGTGTCAAGTTTAATATGTACAGGGTAAGAGCTGATATTAAGCTTTAACGAAGCTTTTAAAAATTGATTTGCAGAGTAAAAATCAATAATACTCGGTTCAAGGCCGTACTGAATTATTTCTTCAAAATTGTCATGGCCGGGGGTTAAGATTATAATTGGTAACCTGATTCCGGCCTTTTTTAATCTTATACCCTCAATTGGAAAGGCAACTCCCAAATAATCTGCTCCAAATTCTTCAAAAAGTTTTGAACATTCAATATCGCCATGTCCATATGCATTAGCTTTAACTAACACAAGTAATTTGGTTGATAATGAAAGCTTTGATCGAAAAAAGCTGTAATTGTAAAGTAAGTTTGACCTACTTAAAGTAAATTGGGAATGTCTCATTGAAAAAAAAATATGAACACAAAGTTATAAAATGTTTAAAAAAATGAACGATGTATTGAAAATCTTTCTAAATTTGCCGCCGAAATGACAAACAAACCTAAAACATTTTATAAAATGAAACTAAAAACATTTTTTGCTGCCGCTGCGTTTATCGTAGCTCTTGCTTCATGTGGTCCTAAAGAACAGCCTATTTCTGAAAAATTAGTTGGTCAATGGACTGGTATGGATTCAATTGCTGTTACGGTTGTTGATTCAACTGGTAATTCTGTAGTTCAGGAACTCGTTGCTCCAATCGAACTTGAGTATCTTGCTGACTCTACTTTCACAGCAGTTATCACTGTTAACGACTCAACTACAATCACTGTGGGTGGTGTTGCTACAGTCGCTGACCCTGCTGTTACTTTTACAGGATCAATGACTTGTGTTCAGTCAATGGATCTTAGTGGTGATATGAAAATCATTGCTGAGCCTGAAGCTCTTGTTGTAAACTTTACAGCGGTTAACCCGGAAGCTACTGTTACTCATAACGGTAAAGCAAATCTAACCCGTAAAGTTGCAGCGGCTGTTCCAGCTAAGTAGTACCTATCTATTATTTGGTTAGACCATTGAAACAATGGCGACAAATTGGTTCGTAGGTGTCTTTTTCACCCAACATTACCAGTTTGTCGCTTTTTGTTAATCTATGTGAGTAGTGAGCCAAATCGCCACATTTCACACATATAGCATGTACCTTTGTAACATATTCGGCAACAGCCATAAGATCCGGCATGGGACCAAAAGGTTTTCCCAAATAGTCCATATCTAACCCAGTAACAATAACTCTTACGCCATTTGCAGCCAGTTGCTGGCAGACATCAATTATGCTCTTATCAAAGAACTGAGCTTCGTCTATTCCGACTACATCCACTTCAGAGGCATATAATAAAATGCTGACAGGAGAATCAACAGGCGTTGACCGGATACTGTTCGAATCGTGAGAGACAACCGCTTCTTCTGAATACCTGACATCTATCTTTGGTTTGAAAATTTCAACCCGGAGATTTGCAAATTTTGCCCTCTTCAGTCGTCTTATTAACTCTTCAGTTTTACCAGAAAACATTGAGCCGCAGATCACCTCGATCCAACCTGTTTTTTTTGTACTTTCTAAAAACATTTTACTTACTTTTGTATCATATACAAAGATAAAAAAAGTTAAAATGCTTAACAGTAATAAAGTTTCAGAAATCAAAATAATTATTTCAAGCTTTCTGCATGATCTTGATTCTTTAAATGATATAGATTTGATATCACCAGTCAAATGGGAAGAGTTAAATATTGCAGTAGACAATATAAAACAGAAAGTCAATACATTAATGATAGAGCAAGAGAGGTCTTATTTTTCTAAATATTTAAAAAAAGAAGAAGCAGAGAGGTTAATCAGCTCAAAAAATGAGGAGATAAGAAAGCTTAATCAGACAGTTGCAGAGTTAAAAAGGTCATTCTCCGATGTGCAGTTGAATGTCTCAAAGTCTTTTTTGCCCCATTTGCCTGCTGACGAAAAGTCGAAACTACGGATTGCGGTAGAAGAGGAAGAGTTGGAACTTTTTTATGATGGAAGAACTTCAATTTTAGATGCCGCAGAGAGTGCCAATATTGCATGGAAGACAGATATTCCAGGTACAAAAATAGAAAATCTCAACTCTGCCATTACTTTGAATGATAAACTTTTTTTTATCAAGGGATTGTTCAATGACGATGAAGAGCAGTACAGACTCAGTGTGCAGAAAATTAATGACATGGAATCTATGGATGAGGCATTGGAATATACCAGGGCGGCATTTCCAGATTGGGACGAAGAGTCAAACATAATCTACCGGTTTTATATGATCTTAAGGAGAAAGTTTGATGCATAAATTATATGTAATTCCTACCCCAATTGGAAATCTCGAGGATATTACTCTCAGAGCATTAAGAATATTAAAAGAGGTAGATCTGATTCTTGCAGAGGATACCCGAACAAGTTCTTACCTTTTGAAGAAATACGGAATAGAAACCCATATGGAGTCTCACCATATGTACAATGAGCATAAAAGCATAGAAAGGATAGCTGAAAGATTATTGTCCGGAGAAAAGGTTGCACTTATCAGTGATGCCGGCACACCCTGCATTTCAGACCCAGGTTTTCTTTTGGTAAGGCTATGTAAAGAGAAAGGAATTGAAGTAGAAACATTACCCGGGGCGACGGCTTTTGTACCGGCACTCGTAAATTCCGGTTTACCATGTGACCGTTTCTGCTTTGAGGGGTTTCTCCCTTTAAAGAAGGGCCGTCAGACCCGTATTAAAGAACTTAGTGAAGAGATACGAACAATAATATTATATGAATCCCCTTTCAGGCTAGTAAAGACACTTTCGCAACTGATCATTTCCTTTGGAGAGGATAGGGAGGCTTCTGTTTCCAGGGAGTTGACAAAGCTTTATGAGGAGAACAGGAGGGGAACGCTGGGAGAGCTTCTCCTTTGGTACAGTAGCAATGAACCAAAAGGTGAGATCGTAATTATAGTAGCAGGAAAACCTAAATAATAAATTTTTTGGAGGAGAGAGAAATGAGGAGAGAAGAAAAAATTACAAAATCCCATGCATCAGGGGTTGTAACATTGATTTTTATAGTACTCTTTATACAGGGAGTGCTTTTTTTATTTCGAGAAGATGAGAAAGAGCCGGAGACAGCTATAAAAGAGAGTTCTCAGGCAAAAGATGACAGTGTGAGTGTGATTGAAAAGAAATTCGACCCTAATAAAATTGATAAGAACGGATTGGTCGAACTTGGGTTATCTCCTAAACAGGCTCAGGTAGTTGTTAACTATAGAGAGAAGGGAGGAAGATTTAAAAAAGCTGAGGACTTTTCCAAAATGTATGTAGTCTCTCCAAATACCTATGAGAGAGTGAAATCAAATATTGCCATAGAGATAGAGGATAATAAGCCCGACACTATAAAGGAAAAGGAGGAATATATGCCAAGAACCATAACAAGAAAGAGAGAGCTATTACCTTTGAACGTAGCTGATTCTGCTGATCTGGTCTCCTTGCCAGGAATAGGTCCGTATTATGCGAGAAAAATAATCCAATACAGGGACCGTCTTGGTGGATTTGTAATCAAAGAACAACTCATGGAAATATATGGAATTGACAGGGAGAGGTATGATCTTTTTGCAGAGAGAATAGTGGTAGATACAAATAATGTCGCTCAGATAGATTTTAAGGAGGCAACCTTTGAACAACTGTCCCGGAACCCGTACCTGGGAGGCTATGTGGCAAGAGCAATTATAAGATACAGAGAGAGCCGGGGAGCAGATATGACAGATTTAGCAAATCTTGTAATGAATAACATCATAAGAAAAGAGCTCTATAAAATTCTGAAATACTATTTTAAGTAACTATTGTTTAATTATCTTTGTCAATATTAATAATTTAACATTATTTAAAGAATGAGCATCATTAGCTGTAACAATGTGGTTAAGAGGTTTAACCAATTCACTGCGCTTGATAGTGTAAACATAAACGTCCCCAAGGCATCTATATTTGGTCTTTTGGGGCCCAACGGAGCCGGAAAAACAACACTGATAAGAATTATCAACCAGATTACCATTCCGGACTCAGGCGAGATTTTTTTTAACGGAAATCCCATAAAACAGTCCGATATTGCCCATATAGGATATCTTCCGGAAGAGAGGGGGCTTTATAAAAAAATGAAAGTTGGAGAGCAGGCAATTTTTTTTGCCAGGCTCAAGGGAATGAGTCAGGGACAGGCGACCAAAGAGCTCAAAGAGTGGTTCATAAAATTTGGGATTCAGGCCTGGTGGAACAAAAAAGTAGAGGAACTCTCAAAAGGGATGGCTCAGAAAGTTCAGTTTATTACAACTGTATTGCACAAACCTTCACTGTTAATTCTTGACGAGCCTTTCAGCGGGTTTGATCCTGTCAATGTTCAGCTGATACGGAATGAAATATTAGCAATGAAAGCAAATGGCTCTACAATTATTCTCTCAACCCACAATATGGAATCAGTCGAAGAATTATGTGACAATATTGCTCTTATCAATAAGTCAAAATTAGTAATAAGCGGTGGTTTGGATGAGATTAGAGGAAACTATGGTAAAAATGAAATCGAGATTTTTTACAGATCTTCAGATCCGGTACAACTGCAAGACAATTCATTTTTCAGGTTTATTTCTGAAGAGGAGCACAAAAACGGAAGAAGAGCGGTACTCGAAATAAGCAAGGAGGCAACATCTTCTCAGATACTGGGGGAACTGATCACAAAAGTTGACATTGTCTCATACAAGAAGATGATCCCAAGGATGAATGACATATTTATAAAATTGGTAAGCTAAATTTTGCTATGAAAACAGATAAACTATTTCTAATAATTTCAAGGGAGTTCTCTATTCGTGTTAAGAAAAAATCTTTTATTCTTTTAACTATTTTAACTCCGGTCTTTTTTGCCGCACTAATTGTCCTGCCATCGGTTATTATGACTTTTTCCTCTGGAGAGAAGGGACAAAAGATAATGGTAGTAGACAAATCTGAGGTATGTACTCCATTTTTCAAGAATAGCGAAGAGTATAATTATTTTTTCGATGCTAATGCAGATGTGGAAAAGATAAAGAAAAATTTTTCCAAAGAGAATCTGTACGCGTTGGTAGAGATATCTCCATTGGATTCAGGAGCAAATGTTACAGTATCTGCGTTCTCTTCCAAGCAGTTGAATATGGACACAAAGACAGAAATTGAGAGAACAATAAAAAAAGCAATTGAGGAGACAAAGCTTAACAGATACAATATTAAAAATCTCGAATCGATTCTTAAGGATGTTAATACAGACGTGAGTGTCAAAACCTTTACCATCAGCGATGAGGGAGATGAAAAAGTTGGCATGGTAGAGATTTATATGGGAATAGCATATATTGCCAGTTTTATGATCTATATGTTTATTTTCATGTTCGGATCGATGGTCATGAGGGGAGTAATTGACGAAAAGTCAAGCAGAGTGGTGGAGGTAATAATTTCGTCGGTAAAACCTTTTGAGCTGATGCTGGGGAAGATTGTCGGAGTTGGATTGGTAGCACTGCTTCAATTCCTGATCTGGATAGTTCTTACTGCCGGAATTATTTTTGGAGTTCAGTCTGTCATTGGGGTAGATATGACACAGAGCCAGCTTCCGGAGGGTGTATCACAGGCTGTAACGGCCATGCCCACAGATAATTCTCCGTTGGGAGATATAATGAGTGCACTTTCCGGTGTCGATTTTATGCCAATCATTTTTGCTTTTCTTGCTTTCTTTATTTTAGGGTACCTCCTGTATGCATCAATGTTTGCTGCGGTAGGGTCTGCTGTGGATAATGAAGCGGACACCCAGCAACTTGTACTGCCTGTCACACTTCCTCTGATAATCGGGCTTTTCATAATGATTCATACATTCCAGCATCCGGACAGTAGCCTCTCATTCTGGGGATCGATGATTCCGTTTACTTCACCTATGGTTATGATGGCCAGGGCTCCTTTTGGCGTTCCTGCATGGGAGATGGCTTTGTCTATAGGAATACTGTTTTGTACCTTCCTGCTAATGACATTTATATCTTCAAAGATCTACAGGGTGGGAATTCTGATGTATGGAAAGAAGGCAACCTGGAAAGATCTTGTCAAATGGATTAAATACTAACCAACCCAGGCTTATAAAAATCTCAGTAATATGATAAAAAAAATCCTGATTTTCCAGACAATCCTCCTGATAGCAGGAACAATTCATGCCCAGGAGCTTCATTTCTCCTATAAAGGGAGCCGGATATTAATGGATAGCACATTAAACAAGCCGGAAGAGCCTGTTGTGAAAGGGATCATTGAATTCTACAAACCTGAAATGGATAGAATTATGCAGGAGGTTGTAGGAGAGTCAGAGGTTGAAATGCGTTCGGGAAGGCCTGAGAGTCTTCTTTCTAATTTTGCAACAGATGCTTTGCTGGAGTTTGCGCAAAAACACAGTAATGAGAAAGTTGACTTTTCCCTGACAAATTTTGGCGGCATCAGAGCTGTCCTCCCCGGAGGGAATGTCAGGAGGTATGATATATTTTCCATTTTTCCGTTTGAAAACTATGTGGTGATTCTTGACGTAACAGGAAATACTGTCAGAAAGCTTTTTGAATCGTTTGCCAGAAACCGGGTTGAGGCAATGTCTTATAATGTCAAGCTTGAGATAAAAGGAGAGGAATTAAAGGAGGCACTCATAGACGGAGTGCAAATTGACAATGCAAAGATATACAGAATTGCAACCATCGATTTTTTACTTAACGGGGGAGACAATGTTATCGCACTTAAGGAGGCTATTGAAGTTGAACAGACAGGATATCTGATAAGGGATGCAATTTTTGAAAAAATTGCAGATTTGAATAAAAGAGGAGAGAAGATAAGATCATCAATTACTAACAGAATTAAGATAGAGAATTAATATTATGAGTAGAAGATTACAGATCAGAAAATTATTTCTGGCATTTTTGTTTGGATCTCTGTCGGTAACAGGATTTCCTCAGGACTTGGTCATACTCCATACTAATGATACCCACAGCAATATAGAACCAGCCACAAGCGGGAAAAATGCGGGAACGGGAGGTTTTCAGAGAATAGCAAATTATTTTAATATGGTCAGACACGACTATTCAAATGTTCTGGTTCTCGATGCAGGAGATTACAATCAAGGTACACCTTATTTTACTCTGTTTAAGGGGGAGGCAGAAATTATGCTCTACAACGCAATGGGTTACGATGCCGTCTGCCTGGGTAACCATGAGTTTGACAACGGGCAACAACAACTTGCTGACAGATTAAAAAATGCCCATTTTCCGACACTTTGTGCAAATTATGATTTTTCAAAAAGTCCTTTGAAGGATATAGTTAAACCATGGATAATTATCAACAGAGGAGGGAGAAAAATAGGAATAATAGGACTCCTTCTCGATCTGAAAGGTTATGTTTCCGAGAGTGGGAGGGCTGGGATATACTATAAAAACCCGATTTCCGTTGCAAATAAAATAGCGAAGAGGCTAAAGGAGAGGGAGGGGTGCGATCTGATTATTGTATTAAGTCACCTCGGTTATGACGGAGGAACTAAAGCAAACCCTTCTGATACTGAACTGGCGAAATATAGTAAGAATATCGATATTATTATCGGCGGACACTCTCACACATTTCTCGAAAAGCCTGTTCTTATGAAGAACAGAGTAGGAAAAGGAGTTATTGTTAATCAGACAGGTACTGCCGGAGTCTATGTTGGCCGTTTAGATATTACTTTTTAAGATAAAGGTACCTTTTAATCTTCTGAGTAGCAGTTTTTTCAAATTGTTCAGGGTGATCAACAACAACTGATATTTTTGAGAACTTGTTTACTCTCGCATTGACGTAGTCAGAAACCTCTTTCTTCAACTGCTCCATCTTCTCATTAAAAGCTTTTACCGCCTCATCCTTCGTCTCTTCATATGATTTCACCAACTGGTCCTTTGTTTGGTAGTAAACATTAAGAGCCTCATCTTTAGCCTCTTTAAGAGTCTTTAATTTGTCCGGATTGAAGTGCACAAGTGCAATCAGTTTACCCATGCTCTCGGTAACCAGAGACTCAGCAACCATTGAATGGCCATTTATAACAGACTCAATTTCTTCTGGATAGATATTTTCGCCACTAGGACCCAAAATCATATTTGTAAGTCTGCCTTTTATGTATAGTCGCCCCTTTTTATCGATGACTCCAAGATCTTTAGTACGGAACCAGCTATCTTTTGTAAATGCCTGTTCAGTAGCATCAGGATTTTTGTAATAACCCATCATAATATTAGGACCTTGGGCAACAATCTCTCCCTCTCCGGTTTCAGGGTTAGGATTATCAATTCTGAGAGTTACACCATGCACTGCAGGACCGGTGGATTGCCACTTGACCATTGATGGAATTGCACCTGCAAGCAGAGGACAAGCCTCTGTCAATCCGTAACCGATTGCATAAGGAAATTTTGCCTCAAGCAGAAATCTCTCTACTTCGCTGTCGAGCTTGGCACCCCCAATTCCAAAGAAACGAAGTCTTCCTCCAAATGTCTCCATAAGCTTTTTGCCGGCAACTCTGTGAAGGAGCTTCCTCCCAAAAGTTGTTTTATAAATGGCATTTGTTAATTTGCCTGCCTCGAATTTTGGAACGATGGAAGACCTGTAAATTTTTTCAATAATCATCGGCACAGTGAGCATTGTAGTAGGCCTTACATCCTTAAGAGCCTGAAGGAGAATTGACGGAGTAGGAGCTTTTTCGAGGAAATATACAGATGCCCCGCTCATCATGGGAAGCAGCATGCTCAGACTACATTCGAGCATGTGTGAAAGTGGGAGTACAGATAACCAGATATCCCACTCAAAACCAGGGCGTAATTTAAATGCAGCATAAAGATGTGTGCAAAGATTTCTGTGGCTTAGCATTACACCCTTGGAATTACCGGTTGTGCCGGATGTATATATTATTGTTGCAAGATCTTCAGTAGCTGCTGTATATTCAGCATCAACAGCACAATTTTCTGTTCTTGCATGCAATACCTCAAAAGAGTCAATATCAATAACTATGTCAAGCGTCTCCATAAGTTCTTTGGATATCTTATAGAGTAGCTTCTTCGAGACAAATAGTGCTTTTGCCTCTGAGTGTTCGATTACATTTCTGATTTCTGTTTCAGAAAAATCCGGCAACATTGGAACAACTACTCTCCCGAATGCTGTTGCAGAGAAATAGGCAACCGGCCAGTTAGGCATGTTTTGACTAAGTATTCCAACTTTTTCTCCTTTTCCAATTCCGGACGAACTCAACATTTGAGCTACCTCTGTTGTTTTCTCCCCGAATTTCTTGTAGGTGTAAGAATCTCCATTAATATATGCGAAAGCTTTGTTGTCTTTAAACGTATCTGTGCAATAAGAAAACAGGTCTCTTAAAGTTTCAAATTTTTGAATTTCCATTAATTTATTTAATTACAAAGTGTAATTCACAAGAATCATTCCAAATCACTCCCCGGAGTGAAATTTTCCGGAAATTTTCCCTGAACGCCTCTGTCTTTATACCACTGCCGAATCTTCTTCAGATCTCCCTGAGCATCATCTGTAATTTCAAACTTAACTCCTCTTCCGACCTCCTTTTTCCCCCAGTCGAAAAAACCAAGGTAAACAGGTATATTTGCAGCACGGGCTATTGTATGGAATCCGGTTTTCCACTTTACAGTTGCCCTCCTGGTACCTTCAGGTGCAATTGCCAGGTGAAGTCTTTCGCGGGAATTAAACTCCTCTATTATTTGTCGTGTCAGAATCGCTCCTTTATTCTTGTCAACCGGAATTCCACCCATAGATCTTAAGATCGGTCCCAGAGGGCCCCAGAAAAACTCCTTTTTAACCATAATGTAAGCGGTTGCACCATAGGAGTGATAGAAGAGATATGAGATTACGAAATCCCACCAAGATGTGTGTGGAACGCCTAAAATAATGCACTTTGGTTCCGGTACAGGAGTATCCATTATCTTCCAACCCATAATTTTTAGCAGAAATCTGTAAAAGTACTTCATCCTTTCATTATTTATATAAGTAAACAAATGTAATCATAAAATTGATATTTTGGGTTTTATATTCTATCTCTCTCTGTTTTCTCTGTTTAAGGCAGCAACTGAACAGGCTTTGTAACGACCATATAATAAGTTATATACAGCACTATACCAGGTAACCTCTGGCTTCTCAATTCCTGGAATATCCGGATTGAAGGGTTATGTTTCGGGAGAGAAATTTTTGTTACAGACTAAATATTTCCAGTGGAAATTTGTTTTATTAGAAATTATAATTATTTTTGCAAAAAGTTTCCAATGAAAATTATAACAAATTATTTAGTTTACGCCCTAATGACTGCAGTTGTTGTATCCTGCGGCGCAAATGCGGCAAATAATTCATCCAAAGATGATAAAAACACAAAAAGAGAGGTTACCATAAAAACCATACACCTGACAAAAGCAGAATTTTTGACAAAAGTTGTTAACTATGAAACCAACTCAAAAGAGTGGAAATACCTCGGGGACAAACCAGCCATAATTGATTTCTACGCTACATGGTGCAGCCCTTGCAAAACGCTTGCTCCAATTCTCGAGGAGTTGGCACAGGAATATGACGGTCAGATATATATCTACAAAATTGACACTGATAAAGAGCAGGAGTTATCTTCTGCATTTGGTATTACAAGTATTCCGACTCTCTTCTTTATTCCAATGGGAGAGCCGCCTCAGATTGCCCAGGGAGCATTACCCAAAGCTAATCTCAAAAAGATTATTGATAATGTATTACTTAAAAAAGATAAAAATTAGTTATGAAAACACTCTGTGCAATAAGAGATATTTGTCGTTCAATAAGTGAGTATGAGTATCAATTCTACAACAGGCACTCACTATGTTTAAACGAGGGAATGGTATTATGCTCCCTTAAAGATGGCAGACTCTCTTCCGGAGAAATTGCATCTCAACTTCATCTTACTTGCTCAAACACCTCTAAACTGCTCAGAGCTGTAGAAGAGAAGGGCTTAATTGAAAGAGACTTAGGAGACAAAGATAAAAGGCAGATGTATTTTACATTATCAAAAGAGGGGATAAAAAGTCTCAAATCTATTGAAATGGATGATATTGATCTTCCGGAACCTCTTGCTCTTCTAATAAAAAATTGATAAGATTATGGAAATGTTTATAGAAAATGAAAGTATTTACGGTTTTAGTGATACTGTCGATAAATTGACTGAGTCAATTATCTCAATTGGATGGAAGGTATCACATGTACATGACCTGCAGGAGACACTTCATAAAAACAATCTTGAAGTATTGCCCATAAAGGTGCTGGAGCTTTGTAAACCAGCCTATTCGGTAAGATTACTGGAAAGGGATAACGAACGTTTGTATTCAAGTTTAATGCCCTGCAGGATTTCTGTATATGAAACATCGGACGGAAAAACAAAAATCTCAAGGATGAACTCGGGAAAATTAGCCGGCCAGATAGGTGGAATAGTACATGAGGTAATGCAGAGAGCCTATACAGATATTGAGGAAATTCTATTACCCTTTTTAAAAGAAGATGCTTAAGCCTAAATCAGATTAATATGAAAAAATTTATCAGCAGTGCTTTTACTCTTCAGAGTAAGTATTGCTATTATGATCATGACACACGGATGGGCAAAGATTCAAAATTTTGAAGCTTTCTCTGATCCTTGCAATAGGAGCAGAATTTGTAGTGGCAATTTTTGTGATTGCAGGACTGCTTACCAGACTATCATTAATACCACAGTGGCCTTTACAATGACGGTTGCCGTTTTTGTGACCCATGCAGCAGATCCTTTCCAGGTTAAAGAGCTGGCTCTTATTTATCTTATTGTGTTTATAACTCTCTTCTTGCTAGGCCCCGGAAGATACTCTTTGGATCACCTGGTTTTTTCACGGGCAGATATTGCAAACTGAAGCAGCCATCACAACATCCACCCCTTGAAAGAACACAGCAGATCCATGGAACCAGGACAACCGCAGGCCATTTTGGATTTTTCTTCTGTTATCTGCGGTAAGCCTGCCTTTTTCGGTACAGATTTTGCTGCAATTATCATAATTATAAATGGATATCTTTAGGATGAAATATTTTGTCTCTTTATTTTTTTTATTGACTTTAGCATCATGTTCTGCTGCATATCTCACACTGGATACAGTAGAAGAGTTCGATATTAATAAGTATATGGGTAAGTGGTATGAGATAGCCAGACTTCCAAACTCCTTTGAAGAGGGACTGGAAGAGAATACTGCATTCTACCGTATTGGAGAGGACGGAAATATAATAGTTATTAACGAGGGAAGATTAATAGAGAATAAAACCAGAATTAAACAGGCAAAAGGTAAAGCCTGGACTCCAGATCCCAAAGCGCCCGGAAAACTCAAAATAAGCTTTTTCTGGCCGTTTTCCGGTGATTATTGGGTTTTAAAGGTAGATAAAGATTACTCCTATGCGCTTGTAGGTGGCCCTTCTGGCGATTATCTCTGGATTTTGTCCAGAGATAGAAAGCTGGATCCAAAGATCCTCGAGGAGTTGAAGGATTATGCCGGTAAATTAGGTTTTCCTGTTAAAAACATGATCAGCGGTCTCGCCAATTAAAACTTCATCTGCAAAATTTGGTATTGTTACTTTAAGCTGAGGCGTCCTTTCCATTTCACGTTTAATGGCAAACAAGGCACCGCTGTTTCTGGCCCATGCACGGCGGGAAATTCCATTATTAACGTCCCAGTGTAGCATGTTCCTTATTCGACCATCAGCATCTTCACTGCCATCAATAACCATTCCGAATCCTCCGTTGATAACTTCGCCCCAGCCAACTCCGCCACCATTGTGTATAGATACCCATGTCGCGCCACGGAATGAATCACCAATGACATTCTGAATTGCCATGTCGGCAGTAAAACTTGAACCGTCATATATATTAGATGTCTCCCGGAATGGAGAGTCTGTGCCGGATACATCATGGTGATCTCTTCCCAGAACAATTGGGGCAGACACTCTTCCTTCCCTGATAGCTCTGTTCATTGCAATGGCAATTCTTGTTCTCCCTTCTGCGTCGGCATAAAGGATGCGTGCCTGTGAACCCACAACAAGTCTGTTTTTTTCTGCCTCTTTAATCCAGTGAATATTGTCTGCAAGTTGAAACTGTATCTCTTCAGGGGCGGTTTTTAAAATATCCTCAAGAACTTCAACTGCGATTGAATCAGTAGTAGCCAGATCCTTTGGTTCAGAGGATGTGCATACCCACCTGAATGGTCCAAATCCATAATCAAAGAAGAGAGGACCCATAATATCCTGTACATATGATGGATACCTGAACTGACCATCCGGAAGGAGCACATCAGCACCAGCCCTTGATGCCTCCAGTAAAAAAGCATTGCCATAGTCAAAGAAGTACATGCCTCTGGCAGTTAATTTATTAATGGCAACTACTTGCCTTCTCAAAGAGGCTTTCACTATTTCTGTAAATTGTTCAGGCTCTTCTGCAATCATTCTGTTTGATTCTTCAAAACTCATACCCACAGGATAATAGCCTCCTGACCAGGGGTTGTGCAGCGAGGTCTGATCACTCCCCAGTTCTATTTCCATATCAACCTCCGCAAATTTCTCCCACAGATCAACAATGTTTCCTTCATATGCAAGTGAAACAGCCTCTTTGTTCTCTTTTGCTCTGTAAATTCTTGAAATTAACTGGTCAAGATCGCGGTATACCTCGTCTATCCAACCTTGTGAATATCTTGTATGAACAGCTTTGGGATTAATTTCTGCTACAACTCCTATAACACCTGCAATTACAGCAGCTTTTGGTTGAGCCCCAGACATTCCTCCAAGACCGGAACTGACAAAAACCTTACCTCTGCTATCCCTCTCTCCTGGTTTGCATCTCATTCTGGCAGCATTTAATATCGTAATTGTTGTTCCATGTACAATGCCTTGAGGGCCAATGTACATGAATGACCCTGCAGTCATCTGTCCATACTGTGACACCCCCAGTGCGTTGAATTTCTCCCAGTGATCCTTGCTGGAATAGTTTGGAATAACCATCCCGTTTGTAACCACTACTCTTGGAGCATCTTTATGTGATGGAAATAATCCCATAGGATGTCCTGAATAGAGTACGAGTGTCTGTTCATCAGTCATTTGAGAGAGATACTGCATCGTCAACAGGTACTGTGCCCAATTTTGGAATACAGCGCCATTTCCTCCATAAGTAATAAGTTCATGAGGATGCTGAGCAACAGCACAATCCAGATTATTACTCAACATAAGCATTATAGCTGCAGCTTGTCTGGAGTGATGGGGATAATCGTCTATAGATCTGGCATATATTTTATAGTCAGGGCGGAACCGATACATATAAATTCTTCCGTATTCGTCGAGCTCTTTAGCAAATTCAGGGGCCAGTACAGAGTGATGTATTGTCGGAAAATATCTTAATGCATTGTGAAGGGCAAGTTTTTTCTCCTCAAAAGTGAGTATCTCTTTTCTCTTTGGAGCATGGTTTATCTCTCTATCGTACGGTTTTGGTGCTGGAAGCCTGTCGGGTATCCCTTGCGCAATTTGTCTTTGAAACTCAGTGGATTCCATATATAATTATTTAATTTTTACAAATTTAGGAAAAATCAGTCTAATAAGTTGTCAGTTATCAAAAATATCCATACTTTTGTGCTCCTAAAAAAAGGAGGTGTTTGCCGTATGATTATAGTACCAATAAAAGAGGGTGAAAATATTGAGAGAGCGTTAAAGAAATTTAAACGCAAGTTTGAGAAGACCGGCATAGTTCGTGAACTTAGAAGCAGAAAAACTTTTACTAAAAATTCTGTCAAGAGACGCGACGAAATTAAGAAAGCAATTTATGTACAAGCTCTTCGTTTAAACGAGGAGTAATTCTGCTGAATATTTTAAAAAAATGACACTCTGTTTTTACGGAGTATCATTTTTTTTATGTAAATTAGGAGCGAAGAATAATTATGAGGTCACTTACTGAGTTTATAGATTATCTAAAAGTTCATAAAAGATATTCTCCCAGAACACAGATTCTCTATGAGGAGTATATCGGTAACTTTTACGAGTTTGTCTCACTTTCTGATGATGAAAATGAGTTTGCGGCACTTCAGCCAAATATCATAAGAGGCTTTGTTGCTTCCGGACTGGACTCGGGGCTCTCACCCCGAACCATGAACTTAAAACTTTCTGCATTAAGCAGCTATTCAAATTTTTTGGTTAAAAAAGGTTACATCACATCTAACCCTGTTAAAAGAGTTCACCGTCCCAAACAATTGAAAAAATTGCCTGAGTTCTATACACAAAATGCAATTGAAAACTATTTTGCCAGGGAGACAGATCCGAAAGATTTTTTTGCTCTTAGAAACCGTACAATAATATCGACACTTTATTGTACTGGCTTGAGAAGGGCAGAGTTGGCAAACCTGAAAATTTCTGACTGGGATGTCAAGAGATCAATTTTTAGAATTGTGGGTAAGGGTGATAAACTGAGGGAGATACCATTACCAATAACTCTTCAGGAAGAACTTACACTCTATATGAATAAATTTAAAGAGATCTATCCTGTAAGTAACGACAGTAATTTTTTTTTAACAGATTCCGGACAACCATTTTACCTCTCTTTTGTTAATAAGATAGTGACTAAGGAGCTTGGAGGAATTGAAGGATTTACTGGCAAAAGGTCTCCTCATGTTCTGAGACACTCAATTGCCACTCATCTGCTTAATAACGGAGCAGACCTGAATAGCATTAAAGAGGTTCTTGGTCATTCTTCCTTAGCGGCAACACAAGTATATACTCATAATTCGTTTGAACAACTTAGAAAAGTATTTTTAACCGCTCATCCACGAGCTAAAAAAGGAGGATAATATGGATATTAGAATTCAGTCACTCAAGTTTGACGCAGATCAGAAGCTGATAGATTTCATTGAGAAAAAACTCGCCAAACTTTCCAGATATTATGATGAAATACAAAGAGTTGAGGTTGTATTAAGTCTGCTGCCGGATCACGAGAACAAAAACGTCAGGATAAGGGTAGATATACCGGGTAATGATTTAGTTGTTGAACGTCACTCAATAAAATTTGAGGATGCATTGATAGATTGTGCAGATGTACTAAAAGATATTCTGGTAAAATACAAAGAGAAAAGAAAAGAGATATAGACTAGTCCCAAAAAAGACTTAAGAACTCCTCTCTTGCTACATTGTTAAAGTAGTCGGAGAGGTTTATTTTTTTTAGCCTTGCTCCAATACCTTCAGGAGTATGTTCGGCTCCGGCAAGAATATTTTCAATTTCCTGTGTCTCTTTTAAAAAGAAATAACTCCCATAAATTTTTATATCAGAAATTCTCCCTTTGTTAACCTTGAGGTAAACTTCAATTAATCCGCCCGGAAACTGCTTAACCTTAGAATATTGATAATTGGGAGAGGATCCGTAGTTCCACCAGTCCTGGCTATATTTCTCGTCTCTCAATTTTTCTATTGCTTTCAGATCCTGGTCGGAATAGGTGTAAAGTTTATAAAGATTCTGGTTAATACTGTTGATTTCCCTCTCCATGAAGTCTGTAAAGTCGCGTATAGTCATAGGTTGTGCCAGGTGCTCACCAATATTTGTAACTCTTGCGATATTGGATTTTATGGATTTGCTTACAAACTTCTCAGGTCTGCTGGCAAGAGCATTTGAGAGGGTATTCATAGATGAAGAGAAGAGAAGAGTTCCATGCTGGAGCACCCTGTCTCTGTAAACCGCCACAGCATTGCCGGAGAATTTCTTTCCATCAATTAAAAGATCGTTCCTGCCCTCCAGATATGCCTTAACTCCTAATTTGCCGAGTGCGTCTATTATTGGTTTTGTAAAACGGGCAAACATCGTTGCACTGTCTTCTTCGTCAATTCTGTTGTCGATAAAAGTAAAGTTGACATTACCAAGATCATGAAATACAGCACCTCCTCCGGTGAGTCTTCTGACTACCTTTATACCATTTTGTCTCACGTAATCCAAATTGATCTCAGCCAAAGCATTTTGATGTTGACCAATGATAATTGCATTGTCATTTTGCCATAGCCTAAAGACAGGAGCATCAAAATTTTTAAAGAGATACTCTTCTGCGGCTAAATTCCAGTAAGGATCTGTTGAGTGATCAATTATGCAGAACATCTGATTTTCCGGGTATTAAATTAAATCTCTTAAAGAGTGCATTGACCACAAGAAATATTCCCAGGCCAATTAAAGTGCCAAAGAGAGCCCCACCAAGAACATCAAGAGGAAAGTGTTTTCCTACATATATTCTGCTGTAGCTCACCATAACAGCCCAAAAATAAATAGTAACGGTATAATATTTTTTCTTAAAAATGGAAGAGGTAAAAGTTGCAAGGCCAAAAACATTAGCAGCGTGGCTCGAGATAAAACCGTACTGGCCACCCTTGTGTTCCAGCATCCTTGCCAAATTCCCAATTTCAACGTCAAAGGCAGGTCGTGGCCTCTCTATCAGGTGCTTTATCTGAGTTGATAATATATCAGTAAAAGCGAAAGTAATAATTGCACCTGCCATGGCAATCAATCCAAAATACAATGATTTTCTTAGAACTAAAAATTTTGGTTTTGAGAAGCTATCTGAGACCTCCCATTTAAAAGAGAAAAACATAGCCAGGGCAATAGCTATATAAAGAGGAATCCACGGAGCAGAGGCAGAAAATATAACCATCACCTTATCAAAAAAAGGAGTGTGTAATCCGTTTATAGTAAGAAACAGCGATCTGTCCAGCTCTATAAGTTGCTTAAACATTTTTGTAGATTAATTATTTAATGAATTCCAAAGCAGATCTTTGAGTGCCTGTATGTTTTCTCCGCTAAGTGATGATATAAACAGATGAGGAAACTTTCTGGGAAGATGTTTTTTTATCTCCTTTTTCAACTCTTCATCAAGCATATCAGATTTAGAAATAGCTAAAACACGTTGTTTGTCAAGTAATTCTGGATTGTACTGTTTGAGTTCGCGAAGAAGAATCCTGTATTCGTTCTTAATGTCCTTGCTATCTGCAGGAATCATAAACAATAACATGGAATTACGCTCAATATGTCTTAAAAATCTTAACCCAAGGCCTTTTCCCTCGTGAGCTCCCTCAATAATACCGGGAATATCGGCCATTACAAAGGATTTATGATCATAGTAATCAACAATACCCAGATTGGGTTCAAGTGTTGTAAAAGGATAATCTGCAATTTTTGGTTTTGCGGCGGAAATTGTAGAGAGCAGAGTAGATTTGCCCGCATTTGGGAAGCCTACAAGCCCTACATCTGCCAGAATCTTGAGTTCAAGAATAAACCAACTCTCTATTCCGGGTTCACCTGGTTGTGCATATCTTGGAGTTCGGTTTGTTGCACTCTTAAAATTGGCATTACCCAGTCCGCCCCGACCGCCTTTTGCCAAAATCTTCTCTTCACCGTTCTCTGTAATCTCAAAAAGTACTTCTCCTGTTTCTGCGTCTTTTGCAACAGTTCCAAGCGGTACTTCCAGATAAATATCATCACCATCTGCTCCATGGCATAGTGTCCCGCTACCGGCTCCGCCGTGCACTGCACGTACATGTTTCCGGTATCTCAGGTGAATAAGCGTCCAGTACTGAGTATTTCCCCTTAATATTATATGGCCACCCCTTCCACCATCACCGCCATCAGGACCTCCTTTTGCGACAAATTTCTCCCTGTGGAGGTGCATAGATCCCTTTCCTCCATTGCCCGATTGGCAAAGAAGACGGACATAGTCTACAAAATTGGTGCTACTCATTATTTATTAGTCTGTTGATTATTTTGCAAATATCATTAAAGCCTTCCTCGATGGCCGATTCACCGTTTACCGGAAAATATCTTCCCTTCTCTTTATAGTATTTAATCAGAGGTTCAGTCTTTTTATGATATGTAATTATCCTGTTTTGAATTGTTTTAAAATCCATATCATCCTCTCTGTCCTCAATTTTTGCCCGATGCTGAATCCTTTTTATCATTACATCGTCATCAATTTCAAGAGAGATAACGGCATCTACCTTTCTTCCAAGTGAACTCAGAAAGTTGTCAAGAGCTTTTGCCTGTTCAAGGTTTCTGGGAAAGCCATCAAATATGAACCCTGCCACATCTGCCTTGTTGGCAAAAATTTCTTTTCTTATCATCTTAAGAATAGTGGCATCATCTACCAGTCCTCCGCTCTCAATAATTGATCTGGCTATCAGCCCCAGTTCGGTTTTCTGCTCTATCTCTTTTCTGAGTAATTCTCCTGTTGAAATATGCTTAAGATTATATTTTTCTACTAATAAATTAGATTGAGTCCCCTTTCCTGCACCTGGAGGGCCAAAAATAATATAGTACTTCATTTTTAGTTATTATCTAAAACATAAATATCTTTATACTGTCTGCCAAGTTCATTATAGTCCAGTCCGAACCCGACAATAAAGTCATTAGGAATTCTTAAGGCAGCGTAATTAATTTTAATATCCTTTTTATATGCATCAGGTTTCAAAAGCAGCGTGCAAATCTTTATATCCTTTACCTCAGACTTCATCAAAATGCTGTATAGTTCCTCAATCGTTGCTCCTGTGTCTACAATGTCTTCAATAATTATTACCGACCTCCCCCTGGGAGATTTGTTAATGCCGATAATCTCTTTTATCTCTCCAGTAGATTCTATACCGCTGTACGACGACAGTTTGATAAAAGAGATTTCGCAATTAAAATTGACAGCCTTCATCAAATCTGCAGCAAACATAAATGAGCCGTTTAATACAGAGAGAAACAGAGGAGTTTCAACATCTTTATAATCCTGATTCAGTTGTTCAGCAACTCTTTTGATACTCTCTTCTATTTTGCTGTAAGGTATTGAAACCTTAAAACTCTTGTCGTGTAGCTTAATGCGCTCCATATAAAAAATATTTGTATCCGCGAAATTAAGTATTAATTTTGTCTTAAACCAATTTAAGTGAACAGTCAATGAATCCACAAGTTAGCATAATTATGGGAAGCACCTCAGATCTATCTGTTATGAGACAAGCTGCAGATTTTTTGAATGAGATGGAAATTCCATTTGAAATAAATGCACTATCTGCCCACAGGGTACCCGAACAGGTTATGGACTTTGCAAAAAAGGCAGACAAAAGAGGAGTTAAAGTAATTATTGCCGGAGCAGGAGGAGCTGCACATTTACCGGGTATAATAGCGGCACTCACACCGCTACCTGTGATTGGAGTACCCATCAAGTCATCCAACTCCCTAGACGGATGGGATTCTGTATTGTCCATACTTCAGATGCCTTCAGGCATTCCTGTAGCCACTGTTGCTCTTGATGGAGCAAAAAATGCTGCGATTCTTGCGTTTCAAATTCTTGCGACAGCAGATGAAGCACTGCTTGAGAGGATGAGAAAATTCAAAGCAGATCTGGCGAGCAAAATTGTAAAGGCCAACGAAGAGCTTGATAAGATCAAATACGAATATAAAGTCAGATAAATCAATTTTTAATCATTTTTTAGACGGATGAGGGGTAAGAGTTATGAGGAGGTTGATAGCAATTGCATTGCTGCTTTTGGGCGGCAGGATGCTCTTTTGTCAGGAGATTGAGAGCAGGCAAATTCCGGAAGAGGTCATTGAAATAATACGCGAATATGCAGAGAGTATTGCTTCTGAAGGAGGGGATACTGAAAACTTTATTGAGGAGTTAACGGAGCTCTATCAGAATCTGCTGAGGTCTCCACTTAATATTAATAATGCCTCCAGAGAAGATTTAGAGAGGCTTGTGATACTAAATGATTTTCAAATTGAATCAATCATAGATTACAGAAAAGAGTATGGTACTCTTTTGTCAATTAATGAGTTATCTCTTATTGCCGGGTTTGACTCAAAGGTAGTCAAAATTTTAACCCCATTTATATATGTTGCTCCGGGAGAGTCCCAGGACCTGAGTATAAAGTCACTTCTCAGAGACGGCAAATCCCAAATAATACTGAGAGGAAAGAGCTTAATTGAAAAGCAGTTGGGCTACACACCTGTTACAAGGGAAGAATTTGAGAAAAATCCCAATTGCAGATACTTAGGTTTACCCGGACAAATCTATGCCCAGTTTAAGTACGAGTATTCAGACCGGCTAAGAGTAGGTTTTACACTGGAGAAAGATGGTGGCGAAACAGGAGTAGATTATAAAAGCATTAATATTTCGTTCTATAAAACCGGCCTGATCGACAGAGTTTTAATTGGCGACTACTCTGCTCGTTTTGGACAGGGATTGATTTTATGGAACTCATTTTCAATGAATTCTTCAATAGAACCAAGGTCTTTAAGAAAATCTGAAATGGGTATATGCCCTTACAACTCCACAGATGAAAATCTCTCTTTCAGAGGTATTGCTGCAACTCTTCAAATTAAGAAGTTAAAAGTTACCTTACTGGGTTCTTACAGACCATATGATGCCCGTGTTGAGGATGGTCTTTACACCTCGCTTCTTAAAACAGGTTTGCATAATACAACCGTTACCCGTGAGAGAAAGGGCTCATTGACAGGTTCTTTGATTGGCTCAAATTTCACATTTACAGGAGATAAATTCAAAATCTCCGGAAATATGATCTTATACAAATACAACCTTGCATATGGAGGGAGAGATTCTTTAAAACGATTAAAAGACAGCTTGTCAGGCGGGTATGGTGGCAATCTCAGTATAGACTTTTATTGGGTTTTTGATAAGACGAGACTTTTTGGTGAATTAGCATCTGACCATTCAGGTTCATTTGCATGGTTAGCAGGTCTTCTGTACTCTCCAAACAACAGGTTTGATGCCTCAGTTCTTATAAGAGACTACTCGAAAAAATATTATGCGCCGTTTGCAGGAGCTATCTCAAGGGGAAGTATTCCAAATGACGAAAGAGGCATTAAAGCATCAGCTGCCTTGTATGTTGGAAAATACTGGCGGTTATCTTCAAGTCTCGAGATTATAAACGGATACCAGGATTTCGCATTTACAGCAAACTATAAACAGGATAAAGGTACAAGCTTCTATCTTAAGTTGTTGCAGACGCAGCAGAGATATTCCATCAGATACAATATTGACTATAAGGTAATACCTTGGGTGCGATTTGTAAACAGAGTTGATATTACTGCTTCAAATGAGGAAAAGTTTCATGTAGGAGCCCATGTTTTCCACGAAGCAGTTTACGAATCCATGTCGAAAAAGTTTAATGCCTCTTTTAGAGTAGCAGCCTTTAGCACACCGGTATGGAATGTGAGAATATATTCCTACGAGAGAGATGTACTCTATGGGTTTTCTGTACCAGTCTATTACGGAACGGGAGTAAGATGGTACTTTAATATTCATCTGAGTCCACTCAGATCTCTTGATGTGTGGTTTAGAATATCTCAGACCAGATATCTGGACAGGAATGAAATAGGAGAGGGACTCGATTTGATAACCGGTCACTCTAAGAGTGAAGTAAAACTCCAGATCAGGTGGAGATTCTAGCAGATTATGCAGATTTTATTTTTATTTTATCACCAGGCTTGATTTTGCTTTTCTGGGTAAATCCGTTTAACTTCATTAAATCATTCAGAGTCACCCCGTCAAACTTCCTTGAGATCTCCCAGAGAGTGTCTCCCTTCTTGATAGTATAATAGACATAACCATTTGAAGATGATGCTTTGTCAGATGAAGAAGAGACAGAAGAAGATGCCAATGAGTTTCTTGGTGCACCAGAGGTGTATATTACCAGCCGCTGACCAGGTTTTATGGTAGACTTTACTCTGTTCCATGACTGTAAATCCGATAGTTTAACCCTGTATTTCCGGGCAATTTTACTCAAGGTTTCTCCGGATCTTACTGTATGGGTGATTGAGGTTCTTTCAGGAGCCGAAGTTTTGGATTCGTTGTAAATAATAGGATTAAAGAAGATACTATCCTTATAACCATAGATAATCTGCTCGTTGTCCACAAATGCAGAAGTGTAATTATAAGGCAGATTCAGAACCATTCCACTTTCTGTTCCTGGTATTATCTCATTTATATACTGTGGATTGAGATCACTTAGCTCCTCTTTTGGAATGCCTGTTAACTCAGATATTTGTCCGAAGTGAAGGGGTTTGTAGATCATAAACGTATCTACATGAGCTGGCAGCGAGATTGGCCTTGGAGTGATCCGGTGCTCTTTGTAGTAATTAATTGTATAGAGTGCTGCAACAAAAGATGGTACATAACCTCTTGTTTCTCTGGGAAGATAAGGATAAATTTTCCAGAAATCCCTCGATCCGCCGGCTCTCCTGATTGCCTTGTTAACATTGCCCGCACCACAGTTGTAAGATGCAATAGCTAAAGACCAGTCGCCAAATATGGTATAGGCATCCTTAAGATATTTGGCAGCTGCATGACTGGATGCAACCGGGTCAAGCCTTTCGTCTACATAGGAGTTAATCTTGAGATTATATTGAAGAGCTGTTCTGTACATAAACTGCCACATACCTTTTGCATTTACCCTTGAGGTAGCTCTCGGATTAAGAGCTGACTCAATAATTGCCATTACCTTAAGCTCTTTAGGTAAATTGTATTCGTCGAAAATCTCCTCAAAAATAGGCATATAATAGCTAGAAAGCCCAAGTATAAGGTCAATTTTATTTGGTATCTTCTGAGTATAATAAATAATGTGATTTTTAATTACATTGTTGTAAGGAAGCGGAATAAAGGAGTTTATCGCCTTTAACCGGCTAATGAAAACAGAATCAGGCACATCTGAAGTAAAAACGCTGCTGTCTAAATTTACCGATATGTTGTCATCAATAGAGAGGTTTTTTTGTACATACCAGATACTCAAAAGGCTATCGGTAGATATTGTTGGTTTTATAAAGTCTTCACTGTCAAAAAAACTCAACGCACCCGGATTAATAGTATCGTTAGTACTTACAGTATCGGATATGGGAATATTGAGATCCAGCTCCTGTTTAAGAGAATCTACTGTTTTTCGGAGTTTTGTAATTTCGGCCTCCATAGATTTCCTACTTGGCTTTTTTGAAAAAAGTTGGCCATAAGAGGTCTCTGTAGATAGCGTGAGAGCAAATGCAACAATAAAAAAAGTTTTGAGAATAGTGGAATATGAAGTGTTAAATCTCATTTTTTAAAAGTTTAATTTCATCTGAATTCCAAAAGCAGGATTCAGATTGTTAGTAAATTGATAGTTGAGTGGCTGGATAATACCGGGACCAAAAGAGGCAGAGAGGTCATCACTTACGTCAAAGTCCTGAAGATGAGCAAAGACATTGGCATCAATAATATTCAGAGCATAAACCAGAACACCTGCAAGAACAGAATAATCCCTGTAACGTCTGTAATTGTCTTTAAAATATTTTAAAGTCTCAACATTGTACCTTCCCGTAACTGTAGAACCAGGCAGGCTAGCCTCATTGTAGAGCGTCCGGTATCTCTGGTATTGCATGTTGTTTGAGTAGATAAAATATCCACATGCAATAAAGCCCCCGTAAAAAATCGGTATCTTCCAATAGTTTCCGGTATAGGCCTGTCCAAGGCCAGGAAGAAGGGCAGAGTAGAGTGAAGCACGCGCCGGGAGAATATTCTTGTAGTATTTAAAACTTGCAACTCCGTCTACCATAGCTCCCCAATAGGTGAGAGCTGCTCCCAAATAAAGAATATCCCGGTTTTTTTTGAACTTTTCATCTCCGGTTTCCTGGTATTTAAGATTACTCTTATAACCGCTGTAAATGAAAGTAGCCATTCCTCCATAAAGAACAGGCAGTTTCCAGTAATCTTTGTTGTAGATCTGGGCAGTTCCCGGCAAAATTATTGAGCCAGCCCACATGCGGGTAATATCCATAGAATCTTTACCTGCAAGACTTTTAAAATATCTTTTTAAGGTATATGCAGGAGGCCTCGGTGTTCCTTCATCTTCCTCTTCTTCGTTTTTTTGGGTATTCTGCTGAATGTTAGAGCCAGGAGGACCCACCTGACCTAACGAACCTGTACCACTAAACTGAGCTTTTGATGGAAAGGATACCAAAAGAGCGAATATCAGTATGATAAACCTGTTTCTCATCATACCGGTTATATGTTTGCTTGTTCAATTACCTTTAAAAAATTGAGAATCTCATCATCTCCGGAGAAGTGAATTGTAATGGAGCCATCCCCATTTTCTCCTCTTTTAAGACTGATGTTGTTATTAAAGTATTTGCCGAAAATATCAAGTAGTCTGAAGTAAGAGTCGTCGAGATCCGGACGAGCTTCTATACTTTTTTTAGTAAGATCTGCACCTGTCATCTTCTTGATTTTAGCCTCAACCTGTCTGACGGAAAGATCCTGCTCTATTATCTGATTGCAGAGTTTCAGTTGTTTTTTTGGATTTTCAAGTGCCAGAAGTGCTCTGGCATGACCCATAGTGATCATTTTAGCCCTGATGGCAAGCTGGATTTCTGCGGGTAACTTTAAAAGACGGAGATAGTTTGTAACTGTTGCCCTCTTTTTCCCTACTCTTTCTGCCATAGCCTCCTGAGTAAGACTGCACTCCTCTATCAGTCTCTGAAAACTTAATGCGATCTCAATAGAGTCAAGATTCTCTCTCTGGATGTTTTCTACAATAGCCATTTCAAGCATACCCTGGTCGTCGGCTTTGCGAATATATGCCGGAATTGTAGTCAAACCAGCCAGAGATGCTGCTCTCAACCGTCTCTCCCCGCTGATTATCTGAAATCTGTTACCCTCAACCAGCCTCACAGTGATGGGTTGAATAAGTCCCAGACACTTGATCGATTCAGCAAGTTCAGCAAGTGAATCTTCATCAAAAGTACTTCTGGGCTGATACGGGTTAACATCAATTCTACCAACCGGAATCTCAGCAATAGATGCAAGAGTTGGCGGCATTTCAGAAGTCGATGGCCTGTTAAAAGGCATGTTGCCGGCATCTGATATGAGGGCTCCAAGGCCCCTTCCTAAAGCTGGTTTCTTCATTTTGTAAATTATGAGTTCTTTTTAATAATCTCTTTCGCGAGATTCAGATAGTTGTTTGAACCAACTGACACTGCATCATGTAAAATCACAGGTTTTCCAAAAGACGGCGCTTCACTCAGCTTTACGTTTCTTTGAATTATTGTGTTAAAAACCATTTCGTTAAAATGACTTCTTACCTCTTCCACCACCTGATTGGCGTGTCTTAACCTGCTGTCAAACATAGTCAGTAAAAATCCCTCAATTTGTAAGTTTGGATTAAGTCTATTCTGAACTAATTTGATGGTATTCAGAAGTTTCCCCAGACCCTCAAGCGCAAAATATTCACATTGAACGGGTATCAGTACAGAATCTGCTGCAGACAACGAATTAATGGTGATTACCCCAAGAGAAGGGGAGCAATCTATGATTATATAGTCATAATCATTCTTTATCAATTCGAGAGAGTGTTTTAAAACGAGTTCTCTGTCAGGTATGTTAAGCATCTCAATCTCTGCTCCGACCAGGTTTATATGAGAAGGAGCCAATTTAAGACCGGCAATATCGGTATCAAGAAGAATCTCTTTAATACTAATCTTTCCTATAAGGGTTTCGTATAGTGTAAGCTGTGAATTGGAATCAGGGTCAAAGTTTAATCCGGAAGTTGAATTAGCCTGGGGGTCAGCATCTACAATTAAAGTCTTTTTCTCCATTACAGCCAGAGAGGCCGCCAGATTAATTGCTGTGGTTGTCTTTCCAACCCCACCTTTCTGATTTGCTATTGCTATAATTTTTCCCATATAAAAATGCATACATTAGTTACCTGATTAATTTGTAAAATTACAAAATCTTTTTTTGCATAACTAATAATATTGTAATTCGGATAAAAGATTAAAGGGGGTCTGCATCTATTGAGACCCTAACTGATGAGTGTCTTTTAATCAGATAATTATCAATCCCTTCCATGATATTTTTCTTTACAGACTGTATATTGTTGTCCCGGGATAATTTTATCCAGAACTGAAGAAGATATTCGCCTCTCAATCTGTCAATTAGTGGTGAAAAAGGACCAGAAAACTCCTTTACTCCCCAATCAGGCAATCTCTCTTCCATCTCTTTGGCAGCTATATTTAATTTTTCTCTGTTTGTGCACTTCACAGTTATTTTAATCAGCCTGACAAACGGGGGATAATCAAACTCCTTTCTCTCTTTCAGCAGATCGGAAATAGTCTCCAGACCATTGGAAAAACTTTTATAAACAGGATGGCCGGCTTGCGCTGTCTGTATCATAATTCTCCCCTGTTTATACTTTCTTCCGGCTCTTCCGGAGAGTTGAGTGAGGAGCTGAAGAGCCCTTTCGTTTGCTCTGAAATCCTGGATAGCAAGCATGCTATCTGCCTGAATAAGACAAATCAAAGAGAGATTTTCAAAGTCAAAGCCCTTACTTATCATCTGTGTACCTATCAGAATATCCAGTTTGTGCTGTGAGAAATCTTTGAGAATTTTTCGCTCTCTGATTTTGCTTCTCGTCGTCTCAAAGTCGAAACGCTCGACCCTTGCCTTTGGAAAGAGATTTTTTATCAACTCCTCAATTTTTTCTGTCCCGGTCCCTATGTCTTTTAACCCGGGCTTTCCGCATTTGGAACATATAGTATTGAACTTAACCCAATAATCACAATAATGACATCTCAGTTCATCCCTCGATTTATGATAGCTCAGGGAAACATTGCAGTGAGGGCACATCGGGATATCTCCGCAATAGAGGCATTGTACAATGGGAGAATAGGATCTTCTGTTCCTGAAAATCAACACCTGCTCTCCTGCAGAAATCGTCTCCTCAATTCGTTTCAGGAGTTCAACAGAAAACACCCCCTCCATTCTGCCTCTTTTAGCTTCTCTTATTGTGTCAATTATCTCAACTACAGGAGATACCGCTCCAAAATATTTTTCTTTAAGCTCGATCAGAGAATACCTGTTAGAAAATGCATTGTAGATACTCTCCAGAGACGGAGTGGCAGATCCCAACAGAATTTTTGCAGAGTGTAATCCTGCCAGCATTATCGAACTATCTCTTGCGTTATACCTTGGTGCAGGGTCTGTCTGTTTGTAGGAAGCATCATGTTCTTCATCTACTATTATAAGACCTAAGTTCTTGAAAGGTAAAAAAATGGAAGATCTTAATCCAAGGATCAAGAGGGGTTCTTCGCCTTTGCGGATTAAATTGTGAACTCTTGAACGTTCACCCAAACTCTGCATTGAATGGTATATCAACAATTTTTTGCCAAACACCTTTTCTAGTCTGCTGCTCAATTGTCTGCTTAAGGCAATCTCAGGGACCAGATAGAGTACAGATAAACCCTTTTGAATCTGTTCGCTTGCCAGATGTATATATATTTCCGTTTTCCCTGAGCCGGTTATTCCGTATAACAGAGCCACCTTTTTATTGAAAAAAGACTCTTTTATTAAATTAAATGAGACACTCTGTGCTTCGGACAGAGAAGGGAGTGAACAGATTTTCTCATTCTCCGGCATCTCTTTCTTAACTCCGGGCTGTTTGGCAGAGCGGGTATTGTCAGGGTATGCCGCCTTATAGACCTCACCTATGCTGCACATGTAGTAGTCGGAAATCCAACGCCAGAACTCAAGTTCGTGCGGTTGGACAGAAGGTAACGGAATAATTGAAAGGATCTCTTTTAACTTTCCCGGGTAACCATCCGGAGAGTTGCTCAATCCGGAAACAATCGCCGTGTACTCCCTGTTGGCAAAATTTACTCTCACCCGTGAACCAGTCTCTATGTTTCCTGTTAGATTTTCCGGAACGATATAAAAGATATCCCCCCTGATTTTGAGAGGCAAAATGACCTTTGAGTAAAGAATTGAGCTGTCCGGCATATCCCCTAAAGTTTGGTAGAGAGAAAAAGAGCTACCTCCTCGAGCAGCCACATGGGAGTAGAGGTTGCACCGCATACCCCTACAGAATCACCCTCTTTAAACCAGTATCTTTTTATCTCGTCAATGCTCTCAATGCTGTATGATCTTGGATTTGCAGTCTTGCAACTCTCATAAAGGACCTTGCCGTTTGAGCTCTCTTTTCCTGTAACAAACAAGATGACAGAATGCTTTTTTGAGAACTCCTTAAGATGGGGGTGTCTGGAAGAGACTTGTCCACATATTGTGTTATATGATTTGAAGTTTTCCAGGGTTCCGCCACCTATAATTAGCCTCGCCTTTATCTTGTCGCAGATCTTTTTGTATTCCTTAGGATCCTTTGTGGTTTGAGAAAAGATGCTTACAGGACGGGAAAAATCTACATTTTCCAGATCTTCGGTTTTCTCAATAATTATTGCATCACCATCTACCTGACCCACCAGACTGTTAACCTCGGCATGTCCGGGTTTGCCAAAAATAAGAAGTTGACCATTAATCTCCTTGAGTTTGAGATGCCGCTCTTTGATCCTCTTTTGAAGCTTTAAAACCACCGGACAGGTACAGTCAATAAGCTTAAGATTATTTTTTTCTGCAGTCTCATAGCTGGAGGGTGGTTCTCCATGAGCCCTTATGAACAAAACGGAATCCTTAATATGATCTATGTCCTTGTGAGTAACTACCTCCATTCCTCGCTTTTTAAGACGGATTAGTTCTGTGCTGTTGTGGACGATAGAACCCAGTGAATAGAGTTTTTCGTTATTGTCAAGAAAGGTCTCAGCCTCCTTTATAGCCCGCACTACTCCATAACAGAAACCCGATTTTGTATCTACCTCTACCTTTAATTCCATCTCTGAGAAACAATATTATCAAACCATTTAATCTGATCATCGATAGTCATTTCGCTGTTATCCAATATTATCGCATCAACAGCTTTTCTGAGAGGAGCAGCCTCCCGGTTCTCATCTATAAAATCTCTCTGGATAATATTTTGCAAAACATCCTGAAAATTAGCTTTTTCACCCTTTTCAAGAAGCTCCTTATATCTCCTCTGAGCCCTGACCCCAGCATTTGCAGTCATAAAAATCTTTAATTCTGCATCAGGAAAAACGACGGTACCGATATCCCGGCCATCCATTACCACCCCTTTTCTCTCTCCGTAAAGCATAAGAATCCTATCGACAAATTCTCTCACCAGAGGAAGTGCAGCAATAAAGCTGACCTTATTGGAAACTTCAAGCCTTCTTATCTCTCTCTCTATCAATTCCCCATTAAGATAAAGCTCACTTCTGCCATCTGTTCCGCTTGCCCGGAACTCCAGGTTCAGTAAATCAAAAGACTTTGCGAGTGCATTCTGGTCAACATTATTGGTAGAGTCAATCAAAGCCTCTCTGATTGCATAGAGTGTAACCCCTCTGTAAAGCGCCCCTGTATCCACATAAATAAATCCGTATTTTGCTGCGATTATCTTTGCAAAACTACTCTTGCCTGTAGAGGAATGGCCATCAATGGCTATAATAATTCTGGGAATATTCATGCTTATTTAATAAAGACAAACATACACAAAAAAGGATTATCTTTGTAAAAATTATATTGATGAAAGTTGCTATTCTCGATTTGGGTACCAATATTTTTAACTTGCTCATTGCTGTTGTTTCTGAGGACAAATGTGAAATAAAAAAAATTGTCAGGATACCATCTTTCTTAGGATCCGGCGGCTTTTCAAACAGTTACCTGAGTCAGCAGGCAATCAACTCTTCTGTGGAGGTGTTTGGAAAAATGGTTAAGGAAATTGAGGATTCCGGAGGAGCAGATTTGATAAAAGCCTTTGCTACTTCTGCTGTAAGAGATGCTATGAATGGTTCTGAATTTACACAAATAATCAGAGAGAGATTTGACATTGAGGTAGAAATAATTTCCGGAGATCGGGAAGCTGAGCTGATATACAAGGGCATAAGAGAGTCAATATTTCTCTATGACGAAAAGGTTCTCATGTGTGACGTCGGGGGCGGCAGTAATGAGTTCATTATTGCAGACAAAGATAAGATTTACTGGAAAGAGAGTTTCAATCTTGGAGTTGTCAGGTTGAAAGAAATTTTTAATCCGAACGATCCTATAAAACAGAGCCAGACCGATGAGATTGAAAGTTACCTGGAAAATTTTCTTGGCAATCTCTGGAAAGCATATAACGAATACAAACCAAAACTGATGATAGGCTGTTCCGGTTCATTCGACACACTCAGAGAGCTTCTCTATACAGATGACGACGGAACTCTTCCTGCAATGGAGCTGGATCTTGCCAAACTCAAGACTCTTCACGAAGTTCTACTATTATCTACCAGGGAGGAGAGGATGCAAATGCCGCGAATGTCTCCGGTCAGAGCTGATTACATGGTGCTTGGCAGCATATTTGTTCAGATGATAATTAACAGGTGCCATATTGAGGAGCTTTATCAATCGGGCTACTCTTTGAAAGAGGGATGTATGGCGGAGATTGCAGAATCATTACATAAATAGTAAATTATTATTTTATGAAGTTATTGATCATTGATGACGAAAAAAGCATCAGAAATACGTTAAAAGAGATACTGGAATTTGAAGGGCATGAAGTTTCGCTTGCGGCAGACGGTGCAGAAGGTCTGGCTCTTGCAACATCCAACAGCTACGAGGTGATTTTTTCAGATATTAAAATGCCTAACATGGACGGTATGGAGCTTCTCGACAAGCTCAATGAGGCGAATGTTGAGTCATCCGTAATCATGATATCCGGTCACGGATCTATAGATACAGCAGTCGAGTGCATTAAAAAAGGGGCATTTGACTTTATTCAGAAGCCGTTGGATCTTAACAGAATTCTGATTACTTTGAGGAATGCGACTGATAAGACAATCCTGGTAAAAGAGACAAGAATTCTTAAAAAAAGAGTTTCAAAAATTCCGGAAATTGTTGGGATTTCACCCGCAATAATGAGGATTAAAGATATGATTGACAGAGTGGCACCCACAGATGCCAGAGTGCTGATCACTGGTTCTAACGGAACCGGAAAGGAGTTGGTTGCAAGATGGCTGCATGAAAAGAGCAACAGGAGTAATATGCCTTTTATTGAAGTAAATTGTGCTGCGATTCCTGGTGAATTGATCGAGAGTGAATTGTTTGGACATGAAAAAGGAGCGTTTACATCTGCAGTAAAACAACATAAAGGCAAGTTTGAGCAGGCAGACGGAGGGACACTCTTTATGGACGAAATTGGTGATATGAGTCTGGCTGCCCAGGCAAAGGTTCTCAGAGTTTTACAAGAGAATAAACTGAGCAGGGTAGGGAGTGATAAGGACATAAACGTCAGAGTAAGAGTTGTGGCTGCAACAAATAAAGACCTTGGCGAAGAGATTGGAAAGGGCAGATTCAGGGAGGACCTCTTTCACAGGCTGAGCGTTATTATTATTCACGTTCCGCCGTTAAGCGAACGAACAGAAGATATACCTCTGTTAGCTAAGCATTTTATAGACCAAATCTGTGAAGAGAGTGGAATGCTGCACAGATCCATTGAAGAGAAAGCTCTTGAAGAACTTGCTACCTATAAGTGGACAGGAAATATTAGAGAGCTAAGAAATGTAATAGAGAGACTGCTGATACTCAGCAATAATGTAATAACCAAGGCAGATGTGGATGCTTATGCACAACCTATTTTCAGATAGGTTACTCTTTTTCTATCCTTAATTGCTGAATGAAATTCCCATCATCCTGAGTCTTTACAAAAAGAGTGACTCTGAAATTATTTCCTCCTGCATTAAGGTTACCGATTGCATACTTCATTGGAGCTTTTCCGCTTCTGTAGGCAATAATAAAACTTTTTGGAGAGTAATTGGAGAAGAACTCCTTAATTATCTGTTTTGCCTGTGCTTTACTGCAAACATTCACTGTTCCCAGTATGTCAATCTCCAGATTCGGGGCAAACCATGCAGATAATTTTTCCGAATCGCCATTTTGAATATACTTTGCAATCGGGACAAAAACATCCTGTTCAGAATTTGTCCGGGCAGACAAAGACGAAAATGCAACCAAAGAAGCAACCAAAGAAAAAAACAGAGCTCTCATAACAATTTTATTTGTCGATAGCTTTAAACTAAGCAAAAATCAAGCCATAACCTTTTTATATAAAGTTAAAATATTTCTGAAATATATCTTAAATTTGTCACAATGAAGATAATATTATTACTTGTTGGCAAGACCGAAAGTGTATGGCTTAAGAAAGGAGTCGAACTTTATGAGGAGAGATTAAAACACTATATTGGATATCAAAGAATTGAAATTCCAGAACTTAAGTCAGTTTCCAATCTGACCCAACAACAAATCAGGGAGAGAGAAGGAGAAGCAATATTGAAATTTGTAAAACTGAATGATGAGCTGATACTGATGGATGAGAGAGGAGAGGAGTTCTCATCCGAAACGTTTGCCTTACATATTGAGAAAAAGAGCATCTATGGTACAAAAAATGTAGTTTTTGTTATAGGAGGTGCATATGGATTTTCAGAGGAGCTTTATAAAAGGGCAAACGAGAAATTATCCCTCTCAAAAATGACCTTCTCACACCAGATGGTAAGATTGATATTTTTAGAACAACTTTACAGAGCATATACAATTATTAAGGGAGAGCCCTATCATCATAAGTAAGGTAATGAACAAGTTTTTGACCTCGATATTAAAAAAAAGGAGATTTCCCATACTTTGGATACTGGCGGGTCTCTTAACAATAGTCTCATTTTTAGAGTTTTCGTCATCTGATTCAATGGACAGAGAGGTCGCCCGTCTTGAAAATAGAATTCATAAAAGACAGCAGATACTGGAGAATTTTGTAAAAAGGGCAATTGATACTCCGGATTCTGTTTTTATAGAGTTCGAAGAATTTCCGGAAGATATGGTAATTTACAGGTATTACAACGATACCTTGCAGTCATGGATAAACCAGCTGCCCATAGCTAATGATGACATTGACCACTTTCCTTTCGGCTACAGGATCAACCATCTCAACAGTAAAGGAGTTACCAATACTCCCCTTGCGTATGTAGCTGATATGGAGCAATATATGAGTCTGGGATCTGCGTGGTATATTGTAAATCGGTACGAAAAAGGGAATCTGAAACTGGTAGCTGCTCTTTTAATTCAGACAGATTATCCTACAGAGAACAATGTACTCAAAAGTGAAATCAACCCGAATTTCTCATTGCGCAGACAGCTATCGATAGTACCTGTTACATATGATGAGTCGTATGTTGTTCATGGAAAAGACGGGGGCGTCCTTTTTTCTGTTTTAAAAAATCTTCCCAATAAAAGTGGCCAGTCAGGTGCTATTTTGAGGTGGTTTGCAATGTTACTTGCCATTATTGCACTCTTCCGGAACTTGCAAAATTACAGAGGGGTCAAAGAATTTTTCTTTGTATTCGGGGGACTGGTAATTATTCGTTTTGCTGCAATCTATCAATCGTCTCAACTACAATCCGAATTTGCCCTTTTTTCCCCTAACTTATATGCAGACTTTGGATTGTTCAATTCTCTGGCAGACCTTCTGATAACAAATATTTTACTGTTTCTTCTGATGTTAGCACTCTTTATGGTAAGAAAGAGTCTTGCACTTATTTTTCTGAAGTCAGGTAAAAATATGAAGAGGAACCTGACTTTTGGATTTCTTCTTATTCCTATGCTGCTTATTCCATATATCCATATCAGCCTCAGATCTGTTATACTCAATTCCAGTATAGTTCTTGAACTATATAAAATAGATGAGATTTCAATTTACTCAATACTGATTTATATTTCGTATGGGCTTCTTTTTCTTGCTCTTCTTTTCTCTTTGCAGCTTATCCGCCCTATTCAGAATAAGAGACGTAAATTCTCATTTCTGAAGTCAAAAAGTCTGTTTATCTACATCTCAGTTATCTCCCTCTATACTCTTGCAACCGTCAGCATCTACGGCTTTAATAAGGAGTTCAACAGAAACAGGGTCTGGACCACAAAAATGTCAGTTGAAAGGGATTTGAATGTGGAGTTACAATTGAGAAGTATAGAGAATTTAATTGCGAATGACCCGATTCTCGGACTATGGGTAAATGTTGAAGGAGGAGAAGAGTTCATCAACAATAGACTCAACGAAGCATATTTCGGGAGCATATCTCAGAGGTATGACTTCAGGATATCAAAGTGTAAAAAAGATGATTTGCTGATGCTCGATAACGATTCGTCCCCTGTGGACTGCGCCGGCTTCTTTGGGGGAGAAATTGCAAAATACGGTATTCCTCTTTTTGAAAACTCAAGATTCTTCTTTTTGAACAATTATAATGGCAGAGTCAGTTATCTGGGAATCTTTTCATACCCTGGTTTTACAGGGGATACCAGGTTGTACATAGAGCTTGACTCCAAGTTCATGAAGGAAACTATCGGATATCCTGCTGCCCTTCTGAACAATATTCAGATAGATAATTTTAATATCCCATATAGTTATTCCTATGGAAAATATCTGAACAATAGACTAGTAACATATAGTGGAGAATATAATTATCCTATTCTGGCAAAAATTGATTCAGATATTGGTTATTACTTGGTAAAAAATGACGGATACATTCATTTTACTAACAAGGTGTCATCAGAAAACATGATGGTAATAAGCAGACCTGAAAGAAGTATCTTCCCTTACTTTGTAACATTTTCATATATCTACCTCTTCTTCTCGCTGCTTATTTTCGGAATATTGAAGATAAGGAATGGAGTTTTTTTCTACCAGCAGTTGCCATGGAACTCATTCAGATGGAAGATCACTTTTCTTTTGCTTACCTCCCTTGTGTTTGCCCTGGTTTTTATGGGTGCGGGCAGTATCTGGTTTTCAATTAACTATTTTAATGAGAATAACAGATCCCAGATGGAAGAGAAAATGAGTTCTGTACAGTCTTCACTTTCATTTTACAGTAAGTATGTTCAAAGTTATAGAGATACTCGGTTTAACAACATAAAATTACTTGAGGCTATGAACCGACTGTCCAGTAATACCCAGATAGATATTAATATTTACGGATCTGACGGCTTGCTGATCAGAACCACTCAGCCGGAGGTATTTGACAGATTCCTTCTTGGAAAAAGGATGAACCCGGATGCTTACAAAGAAGTTGTACACAATAACAAAAAGCAGTTTGTAAACGAAGAGTCCATTGCACATCTTTCATTCAATTCCCTCTATGCACCTCTTTACAATCAGGACGGAGTGCTGATTGCGATTGCCAATATCCCTTTCTTCGCAAAACAATCAGGAGTCAAAAGTGATGCATCCAGTATTATTGCTACAATAGTAAATATTTATTTACTTCTTCTTCTGGCGGCGGTATTTGGTGCAATGGCCCTTTCTAATTCACTCTCCAAGCCACTTGCAGAGATCAGCAAAAAGATGGAATTGCTTGACATATCCCAGAAACCTGAACATATTGACTATACCAACAAAGACGAACTTGGTATTCTAGTTGCTGCCTACAACAAAATGGTGGATGACCTTGAAGGGAGTACAAGAATACTGGCCCAGGGAGAGCGCGAGCAGGCATGGAGAGAGATGGCCAGGCAGATTGCACATGAAATTAAGAATCCTCTTACCCCAATGAGATTAAGCATACAGCACCTTATGAGACTGAAAAAACAGGGGATTGAGGACTGGCCAAAGAAGTTCGATGCTATTGCCAATTCACTCATTGAGCAGATCGATATACTTTCCGATGCTGCTGGCGAATTCTCAAGTTTCTCAAGATTCTATTCGGAAAATCTCACAAAGGTAGAGTTAAATAACCTGATACGGGAACAGATAATTCTTTTTAATACAAGGGACAATATTACCATTTCATACGAGAGTGAGTTAAAGGAGGCGTATACAATGGCAAGGAAGACACAGCTCTCCAGAGTTTTTGTCAATCTTCTTTCCAACGCAGTACAATCCGTAGAAAACCAAAAAAATGGCAGAATATGCGTCTCTCTCAAAATTGTTGATAATAACTACGAAATCTCTTTTGAAGACGATGGAGCCGGTGTCGCTGATAATCTCACACACAAGTTGTTCAAACCAAACTTTACCACCAAAAGCGGAGGTACCGGTCTGGGTTTAGCCATATGCAGAAGCATTATTGAACAGAGTCAGGGAGAGATAAATTATGAAGTTTCAGGAAGGTTGGGGGGAGCTAATTTTATTATAAAACTGCCGGTAAATTTAAACGTCTAACCTATTTTTGACGAAGGAAAATCTGGATTGGAGTGCCAGTAAATTCAAAGTGCTTACGCAATTTGTTTTCCAGAAATCTTTTATAGTCCTCTCTCACATACTGAGGAAGATTGCAGAAAAAGGCAAAAGATGGAGCAGGGGTAGGAAGTTGGGTTATATATTTTATTTTGACATACTTGCCTTTTAATGCCGGAGGAGGGTAGTTTTCAATTTCCGGAAGCATCAACTCATTCAACTTAGAGGTCTGAATTTTTCTCGATCTGTTCTCGTAAACCTTGGCCGATGCCTGAAGAACATCAAGAATCCTCTGCTTATTAATAACAGAAGTAAATATTATGGGAAGATCGTTGAATGGAGCTATTTTATTCAGGATTACCTCAGTCATCTCCTTCATTGTATTTGAAGTTTTTCCCTCAATAACATCCCATTTGTTGATTACGATAACACACCCTTTTTTATTTTTGATGATGAGATTAAAGATTGCCATATCCTGAGCCTCAACCCCGACTGCTGCATCAATCATCATTATACACACATCTGAATGTTCGATAGCCCTTACCGATCGCATAACAGAATAAAATTCCAGATCTTCCCTCACCTTATTGCGTTTTCTCAATCCAGCAGTATCCACCAACATAAAATCATATCCAAATTTATTATAACGGGTAGATATTGAATCTCTTGTAGTGCCGGCAACTGGCGTAACAATATTTCTCTCCTCACCTAAAAGAGCATTTGTAAGTGACGATTTTCCCACATTAGGTTTACCTACAATGGTTATGTGGGGTATATTAAGCGTGTCATCTTCTGTCTCTTCTTGTGGAAGGAGTTCAATAACTCTATCCAGAAGATCACCCGTTCCACTGCCACTTGCAGATGATATAGCAAATGGTTCACCCAAACCCAGAGAGTAGAAAACATGTGTGTCATAGAATCTGTCACCTGTATCAACTTTATTTGCCACTAAAACTACAGGTTTTTTACTTCTGCGCAGGATATCGGCAATGGTGGAATCGAAGTCCGTTATACCTGTTCCAACTTCACACATAAAAAGTATAACATCTGCTTCTTCAATGGCGAGAATCACTTGTTTGCGAATCTCTTCTTCAAAAATATCATCGGAGTTTACAGAGTACCCTCCGGTATCAATAACAGAAAATTCCCTGCCACTCCATTCACAACGCCCGTAATGACGATCGCGGGTAACACCTGAAACCTCATCCACAATGGCTTGTCTCATTCCGACAAAACGGTTAAAAAGAGTTGATTTACCCACATTCGGGCGACCTACAATAGCTACTATACTCATAAGAAAAACAAAGGTAACAAATTTTTACAAAAGGGAGAAATCAGCACCCTTCACAAGTTGAACCACAAGTTGAGCATCCAGAAGTGGCTGAACACTCGTCGGCCGGGTCATACCTGACGCCTTTTCTCATTTTCCCGTTCTTTCCCCACAAAATCTTCTCTTCGGCTTTTGCACAGGTAAGGCCCAGTTTACGCAGGTTTTTGTTCTCTCCTATTTCTTTTTCCGGAAATTTGCCATCTTTTCGGAATATTATATTGAAAGAGAGTAGAAAAACACACAGACCAACAATTAGTATTGATAATAAAATTGACATCTGCTTAAATGATTAGAAAATTAAACAACTATTATTCAGCTAATTTCACACATTTATTTAAAGGCAGCAGTGGGTGATTTCCAAGCTGAATCATTTGAGGAAGCTGGTGAACCTTAAAGTTGGAAGCGTCTTGCAATTGTTGAATTCTGCTTAGAACCAACCTGTCAACGCCTGAATTTAATAACTCATCCGGGCTTAACCCCTTCTCATAAAGTGAATGCAAAATTGGATCCAAAATATCGTATGGTGGTAATATATCACTATCTTTTTGACCAGCACTCAACTCTGCAGATGGCTCCTTTGTAAGAGTGGAATCAGGAATAACAGCAACAGCCTTTAAACTGTTAATATAATAAGCCAGATTATAGATGTCAACCTTGTAAAGATCTGCGATAACCATAATTGCCCCGCAAAGATCTCCATAAATAGTGCCGTATCCCATTGCAAGTTCACTCTTGTTGGATGTATTTAACACGAGGGCACCGGTCTGATTCGAGTAAGCCATAAGAATATTTGCCCTTATTCTTGCCTGCAGGTTTTCAATGGTCAGCCTTTTTACCTCTTCACAAAAGAGAGAATCCATCCCTCTTAAGAATTTGTTAAAAATCCCTTCAATCGGAACGATGTTATATGTAATTCCAAGATTATCACCCAGCTCCACAGCATCGGTAACAGAGTGCATTGTAGAAAAAGGAGATGGCATTATCAACCCGTGTACATTTTGTACCCCGAGTGCTTCGGCAGAAATTGATGCAACCACAGCAGAATCGATTCCACCTGAGATACCTACCACACCTTTTTCCTTTCCCGCCTCCTTAAAGAATTGACGTAGCGTTCTTACGACTCTTTCGTACACTACATCTATAGGAATGTCTATAAGCATATCTAAAATACAAAACTTGAGCTGATTGATTTATAGTTATATACTTTATCGATTACATCTGCAAAAATCTCTGCAACCGAAAGAATTTTAATTTTGCTTTTATCGAGATTCGGGTCTGAACTCAGTGGAATTGTATCCGAGATGATTACCTCAATCAGCTTGGATTTTGCAATTCTGTCATAAGCCGGACCGGAAAGAACAGCATGGGTCGCAAGAGCTCTGACGCTGACTGCACCTTTCTCCATCAGCATATCGGCAGCCTTAGAGATTGTTCCGGCAGTATCAATCATATCGTCAATAATAACAATATTCCTTCCGTCCACCTCTCCAATAGCAGTCATTGAACCAACTACATTAGCCTTTTCACGTGACTTGTGACATATGATCAACGGGCAACCGAGGATTCTCGAATATGCATTTGCTCTTTTTGCACCACCCATATCGGGAGCTGCAATTGACATATTCTCTAGTTTTAAATCACGGAGATATGGTAGGAAAATTGAACTTGCATAGATGTGGTCAACAGGAAAATCAAAAAACCCCTGAATCTGATCTGCATGCAGATCTGCTGTCATTACCCTGTCGCAACCGGCTGCTGCCAAGAGATTTGCAACCAACTTTGCGCCTATAGGTACCCTTGGTCTGTCTTTCCTGTCCTGACGAGCCCATCCGAAGTATGGAATAATGGCGTTCACCTTGTAGGCAGAGGCCCTGCGGGCAGCGTCAATCATAAGCAGAAGTTCAAACATATTATCTACGGGAGGGAAGGTAGACTGAACAATAAACACAGTTGCACCTCTTACACTCTCTTCGAAAGCCGGTTGGAACTCTCCATCGCTGAATACGGTAACTGAAGACTTCCCCAACTCAAGACTAAGTGCAGCAGCTATCTTCTCGGCTAAATATCTGGAATTTCGACAAGAGAAAATCTGAATCTTATGTTGATGGTTCATAATTGTGATTTTATATTATTTTAAAAGGGTTCCTATATAATTCAGAATCTCTTCTCTGCCTTTACCACTCTCAGTGGAGCTAAGAAAAACAGGAGGCAGTTCCTCCCAGTGTTCTGTAAGAGTTACGATGTTCTTTTTGATCTGATTTTCAAGGGCAGAGTTGCTATTTTTATCACACTTTGTAAAGATAATTGAAAAAGGGACACTGGCTTCGCCAAGTTCGAGAATAAATTTCAGATCTATCTCCTGGATATCAAGCCTTGAATCGAGCAAAACAAATAGGTTTACAAGCTCCTCGGAACCATTTATATACCCCCTGATAATTTCTGTAAGCACCGCTCTGTCGCTCTTTGAGCGTTTTGCATAGCCGTAACCGGGAAGATCTACAAGATACCAGGAATTATTTATTAAAAAATGGTTGATGAGCTGGGTTTTACCAGGCTTGGAAGAGATATGCGCCAGCTGGCCATGTTTACATAAAGCGTTAATGAGAGAAGATTTACCAACATTTGACCTGCCGATAAAAGCAAATTCCGGTAGTCTGAGTTTTGGCTTGTCTTTAACGAAACGACAGCTTCCGGAAAATATGGCCTGAGTAATCTTCATATATACATTCTGACAGGCAAAGGTACAATATTATGCTTATATTTGTATAGATAGTTTCATAAAAAAATAATAAAATGGGAATCGAGGCGCATATGATGACCCTTTGTCAATTACAGGAGCAGATAAAGGATTCCATCGAGAGCAAACACACCGGAAGATATTGGATAAAGGCAGAGATTAGCGAGATAAAAAACAATTCTGCAGGACACTGCTATCTGGATCTGGTGGACAAACCAGTTGGGGGAGACTTAATAACAGCAAAAGCACAGGCAATTATCTGGGCAAATAACTACAGGCTTCTGAAACCTTATTTTGAGACTACAACCGGACAACCCCTTGTCAAAGGAATGCATATACTGGTAAACGTTCAGGTGCAGTACTCTGCGTTATACGGACTCAGTCTGATAGTACTTGATATCAATCCGGCATTTACTATAGGTGAACAGGAGCTGGAGCGTCAGAAGACGATAAAAAAGTTGAAAAGCGAAGGGATGTTCGATATGAACAGAACTCTCGAGTTACCTCTTCTGCCAAAACGGTTGGCAATTATATCTTCCGACCAGGCAGCAGGCTACAGAGATTTTATTAATCATCTCCATTTGAATGAGTATGGTTTCAAATTCAAAACAGAGCTTTTTACAGCGCCAATGCAGGGGGTCTTTGCTCCGGATGGCATAGTGGAGGCGATGAACAAAGTTGCAGAGAGGCTAGATGAATTTGACCTTTTGCTCATCCTCAGAGGAGGAGGCTCGGCACAGGATCTGGCCTGTTTTGATGACTACAACCTAGCCTCAAATATTGCTCAGTTTCCGTTACCGGTAATTACAGGAATTGGACACGACCACGACTACCACATCGCAGATATGGTTGCTCATACATCTGTGAAAACGCCGACTGCTTTGGCCGACTTGATAGTAGATATTTTTGTGAAAGAAGACCAGCAGATTATTTTTTTATCAAGGAGACTTTCATTATCTTTACATACACGGCTGATGAATGAATCTAACAATTTAAAATCACTCACGAACAGGTTTTTAAATTCATACAAAATTCAAGTACAGTCAAACTACCATATGCTTCAGTTACTGGAACAGCGGGTAAATGCCAACAATCCTTTGTCTCTGCTCACAAAAGGATATGCTCTGGTTCTTAAAGACGGAATTAAAGTAAAGCATATAAAGCAGGTTGAGGAAGGCGAAAATATAAAAGTGATACTTGTGGGAGGAGCTTTAAATTGCACGATTAACACAAAAGAGAATGAAAAAAAGTGATAAAACATATCAAAATGCACTCAGAGAGCTTCAGGAGCTCGTTGTCAGGATTGAGGATCCCTCCTCAAATCTGGAGACCATTTCCCAGGACGTCAGAAAGGCACTGGAGTTGGTAAAATATTGTCAGATTCAGCTTCGTTCTTACGAAGAAGAGATTGAAAAATTAATAGAATAGAGTCTATGGAAGAGTTAAGGCTTTGGTTAAAAGATTCTTATCTGCAACCATTCAAGAAAGATATACTTAGAAGATTTCAAAAGATTGCAATAAAGAGTCAGGAGTTAGCTGGCTATGGCAACAAGCTAACATCTGCAATCAACTCCCATTTGTACTATGGCGTTCATAAAAATCAGAAATCATGGATATTCAGGGAGTGGGCACCAAACGCAACTGCCCTCTATCTTATCGGAAATATAAATAGTTGGAAAAAACACGAGGAGTACCTCTTCAAAAGAGTTGAAAATGATAACTGGGAGCTTGAAATTCCACTAGAAAAATTTAAGCACGGAGACCTTTTCAAATGGCTGGTCTGCTGGAACGGAGGAGAAGGGGAGAGGATACCTGCATATGCAACAAGATGCATTCAGGACCCTCATACAAAACTTTTTGCTGCGCAGATATGGGATACTCAAACCTATAAGTGGCGTAACAATAAGAGTCTGAATATAAAAAATCCCCTGATTTATGAAGCACATATTGGTATGAGTTCAGAGGAGGCAGGCATTGCCACCTTTGACTCATTCAGAACAAATGTCCTACCAAGAATTGCCAGACTAGGATATAATACCATTCAGTTAATGGCCATACAGGAACATCCCTATTATGGCTCCTTTGGGTACCAGGTTTCAAACTTCTTTGCTGTCAGTTCCAGATTCGGTACCCCTGAGGAGTTGAAAGCACTTATAGACGAAGCGCACTCTTCAGGAATAGCCGTAGTGATGGATATTGTACATTCTCATTCGGTCAACAATGTTCTTGAGGGATTGTCTTTTTTTGACGGTACCGAATATCTTTATTTCCACGAGGGAGCAAGAGGCGATCATCCTGCGTGGACATCAAAGTGTTTTAATTACGGAAAAAATGAAGTTCTGCATTTTCTTCTCTCAAACTGCAAATACTGGCTGGAGGAGTATAAGTTTGACGGGTTCAGATTTGACGGGATAACGAGCATGATATACTATGACCATGGACTGGGTAAAGATTTCACAGATTATTCCTGCTACTTTAACGGAAATCAGGACGAAGATGCTTTGGTCTATCTTGCTTTGGCAAATCAGCTTGTAAAAGAGATAAATCCGGCAGCCATAACTATAGCAGAAGATGTAAGTGGCATGCCAGGCCTGGCAGCTCCAACAGAAGACGGCGGCATAGGATTCGATTTCAGAATGAGCATGGGTGTGGCAGATCACTGGATAAAATGGATAAAAGAGCTTAAAGATGAAGAGTGGAATGTTGGAGAGATGTTCTGGGAGTTGACAAATAAAAGATCAGATGAAAAGACAATAAGCTATGCTGAGTGTCATGATCAGGCGATGGTTGGTGATAAAACTATAATATTCAGACTTGTGGATAAAGAAATGTACTATTCGATGAGTCGGAACATAGAGAGCCTGATAATTGACAGGGGCATTGCACTACACAAAATGATAAGGCTGGTCACCATCGCTACAGCAGGAGGCGGATATCTCAACTTTATGGGCAACGAGTTTGGCCATCCGGAATGGATAGATTTCCCAAGAGAGGGTAACGGATGGTCATTTTTCTATGCAAGAAGACAGTGGTCTCTGGCAGACGATACAAATTTAAAGTATAAATATTTACTTGATTTTGATACATCTATGATACAGATGATCAGATGCAGCGAAATTTTTAGTGAAATGCCAGAATCGCTCTATCAGAACAACGATAATCAGGTTCTCATCTTCTCCAGAGGTGAATATATTTTTTCGTTTAACTTCAGTCCGAATAATTCATATACAGATTTTAAATTCTACGCGCCTGCCGGGAAATATAAAATTGTCTTAAATTCAGATTCTGTAAAATTCGGAGGATTTGACAGAATATCAGAAAAAACAGACCATTTCACCAGCTGGTCAAACGGCGGGGATCAACTTTCTCTCTATCTTCCCAGTAGAGCTGCAATTGTCTTGAGAAAAGGGAGATGATATAATTTTGTAATTTTTTTTTGCTAACTTGCACAGCTAATAATTTGTAATATGGCTTACTTACAGTTTAATAAAGAGGAGTTGGTTAATCTGGAGTATTCACTTAAGCGTGAAGTATTGTCTACAAACCATGCCGGAGGGTATCTGAATACTACCATTGTCGGGTGCAACACCAGAAAATACCATGGTCTGTTGGTCGTACCAATAGAAAATTTTGGTGGAGATAAATACGTGTTACTCTCCTCGCTGGACGAAACTCTGATTCAGCACGGAAAGGAGTTTAACTTGGGAATTCATAGATATGGTGATATTTACGAGCCCAGAGGACATAAGTATATAAGAAATTTTGAGATTGATAAAGTTGCCGCAATCACATTCAATATCGGAGGAATGGTAATGAAAAAGGTTGTGATGCTGTGTAATAATGAGGAGCAGGTATTAATCACATATACTTTACTGGAGGCTCACTCTCCCACAACCCTGAGGCTAAAACCATTCCTTGCTTTCAGAAGTATTCATGCCCTCTCAAAAGCAAACACAGAGGCAAATGTAAAGTACCAGGAAATCGATAAGGGTAAAAGCTTCAGGATGTATGAAGGTTTCCCCGACCTGAATCTTCAGCTGAGTGTAAAGAATGAATTTATCTCCAATCCTGACTGGTATTTTAATATTGAGTACAACGAGGAGAGCCGCAGAGCGTATGAATCAAAAGAAGATCTGTTTGTTCCCGGTTATTTTGAACTTCCTGTCAGGAAGGGTCAGACAATTATTTTTTCGGCATCTACAAAAGCAGAAGACCCATCTAAACTCTCATCTAAGTTTTTACAGGGTGTGAAACGGAAAAAGCACAGAGACAGTTTTGAAAGCTGTCTGCAAATTGCCGCAGATCAGTTTATTACACATGATGATGAAGATACAAACGTTTATGCGGGTTACCCATGGTTAGACAAAAATATGAGGGATACCCTTATATCATTACCTGGATTGACATGGTACTCAAACGGAGATATTGGCAAATTCAGAGATGTTCTTGAAACTATAGTAAGGAGACACAGAGAAAGTCTTGTTAAATACAACAAGAAAGCAGATGTGCCACTTTGGTTCTTCTGGACTTTGCAACATTACGCAAAGGCAATCGGAGGCAGTTCAAAAGTATGGAAGATTTATAAAGAGTTGTTGAAAGAGATACTCAATTCATACAGAGATGGCAGCAGAAATAATGTAAGACTGCATGAGAACGGACTGTTATGGGCCGAGGAAAGAGGAGTTGCCACAAGCTGGATGGATGCATACATAAACGGAGTTCCGGTTACGGAAAGAGCAGGCTATCAGGTAGAGCTTAATTCTTTGTGGTATAATGCAATATGCTTTATCTTAGAGATGGCTTCCAAAACCAGGGATAGGGCATTTGTGAATGAATGGACAGCAGTCAGAGAGAAGATTAACAAAAACTTCATTAAGGCTTTCTGGATTGAATCCAAAGAACATCTTGCAGACTATGTCGGCCCCGAAGGTCAGAACAAGAACGTTCGTCCGAATCAACTTTTCACCTGTGCTTTTGACTATTCACCAGTCAGCGATGAAACTAAATCAAAAATACTTCAGAATGTTAAACAGGAATTGCTGACCACCAGGGGAATAAGAACTCTTTCGCCAAAGAATCCAAATTATAAAGGAGAGTACAACGGAGACCAGTATACCAGAGATATGGCTTATCATCAGGGGACATCGAGAGTCTGGCTGCTCGGCTTCTATATTGAGGCATCTCTCAAACTTTACGGTGTAGCATTTGCCAACACTGCCAGAGAGTTAATCTCTCCATTTGAAGAAGATCTGACAGTCCACTGCATTGGATCTATTTCCGAAGTTTATGATGGTGATCCTCCTCATCAACCTCATGGCTGTACATCCTATTCAAACTCGGTTTCTGCCATTTTAAGAGCAATGAGATTAGTTGAACAATATAATAATAGTGAACAATGAAGGTATTAATGTTTGGATGGGAGTTTCCTCCACACATTTCAGGAGGGTTGGGGACTGCCTGCTATGGTCTGACCAAAGGCCTGGCAAATCAGGGAGTTGAGGTTTTATTTGTAATGCCTTCTGCAACAGGTGATGAAGATCAGAGATCGGTCAGCATTATTAACGCCAGCGATGTGACAGTTACAGAGACTGTTAAAAATGTAAATGAATTTTTGGAGAAAGTTCAGTTTTTAAGAATAGGTTCTAATCTTGTTCCATATCTTGACCCTGTCCGGTTTTCAAATTTGGTAAACGAGCAAAAAGAGGGTCAGATAGCAGATTACAAACTCCACTTTGGAGAGAAGTATAAGTTTTCCGGAAAATACGGAGCAAATCTCATGGAGGAAGTAGCGAGATACGCTATGGTTGCAGGAGAGATTGCTCTAAAAAACGATTTTGATGTTATTCATGCCCACGACTGGCTGACATATCTTGCCGGGGTTGCTGCAAAAAAACTTACTGGTAAGCCACTGGTGGTGCATATTCATGCCACAGAGTTCGACAGAAGCGGCAACAACATAAACACAGAGGTTTATGAGCTTGAAAAATTTGGTATGAAAGAGGCCGATATGGTAATAGCTGTAAGCAACCTCACCAGAAATACCGTAATAAACAAATACGGAGTGCATCCGGATAAAGTTGTTACGGTACACAATGCCGTAGATTTTCAAAGTGTTGAAAATATGGATATATCAAGAGGAGTAGAAGAGAAAATAGTCACTTTTCTTGGCAGAATAACTTTCCAGAAAGGTCCTGAGTACTTTATTGAAGCTGCCAATAAGGTTTTGAAGAGATACCCCAATGTGCGCTTTGTAATGGCAGGCAGCGGAGACCTTCTTAACCGTTCAATAAGAAGGGTAGCAAAGCTGGGAATCTCCACCCATTTCCATTTCACGGGTTTTTTAAAAGGAGCAGATGTTCAGAAGATGTTCTCCTATTCAGATGTTTATGTTATGCCTTCTGTGTCGGAACCTTTTGGTATTTCTCCACTTGAGGCAATGAGAGCAAACGTGCCAACAATCATTTCCAAACAATCGGGAGTAGGAGAGGTTTTAAATCACGCAATAAAAGTTGATTTTTGGGATATTGACGCTATGGCAGACGCTATTTATGCACTTCTTTCCTATCCTGCCATCTCTCAGATGGCTGTAAGAGAAGGGTTGGACGAGGTGAAAGCACTTAAATGGGATAATGCAGCCTCCCTTGTGACAAAGATCTATTCCAGGGTTATTAAAAGGCGAAATTTAGAGATAAAACATAAATTAATTTTATGATGAAAAAAACTATTTGCTTCTATTTTGAAGTACATCAACCAGATAGATTAAAAGTGTACCGATTTTTCGATATAGGAAAGGATTCTAATTACTATGACGATTTTGCGAATAAAACAATATTGAAAAGAGTTGCAGAAAGATGTTATTTGCCTGCAAATCAGTTGATGTTGGAGCTTATAAAACAGAACGAGGGAGCTTTTAAGATTGCATATTCAATATCCGGAGTTGTACTTGACCAGTTTGCTAGATATTCACCCGAAGTCATAGAAAGCTTTAAAAATCTGGCCAAAACCGGATGCGTGGAATTTCTTGCCGAAACATACTCACACAGCCTCTCATCACTTATTTCGCCTGTTGAATTCAGGGAACAGGTAGAACAACACTCAAAGACTATTGAGAACCTTTTTGGGCAAAAACCAAAGGCTTTCAGAAATACAGAACTGATCTACTCAGATAAAATTGGTTCTATGGTTGCAGATATGGGTTTTACTGCGATGCTTACAGAAGGAGCAAAACATATTCTGGGTTGGAAGAGCCCAAACTACGTTTATACAAATGCTATCAATCCAAGGTTAAAACTGTTGTTGAAAAATTTCAGTTTAAGCGACGATATAGCATTCAGGTTTTCTGACAGATCTTGGGTAAACTGGCCTCTCACATCTGATAAATATGTAACATGGCTCTCTAAATCACTTGAGAAAGGCGAGGTGATTAACCTTTTTATGGATTATGAAACATTTGGAGAACACCAGCAAGCCTCTTCAGGCATTTTCCAGTTTTTAAAATACCTTCCTGGAGCAGTACTCTCTCAGACCAACTTTGAGTTCTGCACACCAAGTGAAGTATGTAACAAACATCAGCCTGTAGCTCCACTTCATGTCCCTTTTGCTATTTCATGGGCAGATGAGGAGCGGGATACAAGTGCATGGCTGGGAAATGAACTGCAGAATGAGGCATTCAACAAAATATATTCTGCAGAACAAAAGGTGATGGCTTTAAACAATGCTGACCTTTTGTCTGACTTTAGAAAACTGCAGGAGAGCGATCATTTTTACTATATGTGCACAAAGTTTTTCTCAGATGGAGCAGTGCACAATTATTTCAATCCATACGATACTCCATATGAAGCATTCATAAACTACATGAATGTGGTAAGTGATTTTTTGATAAGGGTAGAAAAATCGGCTCCGGCAACAGAAATTGAAACCGGAACAATAATTGCAGAAAAATCAAAGCCAAAGACGACAAAAAGTGCAGGAAAGTCGAAAAACAACATTAAAAAATAGAAAATGTCAGAGAAAACGATGGCATCTCCGGATTACCTTTTTGAGGTAAGTTGGGAGGTATGCAATAAGGTAGGCGGAATCCATACTGTGATAGCCACAAAAGCTTTAAATTTAGCAAAAGAGTTAAAAAACAACCATATATTGATCGGCCCCGATGTCTGGAGAGACACAGAGCAAAATCCGGAATTCATAGAAGATATAAACTTACTCAGAGCCTGGAGAATTCAGGCAGCTAAGGAGGGTCTCAGAATAAGAGTCGGAAGATGGAATGTTGCAGCTACTCCTATTGCAATTTTGGTAGATTTCAGTTCTTACATAACAAAGAAAGATGAAATTTTAACCGAGTTTTGGACAAAGTATAAGCTTGATTCCATAAGCGGTCAGTGGGACTATGTGGAATCTGCTCTTTTCGGTTACGCAACCGGAAAAGTGATTGAGAGCTATGTCCGCTTCAACCTCTCTCCGCACCACAAAGCAGTTGCTCAATTCCATGAATGGATGACGGGTGCCGGTATTCTCTACCTGCACTCTGCAAATCTTCCCATCGCAACTGTATTTACTACTCATGCGACAGTTCTGGGGCGTTCGATATCAGGCAACAACCTTCCACTTTATGGTTCAATGACACTCTATAATCCGGAAGAGAAAGCCAAAGAGTTCAATGTGATGGCAAAACACTCTCTTGAGAAAGTTGCTGCTCATCAATCGGATGTTTTTACAACAGTAAGCTACATCACCGCAAAAGAGTGTAAGTATTTCCTTGGCAGAGAGGTAGATATTGTGACTCCTAATGGTTTTGAAAACAGCTTTACGCCAAAGGAAGAAGAGTATCAGAAATGCCATGCCGATGCAAGGTTAAAACTTTTGGAAATGGCCTCTGTAATGACAGGCAGCAAGGTATCAGACGACGCGGTTATTGTAGGAATAAGCGGAAGGTATGAATACAAGAACAAAGGCATTGATATATTCCTCGACTCCCTGGGCAGATTAAATAACGATGCAAAACTTACAAAAGAGGTAGTGGCATATCTCTTTGTTCCTGCAGGTCATAACGGCCCCAATAAGGAACTCGTCAACAAGTTAAGTATCAAATCGGACTATACAACAAACTGCACTCACACACTCAACGAACCGGAACTGGATCCCGTCATGAAGAGAATCAGGGAGCTCCACCTTTTCAATAAGGGCAGCGACAAGGTAAAAGTTCTTTTTGTTCCATCCTATTTAAATGGAAACGACGGTATTTTCAATCTTACTTATTATAAGCTTCTTGTTGGTTTGGATCTTACTGTTTTTCCATCTTATTATGAGCCATGGGGCTACACACCGCTCGAGAGTCTGGCCTTTAGGGTACCCACAATAACAACAAGTCTGGCAGGCTTTGGGTTATGGGTCAATGACCATTATACCAAAGACCATCCGGGAATCGATATTATTGAAAGGAAGGACAACGGATATGAAAATGTAGTTGAAGAGGTTGTGGCTAAAATGCTCGAAATATCACTGCTAACGCCTGCCGGTATGGCTGAATACCGTGAGAATGCAAAAGATGTATCTTCTATAGCTCTGTGGGAAAATCAAATAGTATATTACAAGAGTGCATATTCGTTAGCATTAGGGAAACTGATAATAAGTATAGGAGCATATCCTGTTGGCATAGACGAAAAAGAGCATGTCAGCTTTAGAGCTGATGTAGCAAATAAACCCAACTGGGCACGGATTTTAATTAACAAGCAACTTCCGGAAAGACTCAAACCCCTTGACGTTGTTTCGAGAAACCTTTGGTGGAGCTGGAATCAGGAGGCCATTGACCTTTTTAAGTTCATCGATGAAGAGCTTTGGAAGTCGAGTCTGGGTAATCCTATACTAATGCTTGACAGAATTTCAGTGAGAAGGTATCAGGAACTTGAGAAAGATGTTAAGTTTCTGAGAAGAATGGATGCTCTCTATGCCCAGTTCGAAGAGTACATGGCGGGAAAAAGCCAGATGACCGGTCCTAGGATTGCTTACTTTAGTATGGAGTACGGACTGGACAGATCTTTAAAAATCTACTCCGGTGGACTTGGAGTTCTCGCCGGGGATTATCTTAAAGAGTCAAGTGACAAGATGGTACCAATGACCGGTATCGGACTGCTGTACAGATATGGTTACTTTACACAGCTTCTCTCTGCGCAGGGAGATCAGGTGGCATACTACGAGGCCCAGGACTTTATGAAGATTCCGGCAAATCCGGTAAGAGACGAGAAGGGCAACTGGACAACCATCAGTCTTGCACTTCCTGGCAGAAACCTATACGCACGTCTGTGGAGGGTAGATGTAGGAAGAACCGAGCTTATACTGATGGATACAGACTTTGAGGATAACCTGCCGGAAGACAGATCTGTTACCCACCACCTTTACGGGGGAGACTGGGAGAACCGGCTCAAACAGGAGCTTCTTCTCGGTATCGGGGGTATAAGAGCACTTAGGGCACTCAGAAAGGAATCGGAAATATTCCACTGCAACGAAGGACATGCTGCATTCATAGGTCTTGAAAGATTAAGAGAGTATATACAGCAAGAGAACCTCTCCTTTGCCGAAGCCCTTGAGGTTGTTAGATCCTCTTCGCTCTTCACAACACACACCCCTGTGCCTGCAGGCCATGACTCATTTACAGAAGACCTTCTGAGAAGCTACATATCACACTATCCGGAAAGACTTAAAATTACATGGGAGGTTATGATGGCCCTTGGCAAGATAGATCCTGTAAATCCTGCAGAAAAATTCTCTATGAGTAATCTTGCAGCAAATCTTTCTCAGGAGATTAACGGAGTAAGCTGTCTGCACGGCAAGGTAAGCCGGGAGATACTCTCTCCGCTTTGGCCGGGATATCTTCCGGAAGAGTTACATGTAAGCTATGTCACAAATGGAGTTCACTACTCCACCTGGACAGCCCCTGAGTGGAAGGATATACATGCAGATGCCTTTGGCAGTGACTTTGCGACGCACAATTACGACAAAGCCTGTTTTGAGGGGATCTATCAGGTAGAGGACAGCAGAATATGGGCAGTAAGAAATAAACTGAGAACAAGACTTATAAAATTTGTAAAACACTCGATCTCCGACCCTGCAACAAACTCACATTATGCCCCACACCACCTGATAGCAATTAAAGAGGCACTCAGAGAAGACGTCCTTACCATCGGATTTGCCAGAAGATTCGCTACATACAAAAGGGCTCACCTTATTTTCAGAGATCTCGACAGATTAGACAGCATAGTCAACAATCCTAAACAACCCCTCCAGTTTCTGTTTGCAGGAAAGGCACATCCGGCAGATAAAGCAGGACAGGATCTCATCAAGAGAATTGTAGAGGTTTCTCTGATGCCTAGGTTTATCGGCAAGATTCTGTTTATTCCAGGTTACGATATGACTACTGCAAAGATTCTTGTGCAGGGAGTTGATGTCTGGATGAATACTCCGACAAGACCGCTCGAAGCATCCGGTACCAGCGGAGAGAAAGCTGTTATGAACGGAGTAATGCATTTTTCCGTATTGGATGGTTGGTGGGTGGAAGGCTACAAGGAGGGAGCCGGTTGGGCACTTCCTTTGGAGAGAACTTATACAGATCAGAATTTTCAGGATGAGCTTGACGCAGCCACCATCTACAATATGCTTGAGAACGAAATTGCGCCACTGTTTTATAAGTTAAATCCAAAGAACGGACTTCCTTTGGAGTGGATAGAAATTATTAAGAATACAATTGCAAAAGTGGCAGCCAACTTTACAACCAACAGGATGATGACAGACTATCAGGAGAAGTTTTACAACCCATTGGCTGCAAGAAATAAGGCCATTATAGAAAAAGACTATGCATTGGCGCGTGAGCTTGCTTTTTGGAAGAAGAGGGTTCGCAGAGAGTGGCCCCTTATAGATGTAAAGAGCTACATTAAGCCGGATGATTCAAAATCCGACATATCGCGTGGAAATGAATATCTGGCGGAGGTTGAGCTTATCATTGGAGATCTTAAGCCGGAAGATATTGGAGTGGAAATGGTATTTGCAGTACAGGACAACAATAACAAAATGGTAATTCAAAATAAATACGACTTTGAATTTGTAAGTTATGCAAACGGAGTGGCAAAATACAGATGCTCAATGTTTCCCGGTAGCGCAGGTGTATATAATTTTGCAGGGAGGGTATATGCAAAGAACCCTAAACTGCCACACAGACAAGATTTTGATTTGGTAAAATGGTTGTAGGAAGTACAGGCTTTTTCGATGGTGTCCACAAAGGCCATCAGTCGGTGATAAACAGAGTTTGTGCCATTGCTAAGGAGCAAGGGTGTAAATCTGCCGTATTTACATTCTGGCCACACCCAAGAGCAGTTTTGCAGCAGGATGCTGCAAAATTCAGACTACTTACAACTCTGGATGAGAAGAAAAACCTTTTACTGAATTATGGTATTGACGAAGTTATAGTATTGCCATTTGACAAAGAGTTTGCAAATCAGACAACCAGAGAGTTTTTTAAGAACTATCTTCTCGACAGATACGGAGTTTCCACCTTAGTTGTCGGATATGACCACAGAGTAGGTTGCGATCCTGCCCAGACTCAGCAGGAGATGTTTGAAATTGCAAAGGAGCTAGGTATAAACGCTGTAAGAGTGGAAGAAGTATCGTCTGACGATCCGAATCTTATAATTAGTTCAACAAAAGTAAGAGAGCTTTTGCTTGAGGGTAATATAAAACAGGCGAATTTACTGCTTGGTTACAGATATGGCCTTGAGGGAGTGGTAGTGGAGGGCCTGAGAATCGGAAGAACCATTGGTTTCCCTACGGCCAACATAATGCTGTACGAACCACTCAAAGTTGTACCGGGAGACGGAGTATATTCTGTATGGGTAGATTATCATAACAAAACATACAGAGGTATAACCAATATAGGAATTCGTCCAACAGTTGGTCAGGGCAACGAGCGATCCATAGAGACACATATACTGGATTTTGACGAAGACATATACGGATTACCGCTAAAAATCGAATTTGTTGGCAAAATGAGGGATGAGAAACGTTTTGAATCACTGGAAGAGCTAAAAAAACAACTTTATCTGGACAGGGAGAAATCAAAGATTTTTCTTCTGGCCGACGGAATTAAATTAAGATAGTTTTTTTAATCCAAATATTAATTATTACCTTTGTATCAAAGAGTCCTGTACTACGCAGGATTCTTTTTAATTTTTCATATTATGTCAAAAATTAATTATTTAACCGCAGAAGGTTTAGAAAAACTAAAGGCGGAGCATTACCACCTGGTAAGTATTGAACGCCCCAGCATCTCAAGGCAGATTGCAGAGGCCAGAGATAAAGGCGATTTATCTGAAAATGCCGAGTATGATGCCGCAAAAGAGGCTCAGGGGCTTTTAGAGATGAAAATTGCCAAACTCGAAGATATGATTGCAAATGCCAGGATTATAGATGAATCGAGAATAAACACTACGCATATTCAGATTCTTAACAAGGTTAAGCTAAAAAACTTAAATAACAATTCTATTGTAGAATATACTCTTGTTGGGGAGTCTGAAGCAAACCTGCGGGAAGGTAAGCTGGCGGCTGCTACACCAATAGGCAAGGCCTTGATTGGCAAAAGTAAAGGAGAGATTGTGGAGGTAAAAGTTCCTTCGGGAATTATTAAATTTGAAATTATTGAAATTTCGAAATAGGTATGTCAACAATTTTTACAAAAATCGTTAAAGGTGAGATACCTTCCTGGAAGGTAGCTGAAAACGACAAGTTCTATGCTTTTTTAGACATAAATCCTGTTGCAAAAGGGCACACTCTTGTTATTCCTAAAGAAGAAACCGATTATATTTTTGACCTTAAAAGTGAAGATCTTTCTGATCTTTTCAAATTTGCGCAGGTTGTCGCAAAGGGTATCAAAGCTGTGATTCCATGCAAGAGAGTAGGAGTGGCTGTTCTCGGACTAGAGGTACCCCATGCTCACATACATTTAATTCCTTTGAACAGTGAGGGTGATATGGACTTTAAAAAAAACAAATTAAAACTGGAAAACGAGGAGATGACCTCCATTGCAAATTCAATTTCTGCAAACATTAAATAAAAAATAAATGAAGAAGCTTTTCCTGTCTGCTCTTGTTGCAGTTACGGCCTTTGCCTGTTCTTCAAACAAAGCAACAGTCAAGGGGATCATCGAAGGGACATCCGATGGAAATCTTGTTTTGAAACTTCTGGATATTAATAACCAAAGGGTGATAGATACCATCAAAATAGAAGATGGTAAAATAAACTATTCCCTAAAATTGACTGAAAATTCGCCGGACTTTTACTATCTCTATTATAATCAGAGTAAAGTGGCATCACTAATTCTCCTCCCAGGCGATAATATAAAACTGATTACAGATACACTCGGAAGCAAAATCATAGTTGAGGGATCTGAGGAGACTAAATTGCTCTTGGAAATTGAGAGGAACGCAGGAAAAGTCTGCACCCGGTTTGACTCTCTTGCAGCAGTTTTAAAGAACGCGGTAGCAACAGGAGATGTTGCTAAACAGACTTCAATAAACTATGAGCTTGGTGCACTTTACGTTAAACAAAAACAAAACTCAATAAAGCACCTCTATACAAACCCAAACTCGATCACAAACATCACCTTGCTTTATCAAAGGTTTCCGAACAACCTTCCCATTTTTGCAGACGTGAGAGATGTACTTCTTTTCCAACGGATATATGATTCCCTAAAAGTCAAATATCCAAATTCAATTTATGTTTCCAGGCTCAAGGATGAGATATCATACAGAGAAAAATCGGATATGTTTAATTCAAAAATTCTTGATGCCTCAGAAACCGGATTTCCGGACATAAAGCTGCCAGATGTAAAATCCAGAATGAGATCTCTCTCTGAATTTTCTGGCAAGGTTATTATATTGTCATTCTGGAGTATAGCTGACGTCAATCAGAGAATGCTTAACCAGGATTTTCTGCAACTTTATGACAAATACAGCCCCAAAGGGCTTGAAATATACCAAGTATCAGTCGATACGGACAAGACTGCATGGGCCAGAGCAATTGATGAACAGATGCTGCCTTGGATAAGTGTCTGCGATGGAATGGGTGCGGGATCAGGAGCAGTAACCACGTATAATGTCAGCAAAGTCCCAGCACTATTTGTGATTGATAAAAGCGGAACTATTGTTGCAAAGAATATATATAACTCAGAACTGGAACGGGTTATCTCAAATCTGACAAAATAAAAAGCCGTTACAACAACCTCTTTTTTGTTATACCTGCAACAAAGTCTTTTAAATAAAACGGCTCAAAATAGGCCACATTTACAAACTCTCCCACGGAATATTTTTTGAGTACAGATTTGACCATCCCTCTCGCATCTGCATCAATTATCCTGAATTGTGCATTAGGATGATTTGTTATACCCATAAATTTTTTGGCTCCGTCTCCTGAAAATATTACTATTCCCTTGGCCAGTTCATCTGAGAAGCTCGTAGCATCCAGAATTATAGCTTCTGTATTTGAAAGGGAATTGCATAAAGAGTCAAAACTGGCTGCATACACCTCCATTCTTCTCGCATCTATCATCGGAACAATAATTGCTCCGGGTGGAATATTTCCTTCAACAGCAGTAAGACGGGCGAGTAGTTCAAGAGAGCTGACTGAAATAAGAGGTTTTCCTGCACCATAGCATAATCCTTTTGCAATCGAAACGCCAACACGCAGGCCCGTATAGGAGCCTGGGCCTTCACTCACAGCAACTGCATCGCACTCGTCAATAGAGGTGCCACCCTCTTTGAGCACCTCTTTTATAAGCAGCGCAATGACCCTTGCATGTGATTTTGCCTCTTTTACAACTCTGAAAGATATTATTTTCTCTCCAACTGAAAGGGCCACTGAACACACCTCTGTGCTCGTTTCAATAAGTAACAGGAGCGGATTTAACATATTTACTAAGTCTTCTTGCCTTTGTCTGTTATTTTATCTTTCTCGCTCTCAACTTTTACCTTTGAACCACTCTTCAGTATTTTGCTTATAGCGGCATAAGGTCCTGTAACTATAACATCACCCTCTTTGATTCCTGTAATCACCTCGATATTGTTTAAATCCTGAATTCCTGTGGTTATTTTCCTAACTTCAAGAGTATCCCCTTGAACAACAAATACATGTTCAACAGCTTCATTTGTTCCCAGAGATTTTTTGGTTGAGTCAGATAAAAGATCTGTTCTTGTAGTTATTGACTGAATTGGTAAGGCAAGGATATTGTTCTTTTTTTCAGTCTGAATAGATACAGAAGCAGACATTCCCGGTCTGAATGGGTTAACTCCATTTTTTACCAGGTCTGAATATGATTCGGGAAGTATATAAACCTTAACTTCAAAATTGGTAACCTGTTCAAGTGCAGATCCGATGTTTTTTGCCGAATTTGCAATCTGAGTAACTATACCTGTAAATTTTCTGTTGGGATAAGCATCAACCTCAATTGTAGTAGTATCATTAGGTTTAATTCGGATAATATCATTTTCGTTGACATCAACCAAAACCTCCATCTCCTTGAAATTTGCAATTCTGAGCATTTCTGTACCAGCCATCTGACTTGTTCCTACAACCCTTTCTCCCCTCTCTACGCTCATTTTTGAAATAATGCCATTCATCGGGGCATAAATTATAGTTTTTATAAGGTTCTCCTGAGCCTCATTAAGAGCTGCACTTGCGCTTTTAACATTAAATTCGGCAGCTTTGATCTGTTCCTTTGCAACCTGGTACTGAGAAAGAGCGTTTTCATAATCAGACTCGGAAATGGCTTTTTGTTCAAAAAGTGATTTGTTTCTCAGATAGCTAAGCTCTATTTGATTATACTGGGCTATCTGCTGAGTGAGTTGAGCTTTAATTGAGTTAAGGGAGGCTTCTGCTCTGTCTCTCATTGAGATATATACATCTTGCTTAATCTTGATAATGAGATCACCTCTTTTAATTGAGTCGCCCTCTTTGAAATTGAGCTCAATTATTTCACCGGAAACGTCCGGACTAATCTTTACCTCAATAACCGGTTTAATCTTTCCATTTGCAGGAATTGTCTCAGTTATTGACTTTTTAGTAACAATCTCCGTGGTAACAGGTATCTGATCTTTTTTATTATTTGTACCATAAATTATCAGAGCAATAATTACAACAATGGTACAAAGTAAAATCCATTTAATGTTTTTCTTAATATTCATATTCTATAGAGTTATCGGGATACCTTTGTAAAAATCAAGAATTTTCAGTTGGAAAACATACTGATATTTAGACTGATAAAATTCAGACTGGGCTTTGAAGAGATTAGTCTTTGCTACAGTATAATCTGTGGCATTAAGTACTCCAAGATCAAATTTCTGCTGAACATACCGGAATGATTCTTCCATAGCTTTTACATTCTGCAAGCTGGCTTTATACCTTTCATAGTAGCCAAGTGCATCGCTGTTTGCCTGCTGAATCTCTTTATAAAGAACCTGCTCCTTGTTACGAACCTCAATCTCTGCATTGCGAACTCCCAGACGAGCATTCTTAATTGCTGTATTTGACTGCCATGAGTTGAAAATTGGGATACTCAGACCAAAACCTATAGAGGGGTTTCTGTTTTCATCGAACTGATCCAGGAAGTTAGTCCCGCGACTGTCACTGTAAGATGTTCCGTAACCGGCAGAGAAGGATACCGACGGGTAACTTTTTCCTTTGGCAATTGACAGTTGAATATTTGAATTTTGATAATTAAGTTTTGCACTCTTTATTTCCGGAAGATTCATTGAAAGTTCAAACAGTTTATCAACCGGCTCACCTGTGAAGCTGTCAATGATTAAATCCAGATTTGGACTGTCCACATCAAAATCCGGCTCTCTTGTAAGATCGAGCAGTTGCTTAAGTGCCAGAAGGGAGTTATTCAACTGATTTTGTGCATTTACTACCTGCACTCTCTCTGTTGCCAACTGAGCTTCAATCTCAAGAAGAGAACTATAGGCAACGCTACCAGCATCAACAAGTTTGCTGGTTCTTTCTGCCTGTTGTTTTACACTTTCAAGACTCTGGTTTGCTGTCTGCAGAATCTCCTTGGAAAGCAATATTTGCAGATAGGCTTTAGAAATTTCAATAGAAATCTGATTTTTTATTCTGCCAACATCCTGCATGGAAATCTCCTGCAAAACTTTTTTACTTTTGAGATCGTTTTCTTTCTGAAACCCCTCAAAAAGATTGACAGAAGCTCTTAGCGAAGCACTTGTACTCTGACTGAGCTTATTCTCGATAATCTGCAGATCCTGCATATTTACAGACCGCCCCCAGTTCATATTGTGACTTACTGAGGCGTTAAAAGAGGGAATGTACTGGAGTTTTGATTGCAGTACATCGTTTTTACTCTGTTCGACAGATATTTCCTGCTGTTTGATAGTCAGGTTATTATCCCATGCATATTTGATGCACTCCTCCAGACTCCACCTCTTCTGTGCCGAGAGGGTCAGTGGGATAAACAGGAGCAATAAAATTGGGAGGTTGTAAAAAATCTTCATAATATACAAAGTTATATTATTTTTGTTACAACTTCCCAATTTCTTAGAAATTATAAGATAATTCTATTGATATAACAACTTAGGATTCGACTGCATAGAGTATAAATTTGCACTTAGGAACAAAAATGCTTTCCAAAGTTTTTTCACACCATATCCAACACCTGTTCCGATATACCCGGCCACTGTGTAGTCCCATCCTTTATCTGAACCTCCTGTGATCCCGCAACTTTCATTCAATGAAAGAAGGGTTAATCCTGCTGATTGCAAATACTTAGCCTCCATCATGCAGCCTCCCATCCAACTTGAAATCCCTTTTTAAAACTTGGCCAGTACTTTTCTGCTTTATCAGCCAGTTCCGCCATTTTCTCGAGAATTAACCAGATCTCCCTCCATGACACACCTCCGGATGTAAGGAGCTCATTATTTTCAAGAGTTTCTAACCCCCAATCTCTGTCCACGTACTCTTTCATAATATAAATTTTAAAAATTGTCCCCTCAAATAAGCATGAAGGGTTTGCCCAGAGTGTGCACCCTCTGTTTTTTTAAGTTAGTTTTGTCTTATATTCTTATTTGTCTGTCTGCAATTATCATATTGTTTTCCCTGTGAGAAATCATTAGTATCATTGTACCACTCTCCTTTGCTTTTATAACAACTTTTTCTATCAACTCCGCAGATGAGCTGTCCAGCGATGATGTGGCCTCGTCGAGAATCAATATTTTTGATTTTCTGTAAAGAGCCCTCGCTATGGCAATTCTCTGTTGCTGTCCTCTTGACAGGGAGGAACCACCCTCACCTATCTGAGTTTCGAATCCGGAAGGCAACTTTTCAATAAACCCGAGAAGACTAAACTCCCTGCAGAGATCAATTATAAATTCGTAGTCAGGATCAGCCTCTCCCGGGGCTATGTTTTCTATAAGGGTTCCTCCAAATAGATCCAGGTTTTGAGGAACAATTGTCACCCACTGCCGCCAAAGTTCCAGATTTATATGATTTATATTTACTCCGTCAAGCGTTATAACACCATTATCAGGTTTTTGCATTCTTAGGATCAGAGAAGCTATTGTGCTCTTTCCACTGCCACTTTCACCGGTGAGTGCCGTTATCTCACCGGAAACCAATTCCATATTGAACTTGTTGAAAAGAGGTTCTCTGCCTGGATAACAAAACGACAGATTTTCAATTTTAAGCGAAACGCTGCTTTCAATAGGCATTACAACTCCGTCACAATATTTCTCAACATCGAGATCCATAATTTCAAATAACCTGTCTGCAGCCGTAATGCCCTCTCTTATGGTAACATTCATCCCTATCAATGTAGTTAATGGCGATGAAAACAAAGCAGTTATAGTATAGAAAGAAAACAGTTCCCCTGTGGTTATTGAAGAGGAGAGGACAAAAGAGCCCCCGACCCACAGTACCATAAGCGAAAGAATTCTCGAGCTGCTTTCACCAAGATTAAATACTGCGATACCCCTGTTACCTGCTTTATACAGGGAATCATTCAGTTTGCAAAGTTTTTCTTTAATCTTGCTTACTGTGAAACTCTCCAACCCAAAATGCTTGATACTCTTAACTGACTTTAATCCCTCAATCAGAGAAGACTCAAACTGAGCAGCCTCCTCCATTATCTCCCTCTGCACCCTGCGGTTGAACCTGTCATAAGTGTAATAGATAAGAAGATATACTGGAATAAACAGAAGAGCTAAAAGCGCAAGCTTCCAATATATCGTAAAAAGCAATATAAATGAGACCGTTAATGTCAAAATACTAATAGTTATGCTAATAACCAAATCAGAAAGAAGAGCCCGGATCTTAAAGGCATCATCAATCCTTGAGGTGAGCTCACCAGTTTTTCTGCAGTCAAAGAATTGCTGCGGAAGTTTAAACAAATGCCTCAGATAGTTTAAGATCAGTTTTCTATCTGTATTTATCGATAGTTTAAGCAGTATCCTCGACTTGTAAACAGACAATATTAAAGAGATCATAATAAGAACAGCCATAGTGACAGCGAGAGATGTAAGCATCTCCTGGTCTCTGCCTGGAAGAATATCATCTATTATATATTTTATGAAAACCGAAGTGCTCAGAGCAATCAGAATGTAAAGAAGAGACCCGGCAAGCGCTTTCAGGTACTCACGGATATCTCTTCTGATAATTATCAGCAATCGCGTAATTACACTGACACCCTCTTTTCCTTTTACAAAACTGCTGTTAGGCTCTACAATTATCAGATAACCTGTCCATTCCCGGTTAAACTCTTCGAACTTGATGCGATTTATCCTGCCCTCCATTGGGTCCATCAAATGGAGATGATGTTTTGTAATTTTGTATAATACAACAAAATGCAAAAGGCCGTTCACTTTTTTCAGATGCAGGATAGTGGGTTTGGGTACTTTATACAAAGATGTCAGCTTCCCTTTGAAACCCTTTGCACTCAGTCCAAATTTTTCTGCAGCATCTATCAATCCACGGATAGTGGTCCCCTGAGAATTTGTTCCGCTGAACAGCCGTATTTTTGCCAACGGGAGTTTTAGACCATAGTGAGCTGCCACAGAAGCGAGAGAAGCGACACCGCAGTCGCTGATGTCATGCTGTTTGATGTTTACCGAAAAACTCATATACCTGCCTCTTCTAATCTGTTAAAATAATAAAGAAAGGGAGCGTTAATCTTACTCCACGTGATCTTATCTGCTCTTTTTAAGATCATCTCCTTCCAAACAACCGGCTCCCTTTCTGAAACAAATTTAGAAAGTACCAGACTCATCCGGATGCTAAATGGTAAAAAAATGAAATTTTTGTGATTAACGGCAAAAGATTGACGATTCAAAAATTATGATTAGTCAAAACAGAATTAGATATTGAGGTTTACATTCTGTAAATTCTTTATATACGGGAATAATTTAGGTGCTATCTGCTCAATAAAGTGATAAATTTCAGAATCAGCCAAACTTTTTTCAGGAAGAAAATTCCACAGAGAATCTAAAGAATTTAAAATATATATGACAATACTAAGAATAAATGCTGTCTTAATAATTGCAAAAATAACTCCCAGAATTTTGTCGAGCCACCCCATAAGAGCAAGCTTAATAACTTCAGAAGCCAATCTTCCGATTAATGAAACAATCAGGAGAACTGCTATGAAGATTATAGCGAAAGAGAGAATATTGATAAGAGAAGAGGTAGTGTCCAGCCATATTCTCAGCTTCTCACTCACAAGAGATGAAAAGTTGAAACCCGCCCAAATCCCAAGGATAAGAGCAATTAAACCAGCGGCTTGCCTTATGAATCCCTTTGTAATGCCCCCAATAATTGCTGGAACAAAAAGAGCTAGTAAAATCAGATCTAAGACAATAAGCGAAGTACCCATAATCAATTTTTTTCAAAAGTAGTGAATAATCGTATCTTTGCAAATTCAAAATTGAAGCTATAATGAGGTTTGCCGAGTACAAAAATTTGGATTTAGTAGAGATAAATTGCTCTATATTAGAGAAGTGGAATAATGAAAACTGTTTTGCTCAAACAGTAACGGATAGAGAAGGTGCTGAAAAATTTATCTTTTTAGAGGGACCTCCCTCTGCAAACGGCATGCCCGGCATACACCACGTAATGGCCAGGGCCATAAAAGATGTATTTTGCAGATACAAAACGCAAAAGGGATTCCTGGTAGAGAGGAAAGCCGGCTGGGACACACACGGCCTTCCTGTGGAGCTCAGCGTAGAAAAAATGCTCGGCATTACTAAAGAAGATATAGGAAAGAGCATCTCTGTAGAAGAGTACAATGCTGCCTGTCGCAAGGAGGTCATGAAATACACAAAGGAGTGGGAGTCTCTCACAGAGCAGATGGGATACTGGGTAGACATGAAGAACCCATATATCACATATGATAACCGTTACATCGAGACCCTCTGGTATTTGTTAAAGGATATTTACAAAAAAGGATGGTTGTACAAAGGATACTCAATCCAGCCTTTCTCTCCGGCTGCCGGAACAGGCTTAAGTACACATGAGCTCAACCAGCCGGGGTGTTACAGAGATGTAAAGGATACGACATGCATAGCACAGTTTAAAATTGTCAGGAATGAAAAGTCCGGATTTCTGTTCCAGAGTGAAACTTTAAATGGGAAAGAACTTCCTGTCCACTTTATTGCCTGGACAACAACACCATGGACACTGCCTTCCAATACAGCGCTGTGCGTAGGGCCAAACATCAATTATGTAAAAGTTATCTCATACAACCCATACTCTCATCAGCCATCCATCTATATCCTGGCTGAAGATTTGCTTTCTGCCCACTTTAACCGGAAAGCAGAGGGTATTGCTCCGGAGGATTATAAACCGGGCGACAAGCTTATTCCGTTTAAGGTAATCGGGGTCCCAATTAAAGGGGAACAGTTGTGCGGCATAGAATATGAGCAACTTATCCCGTGGGTATATCCCGGGGAGAACAGCTTTAAAGTGATACCCGGAGAGTTTGTGACTACCTCAGACGGTACCGGAATTGTACATATAGCCCCGACTTTTGGAGCAGACGATGACAGAGTAGCCAAAGCCAACGGAATGCCTCCTTTGATGGTGATGGATAAGGACGGCCAAATGCAGGCAATGGTAGACAGAACAGGAAAGTTCTACAGGACAGAAGATCTGGATGCGCAATTTTTGAAAGAGAGAGTTAATCTGGAACTTTATAGGGAGTACGCCGGACGGTTTGTCAAAAATGCATATGATCCATCGCTTTCGGAAAATGACACAACTCTTGATATTGACCTGTCAGTAATGCTTAAGCAGCAAGGGTTGGCTTTCAGAATCGAAAAACATATCCACTCATACCCGCACTGCTGGAGAACAGATAAACCGGTTTTATACTACCCTCTGGATTCCTGGTTTATAAAAACCACCGCAGTTCAGGAGAGAATGATTGAACTTAACAAAACAATAAACTGGAAACCGGAGGCAACAGGAAGCGGTCGTTTTGGCAAATGGCTGGAGAATCTGCAGGACTGGAACCTTTCGAGAAGCAGGTATTGGGGTACACCTCTCCCCATCTGGCGGACAGAAGATGGTAAGGAAGAGACAATAATAGGTTCAGCGGCAGAACTTTACAGCGAACTGGAAAAGTCGGTAAAGGCAGGATTCATGAATTCAAATCCACTCAAGGAGAAAGGGTTTAAAACAGAAGATTACAGTAAAGAAAATTATGATAAAATAGATCTTCACCGCCCGTTTGTAGATAACTTTATTCTGGTTTCTCCAAATGGAAACAGAATGAACAGAGAGACAGACCTGATAGATGTGTGGTTTGATTCCGGAGCAATGCCTTTTGCACAGATGGGCCTTGAAAAACTGGGAACAGAGGAATTCGGGCACGCAGGTGATTTTATCGCAGAAGGTGTAGATCAGACAAGAGGATGGTTTTTCACTCTCCATGCAATTGCTGTAATGGTAAGTGACAGAGTGGCATTTAAAACAGTTATATCAAACGGCCTGGTTCTCGACAAAGATGGTAACAAGATGAGCAAACGGCTTGGGAATGCCGTAGATCCGTTCTCTTCTCTCAATGAATACGGGGCAGATGCTTTGCGCTGGTATATGCTTACCAATTCACAGCCATGGGATAATCTTAAGTTTGACATAAACGGAGTGGACGAGGTAAGACGTAAGTTTTTCGGTACTCTCTACAACACCTATTCATTTTTTGCCCTCTATGCAAATGTGGACAATTTTACTAATAGTCAACCACAGATACCCGTTGAGGTTCGCCCGGAAATTGACAGATGGATCATTTCTCTGCTGAACACACTTATTGATGAGGTCGAGGAGGCCTACGAAAATTACGATGTTACGGGAGCAGGAAGAAAGATTCAGGATTTTGTGGAAGACAACCTCAGTAACTGGTACGTTCGTCTCAACAGAAAAAGATTCTGGGGAGGAGAGATGGATTCAGATAAATTATCTGCATATCAGACACTTTATACATGTCTTGAAAATGTTGCGTTACTCTCGGCGCCAATAGCTCCGTTCTTTATGGAGCGGCTGTTTACAGATCTGAATAAAGTGTCGGGAATGCGTAAAGAGAGCTCCGTTCACCTTGCCTTGATGCCTTGTCCGGACAATAATGTGATAGATAAAGACCTGGAAGAGAGGATGGAATTGGCCCAACGTGCATCTTCAATGATACTTGCACTCAGGAGAAAAGTAGGCATTAAAGTTCGTCAGCCTTTGGCTAAAATACTAATACCTGTGCTCGACTCCAAAATACAGGAGCAATTTGAACTTATAAAAAACCTTGTACTGGGCGAAGTTAATGTTAAGGAGGTAGAGTTTATCCATGACACAAAAGGCCTGATAACCAAAAAAATTAAACCTAACTTTAAGACATTGGGTAAAAAATATGGAAAGCAGATGAAAGAGATTTCAAGAGCATTTCTTAACTTTACTCAAGAACAGATTCTGGAAATCGAGGATAGAGGAAACTATACAATTAAAATGCTTTCAGGCGATGTAGTTCTCATGCCGGAAGATGTGGAAATTACATCAGAAGACATGCCCGGATGGCTGGTTGCTGTGGATGGAAAACTTACATTGGCACTTGATATTTCAGTTAGTGATTCCTTGAGAAAAGAGGGTGTTGCGCGCGAACTTGTAAACAGAATACAAAACCTCAGAAAAGATTGTCAATTTGAGGTAACAGACAAAATAAAAATTTTTTTACAGCCTCTTCCGGAGATTGAGGATGCTTTAAAGGAGTATTCAGATTATATATGTAATCAGACGCTTGCAGCAGAAATCAATACACAGGATGTCATTCCAGGAGCTGCTGCAGTCGAATGGGACGAGGGTACAATTGACATAAAAGTTGAAAAATTGCCTTAAAAACAGATGATGGAAAAGGACAATAAATACATGCTTGAAGCAATCAGACTTGCCAGGCAAAACGCCAGTTCCTGCACAGGAGGTCCTTTTGGGGCAGTTATAGTTAAAGGCAGTGAAGTAATCGGTTCTGCCGTCAACACAGTAACTCCCGACAAAGACCCCACTGCCCACGCAGAAGTCAACGCAATAAGAGCTGCGTGTAAGAAACTTGATACTTTCGATCTCAGCGGATGTATTCTCTACACAAGCTGCGAACCATGCCCCATGTGCCTCTCTGCTGCTTATTGGGCACACATAGACAAGATATTTTTTGCAGCAGACAGAAAGGAGGCGGAAAGAGCAGGCTTCAGTGATGCATTCATCTATGATCAATTAGTCGTTCCTCCAAATGAACGATCCATTCCATCAGAACAAATACTTGTAGAAGAGGGAGTTGAACCATTCACTCTTTGGCTCGGAAACGAAAGCAAAATTCCGTATTAAAATTGTTCCTTATATATAAATATTATTATCTTTACGTTTTTAATAAGAAAGAGATATGACAAAGAAAGGGAAATCAGAAGAAGAGGTTTTAGAAAAAGTTCGTTACAGCGACGAAGAGCTTCAGATGTTTAAAGAGCTCATTTTACAAAAGCTCGAAGCTGCCGAAATAGAATATCAGCAACTGAAGTCTGCTGTAACACATAGTTCAAGTAATGATACTGAAGATACCTCTCCAACATTCAAGGTTTTGGAAGAGGGAGCATCTGCATTGTCAAAAGAGGAAGCAGGCCAGCTGGCCCAGCGCCAGTTTAAGTTTATCCGCTCTTTGGAAGCTGCTCTGATACGTATCGAGAACAAGTCGTACGGAATTTGTCGTGAAACAGGTAAGCTGATACCAAAAGAGAGGCTTTTACTGGTGCCTCATGCTACACTTAGCGTAGAAGCAAAAAACAAGAGAGATTAACTCTATGCAACTTTCAAAAGGAAAGAAAATCACCATATTGATAGTCGCGATTCTGTTAATAGACCAGATTGTAAAGATCTGGATAAAGACACATATGACACTTGGTGAAAGTATTCCTGTTTTTGGTCACTGGTTCCAGATATATTTCATAGAAAACAACGGAATGGCTTTTGGAATGCAGTTCGGAGGTACTATGGGAAAATTGATCCTGAGTCTCTTTCGTATTGCTCTTGCCGGATTCATTGTGTACTATATTAATAAGCTGGTAAAGTCAAATGCCCCCATAGGCGTTCTTGTAGGAGTTGCTCTTATTCTGGTTGGTGCAATCGGGAACATATTCGACAGCCTTTTTTACGGACTGATTTTTAGCGAATCAACATTTACAGAGGTTGCCACCATCTTCCCTGACGGAGGAGGATATGCGCCGTTTTTTTTCGGAAGGGTAGTTGATATGCTCTATTTTCCTATAATAAACACAACACTCCCCGACTGGGTTCCAGTATGGGGCGGGGAGGAGTTTATATTCTTCAGACCTATATTCAATATTGCAGATTCGTGTATAACAATCGGTGTTATCTATATGATGCTGTTCCAGAGAAAGTTTTTTACTTCAGCTTCTCCATCAGCTTCTGCCTAGAGAAGTGAATTCTGCTTTTTACAGTTCCCAGGTGTAGCCCCAGTTCATCTGCAATTTCCTGATACTTATAGCCATTGTCGTGCATCTGAAAAGGTA
>JBDKRJ010000022.1:0-47013 GCA_039683455.1 Rikenellaceae bacterium | reverse complement strand
GGTCGGATGGAACTCGCATGTATTATTTTCATAACAGAGCGTTTATTAAACATGCTCGTTTCATAAGTCATCTTTTCTATCCCTGCTTTAGTGGTGTGTTGCACCGCTCTCCAATAGTGTTACTCTTTGTGTGAATCCGACATTTACTAGAATTACAATTAATTAGATAATAAAGTTTGAGTAGAATAAAAGAAAAGTAATGATAATAACCAACATTGTGATTATCATATAAAATACAATCTTAAATATAGCTCTGAGAGTGTAGAAAATAATTATGAAGAATGGAGCAGTACCACACTTTAGACAAATGAGAGTTAACGAAATAAAGAATAATAACTTAAAAAATCGCTTATTACATATCATCCATTTGAGAATATTCCCCGTATAAATGCGGATTTGTGAGGTAGGGGAGTTTTTGTTTCGGTTGATTGCTTTCATGATCCGACTTTTTTTTATGCGTCTTTCAATCGGCTTGGTCGTTTTTGTTTCGTTGGCAATACATTGTAGGATTTGGGAGGAAAGGTTTTTGAGAAAAATACTACCCGTAGGGATGGAGATTTTTCACAAAACCGCAAGGCCAGACCTTTTATTCCCGAACAAATCCGGAAATAAATTTGCCATACGAAGTAAAACGCTGAGCCAGAAAACAGAACGAGGAGTGGTTAAAACATTGAAGTAAGTTGCATTACATTGCAGTCTAAATACATGTAATTAACACGGAAGAAACGTATTCCCCAATTGAATAATCATAGGTATTTTGTGGTGTTGCACTATTGGTTGTTTAATTTTCTCCTGGACCCAAATTCTGAATTTCAAGCAAATCGCTCCATTCATGCGAAAGCTTAAAGCTATAATAACATCAAGGTTGTAAAGGTCAATGCTTACTTTTTCTCCTTTCCTGCGGGTAAAACGGTATAATTTCACCACGTCATCTTCTAATAATTCCCTAGACTTAAAGATTGTCCGTAGGTTTGCTGTAACTGCCGGAACAAATACACGAAATTGACTGGCAATTTCATGTTTGGTTAACCAAACTGTTCCGTCTATCAACTCAATATTAACGGAAATATTTCCTGCATCGTTTACCTCTATTTTGAATTTTCCTCTTTCCATATCTCCTATATTATAAGATTGCGATTTTCTCCTGGTTGTTTAACCTGACGGCAAGATGCTCCATATCACTACTAAGTTTATTGTCGGTAATTCGGGCATAAATTTGAGTTGTTTTGATATTGGTATGTCCAAGCATTTTACTAATCGATTCAATCGGCACCCCGTTAGCCAATCCGATTGTTGTGGCGAACGTATGGCGTGCCATGTGAAATGTAAGATTCTTTTCAATTCCGCAGATATCTGCCAACTCTTTCAAATAGGAGTTCATCTTTTGGTTACTCATCACGGGCAGGACTCTATCATCAGGCATTTTATCAGTGTACTTTTCAATAATCATTTTGGGAATATCCAGAAGTCTTACATGAACGGGATTATCTGTTTTATGGCGTTTGGTCATGATCCAAAGGTTTTCATCAAAAGCAATACGAATATTAGCTTTTGTCAGAGCCTTTACATCTATATATGATAAGCCGGTATAGCAACAGAAAATAAAAATATCGCGTACCTGCTCCAATCGTTTCAAGGAAATTTCCTTCTTAATAATCTTTTCCAACTCTTGTTTGTCAAGATAACCTCTGTCAACTCGATTTATTTTAATATTATGACTTGCAAACGGATCTTTTTGAATAAGTCCGGAATTGCGAGCTGTCGTAACAATCTTCTTTAAGTATTGAATCATTTTAGCGGCAACATTGTTGCTTAGTTTGCAATGGGTGCGGAGATAGAGTTCATAATCATTGATGAACATCAAGGATAGGTCATGAAAAGCGATATCCGAAATGTTGTATCGTAATCGCATAAACTCTTCTATGCGGCGTTGGGCTAACTCGTACTTGTGATATGTTGAATTAGATTTGCATACTCCGACTAACTTTTGAAAATCCTCGTTATGTTGAGAAAAAAGTTGGAGCAAAGTTTCATGATCTTCATCGTGACCCAAGAACGCATTTTTTAGTTTCTCTGCCGTGATAATGCTTTCGCGTACCTGTAGATGATGATAGTGTTTATGTATAGAAGCTTTTATTTCTTCTAATGTGGCATTTATGCTGATAGATTCAGCATTTCGTCCTGTGGCTTTTCCAAGCGGGACGCTCCAAATTGTAGGATTTATTTCTAATTTACAACTGAATTGAGCAATCTTGCCGTCCAGTGTAATTCGAACAATGATAGGAGCTTTCCCATTTGTCTTTTTAGCATTCCTTTTTAGGAAGAAAGACACCTTAAACGTACTTCGCATAGTGACCGATTTTTAAGTTACAAAATTACTTTTAAACTTTGATTATTAGACACATGCAGGAATAGACAAATCGCGGCAAAAGGTGGACAAATCGTGACATTCTGTGACCTATTGGAGAATGAGTGTCGTAGGTCACGAATAAGTCACAAAAACCTGTCATTTCGTGACCGATTTTTGGCTAATTGATAGGACAAACACAAAAGAAAAGTCCCACAATATGCTGATATTGTAGGACTTTTCTTGTTTTTGTCGCCTAGAGGCGATCTTTGGAGCGGTCTGGACGGGACTCGAACCCGCGACCCCATGCGTGACAGGCATGTATTCTAACCAACTGAACTACCAAACCTTTTTCCCTTTAGGGACTACAAATATAGCGATGATTTTAATATTTGCAAAATTATTGGCTCGTTTCCGTTTGGTTTTTTAAGAAAAAAGAAAAGTGGACATTTCCGTATTTTTTTTCTTTGGTAAAAAAAAGATTTGACTCAAAGTGAAAGTCTGCCGGATGTTCAAAAATTAATATCCCGCCATCATTAAAAATGGGGTAGGAGAGGATTTTCTCCGGAATGCTGCCAAAGCCGGCAATATTGTAAGGTGGATCAGCAAATATTATGTCATACTTTTGATTGCATATTTCCAGAAAATCAAAAACATTGTGACGGACAACCTGCATCCCTTGGATACCGAATTTTGATATTGTATTTTTGATAAAGGAGGAGTGCATGGGATTCATCTCCACTGCTGTAATAAGGCTGCTACCACGAGAGGAAAATTCAAACGAGACGCTCCCTGTGCCTGAGAAAAGATCCAGCACAGAGATTTCGGAAAAATCATATTGATTTGTAAGTATGTTAAACAGACCCTCTTTGGCAAAATCTGTGGTTGGTCTGGCCTTGTAATTGGCTGGAGGAGAAATAAGTTTTCCTTTCAAATTGCCACCGATTATCCTCATATATTTTAAAGGTCAAAAATTAAACACGAATATTTCATCTCAATGTCCGGCGACCCCAGAGGAATACGGGAATTTCTGAAATATTTTATTTTTGAAAAGTATTTTGATATGTCCATTACCTCAAAATCCTTAATATTTCCGCTGACATATACTGTAGTGATTTCCGGATTGAACTGAACCTGTTTTTGTGCAAGTAGTAAAAAGTAGAGAGCTGTATTAAAGTGAATGGCAGGAAAGGAGTTACAATATACTAGCCTGGAACCTTCAACAGCGATAATATGCACCTGACCCTTATGATACCTGAAAAAAATCTTGTTGTAATCCTGAAAACATGACACTTGAGAGATCAACGGATAGATGGATGGAAAAAGTCTGAATTCCGCCTGTGCTTTTTTTATGCAATTGATGAAGGTGCTATCTACGGCAAAAAGGATAACAACCTCTTGGCTTGGAATTTCTACTACATCAATTTCATCCAGTTCGTCCAGTTTATGAAGTTCGCTCAGGTGTCGAAAAGCATCCTCCTCTTTGTAGAGTTGTTTTGGAATAAGAGCGTATTTGCAAGTATCAAAAATAATATTGACTGTTCTGAATTTTGAAGATAATAGTGGAAAAGAGTCAATAAGTTGACGTGTGTTTTTTATAAAAAAATCATAATGTCCCTTTTCACAAGAAAAGTCTGACTGATACAGAAAAAGCACTTTGTTAACAGAATCGTTAACAACAGAAAAAGAAAATCCATTCAAGTCTGCCTGAATGGATAATCTGTATTCTTTTGTCTTTTCCAGCTCCAGCTGCTTATTGACAACTATTGGCATGATTATTATTCCCAGTTACCGGCATTGTTATTTGGTGCTTCTATGCTGCCAATTTTTAAACCAGGATAACGACCGGATATTTCACGATCTGATTTAAGGTTTATAATAAGTTGTTTGTCAAGACCTTTGAGTAGAATGTCATATGGTGCAGCGGCTTCAAAAAGAGGAACTTCTACACCGGAAACCTTACCAATTATTGATTTCATTTCAAATTTCTGACCACCGCTGTAAGGAATGAAAACTATTGAATCAAGAATAAATCCTTCTCTCTTTAACAGTGTGTCTTTTACAGCAATCTTTATGCTGTCACGGAATACTCTTTTCTGAGCAACTGCCAGAGAGTCATCCATAGATCCAATTTGTTTGATTAAGGTCAAATGACCATTTTTATAAAAATCTATAAGTGTGTCAAAATCAGAAGTAAATCTACCAAATTTGGTTTTGTAAGCAACCTGAAGAGTGCGAATATCTTTAAGTCTCTCAATAGCAACACTTTCCCTGAATTTTCTGTTTTTTTCAAAAACAACGGGCTCTTGAATGCTCGAATAAATCAGATAGCCTAATACTATTATAATTATAGGCAGAACAACAAAAATTAAGATTTTTTTCATTGGTAATTATTGGATTTTATATTTATTTCCTCAATAAGCTTCACAAAAGTAAAATAAATATTTAGACCCCGCAATATATTTTCCTATTTTTGTACCAATTATTTTGTTATGATTGACTTTTTCCAAAAAGAATTAATTGAGAGGTTATGGAATCTAACTTCCTCTGCCAGACAGATTCTGATAATTTGTCATACTAATCCAGATGGTGATGCAATGGGATCGGTCACTGCTATGAAACATTTTCTCTCATCAAAAAAAATAAGTTCTCAGATAGCTGTTCCAAATAATTATCCGGATTATCTCGGATTTTTGGACTCTGATAAAAAGATAATGATATATAAAAATGAGAGAGATGCTGTAGAAAACTACCTGTCTGTTTGTGATCTTATTATCGCTTTGGATTTTAATCAGTTAAAAAGGGTGGACGAGATGGAAAAAAGTATCAGAAGCTCGAAAGCCAAAAAAATTCTCATTGACCATCACCCCTCTCCGGAAAAAGCCCCGTTCGATCTTGTCATATCAACAACAGAGACGTCATCAACATGTGAACTGCTTTATTGGTTGTTGATTTCTGCAAAGGAGTTTATGAATGGCAAGGAGCCGGAGAAACTAAACATGGAAACAGCCTCTTCTCTATATGTGGGTTTGATGACAGACACAAATAATTTTTCAAATTCGGTGTTTAGTACTACATTTCAAATGGCATCGAATCTTTTATCGTTGGGTATTGACAAAGAGATGTTGCAACACCATGTTTTCGGAGGATTTACAGAATCGAGAATGCGTCTTTTAGGATATCTCCTGCAAAAAAAAATGATAATTCTGCCTGAATTTGGAGCTGGTTACATAATACTTACAAAGGAGGAACAGGGAGAATTTGATTTTAACGAAGGTGATTCGGAAGGCTTTGTAAATATGCCCCTTAATATAAGAGGAGTAACTATTTCTGCTCTTTTTACCGAGAGTGAAGATAACATTAGGGTTTCACTCAGGTCGATTGACGATTTTTCTGTCAATAATATGGCGAGGAGATTTTTCAATGGTGGGGGACATGAAAGGGCAGCCGGAGGTAAGCTTTTTATTCCTATAGGTAAAGTGCCGGAATATTTTGAAAAATGCCTGAAGAAGATTTTTAGAGATCGTAAATGATTAAACTGACAAAATTTGATATATGATTATGGGTATGTACAGAAAATCCGGATTTGGAAAATCCGGAATACTTAAATTGCTGGTCTTTTTAATGTTGCCCTTCGGTTGCACAAAAGAAGACAGAGAGGTACAGCTAGCTCAGCAGATAAAAGATATCGATAGCTTTACCAAAAGTTATGTAAGCAATGGTAAGAGACTTGTAATCAGCAAAGGCTCCAGCAGAGTTGTTATTCAGGAAGGTATAGGTGACACTCTTATGGTGGGAGACTCTGTGTTCTTTGATTTTGCAGGATACATTTTTCAATCTGGACTGGGAATGTTGTTTGACACTAATGTTCAGACTATTGGGGAAACTATGGGTGTAAATATTTATAACAGAGGCTTTAATTTTGGAAAAGGTGTTGTTGGAAAGAGTATGTTTATAAGTGGACTGGACCAGGGTTTGCTGGGAGTTAAAAGCGAAGAACAGGCATACATAATTTTTCCTGCAAACTTGGGTTTTGGCAATAAAGATGTTGGCTTGGTTCCAAAAATGTCGCCTCTGATATTTGAGGTTTGGATAAAGGAGATAAAAAAGAATTAATTTTTTGCTAACTTTGTACGATTTTTGTAACATAGCCAAGAAAAGAAAATTTGATGAATAGATTTGTAAAATTAGGTCCGGTTTTATTCGCTTCGATCGCAATGTTGATCTCATGTGCCAAGGATGTCTCGGAGAGTGCAGACTCCGTGGAGAAAAGAGTATTAGATGCACATGTCAAGGTTGTTTACAATAATACTATACAACCTACATCGTCCGGCATGTACATTATTAACGAAACTGCAGGTACCGGAACTCCTGTGAAGGAATACAGTGGAGTATTTGTAAGATATTCTACTCTTGATCTTAGACACAACTATTTATCCTCTAGTTATGACACAGTAGCTAAAAAAACCGGGGGGTTTTCTGATACCACATATTACGGTCCAGTACTTTTCGAAATGGGAAACTATACTCTTATCCGTGGTTTGGAAGAGGCACTTCTAACTCTCAGAGAGGGCTCCAAGGTCAGACTTATTATTCCGTCGTGGCTCTCTGATTACAATTATCAGGGCAGCTCGAAATCATTTAACACCACTATTATATATGATATAGAAGTTTTGAAGGTTATTGACGACGTGGCCAAATTTGAAATTGATACTCTGGAAGCATTCAGTGCAAAATACTATGGTGGACTTGATTCTCTCTCTAAGGGATTTTACTTTAAGTCACTGGACGAAGGTATAGGTGATACTTTAACTACAGGTGAATATATTTCTTACTGGTACGTCGGAAGATTACTGGACGGATTTGTTTTTGATACGAATATTGAGGATACTGCAAGAAAATACAAAATTTACAGTTCCAGCAAAAGCTATACTGCTTTGGAACAAACTATTCAGGATATAGACAATACCGACGGGACTGTTATTAACGGAATGGCCAAAGCCTTTTTAAATATGAAACATGGTGGAAAAGCAGTCTCTTTCTTCTCTTCTGACTGGGGTTACGGCGCTACTAGAATGTCTTTTGGAAAATATCAGCCTCTCTGTTTCTATGTGGAGGTTGTTACGGATAATGATGATGATACTGATAATTAGGGTCAGTAGAGGTGTTAACAGAATTTTTGATGCAACAAAGAGTCGTCCGTTAAGGGCGGCTCTTTGTTAGCGAAGTAAATGAGAAGTGGATAAATCCTGGGTACCGGAAAACCCACACCTCACCCGAAAGGCTGGTACACAATATATACGTCTCCTTATACCCCTGCAAAATGGAAATGAGGGCCAAATCGTTCAAATGCGGCTCTGTCCAGTGCCTCGCGATGATCTGGGTGGGCAACGCTGATTATCAGTTTTGCTCTTTCTTGCATAGATTTACCGTAAAGGTTAACTGCTCCGTGTTCTGTAACAAACCAGTGGATATGGTTACGGGTTGTAACTACTCCACCTCCTGGGTTCAATACCGGTGCGATTTTGCTGATTCCTTTATTTGTTACGGACGGCATGGCAATAATTGCTTTACCTCCTTGAGAAAGTGAAGCTCCATAAATATAGTCAACTTGTCCGCCTACTCCTGAATAGAACATAGTACCCAGAGAGTCTGCACAAACCTGTCCGGTAAGATCAATCTGAAGAGCAGAATTTATTGCAGTAACTTTTGGGTTTTTAGCTATGATAAACGGGTCATTTGTATATCCGACGTCCATCATAAGAACCATCGGGTTGTCGTCAATGAAGTCATAACAGGTTTGAGATCCCATTAAGAAGGTAGCAACCATCTTGCCTTTATCTATTGCTTTGTTTGCTCCATTGATAACCCCCTTTTCTACAAGTGGAAGAACTCCGTCTGCAAACATCTCTGTGTGAATACCCAGATTCTTATGGTTACCAAGCTGTGTAAGCACGGCATTTGGAATAGCTCCGATGCCCATTTGAAGGCAGGCACCATCATCTATAAGGTTAGCACAGTTTCTACCGATTGCTGCCTCAGTTGCATCTGGTTCGGCAAAGTGTGCTTGCTCCAGCAGTTCATCGGCTTCAACAAAGTAGTCTATCATACTTAAAGGAATCATTGCATCGCCCCATGCTCTTGGAACATTTTTGTTCACAACTGCTATCACGTATTCTGCACACTCAATGGCTGCAAGAGTTGCATCTACAGATGTTCCCAGCGATACAAAACCATGCTTGTCGGGAGAAGAAACCTGAATCATTGCCACGTTACACGGGAGGGTGCCGCTTCTGTATAATTTTTGGGTTTCACTTAATAATACGGGAATATAATCTGAGTATCCTGCCTGAACACTTTTGCGAACATTGCCTCCTACAAAAAATGCCTGATGAAAAAATATACCTTCATATTTTGCTTCTGTATATGGAGCCGCACCCTCGGTATGAAGGTGGTGAATACGAACATCTTTTAACTCTCCGGCATCGCCTCTGCGAACGAGAGCGTCGATTAAAATTTTAGGGGCACTTGCAACGCTGCTAAAGTGAATATGGTCTCCGGATTTTACAACCTTAACCGCCTCATCAGCGTTAATAAACTTCAAATTAGTGTGCATGATAAATTATTAATATTTAGTTATTCTTTAAATAAAACCATCTCCTTAAAAGGAGCGGCAAATGTATGAAAATTTTCTATCTTTGCACAATATTATGGCCTGTAAATGACTATTGTTACGATAACAAGTGATTGGAATAAGGGTGATTACTATTTGGGTGCTCTAAAGGGCAAATTGATATCAATGTCTAAAGATATTCAGTTGGTTGAGATCGCAAATTCAATACCTGCCTTTGATGTTCTTCAGGAGATTTTTATTCTCAAAAATAGTTATAACTATTTTCCAAAAGGTTCAATTCATCTTTTGGGGGTGATGAGCGAACCTTCTCCGGGTGTTCCTATGGTTGTTGTATTTGCAGATAACCATTATTTTATCGGAGTGAATGATGGCAGGTTTTCACTACTTTTCGACTCTTTACCGGCAATTGCATTTGCAATAGAGCAAGATAAATACTTTTCGAATTTTTCTGCTCTGGATCTTTTTGTGAGGGGAGTTGAGTCTGTTATCGACAATAGTTTTGAATTGAATACCTTTGCAACAAATATCAAAAAAGAGATTACCACAAAGGTTGTTTATAATGAGGATTCTGTCACTGGAAGAGTAGTTTATATTGACTCTTTTGGTAATGCGGTTACAAATATTGAGCGAAAGATATTTAACAAGCTCCACAGAGGAAGAGATTTTACGATTTTTGTTCAGGGTCCTTATACAAAGATCAACACAATATCGCATAGTTATTCACAGCACTTACCAGGGGAGATTCTGGCTCTGTTTAACTCTCTTGGTTTACTAGAAATAGCAGTAAATCAGGGAAATATAGCCATGCTTGAAAATTTGAATACAGCCTCAGAAATAAGAATTAAATTTAATAATGGATAGAAAAAAAGAGATTAAAGCCTTTGTAAGGCTGTTGGATATAATGGATGAACTTCGGGAGAAGTGTCCCTGGGACAGGGAGCAGACAATGGAATCGTTAAGGAGTCTTACGATTGAGGAGACATACGAATTGAGTGATTCCATAATGGATGGGGATGATTTTAATATCAGTAAAGAACTTGGTGATATTATGCTCCATATTGTGTTTTATGCAAAAATCGGTTCAGAAAAAGGGACTTTTGATATTGCCGATGTTATGGAGAGAATTTCAGACAAGCTAGTTTACCGGCACCCTCACGTTTTTGCAACTACAGAAGTTAACAGCACAAAAGATGTTATCGAAAACTGGGAGTCACTTAAAAGTACAGAAAAACATGGGAACAAATCACTTCTCTCCGGTGTTCCCAAATCGCTTCCTTCTCTTGTAAAGGCATACAGAATACAAGACAAAGCCAGGGCCGTTGGTTTTGACTGGGATGTGAAAGAACAGGTCTGGGATAAAGTTAAGGAGGAACTCGGTGAATTCGAAAATGAGATGCGAGGGGATGCAATGCAAGGAGAAGAGATTAAGGAGACCATCGCAAGCAAACGGGCTGAAGAAGAATTTGGCGATCTACTTTTCTCTTTGGTAAATGCTGCCAGGCTATACAAAATTAATCCGGACACAGCTCTCGAACTGACAAACCGGAAGTTTATCAAAAGGTTCAACTATCTGGAAACAAACACAATCAAACGAGGGCTTTCACTTAAAGAGATGACGCTGGAACAGATGGACAGGTTATGGGAAGAGGCAAAAACCTTTGAGAAAGGGAGTGAATGATATATGGAAAACTGGCTGATCAGAAGTGAACTGCTTCTTGGAAAGGATGTTCTGGAGCTGCTAAAATCCAAAAGGGTTGCTGTTGTAGGTCTGGGAGGTGTTGGTGCATATGCGGCAGAAATGCTGGCACGTGCCGGAATTGGAAGTTTGATGGTCATAGATTCCGATGTTATTAATCCATCCAATAAAAACAGACAGTTGCTCGCTTTGGACAGTACAATTGGAATGGCTAAGACGGAGGTTATGGCAAAAAGATTAATTGATATTAATCCACAGATAGAATTGAAAATCACAAATGAGTTTTTAACCGGCGACAACATCTCTGAACTTCTCTCAGACAGACCGATAGACTTTATAATAGATGCTATAGATACTCTCTCTCCAAAGATCGCACTTATTCAATACGCACTTTCTTCAGAGATTCCGGTTGTGAGTTCGATGGGAGCAGGTGCAAAGCTCGACGCCACCAAAATAAGGATAACCGATATTTCAAAATCTTTTAATTGTCCGCTTGCGTATATGTTGAGAAAACGGCTGAGAAAACTTGGCATTAAAAATGGCTTTAAGGTTGTATTCTCTGAGGAAGTTCCCGATGAAAACGCAATTCTTGCCGTTGAAGAGCAGAATAAGAAATCGGTAGTGGGGACAATCTCTTATATGCCTGCGGTTTTCGGATCTTTTTGCGCTCAGGTTGTAGTACAGCATTTTGTGAGATAACGCTCCGTTAAATTCAAAAAAATCGCTACATTTGCACAACCTATATTAATGTAAACTGTGTACAGATGCAGATAGAAATCAGGGAGGTGTTAACCTCGTCGGAAATAAAGAAATTTATAAGATTTCCTCATAAGCTATATAAAGATAACAAGCAGTATGTTCCGGCACTGGATTCTGAAGAACTGTCCACTCTTACCAAAAGTCCCTCTCTTGAGTATTGCAAAATACGAATGTGGCTTGCATACTCCAAAGAAAATAAGATTATTGGAAGAGTTGCAGGAATTTTAAATCCAAGAGCAGATGAATACCAGCGGTATAAAAGGGTCAGATTCGGATGGTTCGACTTTATAGATGACATTGCCGTCGCAAAAGCTCTTCTCGATAGAGTTACAGACTGGGGAAAAGAGGAGGGGAAAACTGAAATTCACGGACCTCTAGGTTACAATACGTGGAATCGTCAGGGAATGCTCATAGAGGGATTTGAAAATACACCTTCTGTAAATTGTCTTTACAACTTTGCTTATTATCCTGAGATTATGGAGAAGCTTGGATACAATAAGCAGGTAGATTGGGTACAGGTAAAAATTACAGCAAATGTTGGAGTGCCTGATAAGCTAAAGAAAATTAATGAGTTACTGCTTGAAAAGCATAATCTTAAAATTATTGATATTACAAAATTGAAGAGTATTGATTCTCTTGTTGAGAATTTCTTTAAAACATTCAATCTGAGTTTTAGAAATATTGCCAACTTTATTCCTCTTACGCCAAATGAAATTAAGGCAGTAGGAAAGAGTTATTTTCCAATGCTTAAACCAGAACTTACAAGCATAGTGCAGGATGAGAATGGAAATATTGCGGGGTTTGGGATCTGCTTTCCAAATCTGGCCGAATATTTTAAAAAAGCTAAGGGGAGACTCTTTCCGTTTGGATGGTACCATATCATGAGAGGTTTCCGCAAATATGATTCCATAGATTTAATGATGATAGGAGCAGCTCCGGAATGGCAAAACAAGGGCATATCCTCTATTTATCACACACATTTGGCTACAAAATTTAAAGAGATTGATATTAAGTATGCAATTTCAAATCCTCAGGCAGAGGGTAATTCAGCATATAAGGTATGGGGGAGATATGAATATTTTCCTTATATGAAAAGGCGTTGTTACATTAAAAACATATAATATTCAGTTGTTATGAAAATTGTAGATCTATGTTCATTGGTTAATGGGACTGTAATTTGTGGAGAAGCCAGATTGGGAGAAAGTGTAGAGTATGCATTTGCATCTGACCTGATGAGCGATGTTCTAACTATAAAGATTCAGAACTTTATTCTGATTACGGGATTGGCAAATATTCAGTCAATAAGAACAGCGGATATGTCTGGTGTACCATATTTGCTTTTATGCAGAAACAAAGAGGTAACTCAGGATATGATTGATATTGCAGAAGAGAACAATATGCTTATTATTAAGAGCCATTACTCTCTTTTCAAATGTTCGGGCATACTCTATTCTGAAGGACTAAAGCCGGTATATTAGCATGTATCTGGAATATAATGTTGAGGGAGGAAATTTTACCCGTGCCGGATATGCCTCTTCACAGATAAAGAAGACATTGAAACAATTGAATGTAGATGATGCAATTATCAAAAGAGTTGTTGTTGCACTTTACGAAGCGGAAGTCAATATTGTTGCACATGCATACCGGGGAGTGATTTATGCACATATAAGCGGCTCAAGTATTCAACTCAGGTTGGTTGACGAGGGGCCCGGTATAGCAGATGTGAACATGGCTATGAAAAAAGGGTTCTCCACTGCCTCGCCTGAGGTGAGAGAAATGGGGTTCGGAGCAGGTATGGGATTGTCAAACATCAGTGATAATGCTGATAGTTTTACCATTGAAACAATTGTAGGTAAAGGAACTACTCTAAATATTGAGATTAAATTTAAGTAGCATAAAATGAGCCATACAACCTATCATAGGGTTTTGGAGATTATGAGTAATATCTGCATCGGGTGTTCTCATTGTATGAAGGTGTGCCCTACTGAGGCTTTGAGAGTATCAGGTGGTAAGGCGATTATTCATGCCGACTGGTGCATAGACTGTGGAGAATGTTACCGGGTGTGCCCTACCAGAGCAATCAGGGTAATGGACGATGACTTTAAGCAGATTTTTAATTTCAAACACAGAGTTTTGCTTGTTCCTTCGGTTTTCTATGCTCAGTTTGACGAGGATGTATCAAAAGAAAAAATCTATGGTATTATAGGAGAGTTGGGTTTTACAGAAATTTGTGCCGTTGAACAGAGCGTTGACTCTCTTTTGGATGAAGAGAACGAATATGTGAAAATGGCTAACAAACCTGCAATTTCGTCATTCTGTCCTTCTGTAATTCGTCTTATTCAGGTGAGATTCCCCTCGCTTGTAGATCATATAATACAACTTATCCCACCAATTGAGATTACTGCCCAGTACTACAAAAACAAGTTTGCGAGAGAGGGAATTCCAGAAAGCGATCTTGGGATATTCTATTTAACTCCATGTATAGGTAAAATTGCAGCTATTAAATCTCCGGTAGGAGGGTACACCTCTCCAATAAACGGAGTAATAAACATGGACTTCTTTTTTAACAAAGTCTTTTTGGCCTACAAACAGAAACTTCCAATAACACAAACAATTAATATTAATAATGAGCTTTCATCCAAGGGCGTTCTTTTTCCGACAACCGGTGGCGAGTCTGTGCATATTGAGGGTAGAACCCTGGCTATTGATGGGATGGTTAATGTCATAGATTTTCTTGAGATGCTCGAAAATGAGGAGATTGAAGGGGTTGATTTTTTAGAGTTGAGAGCTTGTGACGAATCCTGTGCCGGAGGAATTTTATCACATAGAAACCGATTCCTGATAGCCAACAGCATGAGAAAGTATGCGGATATGATGCCGGAAAAACATAACCTGACAGAAGATTACAAGAAACACTGTTCTGCAGTGATCCATATGGATAAAATTGAACCGCGCTCCATGGTTAAATACGATAGAGATATTGAGGTGGCTTTAAAAAAAATGGAGGGTGCAAGAGAGTTAAAAAAGCTTTTCCCGGGAATAGATTGTGGTGCCTGCGGGGCACCAAGCTGTGAAGCCCTTGCAGAGGATATTGTCAAGAACCAGGCAGATATAAACTCCTGTATATTCTTGAGAACATTATACGAAAAAAGAGGAGAGATATCTATAGAAGAGACCATTGCTATTATGGAGAGCATATGGGGCAAGGATCGTTTTTTAAAGAAAATCTAATTATTACCTGAATATATGTTAGTAAAAGAAGTTGTAGAAAAATTAAATCTGACGATGTTCTCTTCTCCGGAGGGGTTGGACAGAGAGGTAAAGGGCGGATATACATCTGATCTTCTCTCTGATGTTATGGGCTATTCAAAAGAGGGTCAAATCTGGATAACCCTCCAGACTCATAAAAACATAATGGCTGTTGCAACATTAAAAGACCTTGCTGCTGTAGTTATAGTCAAGGGATTTAAACCTGAGGACGATACACTTGAGGCTGCCAACTCAGAGGGGATTCCTGTATTGGGCAGTAATCTGGAGGCATTTGAACTTTCTGGAGAGCTATTCAATATGTTAAAATGATAAAAGCAGACCTTCACGTACATACTGTTTTGTCTCCTTGTGGCGATATAGAAATGACTCCGGCTTTCATTATCAGGAGAGCAAAGGAGTCTGGTCTGGGCATTATTGGCATTACAGATCACAACTCAACATTGCAATGTCTTGAAACTAAGAGAATTGGCGAGCGAGAAGGAGTTTTTGTTATTTGTGGCGCTGAGATTACTACAAAGGAGGAGGTTCATGTGCTTGCTTTTGTTGAGGGTGAGGAAAAGCTGGAGAAACTGCAAAATTATCTTTCCGGACACTTGCCAAAGATACTTAACAATGCTGGTTTTTTTGGTTACCAGCTTGTTGTCAATGAAAAAGAGGAAATTTTGAGCGAGGAGGTATATCTTTTAATAAGTGCAATTGATCAAACTATCGAACAAACAGAAAAATTTGTCCATTCTCTGGGAGGTATCTTTATTCCGGCACATATTGACAAGCGTCAGAATTCACTTTTGAGCCAGTTGGGCTTTCTTCCACCAGGGTTGAAGATTGATGCCCTTGAACTCAAAAAGCAGACAGATGTAAATATGTTCATCTCGCAAAACGATTATTTGAAAAAATATAATTTCATAAAATCTTCCGATGCCCATTTTCCGGGAGATTTTGGGGAGATCTATACTGAGCTGGATATAGAATCCCCATCATTTTTTGCTATTAAAGAGGCTCTAATTTCTAATGGAATAACCGTATGAACGATCTTGCTCTGCATATACTCGATATTATTCAGAACTCTCTGAGCGCGGGAGCCAGATTGATCAAACTTACCATTATTGAAGATATTGAAGGGGATAAACTGACAATTTCTATTGAGGATAATGGAAAAGGAATGTCAGCCGCCCAGGTGCAGAAGCTGAGCGATCCATTTTTTACTTCAAGAACAACCCGCAGAGTGGGCCTTGGTATTCCCATGCTAAAACAGGCGGCCGAACAAAGTGGAGGAGAAATCAGAGTAGAATCAGAACCAGGGGCAGGAACTGTAGTTACTGCATATTTCCAATACAGCAATATAGACAGGCCCCCATTGGGCGATGTTGCAAATGCTTTTATTTTGACGGTCTCCTCAAACCCGGATGTGGAATTTTTGTTGAGGTATGAGGTTAATGGGGTTGGATATGTTTTTGATACGGTGGAGGTCAAGAAGGTTCTTGAGGATATCCCTCTCTTTGATGCGTCAATAATCCGTACCCTCACAGAGATGATAAAAGAAAATATAAAGGAGTTAAAACAATGATGATAAAAAAACATTTGGTAGTTCTTTCCGGAGCAGGAGTAAGCGCAGACAGTGGCGTTGAAACTTTCAGAGATGCAAATGGACTATGGGCAAAGCACAGGGTTGAGGATGTCTGCACACCCGAAGCTCTTGTCAATAATCTCGAACTTGTTTTGGATTTTTACAATGAACGCAGGAGACAACTATTTGATGTTGAACCTAATGCCGGCCATTTTGCAATTGCAAATCTTGAGAAAAATTTTGATGTGGACGTGATCACCCAGAATGTAGATAATCTCCACGAAAGGGCAGGTAATACAAAAGTACTGCATCTTCACGGTGAGCTTTTGAAATGTAGGAGCATGAAGGATTCCTCGTATATCAGAGAAATAACGGGGGATATTCATGTAGGTGACCTTTGCCCAAAAGGAGGGCAGCTAAGGCCACATATCGTCTTTTTTGGTGAGCCGGTACCCGAGATAGAAAAGGCGGTTGAAATAATTTCTACTGCAGAAATTGTAATAGTTGTGGGAACTTCACTTGCAGTTTATCCGGCAGCTTCTTTAATTTACAGTGCCCCTGAAAATGCGGAAATTTATGTTGTAGATCCATCTGCTGTTGAGGTAAATAGTAGAAAGGTAACCTATGTCCGGGAACGCTCTGCAACAGGGTTACCAAAGCTGCTTCAACAACTGATTGTTGACAATAGATAACAAATGTTAACGAAATGCTTAATAATTTTTAATTACTTTTGTAAAATTTAATAATTTTATCCAAAACTAAAAACAAATTAAAAACAAATAACTCATTATTTATGAATAAAATCAAGTCACTTGACGATTTGCGAAAGATGAAACAAAATCTTGAACACGGAATGAACATCCGTGAAAAAAGCAATTCGCCCGAGTCTCTGGTTCAGATCCGTGTAGCAATGGCAACCTGCGGAATAGCCTCCGGAGCAAGAGCGGTTATGAACACTCTTATAGAGAAGATAGAGAAAGACAAAATTCCTGCTGTGGTAACTCAGGGAGGATGTATGGGCTACTGTTATGCCGAACCGACAGTTGAAGTTAAAGTACCCGGAAAGGATCCGGTTGTATTTGGCTACGTTGATTCAAAAGTTGCCGTTGATATTATTGACAAGTACATCTTGCAAGGAGAACTTCTTGAGGGTATCATTCCTGTTAATTACCAAACTATCAATGATAAAAAATAGGAAGTATGGCACAGTATAAAATGCACTTGTTGGTTTGTGGGGGTACCGGTTGCAGGGCTTCACAAAGTGAAAAAATTGTAGAGAATCTTAATTTGGAACTTAATAATCTTGGTTTAGGAAATGATGCTCAGGTAGTTATGACTGGCTGTTTTGGTTTTTGTGAAAAAGGACCAATCGTTAAAATTATTCCGGATAATACATTCTATACTCAGGTAAAACCGGAAGATTGCGAAGAGATAGTAAGAGAACATATTCTTAAGGGACGGAAAGTCACCAGGCTTCTTTATGAAGACCCTAATACACATAAACATGTTGAGGATTCGAAACATATGGGTTTCTATCAGAAACAGATCAGAATCGCCCTGAGAAACTGTGGTTTTATTGATCCTGAAAATATTGACGAGTATATTGCCCGCGATGGTTATGCTGCTCTGGGAAATATCCTGACAGAGATGTCTCCTCAGCAGGCAATTGATATAATGAAAAAATCCGGACTAAGGGGTCGTGGTGGCGGCGGATTCCCTACAGGTCTTAAATGGGAAATAGCTTCTAAAAATAAATCAGATCAGAAATATGTGGTATGTAATGCTGACGAGGGTGACCCGGGAGCATTCATGGATCGTTCGATTCTCGAGGGTGATCCTCACTCTGTAATTGAGGCAATGGCTATATGCGGCTACTGTATTGGAGCCACAAAAGGTATTGTCTATATCCGTGCGGAGTATCCTCTTGCCATTAAACGTCTTAAAATAGCTGCAAGACAATCGAGAGCTTATGGATTGCTTGGACAGGATATTTTTGGTACGGGCTTCTCTTTTGATATTGAACTGAGATACGGAGCAGGAGCATTTGTCTGTGGCGAGGAGACTGCTTTGATCAAATCGATGGAAGGCGTTCGCGGTGAGCCTACAGTAAAACCTCCATTCCCTGCAGAAAGAGGTTATCTTGGTAAACCGACAAACGTAAATAACGTTGAGACATTTGCAAACGTACCCGCAATATTCCTTAAAGGTGCAGATTGGTATGCCAGTATAGGAACTGCAAAGTCCAAAGGGACAAAGGTGTTTGCCCTTGCAGGAAAGATAAATAACGTAGGCCTTATTGAGGTTCCAATGGGAATTACCTTGAGAGAGGTGATCTTTGAAATTGGCGGTGGCATCAAGGACGGCAAAAAATTCAAAGCTGTTCAGACAGGTGGCCCTTCCGGCGGATGTTTAACTGAAAAACATCTTGATATCCCGATAGATTTCGATAACCTGATTGCTGCCGGTTCAATGATGGGTTCCGGTGGGATGATTGTAATGGACGAGGATGACTGTATGGTCTCTGTCGCAAAATTCTACCTTGAATTTACCGTTGAAGAATCTTGCGGTAAGTGCGCTCCGTGCCGTATAGGTAACAAGCGGTTACACGAGATTCTCGAGAAAATTTGCAAAGGAAAGGGAATCGAAGCGGATATAGAATATCTTAAAAATCTTAGTACGGTTATTAAAGATACAGCTCTGTGCGGATTAGGCCAAACCTCTCCAAATCCTGTTCTTTCGACTATCGAACACTTTTATGATGAGTACCTTACTCATGTGAAAGAGAGAGTATGTCCTGCAGGAAGTTGCAAGGCATTAAAACTCTACACAATTATTCCTGAGAAATGTACCGGTTGTACTGCTTGTACAAGATCTTGTCCGGTTGGAGCCATTACGGGAGAGAAGCGTCAACCGCATGTAATTGATGTTGACAAGTGTATCAGATGCGGAGCTTGTTACGACAAGTGTAAGTTTACAGCTATTCATGTTCAATAATGCACTCTTTATGGAAAAAATTAAAATCACAATAGACAACAAAGAGGTGGAGGTAAGTAAAGGTACTACTATCTACCATGCTGCAAAAGCTAATGGAATAGATATTCCGACGCTTTGCTATCTGAAACTGGATCACCTTAATATTGAAAATCGCCCCGGCGGATGCCGTGTTTGTGTTGTTCAGATAGAGGGACGTAAAAATCTCGCACCTTCCTGCTCTACTCTCTGTGCAGACGGTATGGTTATTTATACTAATAAAGTAAGGGTGCTCAATGCAAGAAAAACAGTTATTGAACTGATATTGTCTGATCATCCAAAAGAGTGCCTGATTTGTTCATCGTCAGGACAATGTGATCTTCAGTCACTATCACAAAAGATGGGTATCAGAGAGATCCATGCCGTTGAAAATGCCGAGATGTCCACCTACAGAAAAGACTATTCTCCTGCTTTGAGGAGAAATATGGACAAATGTATTATGTGCCGTCGTTGTGAAACCATATGTAATGATGTTCAGACTGTTGGAGCACTAAGTGCAGTTAACCGCGGGTTTATGTCTGTTGTTGCTACGGCATTTGAGCAGGACCTTGTAGATTCTCCTTGTACTTTCTGCGGTCAGTGTGTTGCAGTTTGTCCTACAGGGGCCCTTACTCCTTTCGATGATACTGCAAAGGTTATACGTGCACTTGCAGATCCGACCAAGACAGTTATTGTGCAAACAGCTCCAGCTGTTCGTGCTGCTCTTGGAGAGGAGTTTGGTCTTGAACCAGGTACTCTCGTTACAGGAAAAATGGTATCTGCACTTCGTACTCTTGGTTTTGATAAAGTGTTTGATACAGATTTTGCTGCCGACCTTACAATAATGGAAGAGGGGACGGAATTATTAAACAGAATTTCCAAATATCTTGCCGGAGATAAAGATGTTAAACTCCCAATTCTTACATCTTGTTGTCCTGCATGGGTAAACTTTTTTGAGGAGAACTATCCGACAATGCTCGATGTTCCATCTACAGCACGTTCACCTCAACAGATGTTTGGTTCTATTGCCAAAAATTATTTTGCAGATCTTCTCAATATTAGAAGGGAAGATCTGGTTGTTGTTTCTGTAATGCCTTGTCTTGCCAAGAAATATGAGTGTCAAAGAGAGGAGTTCTCTACAAATGGTAATCCTGATGTAGATTATTCCATCTCTACACGTGAAATGGCCAGCCTCATAAGGTTTGCAAATATTGACTTCAACGCTTTACCGGAAGAAGATTTCGATCTTCCTTTGGGAGAGTCAACAGGCGCCGGAGTTATTTTTGGTGTTACCGGGGGTGTTATTGAGGCTGCAGTCCGTACAGCATATGAGCTTTATACAGGAAAGAAGTTATCGAGGATAGATTTTACAGAACTTAGAGGACTGGAGGGAATACGCATGGCTACGCTGGATTTCAACGGAACACCTATCCATATCGGAATTGCACATCAACTGGGGAATGCCCGTAAATTGCTCGATGGAATCCGTTCAGGGATGTATAATTTCCATGCAATTGAGATTATGGCATGTCCCGGAGGTTGTATTGGTGGTGCCGGTCAACCGCTTCATCATGGAGACTCAAACATTATTAAAGCTCGTTTTAATGCGATTTACAGAGAAGATTCAGGTAAGACAATTCGTAAATCACACGAAAACCCTTACATAATAAAACTATATGAAGATTTTATAGGTCACCCTATGAGCGAAAAAGCACACCATCTTCTTCACACCAAATACTTCGAAAAAAATAAAAATTAATTCAATATGACTGCATTTAAATTACAAGAATGTCATAAAAAAACAATAGAGGATATTTGTATTTCATATAACAACGATCCCGGCGACCTGATTAAAATTTTGCACAAGTGCCAGACTGCTTTTGGATATCTTCCTGAGGATGTTCAACGCGAGGTTGCAAAACGTGTAAATATTTCAGTTGCAAAAGTATATGGAGTTGTTACGTTTTATTCTTTCTTTACTATGACCCCTAAAGGCAAACATGCAATATCGGTTTGTATGGGTACAGCATGCTATGTCAGAGGTGCTGAAAAGGTTCTGGACGAGCTCAAAGAGCAATTGAAGATTAAGGTTGGAGGGGTTACACCAGATGGCAAGTTTTCTTTGGACTGTCTTCGTTGTGTAGGTGCCTGCGGACTTGCTCCTGTAGTGTTAATTGGAAACAAGGTTTACGGAAGATTAGATGCTTCACAGGTAAAAGAGATCCTCGATAGCTACGAAGACACTGTATAACAATTACCCTCTTGCCTCTTTAAGGCCGTTCAGGTCAAGGAGGGTAATCTTTTTTTTATCTGCTTGAATAAGGCCTTCTCTCTCCATTTCGCGGAGTATTCTGGCTAGGGAGGGCCGGGTTACACCAAAATATTTTGCCAACTCTGTTTGGTTTTTGTCAAGTGTTATTATTTTTGTCTTTTGCGAGGGTTGTTGATGATAGAAATATATTTCCAGGATATAATGTGCCAGTTTTCCGCGAATTGTTTTTATTGTAAGCATTTGGAGTTTGTCTGATAGAAACTGAGCTTTGTTTGAGTTGTATTGAATATATCTTTCCATAAAACTGGTGTCTCTTTGAAAAAGTTTTAAAATATCTTCTTTTGCAATAAAAAGAACTTCGCTCTTTTCCATTGCTATTACATCTACGGGAAAGATATTGACTTTTGCAAATATGAATGCCGGGGCAAGTGGTCTCACCGCATTGATCTTCTCAATGCTTATCAATCCTCCGTTTTCGTTAACCATCTCTGTCTTTACTGTGCCCTTTGTAAGAAGGTAGAGCCCTTTGCAAGTGTCACCCTGGCGAGCTATAACATCTCCTTTGTCAAATACTTTGACTTTACGCTCAATGCCTTCCAGCAGAGATGATCCCTCCTTGAAGAGCTCATCACCAAAAATCGGACACCTTGATTGATCTGGATTATTCATGTATAAAATTCTTGCATAACAAATATATTAATTTAATTTTAAGTGTAACAATTATTACACTTAAATAGTTAAAGCAGAATTAAATTTGTAATAAAAACAAACCAATTAAATATATAGTTATGAGTAAAATGTTTTGTTATCAGTGTCAGGAGACTGCAAAAAACAGCGGCTGTACTATTCAGGGTGTATGCGGAAAGACAGCCGATGTCGCTAATCTGCAAGATTTATTGATATTCTTGTGCAAGGGTATATCGCAGTACTCCGTTCCATTAAGAACAATGGGAGTAGAGAGTGCAGAGGTGAATAAGTTTATTGCCGACTCTCTTTTTATGACAATTACCAATGCTAATTTCGACAAAGACAGGTTCATTAAAAGAATCACACAGGCAATTGAATTGAGAGACGCTACAAGGGCAGTGTTCGTCTCTAAGGGTGGTAAAATTGAGGACATTAAGTTTGAGGGTTCATTCTGGTCATCTAACAAACTTGACGAAATGGAAGAAAAGGCAACACATATAGGTGTCCTTTCCACAGAAAACGAGGATATCCGTTCTCTCAGGGAACTTACCACATATGGACTTAAAGGGATCGCTGCTTATGCAGAGCATGCTTTTAACCTGGGCCATGAGGACAATTCCATTTATGCTTTTATGCAGAGAGCCCTTGTAGATGTTACAAAGACCAACCTTTCCGGCGACCAACTTACAGGACTTGTACTTGAGACAGGCGAGAATGGCGTAAAGGTAATGGCTCTTCTCGACAAGGCCAACACCACTGCTTATGGTAATCCCGAGATTACAAAAGTAAATATCGGTGTTCGCAATAATCCGGCAATTCTGATCTCAGGACATGACCTTAAGGACATGGAAGAGCTTCTTAAGCAGACAGATGGTACCGGAGTTGATGTTTACACACATTCAGAGATGCTCCCTGCCCATTATTATCCGGCATTCAAAAAGTACAGCCACTTTGTTGGCAACTACGGAAGTTCATGGTGGAAACAGATTCAGGATTTCGAAACCTTTAACGGCCCGGTTCTCTTTACCACAAACTGCATTGTGCCTCCGAGACCAACGTCTACTTATAATGATAGAATTTACACTACAGGAGCTTCGGGTTTTAGTGGATTCAGACATATTGCAGACAGAAAAGGCGGGCAGCCTAAAGATTTCTCTCCAATAATCGAACATGCTAAAAAATGTGCCCCTCCGACAGAAATTGAAACCGGTGAAATAATTGGCGGGTTTGCCCATGCTCAGGTTTTCGCTCTGGCAGATAAAGTTGTTGAAGCTGTGAAATCAGGAGCCATCCGTAAATTCTTTGTTATGGCAGGATGTGATGGTCGCATGAAAGACAGGAACTACTACACTGAATTTGCCCAGGCACTTCCCAAGGATACTGTTATCCTGACTGCAGGTTGTGCAAAATACCGTTACAATAAGCTTCAGCTTGGAGATATCGGAGGAATTCCTCGCGTTCTGGATGCAGGTCAGTGCAATGACTCTTATTCATTGGCAGTTATTGCGATGAAGTTAAAGGAGATATTCAATGCAAACAGCATTAACGACCTTCCAATCGCATATAATATCGCCTGGTACGAACAAAAGGCTGTAATTGTACTGCTTGCACTTCTATCTCTTGGAGTTAAGAACATCCATCTGGGGCCGACACTCCCGGGCTTTTTGTCGCCTAATGTTGCTGATGTTCTGGTTAAAAATTTCGGAATTGCTCCAATTGGTTCTGTTGACGAGGATATGAAGCTCTTTTTAGGCGAGTAACTATTTTGCTTCTGTTTTTATTTGATTGTGTAATTGCCTTTAAAGGTCGTACGCCACAATTACCCACTTCGCGCTCCCACGCTAAAAAACAAATGCGGAAATTGATATGGAGTGTGCCAGTACACATAAGATGCCAATTTCCGCTTGTTGTTTTTTGATCCGTTTAGGTCGCTGAGTGGCTGTAGTAAGTCCACTATATCCAGCGTTTGGTTTTAAACTTATTTTCAAGAGCTATGCAATTAGCATAAAAATTTCATTATATTTGCACACAATATAGTACTATAATGTGTACGCAAAATAGTGAATGACTTATGAGAATAATAACAACAAGAGAATTTAGGGAAAATCAAAAAAGTTATTTTGATTTAGCCGAAAAGGAAAAGGTAATTGTTCACAGGGGAAAAAATAGAAAACCTGTGCTGCTTACTCCTATTGAAGAAACAGAAGAATCAGATATGTGTTTTTCTGACCCAAAAGTAATTGCGTCTATTCTAAGAGATATAGAGGATTTGAAGGAAGGTAGAGTAACTAGAATTAAAGACACAAAGAATATATGGCCAGATATATTGTAGTCGTGACTGATACAGCAAAAAAAGCATTTAGCATCACATTATAAATCAGGCGACAAGGTTTTAACAAAGAGGCTTGAAAGAATATTTGAGGAGTTAGGTGAACATCCTTATGAAGGAATTGGTAAGCCAGAACAATTAAAACACAATCTTTCCGGACTTTGGTCCAGAAGGATTGATGACAAGAATAGGTTAGTATATCAGGTGGATGAAAAATTAATTACAGTTGTTGTTATAACCGCAAAAGGGCATTATTCGATTAATTAGTCGTTTTGGCGAAATACTTTATAAAAAATATGGATGAAATAATTTTAAATGATCACAATAAAGCGGAATATCCACCTATGCACTCGGCTGAACACATTTTAAACCAAACTATGGTAAGACTGTTTGGGTGTAAAAGGTCAATTTCCACTCATATAGAGAGAAAAAAGAGCAAGTGTGATTATTTCATTGATAAAAAACCAATACCAGACCAGATAAAGGAAATCGAGAATAAAGTGAATTATACAATAAATCAGAATTTACCAATTACAATTTCATTTGTTGATCGTTCAGAGGTTCCAGAGGAGGTAGATCTGAGTAAACTCCCTGAAGAGGCAAGTAATACTGTTAGAATTGTAAATATTGGTGATTATGATGTATGCGCATGTATAGGCTCACACGTTCAGAATACCTCTGATATAGGAAAATTCAAGATTTTCAGTATTTAAAACCTGATTCTGAATTTCTGACAATCACCTTTTGTGGAAAAAGGGAGAGATGTGATTATAGGTGGAGGAATAGTAATAATATCAACAGATTTTGATGATGGGATGGGTGTGCTCAGGATAAGGTATAAAAGGGCGCAATCTGAATAAAATATTTTACTCTCGGTTAAATTGACTACTTTTGCACTCTATTTTATAATATATGAGCGATAATAGTTTAGTGACGAAGCTCTCAGGGCTTCGTGAAAAATATGAGGGCATCTCTAAGCAGATCTCAGACCCTGGCGTGATGTCAGACATGAAGAGGTATGTCTCTCTCAGCAAGGAGTACAGAGAGTTGGAACCAATAGTAAATGCAGGGGACAAATACAGAAAGATGGTAGAGGATTTGGAAGCTGCAAAAGATATACTTCAAAATGAGAAAGATGAAGAGCTTCGTGAGATGGCCAAAGAGGAGATAACAAATTTGGAGGAAAGGATGCCTGTAGCTGAAGAGGAATTAAAACTTTTACTTATACCTGTCGATCCACAGGATTCCAAAAATGCAATTGTTGAGATTCGTGCCGGATCAGGTGGTGATGAGGCCTCAATTTTTGCCGGAGACCTCTTTCGTATGTATGCAAAATTTGCGGAGAGAAAGGGGTGGAATATGGAGATCAACAGCCAGAGCGAGGGTTCTTCAGGTGGCTTTAAAGAGATCATTTGTAAAATATCCGGACAAGGTGTATATGGAGTTTTAAAGTATGAAAGCGGGGTACATCGCGTTCAAAGGGTACCTCAGACAGAGACTCAGGGACGAGTTCATACGTCGGCTGCTTCAATTGCAGTTTTGCCAGAGGCAGATGAATTTGATGTAGAACTTAACATCAGCGATGTTCGCAAGGATACATTCTGTTCTTCCGGGCCTGGTGGTCAGTCTGTGAACACAACCTACTCTGCTATCCGCCTTACTCACACTCCAACAGGTATTGTGGTTCAGTGTCAGGATGAAAAATCTCAGATCAAAAATTATGAAAAGGCTCTGGCCGAACTCAGAACACGGTTGTACAACCTTGAGTACGAGAAGTACCTTAATGAAATTTCTGCCAAACGAAAGACAATGGTCTCTACCGGTGACAGATCTGCAAAGATCAGGACTTATAATTACCCTCAGTCACGTGTTACTGACCACAGGATAAACTATACGATGTATAACCTTCCGGTTTTTATGGATGGAGCAATACAAGAGGTAATTGATCAGTTGCAGATAGCAGAGAATTCCGAGAGATTAAAAGCCTCCGGGGAGTAATAATGATGAATTATGACGAATTATACAGGAGCATATTACGCAAAGGTAGTTTTCTCTGCGTAGGCCTCGATTCAGATCCGGAGCTCTTTCCGGAACACATAAAAGTTTTGCCTGATCCGGTTTTTAGTTTTAACAAGTCCATTATAGATGTTACCGCAGAATTTGCAGTTGCCTATAAACTTAACCTTGCATTTTACGAAGCACAGGGAGTTTCGGGATGGATTCAGATGGCTTTGACCGTCGAATATATCAGAAAAAAGGATCCTTCTATTTTTATAATTGCTGACGCCAAGAGAGGAGATATAGGCAATACAGCAAAACTATATGCCAAAGCTTTTTTTGAAAGCATGGATTTTGACGCTGTCACACTTGCCCCTTATATGGGTAGAGACTCGGTGGAACCATTTCTGCTATACAAGGATAACTGGGCAATTATTCTCGCATTGACCTCCAATCCATCTGCCGAAGACTTTGAAATGGAGAGACTGGAATCAGGACTTCCTCTTTACCGCAAGGTAATTGAAACCTCCATGACCTGGGGTTCTAAGGATAATCTGATGTTTGTAGTGGGGGCTACCCGCCCGGAAAAACTGGCTGAGATAAGAAAGTACTGTCCGGACAACTTTTTTTTGGTTCCAGGTGTTGGTGCACAGGGAGGAACAATAGAAGAAGTTGCCAGATTTGGCATGAATAAACGTTGCGGGTTGCTTGTGAATGTTTCGAGAGCAATTATTTTTGCCGATCACAGCGAAAACTTCGCGTTGGTTGCTGCAAAAAAAACTCATGAAATGGTATCAGAGATGTCTGTTCTTCTTAAAACTTTGCTATAATTGTCTGACAACCTTTTACATGTTGGCCTTTTATAACTTGGATATGTGAATCAATAGGCAGGAACAGATCTACTCTTGATCCAAACTTAATAAAGCCTGTCTGTGCTCCTTGTTTAACCTCAGTGCCCTCTTTAGCATAACAAATGATCCTACGAGCCAGAATACCTGCTATCTGTCTGAACAGGACAGGGATTCCGTTATGTTCTACAACTATGGATGTACGCTCGTTTTTTTCAGAAGATTTCGGATGCATCGCCACAAGATAGTTTCCAGGGTGATATTTGAAGTACTTAACAACTCCTCCTACTGGAAACCAGTTAATATGAACATTTATGAGACTCATAAATACAGATACCTGTATGCAATTGGACTTAAGATATTCCTCTTCATAAACCTCTTTTATAATAACAACTTTTCCGTCTGCAGGGGCCAATACTGCTGTATCATCTGTTAATATAACCCTGTTTGGAGATCTGAAAAATCTGAGTATAAATGAAAACATAAGAAGAGCTGCCAGCGCAACTATATAGCTTGTATTTGTTGTCCCTTTCCAAACAAAGACAATAGCGACAGTAATTGAAATAAGTAAAAAACTTCTGATGACTATTCCGTACCCCTCTTTATGTATGCGCATGTTACTAAATTATATAAGTGAAAAAAGTTTTATATATGCTATAGCTGCAGGAAATGAGATTAGTGCTCCGTCAAATCTGTCCAGAAGGCCACCGTGACCAGGCATAAATTTTCCAGAATCCTTAACACCAAAGTTACGTTTTAATTGTGACTCAATCAAATCTCCAAGAACTCCAAACAGATTAATGATTAAAGAAATCGAAATTGTGTGAATTAACCCAAAATCAGTGAGTTTAAAAAGGCAAAGTAAACAGGCAGCTGTTATTGCAAAAAACAATCCTCCAAAGAATCCTTCCCAGGATTTTTTTGGTGAGATAGATGGGAAGAGTTTATGCCCGCTTTTCTGGCCGAAAAGCATCCCAATTACATATGCACCAACATCTGAAGCCCATGTTATAATAAATAACGAGAGTAACGCCATTGGTTTGTACTCTCCAGCACCGTCGAAAATAATAAAATTTGTGAGTGCAAATGGAAGAGCAACATATAATATGGCACTGATCAAATACGGATGCCTGTGGTATGATTCAACGTTTTTTTCATACAGAAGGGTGATGAAAATTCCGCAGACAGGAAAGGATATCAGAAACAGGTACTTTGGGTCCAAACCATAACCCTTGTAAAGAAAAATAAACAGATAAATGAGCAACCCGGAGATGATTGAGAGTGCCTGAGCTGTTTTAAAACTCTTTCCGACTCCCATCTGAATATATTCAATCATCATGAGCGCTATGGAAAACATCATCACAAAAGCAAAAATGACAGGGCTCGTAAGAAGAGCTCCTATCATAATCGCTAAGAATATTGTTCCGCTTATTGTTCTTTCTACAGTATTATTCATTTTATACAGGAAGCTGTTTGTCTGCTCGTTTACCAAAGATAAGCTCGAGATCTTCAGAGAAAATTACCTCCTTCTCAAGAAGTTGTTCTGCAAGTTTGATAAAACCCTCTTTATGGTTATTTAAGACCTGTTTAGCTGTAACGTATGACTCATCTACCAGCCTTTTTGCTTCATTATCTATAAGTTCCGCAGTTTTTTCACTATATGGTTTACCAATGGTAAATCCAGATGATTCTGTTGAATCATAAAAAGAGATATTTCCCACCTCTTTGCTCATACCAAGGTATGAAACCATTGCATATGCCTGTTTTGTGATCTTCTCAAGATCGCTCAGAGCTCCGGTAGATATCTTGCCGTTAATAATCTCCTCCGCAGCTCTTCCCCCCAATGTTGCAGCCATCTCATCCATCATCTGTTCTGTGGTAGTAATCTGACGCTCTTCAGGTAAATACCAGGCTGCACCAAGGGATCTGCCTCTTGGAATTATAGTCACTTTAACAAGAGGGTTGGCGTTTGGCAATATCCAGCTCACTGTTGCGTGTCCGGCTTCGTGGAATGCTATAGTTCTCTTTTCTTCCGGAGAGATAATCTTACTTCTTCTTTCCAGTCCTCCGATTATTCTGTCAACTGCGTCAAGAAAGTCTTGTTTGTCTATAAATTCCTTATTTTTTCTGGCTGCAATAAGAGCTGCTTCATTACAAACGTTGGCAATATCTGCTCCGGAAAAACCAGGAGTCTGTTTTGCAAGAAACTCAATGTTAAACCCTTCTACAAGTTTTAGGTTTCTGAGATGGACTCCGAATATTTCAACCCTCTCTCTGAGTTCGGGAAGATCTACATGTATCTGCCTGTCAAAACGACCTGCTCTCATAAGTGCCTTATCCAGAATATCTGCTCTGTTAGTTGCCGCAAGAATTATAACGCCAGAATTTGATCCAAAGCCATCCATCTCTGTAAGAAGCTGGTTCAAAGTGTTCTCTCTTTCGTCATTTGAGGAGAATCCGGAATTTTTACTTCGGGCTCTCCCTACGGCATCTATCTCATCAATAAATACAATACAAGGGGCTTTCTCTTTAGCCTGACGGAAAAGATCTCTTACCCTTGATGCACCCACACCTACAAACATCTCTACGAAATCAGAGCCTGAAATCGAAAAGAAGGGAACGTTGGCTTCGCCTGCAACAGCCTTGGCAAGAAGGGTTTTTCCTGTACCAGGAGGGCCGACAAGTAGTGCGCCTTTGGGGATTTTTCCACCTAAGTTTGTGTACTTTTTAGGGTTTTTCAGAAAGTCCACAATCTCCATAACCTCAACTTTAGCCTCTTCCAGACCGGCCACATCCTTAAAAGTAATTTTAGTATTACCATTTTCTCTGTCAAAGAGCTTTGCTTGTGATTTGCCTACCGAGAAGATTCCTCCTCCACCCTGAGATCCACCACCCATGTTCTTATTCATTTTTCTGAACATAAAAAACCACAGAGCAACCAAAATCAGAGGAAACAGCAGCCATTCCATAGCTTTTCCGAAATAGTTTGTCCTCTCTTCTGTTTCAATCGAAAACCTGTTCTGCTCGGGCAATTGTCGTCTTACCTCCTCCAGTTGCTCCTCTGCATTGAAGTTTGTTGAAACAATAAAATAAAACTGGGGTCCGAACTTTGGTTCTTTGCCTCCAAACTGATTTTTATATTTACCAAGACGGTCTTTCTTTATAAAGATCTCTGCCCTGTTCTGGTTTGTTACGAACACTATCTTCTCTACGTCACCTGTTGTGACCATCTGCTCTTTTACTTTCCACCACTCGGTTTTAACCGGTTCTCCTCCATCATATGAGTTCCACATATATAAAATGCCAATAAGTAAGATAATATATATCCACATTATGTTAAATTTTGGCGGCCAGTACTTTGAAATCTGTTTGTTTGATCCGTTATTTTTTGGTAATTCCATTATTTTATATTCCTTGTATAAATTAGTCCTTGTAAATTGTTTTTTCTGAATCTGCCCAGAGATCTTCAAGCCTGTAAAAAAGTCTGTATTCAGTCTGAAAAATATGAACGACAATGTTTGTGTAATCGAGAATTATCCAGAATGCGTTCTCTCTCCCCTGCATGCGAACAACTTTTCTGTTGCATTTTCTTAGCATCATCTCCTCAATATTGTCTGCGATCGCAAGCACATTTGTGGTAGAATCAGCATTGCAGACAACAAAGTAATCTGAGATTGCAGTACCGATCTTTTTCAGATTTAAAGAGCATACGTTATTCCCTTTTTTTTCCAGCATCGCATCTGCTATACAATGTAATTCTACTATGTCTGTGTCAATATTTTCAATCTTCTTTATTGTAGCATCCTCTTGCTTTGACTTTGATGAAACTTTTTCTTTTTTTGCATTTGAAACAGTTTTTTTTGGCTGAATCTTCTCCTTGTTTATTGTTGTTTTTGTTGGCACTAGAATGTCTTTTAAATTATTTCTTTATTATCTTGCAAAAATACTGCAATTTTGCGGCCAATTAAAATTTAATTATTATGGCACTTGAGATTAATTGGTTTGAAACCATAGATTCTACTAATAATGAGGCTCTTAGACAAATTAAAACTGCGAATGATTTCACAACCTATGCTGCTAATTTTCAGACATCTGGCAGAGGTCAGAAGGGGAATAGCTGGGAAAGTGCTGCTGGAAAAAATTTGACATTCTCCATTCTTATAAGGCCGAAGCTATTGAAAGCTTCTGATCAATTTCTTGTTTCTCAGATTGTTGCTTTAGGAATTGTGAAATATTTGAATGCTTTTGATTTAAGCGCAAAAATCAAGTGGCCAAATGATATCTACGTAGAAGACAGAAAAATATGCGGCATTTTAATTGAACATTACCTAAGTGGTGCCAATTTGTCAGCCTCAATAATCGGAATTGGTCTCAATTTAAATCAGAAAGAGTTTGCTTCAGATGCTCCAAATCCGACATCCATGCTTCTGGAGAGAGGAGTGGAGTTCAACCTGGAGAGGGAATTGGAGAGAGTCCTATCATTTATAAACGAATACTATAATGCTTTAAACGTAAAGTCATACAAAAGTTTCAAAGAGAGTACAGAATTGACTTACAGAGACTCTCTGTACAGATACATGGAATTTGCATATTACGAGGAGGCAGATACAAACCATGTTATTGAGGCAAGAATAACGGGAGTTGATAAAAACGCCTGCCTTATTCTGGAGAAAAGAGATGGTTCCAAGAGAAGTTATACATTCAAAGAGGTCAAATACCTTTTAAATCGGTAATTGCTTTCTGAGGATCTTCTGCGTTAAATACTGAATAACCGGCGACAAGTATATCTGCACCAGATTTTACCAGCAAAGGTGCATTTAAGCTGTTGACACCGCCGTCTATCTCAATAAGACAATCCGATGAGTTTTGTATGATAATCTCTTTTATTTTTTTTATCTTTTGATAGGTGTTTTCAATAAAGCTCTGCCCGCCAAATCCCGGATTAACAGACATAATAAGTACAAAATCGGCATCTGTGATTATCTCGTGAAGCATGTGTGCGGGTGTGTGCGGGTTTAGCGCTATACCAGCTTTCATCCCCAGAGATTTTATACGTTGCAGAGATCTATGTAGGTGAATGCAGGCTTCGTAATGCACACTCAGATACTTCACTCCCAGTTCTTGGAAATTTTCAAAATATCTGTCGGGATCTACAATCATCAAATGAGCATCCAGTGGCTTTTCTGCGTTTTTTGCAATTGCTTTGACAATTGGAAATCCGTATGAGATATTGGGTACAAAAACACCATCCATAATATCCAGATGAAACCAATCGGCACTGCTTTTGTTAATCAGCTCAACCTGTTCGTCGAGTTTGCCAAAATCTGCAGATAACATAGAAGGAGCAACAATAACACCCATGACTTTGTTTTTACTTTAATTTTTTGAGAATGTTTATTAGAAGCATCCAGAATTTTTCAACTGAAGCTATATCCAGTTTTTCTCCCGGAGCATGAGCCCCTTTAACTGTAGGACCAAAGGATATCATATCGAGATTCGGGTAGATGTTAAGAAAAAGTCCGCACTCCAACCCTGCATGAATAGCTCTGACTACAGGATCTACGTTAAATAACTCCTGGTATGAACTCCTGCTTAAAGTGAGCAGTTTTGAGTCCAGCTTTGGCTTCCACCCCGGATATTCACTCTCATGAGTCACAATCGCTCCCGCCAGTCTGAAAATAGACTCTATTCTATTTGCCGCATTATATCTGGCACTGTTGACAGAGCTCCTCTGACTTGTACAAACAGTAATTACACCCTCTTCCTGCATCTTTACTGATGCAAGATTGGTCGAGGTTTCCACAAAACCTGCTATCTCCTGACTCATTGCCAGTACACCGTGCGGGCAGCCGTGTAATGAATATATAAGCCTTCTCATTGTGTCTTTATCAATACAGTATGAATGGGGTTCTGTCGGTTCAATTTTGCCAAAAAGCTTAGGGTCAGAGTTTAAAAACTCTTCTTTTACTTCTGTCTCCAGCCCTTTAAAAATTGCTGTGATGTGCTCTTTGTCCTTCGGATCTATTGAAACTGTAGCATATGCCTCCCTCGAGATAGCATTTCTTTTATTGCCACCGTCAATTTTGCATAGCGATATATCATATTTGTCGAGGATCAGGTAAAGAAAACGGATAACCAGCTGATTGGCATTTGCTCTGTTTTTCTCAATATCATCTCCGCTATGCCCTCCGGTAGCCCCGTAAAACCCAAACGTTAAACTCTCTCTCAATGGAGCAACCAGCTCCCTGGTATACTCAAATCTCGCAGTTGTATCTATACCTCCGGCACATCCGATAAAGAGTTCTCCCTCATCTTCCGAATCGAGGTTAATCAGATAATTACCGGTCATAAATCCCGGTTTGAGAAATTTTGCTCCTGTAAGGCCGGTTTCCTCTTCAGTTGTGAATAGTGCCTCTATGGGTCCGTGAACAATGTTTTCATTGTCGAGGACAGCTAACTGAGCGGCCATGCCTATACCACAATCTGCACCGAGAGTAGTCTCTTTTGCTACGAGCCAGCCGTTCTCTTCCGTAACCTTTATAGGATCTTTTTCGAAATTATGATTGCTACCGACATTTTTCTCGCAAACCATATCTGAATGGCTCTGAAGAATTACCGTTGGCGCTTTTTCCATGCCATAGGAAGCGACCTTGGATATCAAAACATTTCCAGCCTCATCTGTTTTGCATGCAAGTGATCTCTCTTTTGCGAACTGTTGCAAATAGGCTATAATGTGCTCTTCATGACCTGATTCTCTTGGAATTTTACAGATATCGGAAAAAAATGAAAAAACTTGGCCAGCGTCCATACTTAAAAGGATTTTAATTGTTTTTCGATATCTACTACGTATTTGCGGAATGATCTGTCTGTGTCAATAAGATCACACACCGTATTATATGCATGCAAAACTGTTGCGTGGTCCCTCCCTCCTGTTTGTGATCCAATGGAGGCCAGGGAGCTGTTGGTCAGATTTCTGCTTAAAAACATTGCTATCTGCCTCGCTTGTACTAACTCACGTTTGCGGGAACTTGAGAGAAACAGATCCGGGCTGATTTTAAAATACTCACAAACTGTATTTTGGATTTTGCCGACAGAAATTTCGTTTCTGTTTTTGCTTACGAGTTTTTCTGTAAGATTTTCTGCCAGTTCCAGTGTTATCTTTTTGTTGTTCAGAGTTGCCTGGGCAAGCAGAGATATAAGTGTGCCCTCTATTTCGCGGATATTAGTGTTTACCCGTGATGCAATAAAGGAGATAACATCATCCGGAAGAGTAATTCCATCGTTGTAACTTTTAGCCTTAAGTATAGCCACTCTGGTTTGATAATCAGGTGGAGCTAATTCTGCAGAGAGACCCCATTTGAACCTCGAAAGCATCCTTGGCTCCAAATCCTGAAGGTCCACAGGTGCCTTGTCTGATGTAAGAATTAGTTGTTTGCTAAGATTATGAAGGTGACTGAATATATGGAAAAATGCATTCTGCGTACCGGATTTACCTGCAAATTCATGGACATCATCAATAATTAACACATCAATCATCTGGTAGAAATGAAGGAAGTCTGTAAGCTTATTTTTTACATTTACAGCATCCATGAACTGAGTCTGAAAACGGTTTGCACTAACGTAAAGAACTATTTTGTCCGGAAACTGTTCTTTAATTGAAATACCGATTGCCTGTGCAAGGTGAGTTTTTCCCAATCCTGAGCCCCCGTATAGAAACAGAGGGTTAAAAGCACTTTTTCCAGGGTTGGCCGAGATGGTTAAACCAGCAGAACGGGCAAGCCTGTTACACTCTCCCTCAATGTAATTATCAAAACTGTAGTTTGGATTTAACTGAGGATCTATATGCAGTTGCTGCAGCCCGGGAATTATAAAAGGATTTGCAATCAGTCCTGCCTGATTTGGAAATGGAACAGATTTATTTTTGATTTCTGCAGAAGATTGCTGTGGAATTGGAACTGCTGCTTCGTTTGAAACGACTTTAACATTGTATTCTAACTTTGCATCCTTACCAAGTTCACGTTTTAATGCCTTACTGATAAGATCAATATAATGTTCCTCCAAAAATTCCCTGAAAAAATGCGATGGGACGGCAATGGTCAATACATTGCCTAAGAGTTTTACCGCCTTGATCGGTTCAAACCATGTTCTGAAACTTTGAGGATGGATATTGTCCCTGACAATTTGTAGGCAATTATTCCACACAATTGTATGTTGCGTTTCAGCCATGTTTAAGATTTAAGTTTAGATTGTTCAACAAAAATGGGGATAAATTTTTTTAAAAAAAACAATTTTTAATTAGGATTTCTCATTTATTTTTCAAATAGCTGTTTTTCAACACAAAAATTTTTAAAGAAAAAAAATATTCAAAATCAGCTAAATAAAGCAAAAATAATTTTTAAAATACGGAAATTTTTATGTATTTTTTGGGGTTTTTATTTATGTTGGTTACCAGAACGTCGAGATTCCTCAACAGACTGTCAACAGAGTTGTGCAGGGAGTCAGTTTTTATCAGTTTTCCCAAAGTTCCTTCCGGATTATTAATGTCTGCAAGAAGAGTTTTCAAAGACTCAATAGTTCCCACCAGATCGGCTTTCTTTAAAGAATCTGTAATTTCAGAAAAATTCTGAAGTCCGCTGTTGAGATGGTTGGTGCTAATTTTCAAAGATGCGGAAACTTTGTCTAAATTATCCAGCACAGCGGAGATTTCCGGTCCGTTATTTTCAAGATTCTGAGCAATAGCCCTGGCACTTTTAATTGTTTTATTAAGATTTTCCAGCGACAAGGCAAAATTATCCTTGGCGTTACTGTCTAAAATGTCATTTACATTATTGAACGTCTTGTTCATATTTTCAATAAGTGCGGTGGCTTGATTTTTCAGAGGAATAAGTTCGCTGCCCAACATCTCGAGAAGAGCAGGTTCAATGGAGGTAGGGAGAGTGTCATTGTCATCAAGATATTTGGTACTACTCCTCATGTTGATTCTTAAAGCTTTGCCGCCAAGAATATCTGAACTGTATATTTGTGCTACAGAACTGTCAGAAATTTTATATTTGGAATCAACTTTTAATGTTACCAAAAAGTTATTACTCTTTTCCAGATAATCAATAGACTCAATAGTACCAACTTTTAATCCTTTAATGAAGATCGGACCGGTAGGAGTGAGCCCCTCTACATTTTCGTATTTTGCATAGTAAACATTCCTTCTGCCAAACAAATCCTCTCCTCGTAGATAGTTGATTACCACATACAAAGAAAATAAGCTAAGTATTGCAAAAAGTCCAATCTTCTGTTCTTTTGTGAATTTAATCTTCATAAACTGATTCGTTATTTTATAATGGAACAATAGTCCCTTTTTCTACTTTGATAATGAATGCCTGAGGAAATTTTTTCTTAATATTTTTTAACTCATTTGCAGCCTCTTCCTTGCTACTAAATTCGCCTACGCTGTATTTGTAAAATTTGCCAACTCTGATATATTGTACATTCTTCTCTCCTCTAAGGTCAGAAGAGTTCTTAGGTAAAATTTTGGTGACTGCCAGGATCTGAATTCTGAAATGCGGTGAATCTTCTGAATCTGCTTTCTGTGGAGCCTGTTTTTCTGTTTTCATTTCTACGTCAGCAACAATTTTGCTGCCATGTTCATACTGGATTTTAAAATCTTCAAATGCCCTAAAAATACTGTTTGCAAATTGATAATGGTTGTTAGTATTTATAAGTTCCTTATAATCTGAAGAATTAGAGATAAACCCCAACTCAACAAGCACAGCAGGCATAGTTGTTTTCCACAAAACAAGAAGTCCCCCTTGTTTTATTCCCCTGTTAATTTTTATAGCTCCTTTTGAAAACTGATCCTGGATTAACGATGCCATTATTAGGCTCTGCTCAAGGTGTGCATTCTGTAGCAGGCTAAAAATTATGTAAGACTCAGGATTGTTTGGATCAAAGCCTTCGTATTTTGATTCATGATCCCCCTCAAGTGCGATAACACTATTTTCGAGCATGGTAACCTCAAGATTTGAGCTGCTTTTATCCATCCCCATAACAAAGGTTTCTGAGCCTGATGCTGATCTTGCTTTTGCAGAATTTACATGAATTGAGACAAAGAGATTTGCATGATTTTTGTTTGCAATATCTGTACGTGTGATAAGGGGAATAAAAACATCTGTGGTTCTTGTATAGATTACCTGAATATCAGGGTATTTATCTTTTATCAGTGCACCAAGTTTAAGGGCAACTGAGAGAGTAATGTTCTTTTCATAAACTCTTCTGTTTGGGCTGATAGCTCCAGGATCGTGTCCGCCATGACCGGGGTCAATGACTACCGTTCTGATTTTTACGGTCTGGTTATCTTGTGCCTGAATGATCGAGATGAATAAAAGACAAAATATTGTTAAAAGTAATCTATATGGCATTTTTGTTGCTAAATATATTTAACTTTGTAAACTACAAAAGTAGTAATAATTTATTTAACCTTTCTCCATTTTGGTCTCTCGCAGAAACATCTTTAAGTTATTCCGGATAACTCTTATTATACTTTCTACGGGGCAGATCTATGCACGGCCTGTAATGCAGGACTTAAAGAAAACTACCAATGCAGATACGCTTCAAATAGTTACTGTTCAGAAAGATACTGCCAACAAAAAACAAGACACCCTGATTAGGAAAGGTTCTATAGCCATACCTGCTTTTTCCGGAGCAAAAGATTCAATTGTTGAGGATTTTTCCAATGGTAAAAAGATTATTTATTATTATGGAGATGTTATCGTAACTTATGGTGATCTTGAACTAAAGTCTGCTTATATGGAGTATAACCTCGATACAAAGACAGTATATGCTGCCGGAGTCAAGGATACTGCGGGGGTATTGCAGGGCAAGCCTAAGATGAAAGAGGGAGCGAGCGAGTATGAAATGGAAACGGTGTATTATAATTTTGAAAGCAAAAAAGCCAAAATTAAAAATATGATTACACAGGAGTCCGAGGGATTTCTGCATGGTACCGTGCTGAAAAAAATGCCGGATAATTCCATAAATATCTCAAAAGGTATGTATACTACATGTGATCTGGAGCATCCTCACTTTTACCTGAAACTCTCAAAAGCAAAAGTTGTAGATAAACCTAATAAGGTAACGGTTTTTGGCCCGGCATATCTTGTTGTTGAAGACGTCCCAACTCCTTTTATGTTGCCTTTTGGCTTTGTTCCCAATCAACAGAAAAGGGTAAGCGGACTTCTTATTCCTTCTGTTAATGAAGAGGCTTCACGAGGTTTCGGATTGAATGGATTAGGTTACTATTTTGTTTTTGGTGACCATTTTGATGCCTCTGTAACTGTAGATCTTTTTTCACTGGGATCATGGAATATGGTTATTGAATCCAGATACAGAAAAAGGTATAAGTTTGATGGTAGTTTTGGTTTAAATTATTCGTATAATCAAACAGGAGAGAAGGGTGGTGCCGATTTTTACAGCTCCAGTGATTTTTCTGTGAGGTGGAGCCATTCTCAAGATTCAAAGGCAAGGCCCGGAACCTCATTCAGAGCGTCGGTAAACTTTTCCACTCCTTTGAATAACCGCTACAATTCATATGACATAAAGCAAAGACTGCAGAACCAGATTTCATCTTCTATTTCATATTCCAAAACATTTTCAGACAAACCATACAGCTTTTCTGCAAATATTTTACACAGTCAGAACTCTCTTGACAGCTCTTATGCTTTTACCTTTCCGAACCTGACATTTTCTCTTAACCGTATTTATCCTTTTAAGAGAAAAGACGCTGTTGGCCAAGAGCGTTTTTATGAAAAGTTTTCATTTAGCTACAACACTACTCTGGATAACAAAATTAATTTTAAGGCAAAAGAGTTTGGAGGACCTGATTTTTTATCAAAGTTCAAGAGCGGAATGAATCATAATTTCAGTATAAGTTTGCCTCAGTTTAATCTGTTAAAGTATTTTATATTCTCTCCGGGAATCAGTTATGGCATGAACTGGTATTTTCAGACAAACGAAAAGGTATTCAATGAAGATACACAAACTGTAGAAACAAATACCTCAAATATTTTCAGTCACTTTGGAGTGACACAGGATTTCTCTGCGTCTCTCTCGATGAACACCAGATTGTTTGGTAAATTTGATTTTGGAAAAAGAGGAAAGTTGCAAGCTATCAGACACATGATATCTCCCTCATTAAGTTTTAGCTACAGACCTGAACTTGGTACTCCTTTAAATGGATACAGAACTTTGTCATATGTGGACGAAAATGGAATTCAACATTTGCAGGAGTACAACAAATATGAAGGCCTGATATACGGGTATCCCGGAAAAGGTAGAACTGCCAGTCTGGGGTTTTCGGTTGGAAACAACCTTGAGGCTAAGATCAAAAATGATAATGACACCACAGGCAGTGGCACCTCTAAGCTGAAGCTGATAGATAACCTCGCTATAGGAGGTTCTTATAACTTTCTTGCAGACTCTATCAAGTTGTCCAATATTTCTGTTAATATGAGTACTACAATTTTTGGTACTCTGGGTCTGAGTGCAAATGCAAATTTTGACCCTTATGCTATTGATGGTCAGGGAAGAAAAATTGGACAATTCAATATTGTTAAGGAGGGAGGGTTTAAACTTGCACGATTAATGAATGCAAGTATATCTCTATCCTATCAATTTTCAGGTAAAGGGGAATGGGGAGGAGGAGGTTCAGCGGAAGCGAGCAATAAGAATTCTACAAATCAAAGTGGTGAAAGAGATTCGAGATCTCTTTATAAAAAGATATATTATCATCCGGTTACAGGAGAATACATACCCGGCGGTTGGATCTACTATTTGGACCCGTCAATTCCATGGTCTGTGAATCTTAATTACAACTACTCATATGGCAGATCGTATCAGTATGCAAGTGAGAAACTTACTACAGTACACACCCGTACTCAGACACTGGGAATATCTGCACAGGTGAAAATGTACCGCGATCTTAACTTTAATATCAACACCGGAGTTGACTTGATGAAGTTTAAGTTGTCAACAACCCAATTAAGCGCAACTTTTGATCTTCACTGCTTCCAGATTTCATTTTCATGGGTTCCGGGTGGTATTTGGGAGAGCTGGAGTTTCAGAATTAATGCAAAAGCATCTGCTCTTGCAGATCTATTACAGTATAAGCGAAATGCAAGCTATTGGGACAGAAGATTTTAATTTAAAAAACAATAACTATTATGAACAAAAAGGTTTTTTCTACTTCTAAAGCTCCAAAGGCTGTCGGGCCATATAGTCAGGCGGTGGAGTCCAACGGGCTGATATTTGTTTCCGGTCAACTTCCTGTTGATGTTCAGACAGGGGAATTTGTAAAAGGCGGCGTAAGGGAACAGTGTATACAAGTTTTAAACAATATTCAATTTATTCTTCAAGAAGCAGGGTGCAGCTTTGAGAATATTGTCAAATCTACAGTTTATCTGACAGATATGAAAGACTTTACAGTGATGAACGAAGTCTATTCCACATTCTACAAAGAGCCATTTCCTGCAAGAGTTGCATTTGCAGTTGTTGGATTGCCTAAAGGTGCACTTTTAGAGATAGATGTAATAGCAGCAAGATAGATAAAGTAGAGATTTGTCTGCTTTTTTTTGTTTTTGTTGAGAATATCTCTACATTTGTCGGCAGTTCACGATTTTCTTTTCAGATAAATCAATACTCCTACAACAATTTAAATGTACGATATAAAAGAATTGAGCAAGATGAGTCAGGATGACTTAATTGCTATTGCGCAGAAGCTGAATGTCAGCAAAGCGAAAAGTTTCTCCAAAGAGGAATTAGTTTATGAGATTTTGGATGAACAGGCAAAGCAGGGAAGCATCTCTAATGAACCTCTGCTAAAGAGAGCTCTTGTGCAAAAACAGCAAAAAAAAAGAATGAAATTGGCAAAAACTCCAACTGAAAAAGAGGTCATAAAGAGTGAACAGACTCCCCGGAATGAGGATAAATCAGATATTCAGGCTCCCAAGAACGATTTAGTCAAACAGAGTGTAAAGGTTAGAAGAAATCCAAAACTAAAGGATCCTAAAGTAAATGAGATAAAAAAGAGTGAGGAGAAAAAGACTGAAGAAGTAGTATTGGCTGTGAATGAAAATGAGGTTGAAATTAAGAAGGATCAAACTGAAAACATCAGCAGACCGAATCCGAACCCGAACCCGAACCAAAGAAGAAATCCCAACCAGAATACTAACCAAAGGCCAAACCCAAATCCAAACCCAAATCCAAACCCAAATCCAAACCAAAACCAAAAGCAGAACCAGGGTCAAAATCAAAGTCAGCCTCAGTTTCAAACTCCGGAACAAGCCCAACCACATGGGTTAAACCAACAAGGTCAGGGACAAAATCCAGTTAGAGAGCATAAAAGAGCTCAATTTACAAAAGAGAATAAAGACAACAGGCATATTCCGGGCCAAATTGCCAATGTTAATGAGGATGAGTCAAATCAGGAGGATAACAAAGATAAGAGAGTTAAAGAGCCTGTTGCAAAAATCAAAATTGAATTTGAAGGAGTTGTTGAAGCAACCGGTGTTTTAGAAATTATGCCGGACGGATATGGTTTTCTCCGTTCATCGGACTACAACTACTTAAATTCACCGGATGATATCTACCTCTCTCAGTCTCAGATCAAGCTTTATGGACTTAAAACCGGCGATACACTTGTGGGGGAGATACGTCCACCAAGAGAGGGAGATAAATACTTTCCGCTTGTAAAGGTTAGTCAGATAAATGGCAGATCTCCTGAGTTCATCAGAGACAGGGTGCCATTTGACTTTTTGACGCCGCTTTTTCCAGAGGAGAAGTTTAATATTACTTCAAATGGACACAATAATCTGTCAACAAGAATTGTTGATCTTTTTGCTCCTATAGGAAAGGGGCAGAGAGGACTGATAGTTGCTCAGCCAAAAACTGGTAAGACTGTGTTGCTTAAGGATATTGCAAATGCAATTGCAGCCAACCATCCGGAGGTGTACATGATAGTTTTGCTAATTGATGAGCGTCCGGAAGAGGTTACCGACATGTCCCGCAGTGTTCGGGCCGAGGTAGTTGCCTCCACTTTCGATGAACCTGCAGAAAGACACGTAAAAGTTGCCAACATTGTTCTGGAAAAAGCCAAAAGGCTGGTTGAATGTGGCCATGATGTGGTAATCTTACTCGATTCCATAACTCGTTTAGCAAGAGCCTATAATACTGTTCAACCTGCATCAGGTAAGGTGCTGAGTGGTGGTGTTGATGCAAACGCTCTCCAAAAACCCAAACGTTTCTTTGGTGCTGCAAGAAATATAGAAAACGGCGGTTCTCTCACAATTCTTGCTACAGCTTTGACAGAAACAGGCTCCAAGATGGACGAAGTAATCTTTGAAGAGTTTAAGGGGACAGGCAATATGGAGCTTCAGTTAGACAGAAAATTATCGAACAAGAGAGTATTTCCGGCTGTTGATGTGACGTTAAGCAGTACTCGCAGGGATGATCTTCTGTTTGACAAGGAGACACTCAACAGAATCTGGATTTTAAGGAACTACCTGGCAGACATGAACTCAGTTGAAGCAATGGAATTCATGAAAACAAGGCTTCTCAGAACAGAAAGCAACCAGGAGTTTTTGCTCTCTATGAACGGAGAGTAAACTACAATCCCACAAAGTGGAGTAATAATCCCACAGATAGCCCCACAACCATATTTATCAGCTTGGCTTTGAAAAAGCTGCTTTTACTTTCGGCGAGGAGTGGCAGTGTTGTGTGGCCATCCTGAACAATTGAGCTGGCAAATAAAACACTGAATGGTACTAACCCTCCGGCAAAAAGAGCTATAAAAACCATGTGAGGACCAGACTCCGGAATCAGCCCGATTGCTACTGCGAGCAATATCATTAATACCACATTATCTTTTAACCAGTGTTCAATATCGAGAAACTGGGTTCCGAACTGTATTACCAATAGTGCGCCAAATGTCCACAAAAAAATGGATTTAAGGTGTTTTCTGATCACATGGTCCCAGAGATGACTTTTGATAAAATGCTCATTGGCCCTTGCGGTTAAAAACAATGTAACAAGACTTATCCCTGCAAAAACAAGGTTTATCCACCTTTCGCTGAAAATGTCAAAACTTCCTTCTGCGTGTCCGTGTGTTTCACCTGTACCATGTTCGTGTTCCAGAAGGCCTAAAGCTACGGCAACAATAAAAATTGCTATACCTGCCATAATCAAAAGCCTCTCCTTGCTTATTTTTTTTATGTTTTCTTTTATGCTTGAACCAAATACTGGATGATATGTATCAATATCATAGCTGCTTTCGTGGATCTCAAAGTGGTCTGGTTCAAATGGTCCAGGTGTTTTCTTAAAAATTTTATCTACAGCTATGCCAACTGCAACTCCTAAAACGAGAAGGGCAGAAAATAGTATAAGTGCTGTTTTAGGTATCATAGACAACAAAACAAATGCTTCATCTCCGGACGAAGATATCATCATTGCTACCAGTGAACCAAAACTCAATAAATTATGAGTAAACAGCGAAACGACGGCAAAACCACCTACACAGCCCGGAACCACACCTAAAAGAGTGGCAAGGATTACTTGTTTAACATGGGAGCTCTGAAGTTTCTTAAATGATTTACCGTGTGAATGTATGTTTACATACTCTATCAATAGCATCATTATCATTACCAGACCTGTGATGAGGATGCTGTTTTTTAATGCATCAAATACAATGTTCATCGCTTGTTATACAATTTTAACAGTTCGGATGCTGCTGTAAAAGAACCAATCTGTCCGTTCATAACCCTCTCTTCATACTCAATTAATTTCTGTTGAATAGCTGTATCCTCAAAAAAATTATTTTTCAACTCCTCATTTATGGTTTCATACATCCAAAACCTGGACTGTTCTCGTCTGTTATGAAGATAGTATCCGTTTGATTCAGTCAGCTTGAAATATTCCATGATCTTATCCAGAATCTCTTGTAAACCTGCTTTTGTAACTGCAGAAGAGGTCATTGCTGTTGGAATCCACCCTGAATCTGTTGGAGGGAAAAGATGCAAAGCATTTGAATATAATGATTTTGCCAGTATTGCCTTGTCGATATTGGCTCCATCTGCTTTTGTGATAGCTATCAGATCTGACATCTCCATTATTCCTCTCTTTATACCCTGCAACTCATCTCCTGCTCCGGAAAGCATGAGAAGCAGAAAAAAATCTGTCATGGAGTGAACAGTTGTCTCAGATTGTCCTACACCAACGGTTTCAATAAAAATTACATCAAAACCTGCTGCTTCGCAAAGTACTATACTCTCTCTCGTCTTGCGTGCAACGCCTCCAAGAGAACCTCCGGTTGGGCTGGGCCTTATAAAAACGTTGGGATTTGAGCAGAGTGTCTCCATTCTCGTTTTGTCTCCAAGTATGCTTCCCTTGCTCTTTTCACTGCTTGGGTCTATAGTAAGAACTGCCAGCTTATGACCTCTTTCGGTAATAAGACCCCCAAAAGCTTCTATAAATGTACTTTTCCCTGCTCCGGGAACTCCCGTGATACCTATACGCATAGACTTGACAATGAATGGTTGGCAAGTCTCTATAACCTGCTGTGCTATAATCCTGTGATCATGTCTTGAGCTCTCAATAAGGGTTATTGCCTGACTGAGTATAGTTATGTTTCCGGCAAGAATACCTTTTACATACTCCTTTACTGTTAAAGTTTTAACCTTATTCTTTTTGTAAAAATTGGGAAAGTATGGATTGATAACCGGAGGTTGGTTAATGCCTTCGTTTACTATAAGTGCGCTTTTTTTATTTGAGTCTGGCATTTTTAATATATTATTTAATTATCTCCCCTGTTAGAAGAAGATTAACTATTGGTCTGGACGGGGAGTTAGTAATAAGTGTCAGGATGTATATCTTTTCACCAAAGTGTCCGGCTGTATTAACCTTGACGATAATTTTTCCGGTTGAACCAGAGGCGATTTTACCTGGATTTGTGGTTTCAACACCCTTTTCATTAATGTCAATTTTATGAATAATAAGATCTCTTTTGCCAAGATTCTTAATTTCGAACGTTGTATCTATCTTATTTCCAGATGATACTGTGCCAAAATTAAAAGAACTTTTTGATGCCATCGGAAGTGGAGCCTGATCAATTTCAGTCTTAGTCAAATTTGAAAAATCTTCTCTTATTGTGGCAGTAATTACAATTTTCCTTGATGCTTTTTTCCCGTTAATTACAGGGGTGGCCATATAAGAGGTGAGACCCCAATTTGTTTGTGTTCTGGTATCTATGCTGATTAACAGTTCCCCCTTACTGTCGGGTGCTAATGTAGCGGGGGTTATTTTCAAGGTTAACCCCTTTGTGATGTCGGCAAAAGTTACCTTAATTGGTGTTCTGGATATGTTTGCAATTTCAATTGTCTCATGGTCAACTGAGCCTTGAGTAATCTGACCGACATCAACAGGAGATCTTCTCAAAGCCATTGGTCCGAATGTCTCGGGAAAAAGTTGCTTTATGCTTTTCTGTTTCTCATGTACAATCCCTTTAATTCTTAAAATTAAGGGTTTAGGAGATCCGGTAACATAAACAGTAAGTGATTTGTCAAAAGGATAGGGGCCTTGGTCATTTAAAAATGTTACAGCTATCTTGCCGGTTTCTCCGGGTTTTACCGGACTTTTTGTCCATTCAGGAGTAGTACAACCGCAGGAAGAAATAACCGTTTGAATCACTACCGGCTGCTGACTGATATTTTTGAATGTAAAAGTATAACTTTGTTTACCAGAACTCATCTGGATATCTCCAAAGTCATGAACCAGCTTATTAAACTCAATGCTTGCAACTCTGTCGTTCTGGCCAGATAGTGAAACAGAAACAAGAGCTGAAACGGTGTAAATAATTACTTTTATCTTTGAAAAAACGCTCATATCAACAACTAATTTATATAAAAAACAACTACAAAGATACAATTTGTATTTGTTCTATTCCAACCAATTTTATACCTTTGCAACAATTAAACAATTTAAAAATCAAAAATAATGGCTTACAAAATTTCTGAAGATTGCACTGCTTGCGGAACATGCATCGATGAGTGCCCTGTAGAGGCTATCTCTCCTGGTGATATTTACAAAATAGACCCAAATATATGTTCTGATTGTGGTACTTGTGCAGATGTTTGCCCTGTTGGAGCAATCAGCCAGGCGTAATTAAGTTAGTATCAATAAATAGGAGACTCTCTTAAGTGGGGGTCTCTTATTTTTTTCTCCAAAACGACCTTACCCTTTTCTGTCGTGGTCCATTCAAATGTAGCAATTCCAGTTTTCTTTCATTTACTAAAGCTTTGTTTATATTAGATTGTTGAAAAAGAATAAGTTAAATGAACGTAAGCACGAAATGCCCTTGTTGTTTGGATGTGGGTAAAATAATTAGAATAATGCCCACGTATTAAAGACGTGGGTAAATGAAACCCATGTATGAGAAACTGTTTAAATTTCATTTATTAATTCTGTTAAGCATCAGCTTAATCATCGCCAACTGTATCATAGCCTCACTTGTATCCGGGTTGAATTCAAAATCCTTGCTCAATCTTCTGTAACTTTCAAA